>DAVZJV010000004.1:19030-149355 GCA_052272595.1 Alloprevotella sp.
AACTCGCCCGTCTCCTTCTCGTGCATCTTCTCGAAGAACTCCCGTTCCTTGCCAGTGATGTCTGACGAAAGGACGCGGTTGAACAGGGCGATGTCTTCCTCGGGAAGCTCGTCGTTGGGGTAGAAGACGTCGGGGTAGTCGCTCTTATTGATAATCATGATCTCTGAGTTTTTGGATTCTACTTTTGTAATATATGACAGGTATGTCGATCTTAAAGTCAAGCCTATTGCCTACGACAATAAGGAGGCTAGGCGACTTGCGCCTGATAAGCTCTTCTACGCCGATGCGGTATAGCTTGCGCTCCTGTGGGGTGCGGAGTACGCACATATTCCCGATGGCGGTCACGGTATTGGGTGCCAGTCCGTCATAAGCAAAGGCGTGGAAGCGTACGCTGGTGATCGACACGGTCTGGATGGTTGGGATACCGGTCAACTGCATATAAAGCGTTGCGATGCGGCTTTTGCGCACGGCTTCTACCGCATCGCATCGCCTCCCGTCCATCAAGACGGAAAACTGAGGACCAAAGGCGCAAGCATAATGCCTGGCCTTGCTGACCACACGCTCCATGTGGTGCCACTTCTGGATGAGGATGTGGTCATAGCAGAAACCGTGCATACCCATTATGCCTGCTTGTGACGGAATGCGCTCATCCATCCCCGAAATATCCAGAGGTAAAGGCCCTCGGTAAGGTAGCAGGCAGGGAAATTCCTCGATGCCCTCCGTGCGCCAATTTATCGGTACTAGATGCATGTTGAGGTAGGTTGCGGCCTTTGGATTCTTGGCTGCCACCAGCGGAGGGCGTGTCTCCTGAGTGCGTAGGGTAGGAGAAGCTTCAGGCTTCTTTCTGGGCGGAACAGGCAGGTAGTGCACTTCGCCGAACAGGTCGGGCTGTGCAATGACCGGCTGAGTCCATCTCTCTCCGGTTTCCTGCGAAATGGATCTTCGATCGACAATCAAATCCATTGAGGTGGGTGTACTTAAATTTATAATCATTCCCATAGTATTATGGTTTGTTGAATGATTGAATATTAGCAAGATCCGTGCCATTTCAGCCTTTCCTTGGTGTGAATGTCCTTGACCTGTGAAGCCTATCTTTACAGGTCGGATGAAATGGGGATGGAATCGGGGAATTTTGCATGTGATATTTATTGGAGTTTCCTGCGATATCTTTTTCCTTCTTCTTCTCGAAGAGAAGAAGAAGGAAAAAGATGCTTATGGAAATAATGACTAAATGCTCCGCTTAGGGCTGGGGTTTGACCTCCGCACAAGTAGCCATGACAGCATGACGGGAAGGCGGCTCGTCGCGACGTGACGGCATGTAGTTTGGCGCGGATAGTGTCTCGTCGGGGCTATATACGGGTAATTTCCGATTCTCGCCTACACTCTGCCACTAACCCATCCGGAGGTGCTGTAGATCAATGCTTTTTAGGTGTAGCCGGCATGTCCGTTGCTGCCACCTGGCTGCCACTGCCTACACCAGGCCTTATCAGCTTGTCACCTTAGGGCTTCCTTGCTGGTGTCAAGCCTGAGCCGGTTGTGCCTTATCGGGTGCAGGCCGGGGGCGGAAGTGGTGGCAGAGAGGTGGCAGCGAGGTGGCAGCAAAGGACCGGTTGCCTACACCAAAAAGATGTTGATTGTCAGTGCGCTCAGAGTGGTTGGTGGCAGGGTGTAGGCAAGAATCGAAAAGTTTCCTTAGGGCGGTTTTTTCCCGTAGGGAGGGGCAGGGGCGGCGTAAGAATGTGCGGAGGGGCTTGCCCTATTCCGCAGGCCTTATTACTTTTGCCCCTCAGAAGGCAAAGGGGTGCCGGCCCGAGGGGCGCGGCTGAGATCATACCCTTAGGACCTGACGCAGATCATGCTGCCGTAGGCATTGCTATCCACACATGTGAGCACACTCCGATGAGGCTCGGCACACGATAGTTGACAATGCCTGCCCGCTCTGCTCCCCCACGGTGAGCGACGGCACGACATTATTACGCTGCGGGTGTCGGGGCTTTTTTCGTTTAGAGAGATATCCTCGCCGCCGTCGGGTCGTGCCGCCGCTATTGCTTAACCATTCACCACACAATGAAGGTAATTATCAACAACAAGGAACACCAGACCGAGGCCGCCACGCTGGCCGCGCTGGCCGATGAGCTGGGGCTGCCCGCCACGGGCGTGGCCGTGGCCGTGGGCGAGGAGATGGTGCCGCGCACCACATGGGCCGACTATGCGCTGACCGAGGGCTTGCAGCTCATCGTGATCCGTGCCGCTTCGGGCGGGTAGGAGAGGGGTGCACCGGCGCGGCGGCAGCTACTTCGCCAGGCCGCCCGAGGCGCAGCCCTTCGTCCCGCAAGGGACTTGCCCACGTTATTACAACACACACACATACGATCTTAGTCCACACAACAAATGAACGCTAAGCTTACGATAGCCGGGCGAGAGTTCTCCTCCCGGCTCTTTGTCGGAACGGGAAAGTTCCGCAGCAACCAGGAAATGGAGGAGGCCATCCTCGCCTCGGGCACGGAGATGGTCACCGTGGCCATGAAGCGTGTCGAACTGGGCGCAGCCGATGACGACATGATGCGCCACATCCCGCAGGACGGCACGATCCAGCTCCTGCCCAACACGTCGGGCGTGCGCACGGCCGATGAGGCCGTCTTCGCCGCCAAGATGGCCCGTGAGGCCTTTGGCACCAACTGGCTCAAGCTCGAGATCCACCCCGATCCGCGCTACTTGCTGCCTGACAGCACGGAGACGCTAGCCGCCACGGAGCGCTTGGTCAAGGAGGGCTTCATCGTGCTCCCCTACTGTCAGGCTGACCCCACGCTCTGCAAGCATCTTGAGGAGGTCGGCGCCGCTGCCGTGATGCCCCTCGGTGCCCCGATCGGCACCAACTGCGGCCTGCAGACGCGCGACTTCCTGCGCATCATCATCGAGGAGGCCAATGTGCCCGTGGTAGTCGATGCCGGTATCGGTGCCCCGAGCCACGCTGCCGAGGCGATGGAGATGGGTGCCAGTGCCGTACTGGTCAACACGGCCATCGCCGTGGCCGGGCAGCCCGCCGCCATGGCCCGTGCCTTCCGCAAGGCCGTCGAGGCTGGGCGTGAAGGCTATGAGGCCGGACTGGCGGCCAAAGTCCATACCTTTGAGGCTTCGGCCAGCTCGCCCCTTACGGCATTCCTCGACTAAGGCCGCTGGTCCCGACTACATAGACTATAGATAATAGGTATAAGAATGTTTTCAGACGAACTTCTTCATATAGACTGGGACGCCACGACAGCCGCCATCGCCGCCAAGACGGAGCGCGACGTGGTGCGCGCCCTGCAGAAGGAGCGCTGCGATGTCGACGACTTCATGGCGCTCATCTCGCCGGCCGCCGAGCCCTTCCTCGAGCAGATGGCTGCCCTCTCGCGCCGCTACACCGAGGAGCGCTTTGGCCACACGGTCTCCATGTTTATCCCCCTCTACATCACCAACTCGTGCACCAACTCGTGCGTCTACTGCGGCTTCCACGTGGCCAACAAGATGCGCCGCACCATCCTCACCCCCGAGGAGATGGTCGATGAATATAAGGCTATCAAGAAGCTGGGCCCCTTCGAAAACCTGCTGATCGTCACGGCCGAGAATCCCGCCAAGGCCGGTGTGCCCTATCTGGCCAAGGCCCTCGACCTGGCGAAGCCCTACTTCTCAAACCTCAAGATCGAGGTGATGCCGCTCAGCGCGGAGGAGTATGCCGAACTGGTGCGCCACGGGCTCAACGGCGTGATCTGCTTCCAGGAGACCTACCACCGCGAGAACTACAAGACGTTCCACCCGCGCGGCATGAAGTCGAAGTTTGAGTGGCGCGTCAACGGCTTCGACCGCATGGGCCAGGCCGGTGTCCACTCCATCGGTATGGGCGTGCTGATCGGCCTCGACCCCGACTGGCGCACCGACCTCACGATGATGGCCTATCATCTGCGCTACCTGCAGAAACATTATTGGCGCACGAAGTACAGTGTCAACTTCCCCCGCATGTGTCCGGCGGAGAACGGCGGTTTCCAGCCCAACTGCATCATGAGCGACCGCGAGCTGGCGCAGCTCACCTTCGCCATGCGCATCTTCGACCATGACGTCGACATCTCTTACAGCACGCGTGAGCGGGCCGACTTCCGCGACCACATGGCCACGCTCGGCGTGACGACGATGTCGGCCGGTTCGCGCACGGAGCCGGGCGGCTATGCCACCCACCCCGATGCCCTGGAGCAGTTTGAGGTGAGCGACCCCCGCTCCGTTCCCGCCGTCGTCGAGGGCCTCAAGAAGATGGGCGTAGAACCCGTCTGGAAGGACTGGGACGACGCCTTCGACCGCATCCATCTCGAGACTGTCAAGCAGGGGGGAGGCCGGGCTGAAGACAGGCTTTAAGATAAAGCCGGGCTAGGCAGACTGGCTGATGTATAGAATAAACCGCCCGCCGCGAGCGCTGAAGCGCTCGTGGCGGGCGGCCTTGTTTTTTGGGGGGATCGGGAGACGATGGGGAATCACCGGTGGGCTAGATCGCCACGTGAGCTCGTTATAACGTTATAACGTGATTACGTTATAACGATCTTTCGGGAAGTGGGGAAGATCTCTTGAGAAGTGGGGGACGAGCCCGGTGGGGGCGCCGCCCCGCTCGTCTCTCTAGCTGATCGAGCGCGTCCCTCTGCATTCGGGATAGGCGGAGCAGCTCCAGAACTCCTGGCCCTGGTTGCGGCCCCGCTTGGCCATGCGACGCACCATGGGTTTGCCGCAGAGCGGGCAGGGTGGTGCGCCTTCGGTGGCGGCGGTTTGCTGGATGTGCTGGAGGCGTTCGCCTGTGAGATTCTCGGCAAAGCCCCCTTCGGTCTTGAAGGCGGAGAGCTGCGCGCTGATGAGCTTCTCAAGCATCATGATTTCGCGGTTGCAGAGCTGCATGAGGGCGTTGAGGCGCACCGCGTGGCGGTCGTGGCGCATCCATGGGTCAAACTTCTTCTTCTGCGCCATGATGTGCAGCCAGGCTTCGCGCTGCCAATCGTCCGTATAGACCGGGCGGTCGAGCGTGAGGGCCGCGAGTGCTTGTGCCGGCTCGGAGTCTCTGGCCCAGGGCTCGATGTTGAGGCTCATGGAGAGGAAGTGGTAATCCCCCAGCAGCTCGCACATGCTGGCCCGTGCCACATCGGTCAGGCGCATCTCCGTCTCACGCGACGTCTGATGGCGCGACAACCCTTCGGCAATGTTGGCCGTCACGGAGCGTGCGGCCATCGTCATCTGGTCAAACAACCGCCCGCAAGGGTCGATGGTCCGGTCAAGCTGTTCGCGGCAATATTCCAGCGTAGCGAGCTGCAGAATGTTGGCCATGACCCAGGCGTCAAGGAAGTAATAGCCCTTGATGCTCTTGATGGTGACGGGCATAGGCGTATTTATTTAAAAGGGAAAAGGGAAACGTTATGTCAACGCCTCCCAGGAAAAAATGATCAGCAATACGTCTCCAGCGCTTTGAAGGCCTCGCCCGGTTCGGGCGTCATGGTGACGTGCTGTGTCGTGGCGGGGAAGAGCACCGTCTCGCCGGCGCGCAGGGTGAGCTCCCCTTCGTCATAGGTCAGACGGGCGCTCCCGCTGAAGGCTATGAGGATGACGAAGGAGTCGAGTGCCGCGTAGTCGGCCGTCACGGGGCGGTCTAGTTCGTAGAGACGGGTGGTAAAGTGCGGGTCGGAGAGCAGGGGGACAGCCTGGTTGGGCGTCGGGGTATAGTGCGTGCGGTAGTCGCTGAGCGCCTTGTAGTCAAGCGCCTCGCAGGCCTGGTCAATGTGGAGCGTGCGCTTGTGGCCGTCCTTGTCGACGCGGTCAAAGTCGTAGATGCGGAAGGTGTCGTCGCTCGACTGCTGCACCTCGATGAGCAGATTGCCCGCACCGATGCTGTGGACGCGGCCCGCCGGCACGCTAAACACATCGCCAGCATGGGAGTCGTGTCGGCTCACGTGGTCCATAAAGGTGCCGTCGCTGAGGCTGCGGGTGTAGCCCTCGGCGGAGAAGTCGGCGTTGAAGCCCAGCGAGAGCTGTGCTCCCGGGGCGGCGTCTACGACATACCACATCTCCGTTTTGCCGAAGGGGTGGCCCATGCGGCGGGCCATCTCGTCACCGGGATGCACCTGTACGCTCAGGTCTTTGGCCGCTGAGATAAATTTGATGAGTAGTGGGAAGCGTGTGCCATAGTGCTCGAAGTTGTGTCGGCCGATGAGGTCGGCGCCATAGCGCTCGATAAGTTCGGGGAGAATGAGCCCTTTGAGCGGTCCCTCGCTGACTGGCGTCTCGCTGCCCGGCACGGCCGAAATCTCCCAACTCTCGCCGACGTGTAGCGGTGCGTCGGTGAGGTGCTTGATGCGCGTCACCGCTTCACCGCCCCAAAGCATCGTCTTGAGCAGCGGGGTAAATCGTAAGGCTTGCATAGTGAGTGAGAGGGTTGGCTATTGGGTGAGGGTTGGGGTTTGTCCCGGGCTTAGAGAGAATGGTTCGTAGGGTGGGGATGGTGTAGGCGCTTGCTGCCCGTCTTTGCGGTCAATGCAGCTTTGCGGCGCATTACAGGCCGAGGCGGTCGAGCAGGGCGTCGCCACGTCGGGCTTCGTCCTCGCCGAGGTCCATCCACTTCATCAGCGCCTTGTGGGCCGCCTGGCGCACGGCGTGGGGAGCCGTCGTGTCGGCCAGCGTGGCCTCCACCTGGTCGAGGAGCTCGACCTCGTCGCGCTCTGAGGGGCGCATCCCCTTCATAAAGAGGCGTGCGAGGATGAGGTAGCCGCACTGCTGGTGCATGGCATCGTCTGAGGCGATCCACTCAAAGGCCTTCCCCGCAGCCCATGGGCAGCGGGTGAAGAGGTGCATCACCGTGTTTTCGGCCTCCTCGCTGAAGCGCATCTGCTCCACCCAGAGATCCGCCAGATCGGCGTCCATCCGTTCGGGCGGCATAAGCATGCCCGCCAGCAGGCGGCACTCGCGGATGTCCTCCTTCCAGAGCGTGGCCGCCAGTTCGTAGGTGTGCGGGAGCTCCTGAGCGTAAGCCTGCAGGCGCGGCAGTTCGACGCCGAAGTTGACCTTATAGGTCAGGCCCTTCTCACGCATCGAGGCGCTGACGGGGCCGTTCATCATGGCGTGGAGGGCGCGCTTGATCAGGCGCTGCTGTTCGTGGAGGTCGGTGGGAGAGTCCATGCTTGTAAGTAGAGAAAAGAGGTGCGTGCGGGGCACGTCCGTAGCTTCCGTTTCGCCTCTTGGGGCGGATAATAGTAAGCAAAGGTAAATCAATTCCCCCGATGAGGCCCCCGTTTCGCCCCGATATTGCGCGTAGCGCTCCGGAGCGAGTGGCGGTGAGGCCGCCTTTTCGTCAAAAAAAATTACCTTTGCAGTGGATCAAGGCGCCGCTGCGTCCTGTACCTTCACATACACTAACCCCTCAATGAAACATTTCCTTACCGTCATGCTCCTCGCTGGTTCCAGTCTCATGGCCTCGCCGGCCGTTGCGGCCGAGGGTGCCGCTTCCGCCAAAGACAAGGCTGAGGCTCCCTTCGCCTACACCGACATCAGCTTTGCCGACATCCAGATGCTCCGCTATAAGGTAGCCGGCTTCGATCGCCTCACCCTCAAAGAGAAGACCTATATCTATTATCTCTCCGAGGCCGCCCTCTGGGGCCGCGACATCCTCTTCGATCAGAACGGTCGCTACAACCTCCGCATCCGCCGGCTCCTCGAGGCCGTCTACACCCACTACCAGGGTGATAAGAAAGACGCCTTCTATGGCGAACTGACCACCTACCTCCGCCGCGTATGGTTCTCCTCCGGCATCCACCACCACTACGGCTGCGAGAAGTTCTCCCCCAACATGACGGAGAACGCCCTGCGCACGGCCGTCAAGGCCCTCCCCGTCAATGCCGGACTGCCGCTTGCCAAGGGGCAAACCGTCGACCAGCTCTGTGACGAACTCTTCCCCGTCATCTTCGACCCCACGGTGATGCCCATGCGTGTCAACCAGAAAGACGGCGATGACCTTATCCTCACCTCAGCCGAAAACTATTACGCCCCTGGCATCACGCAGGAGGAGGCCGAGACCTTTTATGCCCAGCGCAAGCCGGCCAACGACCCGCGCCCCATCATGATGGGCATGAACAGCCGCCTCGAGCGCGACGACTACGGCCAGCTCACCGAGCGCGTATGGCGCGTGGGGAGCATGTATACCCAGGCCATCGAGCACATCGTCGACTGCCTCCTCAAGGCCCGCCCCTATGCCGACAACGAGGCTCAGCAGCGCGTCATCGACCTCCTCGTAGAGACCTATCGCACGGGCGATCTCCGCACCTTCGACGACTACTCCATCCACTGGCTGCGCGAGACGGCCGGCCTCGTGGACTTTACCAACTACTTCACTGAGAGCTATGGCGACCCCCTCGGTATGAAGGCTTCGTGGGAGGCCATTGTCAACTTCAAGGATCTTGCCGCCACCGAGCGCACCACCAAGCTCTCGGCCAATGCCCAGTGGTTTGAGGACCATTCGCCCGTTGCCCCGCAGTTTAAGAAGCCTGAGGTAAAGGGCGTATCGGCCAAGGTCATCACGGCAGCCATCCTCGGCGGCGACCTCTATCCCTCCACCGCCATCGGCATCAACCTCCCCAACTCCGACTGGGTTAGGCGTGCCTTCGGCTCCAAGAGCGTAACGATCGGCAATCTCACCGATGCCTACAACAAGGCCGCGCACGGTTCCGGAATGGACAAGGAGTTTGTCATCGATGAGGCCACCCGCAAGCTTATCAACCAGTACGGCGATGCCTGCGACGACCTCCACACCGACCTCCATGAGTGCCTCGGCCATGCTTCGGGCCGCCTCCTCCCCGGCACCGATCCCGACACGCTCAAGGCCTATGGTTCGACCATCGAGGAAGCCCGTGCCGACCTCTTCGGTCTCTACTACATCGCTGACCCCAAGCTCACCGAGCTGGGCCTCACGCCCAACGGCGAGGCCTATAAGAGCCAGTATTACACCTATATGATGAACGGCCTCATGACCCAGCTCGTGCGCATCAAGCCGGGCAACAACATCGAGGAGGCCCACATGCGCAACCGTTCCCTCATCGCCCACTGGGCCCTAGAGCACGGCGCAAAGAACAAGGTCGTAGAGCTTGTGAAGCGAAGCGGCAAGACCTATGTCAAGATCAATGACTATGCCGCCCTGCGCGGCCTCTTCGGCCAGCTGCTCGCCGAGATCCAGCGCGTCAAGAGCGAGGGAGACTATGAAGGTGCCCGCAAGCTCGTCGAGACCTACGGCGTCAAGGTTGACCCCACGCTCCACAAGGAGATCCTCGCCCGCTACGAGCGTCTCAAGCTGAAGCCCTACAAGGGATTTATCAATCCCGTCTACCACGCCGTGCGTGACGCCCAGGGCAATATCACCGATGTGACCGTCGACTATAGCGAGGGCTACGATGCCCAGATGTTGCGCTATAGCCATGACTACTCGCCCCTGCCCGATGTCAACGAGTGAGGCTCCGAGGCCGCGAGCGGCAGGGCGCCCGCGGCGGGAGGAGGCTGCCGAAACGCCCGCTTATTACAGCAAACTCAATCCTGAGCGGGCCAAAGCGCTTTACCGTCGCATCGTCAGACAGCTGACAAAGGAGGGGCGCTACCGCAACATCGATTATTCGGAGCGTCTGCTGGTCCTCGAGCTTGAGACCAACACGCGCTATGTCGCGGCGGCCATCGCCCTTTGTACGGGTGGCAACTATTCCGCCCTGGTCAACTCGCTGCGTCTGCGCCATGCCTGCCGTTTGCTTGGCAGCCTCGATCCCCGCGTGCAGGCCATGTCGATCGAGGAGATCGGCATGCTCTCGGGTTTTGCCTCGCGTCAGGCCTTCTACAAGGCCTTCCATCGCGTCTACTCCCTCACGCCGCTGGCCTATCGCCGTCAGGCAACAGCCGCGGCGGAGCTTGAGGCGGAATCGGCGGCTGAGTGAGCCGCGCGGCAATTCTACTTTTAATAAATGAAGGCGCCGGCCCGGACAATCCACGTTCCGAGGCCGGCGCCTTTGTCGTGGCCCCTTGCGCCGCAGGGGGCCTCAGACCGGTTCGTCGGATATATAATGTGTCCCTTCCTTTATGCTTTGCCGTGTTCGTACTAACTTTGCAGCGACTTTTGCAAGCCAACACACGAACTATACCAACACAACGTACTAAGACATCTTCAAAGATGAACAATAAGACACTCCTCCTCGCCCTCGGCGCCGGTCTCTCGCTGGCCGCTGCGGCACAGGATCATCCGGGGCGTAAGTGGTCCGCTGCCTTTGACGCCCTCATCTCCCCCGCTCCCGCCACGGAGAGCTTTGCCGCTGCCCCCCTGCGCACGGTCAAGAGCGTAACGGGCGACAGCCTCGTGACGGCCAAGCTCACCGTGACCGATGCGGCCGCCGTCAGCGCCTATGTCAAGAGCCAGGGCGGTGAGGCCACAACCATCACGTCAGAGCTGGTGGTAGCCACCTTCCCCACCCGCATCTTCCGTACCCTTGCCGGTCGTGGCGACGTGAACTTTATCGGTGCTCCGCGACGCTTCCGCGCTCTGATGAGTGACGTGCGCCCTGAGATCGGCGTGGACAAGATCACCGCCGGCACCGGCCTTGAGACCCCCTACACGGGCAAGGGCGTGGTCATCGGCGTCATCGACCAGGGCTTTGAGTATGCTCACCCCGCCTTCGCTGACCGCGTAGTGCGCTGGGGCTCCAGCGCTTCGGGCGGTGGCCTTACGCAGAGCCAGCCCCGTCGCGATCTGCTCGACGAGGTGGGCCATGCCACCCACGTGGCCAACATTGCCGCCGGAAGCCCCGTGAAGGGCAGCGACAATTATGGCATCGCCACGGGCGCCAGCCTCATTCTCATCTCCTCAGACTTCGACGAGTCCAGCGTCCTCAAGCAGGCCGCTGCCGTCAAGAGCTATGCCGAGACCAACGGCATGCCCTGGGTCATCAATATGAGTTTCGGCGGCGTCATCGGCCCTCACGACGGCTCGACCGACTACGACCGCAACATGTCGGCCCTCACCGGCCCCGGCGGCATCATGGTCGCTGCCATGGGCAACGAAGGTGGTGAGAATATGCATGCCTACCGCGAAATCGAGGATGCCAATACCCCCGTTTATCTCTATTGCCAGCCTCAGTCGGGCAATGACGAACAGGTCATCATCAGCGAGATCTGGGGCACAGCCACAGACGGCAAGAGCCACCTCACCATCACCCCAATCGTTGTGGCCAACAACAAGCGCTACGACCTGACGCAGCTCAGTCTCGGTGCTGCCTATGATGCGGGCATCGAGAGCACCAACGGCCGTCAGTATGCTTACTTTGGCGCCCGTCTCAACAGCGTGCTCTCCGCGCTGAAAATCACTTCGAGCAGCGCCGCCTTTATGTGGGAGGTTAAGGGTCAGGCCGGTGACAGCTTCCATGCTTGGGTAGACGGTACGGCTTATCCCACGGTCTTCGGCAGCAAGAGCGGCACGTACAAGGCTACACGCGGCGATGACCAATACATGGTCAGCGAGGGTGCAGCCTCGGTCGGCAAGGCCATTGCCGTGGCATCTTATAATATGAATCCGTCCTTCGAGTCGCTCAACGGCAATAACTATTCTTTCAGCACCATCGGCCGTCAGGGCTATCTGAGCGCCTTCAGCAGCAACGGCCCGCAGATCGTGCCCGGTCCCAAGCCCGCCATTGCCGCCCCCGGCGGTGTGATTAAGTCCGCCTACTCCCAGAATGCCAAGAACTTCTCTAAGACGGATCCAGAACTCGTAGATCAGGTGACGGTCGGCGGCAAGAAGTATTACTATGGCATCATGAGCGGCACGTCGATGGCTACGCCTGTCGTGACGGGTACCATTGCCCTCTGGCTTGAGGCTAACCCCTCGCTGACCTACGACCAGATCCTCAGCATCTTCCAGAGCACGGGGCGCCGCAGCACGGTGACCGGTAAAGCTGATGAGAACGGTTGGAACGCAAACTGGGGCTATGGTAAGATCGATGCTTACGAAGGCCTCAAAAAGTCGCTCGAACTGGCCAACCAGTCGGGCATCGGCGAGGCACTCAATACCGCTGCCCCCGTCTCGATCGACAAGACACGCGGCGCTTGGCGCGTCCTCTTCAACAACGATGAGAGCTATGCCGACCTCACCCTCTACTCCCTCGACGGTAAACCCGTCCACACGACCCGCCTCACGGCGCCTCGCCGTGCCCAAGAGGAGGTCATCAACCTCCAGGGCCTCACGCCTGGCGTCTACCTCCTGCGCGTTGCCACAACGGGCAGCACGCTGACGCGCAAGGTCGTTGTAGACTAAGGACGTTCGCAATACCTTCAACAAAAAACTCACCGCCGGTCTCCCTATGCAGGGAAATCGGCGGTGAGTTTTTCGCTTGTTGAGGCTACGGGCTTACTTCTCGTTGTTGAGCTTCAGCGCGTCTTGGTCGTCATACTGCTTCTGCAGACGGATCAGTTCGCGCTTGAGTTCGCGTGTCTTCTTCTCCGTTCCCGGCTGGCCGTAGAGGTTGTGCAGCTCGTCGGGGTCGTTGTTGAGGTTGTAGAGCTCCCAGGCGTTGATGTCGTTGTAGAAGTGGATGAGCTTCCAACCGTCGGCGGTGCTCACGCCATAGTGTCGCTTCACGCTGTGCTCGGCGGGATACTCATAGTAATGATAGTAAAGGCTCTTGCGCCAGTTCTTGGGATGGTCGCCGCGCAGCAGGGGCAGGAGGCTTACGCCCTGTATGTCGGAGGGTATCTTCGCACCGGCCAGATCGAGGAAGGTGGGCGCGTAGTCGATGTTCTGCACCAGCTCCTTGATCTCGCCGCGCGCCTTGAACCCCTTGGGGGGCATCATCACGAGGGGCGTCGTGTAGGAAGGCTCGTACATGAAGCGCTTGTCGAACCATCCGTGCTCACCCATGAAGAAACCCTGATCAGAGGTGTAGACCACGAGCGTAGAGTCGAGCAGGCCGGCCTGGCGCAGGTAGTCGAGCGTGCGGCCCACGTTGTCGTCGAGGCTCTTGAGCACCTTGGCATAGTCGCGCATATAGCGCTGATATTTATACTCGGCCAGCGCCTTGCCCGTGAGCTTCCGCTGCTGGAAGTCGAGCGTGATCGAGTCGTGGACGTAGTCATACTCCGCCCGGTCGCGGCTGTCCATGCGGCCGATGTAGCTCAGATAGGAATCCGTCAGGCGCGTCTTGGCTCCGGGCGTATAGAGCTTGTTGTCATAGACGGGGTCCATGTGATTGTCGTTGGCAATCTCCATTTCCTGCGTCTTGGCAGCCTCGCGCCCGGCGTAGTCGTCGTAGAAGGTGGAGGGGAGGGCAAAGGTCTTGTCCTCGTAGGCGCGGAGGTACTTCATCTCCGGCAGCCAGTCACGGTGGCAGGCTTTGTGGTGGATGAAGAGGGCGAAGGGCTTCGACTTGTCGCGATGCTCGAGCCAGTTGATGGCCTTATCTGTGACGATGTTGGTGAGGTAACCCTTCTCGATGGTCTCAGAGCCGTCCATGTTGATGAACGTCGGGTTGTAATAGTCACCCTGGCCGGGCACGATGTTCCAGAAGTCGAAGCCGGTCGGCGTGGAGACGAGGTGCCACTTGCCGATGATGGCCGTCTGGTAGCCTGCCTGGCGGAGGAGCTTCGGCATGGTCTGTTGCGAGCCGTCGAATACGCCGTGCTCATTGTTTGTAAACCCGTTCTTGTGGGAATGCTTGCCTGTGAGCATGCAGGCGCGGCTGGGGCCTGAGAGGGAGTTGGCCACGTAGGAGTTGACGAACTTCACGCCGTCCGCTGCGATGCGGTCGAGATTGGGCGTCTCGACGAAGCGGTTGTCGTAGCAGCTCATCATCTGCTCCGTGTGGTCGTCCGTCATGATGTAGACGATGTTGTAGTGTCCCTGCGCCCAAGCGGCTGCGGGGAGCAGCAGGGTCGAGAGGGAGAGGATGCGTCGGTTCATTGGGAGGGAATTAATGGGAGTGGAAGGCAATCAAAAGCAAAGGAGCCGGGAAGTTAAGTCGGGCGTAGCTGAGCGGCAGTGTCCGCATGTCCAGCCCCATTCGGCTTAACTTCTCGACTCCTTTGTTCCGGTTTTATTGGTAAGGGTGGCGGTCATGGAGTGAGGTCCGGCAACTGTCGTGCGGCCCTTCGGTCGCCTCATCGCTATCGGCCCGACTCCTTATCCTCTGTTCCTTACTTCTTCTGCGTCATGTTATAGACAATGTCCATGATCTGCTTGCCGAGAGCATCGGCCTCCTCCATGGTGTGAGCCTCGGAGTAGACGCGGATGATGGGTTCGGTGTTGCTCTTGCGCAGGTGTACCCACTTGTCGGCGAAGTCGATCTTGACGCCGTCGATGTCGGTGACCTTCTCGTCCTTGTAGAGTTCCTTGACAGCCTGCAGGATGGCGAAGATGTCGGTCGTCGGCTCGAGGTCGATGCGGTTCTTGGCGATGCAGTACTTCGGCAGAGAGTCGCGCAGCTCCGTGGCGCGCATGCCCGTCTTGGCGAGGTAGGTCAGGATGAGGGCGATGCCGACCAGGGCGTCGCGGCCGGAGTGGGCTGCGGGATAGATCACGCCGCCGTTGCCTTCGCCGCCGATGACAGCGCCGGTCTCCTTCATCTTCGTCACCACGTTCACCTCGCCGACAGCGGCGGGCGTATAGCTACAGCCATACTTCTCCGTCACGTCGCGCAGACCGCGGGTTGATGAGAGGTTGCTCACCGTGGGGCCGGGGGTGTGCTGGAGCACGTAGTCGGCGCAGGCCACGAGGGTGTTTTCCTCGCCAAACATCGAGCCGTCTTCGCAGACGAGGGCCAGACGGTCTACATCGGGATCGACGACGATGCCGATGTCGTGACGGCCCTTGCGCATGAGGTTGCGGATCTCGGTGAGGTTCTCCTTGAGAGGCTCGGGGTTGTGAGCGAAGTCGCCGGTGGCCTCGGTGTTGATGCCCGTGATCTGGGTCACGCCGAGCTGGCCGAGGAACTTGGGCAGGATGATGCCGCCGACCGAGTTGATCGTATCTACTGCCACGGTGAAGTGGGCGCGGCGGATGGCTTCGACGTCTACGAGTTCGAGCTCCTTGACCAGCTCGATGTGGCGCTGGTCGTAGCTGAAGTTCTTCGTGTAGCAGCCCAAGCTATCGACGTCGGCAAACTCAAAGTCGCAGGCGTTGGCGCGGCGCACAACTTCCTGAGCCTCCGAGGGGGGAAGAAACTCGCCCTTCTCGTTGAGGAATTTCAGAGCATTCCACTGACGGGGGTTGTGACTGGCGGTGATGATGATGCCGCCGCAGGCGCGCTCCATGGTAACGGCCAGCTCGGTCGTCGGGGTTGAGGCCAGGCCGATGTTGACTACGTCGAAGCCCATGCCCATGAGCGTACCGCAGACTACGTGGCTCACCATCTCGCCCGAGATGCGGGCATCGCGGCCTACCACGATCTTGCGGCGATACTTGCGGTTGACCACTTGATCGCGCAGCGAAGCATAGGCCGATACAGACTTGGCGATGTCGACGGGGTTGAGCGTGTCACTGGTGCGGCCGCCAATCGTGCCGCGGAAACCGGAGATAGATTTGATCAAAGTCATGGTAGCTACTTTGTTGTAAGATAGTGTATGTGTAGATGTTTTGATTCAGCAGAACGGAGCGGCCGGACCCGCCCGTGCGGGCCGACAGATTGCTCACACGACAAAGGTACACAAAAGGTCAGGATAGCGGGCAGGGCTGCAAGATAAATTTTTTAACGGCGCTGCCGACACCCTCCTCCGTGCTGCACCGGCCGTGCCCCTGTCCGCCCAAAAACTCCCTTTTCGATGAAAAAAAAGCGCGGACTTGCCTTATATCGTGGGGAATGGCTATCTTTGTTCGCAAGTTGTGCCCCGTCCGTTTGATCGGGTTAAACCTCCGGGACTTTTCCCCGCCGGAATGGGCATGCCAATCCAGCAAATTCATTTTAATCCATCTATTAATAGTAATCCTCAGACATGAAGAAATTTACCCTCTTCTTCTTTGCGCTCTTTGCCGTCATGACGGCCTGGGCGCAGAGCGCTTTGCCTGAATTCTCTACGGAAGCCGCTCCGAAGTGGTATGCCGTACAGTTCTCCACAGGCAATGCCTATCTCTCCGACGGGGCTGGCGGCAAGTGCGGCACCGTGGCGGCAGAGTCGGGCAATTCCCAGCGTTTCCAGTTTATCGGCACGCAGAACAGCTTTAAGATGAAAAGCGCGGCCGGCTTCTGGATCACCTTTAAGGACAGCCGCTTCCAGTCCTCCAAGACGGCGAGCGACGCTGTCAACCTCAAGCTCGTCAAGGGCAATGAGGACGAGATTTGGGAGATCCAGCGTATCGGCGGCAGAAACCTCAATCAGGACGGCGGCACCGGCGTCGGCAAGCAACTGGGCGAGTGGACAGCGGGCGACCCCAACAACCAGCTCTTCTTCATCGAAACGGAGGCTGAAGTCTTCGGTCCCCCCACCTTCTCTACGGAGGATAAGGATCAGTATTATTTCATCTCCTTCCTCCGCAACAACCAGACCTGGGGCATCAGTTCCACCGAGGGCGAAGACCTCGTGCGCGTCTATTCCGCCGACCCTGTCAACGGCCAGCTCTGGAAGCTCGTCGGCACGACGGACAAGTTCCAGATCGTCAGCAAGACGGGCAAGTACATCAATGTCAGCGACAAGGCATTTGACACCGGCAGTGTGGGCGGTCAGAACCCCAACCCGCTTCGTGTGAGCGATACGGAGGATCCTCAGGGCTTCAAGCTCATCACCGGCGACGGCTACTTCGAGATCGTTTCCAACAAGATTGGTGCTGGCAAAGGCTGCAACCTCTGGGGCACGCCGGGCAACACCAACACCATCGGTTTCTGGGACACGGGCGACGCCAATAATAAGCTGGTCTTCATCGACCCCGCCAAGATGACCTATGCCGACTTCAAGACGACCGGCATCAAGGGTTATGTGCCTGAGCACGACCTCACGCTCTGGTACACCGAACCTGCCACCACCGCCAAGCTCTACTCCGGCAGTCAGGGCTACTCCAACTGGATGGAATATGCCCTCCCCATCGGCGACGGCCAGTTTGGCGCCAGCCTCTTCGGCGGCGTAGCCAAGGACGAGATCCAGTTCAACGAGAAGACCCTCTGGACCGGTAAGTCCACCGACCTCTCCGGCGGCGGTTCGGGTTATGGTAAGTATGAGAACTTTGGTTCCGTCTATGCCGAAAACCTCAGCGATGCCTTCACCTATGCCTCTGACGGCGGCGCTACGGACTACTACCGTCAGCTCGACCTCACCACCGCTACAGGCAAGACTTCCTTTAAGGACAAGGCTGGCGTGACCTACACCCGTGAGTACATCGCCAGCCATCCCGCCCGCGTCGTAGCCGCCCACTACACGGCCGACAAGGAGGGCCAAATCAGCCTGCGATTCACCATGAAGAGCGGCAGCTTCCGTAAGGGCGTGACCTATGCCGACGGCGAGGGCACGATGAGCGGCAAGCTCAACACCGTCAGCTACGACGCCCGCTTCAAGGTCGTGGCCACCGGCGGTACGGTCACCACGACCGACAAGGGCATTGAGGTCAAGGGTGCCAATGAGGTGCTCGTGCTCCTGGCCGGCGGAACCGACTTCGACAACAGCAATGATACCTATATCAGCAACACCGCACAGCTTCCCTCTACCATCCAGGCACGCGTCAACGACGCTGCCGCCAAGGGTTGGACGGAGCTCTATGCCGATCATGTGAAGGATTTCCAGAGCCTCATGGGCCGCGTTAGCTTCAACCTCGAAGGCACGAAGAACATCATCCCCACCGACTCCCTCGTTGACAAGTACAACGGCGGCAAGGGCGATCAGGCCCTCATGCTCGAGCGCCTCTACTTCGCCTATGGCCGTTACCTTGAGATCGGTTCGTCTCGCGGCGTGGATCTTCCCTCCAACCTCCAGGGTATTTGGAACAACATCACCGTCCCCGCCTGGAACGCCGACATCCACTCCAACATCAACGTGCAGATGAACTACTGGCCCGCCGAGCCCACCAACCTCAGCGAGCTCCACCTGCCCTTCCTCAACTACATCACCAAGATGGCTACGGAGCGTCCCGAGTGGCGCAAATATGCTAAGGAAGTGAGCCAGAACCGCGGCTGGACCTGCTGGACGGAGAACAACATCTTCGGTGGCGGTTCCACCTTCGCCAAGAGCTATGTGATTGCCAACGCATGGTACTGCACCCACCTCTGGCAGCACTACCGCTTCACCCTCGACAAGGAATACCTCAAGAAGGCCTTCCCCACGATGCTCAGTGCTACGCAGTTCTGGATCGACCGCCTGAAGAAGGCATCCGACGGCACCTACGAGGCACCCAACGAGTGGTCGCCTGAGCACGGACCTACCGAGGACGGTGTGGCACACGCCCAGCAGCTCGTGGCAGAACTCTTTGCCAATACGCTCAGCGCCATCGACGTGCTCGGTCAGAATGAGGCTGGCATCAGCGATGCCGACTACACCAAGCTCCAGGACCGCTACGAACATCTTGACAAGGGCCTCCACAGCGAGACCTACACCGGCAACTGGGGCACCGATGCCATTGCTAGTGGCACGCCCATCCTCCGCGAGTGGAAGTACAGCTCCTACACCAAGGGCGCGAACGGCCACCGCCACATGTCTCACCTCATGTGTATGTATCCCTTCAGCCAGGTTCACCCGGGCACGGAGCAGTTCCAGTGGGCCGTCAACAGCATGAAGCTCCGTGGCGACGGTGCTACGGGCTGGTCGATGGGTTGGAAGATCAACCTCTGGGCACGCGCTCTCGACGGTGACCACGCACGCACCATCCTGAACAACGCCCTGCGCCACTCTGCCGGCGGTTCCGGTGTTTGCTACAACCTCTTCGACATGCACGCGCCCTTCCAGATCGATGGTAACTTCGGAGCCTGCTCCGGCATCGCCGAGATGCTCCTTCAGAGCAATAGCGACACGATCCGCGTGCTGCCCGCCCTGCCCACCGCATGGAAGGCCGGTAGCTACACTGGTCTCAAGACCGTGAAGGACTTCACCGTCTCTGCCGAGTGGAAGGACGGCAAGGCCACCCGCATCACCCTCGTCAACAACCAGGGCCAGACGATGCCCCTCATCAACAGCGGTCTGAAGTATGCCAAGCTCACCATCGATGGCAAGCCTGCCGATTTCGCAATCGACACCAACGAGATGACCATCCTCTCAGGCAAGGCCGGCACGACCTACGTCTTCGAGATGGACTACGACAGCGAGCCCAAGGTGCCCACCGGCATCAGCCAGGCTGAAGCTGCCGCCCTCACCGTTGCCGTCAGCGGTCGCACCATCCACGTGGCCGGTGCCGCTCACCTCAACGTCTACGACCTTGAGGGCCGTGTCCTCGCCCAGACGGCCAAGGCCTCTCTCAAGCTTCCCGCAGCTTGGGGCCACAACTTCGTCATCGAGGCCATCGATGAGGCCGGCCACAAGGTTGTGCGCAAGGTTGTCGTAGAGTAAAGGTCCGAGGCTCTCTGAGCCCGATCGTTTTTAGATATTACAAGCAGATAAGCCCGAGGCTCCCCCTGAGCCCCGGGCTTATTGCGTTTTTAGACCAGACGCTCGACGGGGCGCCCCCCCCCTTTCTTCCATATAAATGAGGATTGTGTCCCTATCAGCGGCTTCCTACCTTTGCACCCGAAAAATAGATTATCACACACCTTATATTAAAATGTTGTTTCTCCCCCTGCTCCTTGCTGCGCAACCCATTGACGTGCAGCCGGCCGCAACTGACACGATCCGCCATCTCGACATCGAAGAGGCCGTGGTCGTAGCCTCCCCCAAAGAGACGGCGCAGCTCCGCCGTCAGCCCCTCAGCGTCAGCCTCTACGATGGCGAAGACCTCAACCGCCTCGGGGCGCACAGCCTCAAGGACCTCTCGGCCTATGCCCCCGGCCTCTACATGCCCGCCTATGGTAGCCGCCTGACCTCTGCCGTCTACATCCGTGGCATCGGCAGCCGCATCGGAACACCCGCCGTCGGGCTCTACGTCGACAATGTGCCTTATATCGACAAGACGGCCTACGACTTCAACTTCCTCGGTATCGACCGCGTAGACGTGCTGCGCGGCCCGCAGGGCACCCTCTACGGCCGCAACACCATGGGCGGCCTCGTGCGCGTCTTTACCGCTGACCCCATCACCCATAAGGGGACTGAGGTGAGTGCCGGCATTCGCGCTCGGGCGGCAGGGGAAGAAAACTTTGCCGGCCATGCCGCCTTCACCACCTATCTCCACCCCGCCGACAAGATGGGCATCAGCCTTGGCGGCTACTACGATGGCGATGAGGGCTTCTTCACCAACAGTGCCACGGGCAAGAAGCAGGACCACTCGAAGGCAGGTGGCGGCCGCGTGCGCTGGTCATGGCAGCCTACGAACATCGTGAAGCTCGACTGGACGGCCTCTTACGAGTATAGCGACGAAGGGGCCTGCCCCTATTACCGCCTCGGAGCCTATGGCAAGGACGGCGCTTATCAGGCGGCCACCGACGAGGTATTGGCCCAGAACCGTCCCAGCCGCTACCGCCGCAGCATCTTCAACACCGGTCTCGGCGTAGAGCACCGTCTACCCCGCGTGGTGATGACCTCGCTCACCGCCTACCAACACCTCGACGACCGTCTCTTGATGGATCAGGACTTCACCGCGGCCGACATCTTCTCGCTCGAGCAGAAGCAGATGATGAACACCGTCTCTGAGGAAATCGCCCTGCGCAGCCCGCGCAGCGACAGCCGCTGGACCTGGACGACCGGTGCCTTCGGTATGTACCAATACCTTCGCACAAACTGCCCCGTTACCTTCTACGGCGAGGGTATGAGCTTCCTCAACCGTCAGATCGCTGCCGTCTTGCCGGCCAACATGGGCATGACGCTCGCCCTCACCGGAGAGACGCTTCCCTTCACCGCCCGCCTCGAGACGCCCTCGGTCAATGCGGCCCTCTTCCATCAGAGCACCGTTCGCCTCGTCGGCGGTCTCTCGATGACCCTCGGCGTGCGCCTTGACTATGACTATCGCGAACTGCGCCTCACCTCGGGCACGGCAACGGAGACCGTCTATAACTTCAACATGCCGATGCTCCGCCGCTACTATCCCAACGGCAAGGATCTTGCCGCCGATCCGACGCTCAACGGCAACCTCTACAACGACTCCTGGCAGGTGCTCCCCAAGGGCTCGCTCAACTATGCCTTCGACGGCGGCCTGGGCAACGTCTACTTCGGCGTGGCCAAGGGTTACCGTGCCGGCGGCTACAACATCCAGAGCTACTCCGATCTCTCCCAAACCATGCTGCGCCGCAGCATCATGACGGGCGTGCGCGACTTCAGCGTCGAGACCATCAACGCCATGCCCCTTCCCCAGGCATCGAAAGATAAGGCCATCGCCGGCATGACGGCCGCCCTCGACCAGTACACCCCCGCCCAGCCCGACCTCTCTACGCTCTACTATAAGCCCGAGTACACTTGGAGCTATGAGCTCGGCACGCACCTCAACCTCATCGACCGTGTGCTGCAGCTCGACCTCTCCACCTTCTATATGAAGACGCGCGACCAGCAGATCGCCCGCTTCGCCGCTTCGGGCCTAGGGCGTGAGACGGTCAATGCCGGACGCAGCCGCAGCTGTGGCGTCGAGGTGAGCCTCCGTTCGCTCCTGCTCGCTGACCGCCTCAATCTCTCGGCCACCTACGGCTACACCGACGCCGTGTTTACCAACTACGACCTCGGCACCAACGCCGCCGGGCAGAAGGTGGACTATACCGACAACCGCGTGCCCTTTGTGCCCGCCCACACCTTCAGCGCCGTGGCCGACTTCCGTCAGCCCCTCCGCAGCGGTTTCCTCAAGGCTGTGAGCCTCGGTGCCGATGTCAAGGGCGCGGGCGATGTGCAGTGGAACGAAGCCAACACCTTCTCCCAGCCCTTCTACGCGGTTCTCTCCGCCCGCCTCGGCCTCGAACTTGGCGGCGACGTCAGCCTTTCTCTCTGGGCCCGCAATCTCACCGATTCGCGCTACGCCACCTTCTCCTTCGACAACCTCTCGCAGCGCTACGCCGAGTATGGCAAGCCCCGTCACTTCGGCTTCGATGTGAAGTGGAAGTTCTAGCCTGACGGACGTCAGCCGTTCCCCTCTCCTCACCCAAAGCGCCCGACCTTCATTGCTGAAGGCCGGGCGCTTTGCTGCGGGGCACAATTTACTAGCTTATCTAGGGGCGCACGTCGGCTCCCCGATGAAGGGCCGGGGCTTGTTCTGTGCCGCTGTTCAGTCGATGAAGCGGCGGGTGAGGGGACCGAACTCCTCGATGCGACGGTCGCGGAGGAAGGGCCACCAGCGACGTACCTGCTCGGAGCGGGCGAGGTCTACGTCGACGAGGAGTTCCGTCTCCGTCTCGCGGTCAGCCTGCGCGAGAAGTTCGCCTTGCGGACCGGCCACGAAGCTGCTGCCCCAGAAGGTGATGCCGTTTGTCTGGCCCGACGGGTCAGGCTCATGGCCCGTGCGGTTGACGGCAATGACGGGCAGACCGTTGGCCACGGCATGGCCGCGCTGCACGGTGATCCAGGCCTCGCGCTGACGAGCCTGTTCCTCAGGCGTGTCACTGCTCTCATAGCCGATGGCAGTCGGATAGATCAGCAGATCGGCTCCCTGAAGGGCCATCAGTCGGGCTCCCTCGGGGTACCACTGATCCCAGCATACCTGCACGCCGAGGCGTCCTACGCTTGTGTCTATGGGATGAAAGCCGAGATCGCCGGGCGTAAAGTAGAATTTCTCATAATAGGCGGGATCGTCGGGGATGTGCATCTTGCGGTATTTCCCTGCAATCGTGCCGTCACGCTCGATGACGACGGCCGTGTTGTGGTAGAGCCCCGGGGCGCGGCGTTCGAAGAGGGAGGTGACGATCACCACCTCGTGCTCGCGGGCCAGCTGGCCGAAGAAGTCTGTCGACGGGCCGGGGATGGGTTCGGCGAGGTCGAAGAGCTGGGTGTCTTCCGTCTGGCAGAAGTAGGGCGTGTTGTGCAACTCCTGCAAGACGATGAGCTGAGCCCCTTGGCGGGCGAGGTTGGCGATGTGGCGGGCGAGCCGGTCGCGGTTATCGGCGAGGTCGGCGGAGCAGGGTTGCTGCACGAGACCGACGCGGAGGGTGGAAGCGGGCATGGTTGATAAGGTGGTTTAGGAGAGGGGCTAAAAAAGAGAGAATGATAGGGGGCGGATGGTCGATGTGGGCGAAATAGGTGATTCTGCAGCAAAGCTTAAACTTGCCGCAGCGATCGATTCGAGCCGTGAAACATTGAAACCGAACGAAACGATTCCTGCAAGGGCTTCATCAGCCGGACGGCTCATTCCGCCGCATCAGCCGTCAGAAGCACGCCGCGGGGATACTGCATCGTGGCGCAGTGGAGGGAGCCGTGCTGGCGGATGAGGGGGCGGCAGTCGATGCCCACGACGTCGCGGTCGGGGTAGGCGCGGCGGATGGCGGCTGCTGCCTCGTCGTCGAGGTCAGGCTGGGCATAGGTGGGCATGAGGACGACGGTGTTCATCACCAGATAGTTGGCGTAGGTGGCGGGGAGGCGCTCGCCGTCTTCATCATAGATGGCTTCGGGCAGAGGGAGGGGAATGAGCTTGTAGGGCTTGCCCTCGGGCGTGCGGAAGGCCTTCAGTTCGTCCTCCATGGCGCGGAGATCGTCATAGTGGCTGTCGGTCTGGTTCTTGCACTGCACGTAGGCAATGACGTCGCCCGGGCAGAGTCGGGCGAGCGTGTCGACATGGGCATCGGTGTCGTCGCCCTCGAGATGGCCCTTGGTGAGCCAGAGGAAGTGGGAGACGCCGAGGCGTTCGGATAGAAGCTGTTCGATGTGGGCCTGGTCGAGCTGCGGGTTGCGGTTGGGGTTGAGGAGACATTGCGCCGTGGTGAGCAGTGTGCCGAGGCCGTCGGTCTCGATGCTGCCTCCCTCGAGGGTGAAGTCCAGACAGTCGATGCGGCGCCCCTTGAGCGTGTCGTCGAGCCGGGCGTTGATGGCGTTGTCGAGTTCGGCGGGAAATTTGCCGCCCCAGCCGTCGAAGCGGAAGTCGAGGAGTTCGGGACCGTCTTGCCCCATCACGGTGATGGGGGCGTGGTCGCGTGCCCAGGTGTCATTGGTGGGGCACTCCTTATAGATTATGTTTGCCGTGGCGCGTGCGGGAAGGCGTTGCTCGAGCAGGCTCTTCACGGCATCGGTGTCGGGGGCCACGATCAGCAGGGTCTCCCGCGTGGCGATCTCGAAGGCCAGCCGCACGTAGAGGTCTGTCACCTCGTTGAGCATCGGTGCCCAGTCCGTGGCGGCGTGGGGCCAGGTGAGTTGCACGCCGCTCTGCATAAACCACTCCGGCGCCATCGATCGTTTGAGCACCTTCGTAGTCGGCGCCGTCTCGCCGGGTTTGAGAAACATGGTGAGGTCGATGTCGCAGCGGGGCGAACCGGGAGGGAGGGAGAAGAGGGCCATGGAGTGAGCGTCTTGGAGGGGTTAAGTCGGGATCGTGCGGGGCCGTTGCGGGGGGGGGACGGCTGTACTACCCTAATAGGAAAGTTTTCGTTTTTTCCTGTCAATCTGTCAGTGCTGCAATGTAATCCGCTGAGATTCAATTGCATCTGTCGATAGTTAGACAAAAGAAATGTCAGCTTTCTGTCAGGAATCTGTTAGTTTTCTGTCAGGGAAATGTCAGCGCCCGAGGGGAGCATGAGCCATCGGCTAGCGTCAGAGATTGACAGAAGACTGACAGAAAACTGACATTTCCCTGACAGAAATTTGGTTCTGATAGAAATGTAATCCATTGACTGACAATGTATTCTGTCAGGAGCTTGACAGATTGACGGATTTTTTCCGTTTATAGTCCTAGTACTTCATTTCCTGACGGTAAAGGCTTACCTCGGCGCGCGGCAGGCATGTCGGCAAAACAAGTCGCCTGCTCCGCGGAGCGGGAAGGCTTATAGAATTTCCGAGAAGGCGATGCGTTGTGCTTACAACGCCTTGTGGCCGCGCAGGAAGTTGATGAAGGCATCAGTCGTGAGGGGAAGTCCTTCGACCTTCACCTCGTCGGCATCGGGGAAGAAGGAGGGAGCGTAGCCGTCGCCGCCGTGGGTGATGAAGTCGTCTGCCACGAGGAAATATTTACCCTTAGGTTTGACGAGGGTGGTGTGCTTTCTGTCGGGGCTGACATAGGCCAGGGCGGTGACGTGGGAGTCGGCGTTTTGGGTGACGCGGAGGTTGCCCGTCTGCAGCCAGCCGTAGCGTTGGTTATGGAGGCCAAACTCGACGAGTGCCTGCAGCTGCTTGCCCGTGAGGCTGAAGACGCGCAGGCTGTTGGCGAAGGGGAGTGCCTCGCCGACGTCGAGCACGCTGACGGGGCCCTTGGCGAAACCCGCGCGGATGCTGCCGAAGTGGCTGCAACCGATGATGGGGGTTGCCGCGTCAAGTCGGGCCGCCTTGCGGTAAGCCTCGGCGTAGGCCTGGCAAACAAGCGTTCCGACCTCGCTCTGGCGATATTTGTCATCGCGGTCGTGGATGAGTTCATGGCTAGCCTCGGTGAGCACCTCGCCGATCGGCGTGCCTCCCGCCGTTCGCGTGTGGGCCAAGAGACTGTCGATGCGCCCCTGTAGGCGGGTCGCCTCGGGCGAGAGGGTGGCCTTGGGCGTGACGGGGAAGGAATGGGGCGTCACGCGGGTAACCTGCAGGGTCGTCGTGTCGACCTCGGCAATGAGGGCGCTGATATAGTCGCCGTGCCATTTCCCCTGCACGATGGGGTAGTGTGCCTTGTTGATATAGCCGCAGACGCGCTTGTGGCTATGAGACGAGATGAAGCCCTGCCAGCGCGGGTCGTTGAGGGCGGCGAGGCGTGCGGAGTCTTTGTCGTCCCACTCCGGTTGTCCAGCCGCATTCATGCGCGATCCGATGTGGGTGAGGAGAAGGCGCAGGTTGGCCTCTTTGATGAGATTGCCTTCGGGTAGCGCCAACACGGAGTCGAGCACGGCGGGATAGTTGCCGTCGAAGGAGAGACCGGCTAGTTTGCGCACGCTAGCCTGTTGGGGGGTCGATGAGGTGATGAGGCCGGCAAAGGCTATGCGCAGCGTCTTGCCGCCCGGCAGGGCAACGGGCACCGAGGCCACCGGCTGAGCGAAGGCGGGGATGCGTCCCGTCTGATTCTCCCGCACGTTGGCGCAGACGTAGGTCAGATCCCAACCGGCAGGACGCCCCGGCGTGGCGGCCCATTTCTCGGCAAGGCTCCGCTGGCCGTCGTCAAACTCGTGGTTACCTACGGCGGAGAGGGAGATGCCGAGGTCGTTGAAGAAGATCGGCAGCAGCTGTCCGTGCGTGGCGTTGTAGAAGTAGGAACCGCCGAAGTTGTCGCCCGCCGAGACCGTGACGTGGTAGGGATAGACGCGCTTGAGCGAGTCGAGCGTCTGGAGAACGGCGGGGGCGCCTGCAATGTGCTTGGCATCGTTGCGCACGAAGGCGCCGTGGAAGTCGTTGAGGGAGAAGACGGCCACCTTGAGCTGTGCCGAGAGGGGCAGCGCCAGGGGAAACATGAGGGGGAGGAAGAGCTTGCGGAGCATGGAGTAACGAATGTCTCGAAGGAACGTTAGAGGTGAGACTTTATGTGAGAAGGCTAGCTCACGGGCAGTTGGCAAACGCGTGGAGTTGACACCCGCTATCGCCTTACGAGCGGCTAACCTGAAGGCCCGTCTTCGAGAGACTCATCTCGACGAAGCGGGCGTTGGGCGTGAGGGGACTTTCGGTGAGGATGCGGCGAATCCGTGCAGCGGCTTCGACATCCTTCGCCATCATATAGAGGAAGCCGCCGCCTCCCGCACCGGGGAGTTTGTAGCCTGCGCAGAGGTCGTCGATGCGCCGGCAGAGTGCCGCGATCTGCGGCGGATTGGTGCCGGCATCCAGCGCCTGGTTTTGTGCCCACGTGGTGCGGAGCAAGCGGCCGTAGGCATCGGCGTCGTTGCGTTCGATCGCATCGAAGAGGCTCAGCGCGTGCTGTTTCATCTCCCCTAGGAGTTCGAGGTGGCGCGTGTTGTTGAGGAACATACCGCGGACGATCTCCGCAAGGATGTTTTTGGCCGTACGCGTCAGCCCCGTGTAGTAGACCAGGTGGCAGGGTTTCAGGGCGGGGTCGGTGAAGAGCGTGTCGGGAAGCCAGCGCACCACGGCGTTTTGGTCAAACCCTTCCGTTGTCTGGAGCAACTTGATGCCCGGGAAGACGCCGCCGTACTGATCCTGCCAGCCGCCGCCCGTGGTGAGGAGTTGCTCGAGCACGAGGGTGCGTCGGCAAACCTCATTCTTGTCCCATGTGAGGTCGCAGAAGTCGGCCAGTGCCGCCAGTACCGTGGCGGCGAGGATGCTGCTCGTGCCTAGTCCCGACCCGGCGGGAATGGCCGAGAGGAGCGTGACCTCCAAACCCGAGCCGAAGGCTTCGAGCTGGGTGCGGAGGTCGGGGAAAGTCTGTTCGCAAAATTGCGGCAGGAAGCCTGCCAGCGCCAGGGCAGCCTTGGGAATGGAGAAGGGCGAGCCCACGCGGTTGAAGGCAGCGAGTTCTTCGTAGGTCTCGATGCGTTCCATGGCACCGAGGTCGATGGAGCGGCAGATGATGGCCCGTTCGTGAGCGGGTTTGACGTAGACCTGTAGGGGCTGCTGGCCGTTGAGCAGAATGGCCATGTTGACCACATTGCCTCCCGTGGTGAGGCTGTAGGGCGGCGTGTCGGTCCAGCCGCCGGCAAGGTCGATGCGAACGCTGCTGCGTCCCCAGACGATCTGGTCATCGCAGACCGCCTTGTGGGGTAGGGAGCGGTTGGCGCAGACCGTGCCCGTCAACCCTTCGCGCAAGAGGACGAAAGCCTCCGCCTCGTGGCGGGCCGCTAGGGGGCGGTCTGTCTTGCGCAGCACCTCAGCCCGGAACATGGCATCGTGGATGCGCGTCATCAGCGGCGCTTCGAGGGGTAGGGGAGCAGGCTGGGGGAGCGCCTCGTCGCCATAACGGCGGGCCAGGTCTTTGAGGTTAAGCTGGTAGAAGATGCTCCGCTCCCAGTGGCTTGCCAAGACGGGGAGCGCCTCCTTGAGCAGTGCACTGCGTTGGGCGAAGAGGCGCGGCAGGTTGGCCTCGGCTGAGAGTTCGTCAGCCGAACGGCGCGGCAGGTTGCGCCAAAGCGTGGTAACGGCGGGGGCGGGCGTGTCGGAGAGGAACCAGCCGATCAGGCGCTCAATCTCTGCGGGGTTGTCAGTGACGGGGAAGAGCCGGGCCTGCTGCAGGTCGGTCTCTGCGGACAGGTCGCTTCCTATCTCAATGCCGCGTGCCGCCAGCCACTCGCTCAGCGGCTGACCGAGGTAGCGCGTGGCATCATCGGCTACGGCGCCGCGGAAGGGATCGTCGAAGCCATAAGGGCGCACCGCCCATCCCCCTTTGCCGACGGGCACCATGTCGAGACACTGACCGGGGGCAAGGCTGACGCGCCAGTCGTTGGCTGGAATGCCCGTGAGGATGTTGCGCTCCGTGTAGTTCCAGTCGGCGCCGATGTATGCATTTTCGATCCAGATGTCCTTGTTGGTCGCATCGGGTCGGCGTAGGAGTCGGGTATTTTGCGTGATGACCGAGGTCTGAGGTTTGACACTGCGCTGGAGGATGCGCCGCTGATCTTTCACGCGATTTTGAAGTGCCACCGTCGATGCCAGCATGTCGGGGCCTGTGCCGAAGTGATAAAACTCTCCTCCCGGCAGGGGGAGAATGGCCACGGTGAGGTCGGCCAGCAAGGGATCGGGGCGGGAAGGGTTGGCGCCGAGGGAGCAGCCGAACTCGCTATAAAGGTCGTAGGTCGCGGGGAGCGGCAGGTTGTGACCGCCGGGGGTTGCTTCGGCGGCGGCGCCTTCGCTGCGGCGCGTGCGCTCCATGAGCCGCTTCACGGCGCGGTCGGAGAGGAGCCATACGCCGATGTCCATCAGGATGAGGTGGGTCGGTGTGAGGGCGGCCTGTTCGCGGGGCGAAGGCTTTTGGAGCATGAAGTCGAGGCTGTCGGGGTGGTGGCGGTCAATGACGAAAGCGCCGTGGCGGCTGATCTCGTCGGGATCGCCCCAAAGGCCGTAGCACACTACATCGGCCCCGGGAATTGCCTGGAGCGGTTCGGTGGCGCGGATCAGCACGTCGCCGCTCACCACGAGGGTGTGGTGCGTGGCGGGCGCCATGGCCATGATGCGGTGGTAGAGGGGCAGCTGCAGGTCGAGCAGCGTCTGGCCGATGCATTGTCCGCGTTCCCAGCGAAAGGCGGGAACGGGCGTGAGCAACTTGCCGCTCGGCGCATAGGCCGGCAGGCGGCGACTCTGTCCTCCGGCATGGAGGAGGATGCGCTTCTCTCGGCCCAGCCATTCGTCGAAGGGCTGCCCTTCCCCCTCATCGGCATGGGCTGAGGCAAGCAGCCAAGCTGTGCCGCCACCCGAACCGAGTTTGCAACCTACGGGGTCGGACGTACAATAGAAGCCTTCGGGCGGGAGGCCGGAGAGTTGATGGAAGGAACCCGCCACATCGGGCGGAAGGGAGAGAAGGTGGTGCATAGCGAAACGGTGGAGTGCGTCTGTTATCTCAGAAGGGCCAGAAGAGCGGCACGAGCGTGACGGTGAGGATGAGGGCGATGATGTTGAGCGGCAGACCGATGCGCGTGAAGTCGGCAAAGCGGTAGTTACCGATACCCTGCACGATGAGGTTGGTCTGATAACCGATCGGCGTGCTGTAACTGCTCGAAGCCGCCATGCAGATGGTTACGAAGAAGGGCGTCGGGCTGACGCCCATCTCCGTGGCCAGCGAGAGGGAGATGGGGAAGGCTAGGGCTGCGGCGGCATTGTTGGTCATGAACTCCGTGAAGATGTTGGTGATGAGGAAGACCACCGCCAACAAGACAATGGGGCTGCAATCATGGCTCAGGTCGATGGCAAAGCGGGCCACGGCGTCTGCCATGCCGGAGTTTTGCATCGCGCGGCTGATGGCAAAGGCCGAGGCGATGGTCACGAGGATGTCCCAGGAGACAAACTTCGTATACTTCCGCGCGGGGAAGATGTTGAGCCAGGCCATGATGACCGTTACGACGCAGACGAAGAAAAACATATCGAGCTTCATCCCCGGCAGGGCGGCGCTGACGGCGGGAAGTTCGCCCACCGTGGCGCCGATAATCATCAGGACGAGCAATACGAGCGAAAGGCGGCGCTTCCAGCGGGGCAGGGTCGGTTCGGGCTCTTTGCCGTCGGAGACCATGAGAAAGAAGGAGGAGTCGCCCCAGTTATGCATAAAGGCATCATCGGCCAGCAACACGAGGGTGTCGCCCTCGCGGAAGTGTTTCCGGGCCAGGAGGGGCATGGCATAAGTGGTGCCCGATCGCTTCAGTTCGAGGATGTCGGCCCCATACTTCCGCTTGAAGTCAAAGTCGGCGATGCGGGCGTTGATGGCGGGGAAGCGGGCACCGAGCACGACCTCGATGCGCTGCAGGCCGAGGCTCTTCTCCTCCCCCGTCGTCACGTCGTCGCGGCTGACGCGTTCGGCAGGCAGTAGACGGGGGGAGGCAATGAAAAGATAGATGAGGCCTACGACAGTGATGATGAGGCCCACCTTACCTAGCTCGAACATCGTGAAACCCTTGAAGCCCGCGTCGATCACCATGCCGTGAATAACGAGGTTGGTGCTCGTGCCGATGAGCGTACACGTACCGCCCAAGATGGTGGCGTAAGAGAGGGGGATGAGCAGGCGGGTGGCGGGTATGTGGTGTTTCTCGGCCCAGCGCTTGATCATCGGGGCGAAGATCACGACAACGGGCGTGTTGTTGAGGAAGGCCGAGATGAAGGAAATCGTCGGCAGCATGCGCAGTTGCACGCGCGTGAGCTTCGGCTTGTCCTCATGGGGCATGAGGCGGCGCAGCACGTTCTCCAGCACACCCGTGCGACGGATGCCTTCGCTCACGAGGAAGAGCAAGGCTACGGTGATCATGCCCTTGTTGGAGAAGCCTTCGAGTAGCTGCTTCGGCGTAATGATCCCCGCACACATAAAGACGACGGCGCCCGAGAAAAGCACAAGGCCCGGGCGCATGCGGTCTTTGATCAGCGCGATGATCAGCAGGATGAGGATGAGGAGGACGAAGAGAGATTGTATCGGCATGGTCGTTCGGAGATGTGGGCCAAGTTAGCGGCGACTGACGATGAAGAAGGGATTGTGGAGGTCGGGCTTGTTGTAGACGAGGGGCGTGCCCTTGGCGGCATCGGTCACCTGGCAGCCTGCCGCGCGGGCGATGGCATCGCCGGCTGCCGTGTCCCACTCCATCGTGGGGGCCAGGCGGGGATAGACATCGGCCTGCCCTGCGGCTACGAGGCAGAGCTTGAGCGAGCTGCCGGCACTCACCGTCTCGACCTCACCGTGGGTCTGGCGAAGGCGGTCGATAAAGGCCGCTGTCTCGGGAGAGAGGTGGGAACGTGAGGCCACGATGCGTAGGGGAGCGCCGGCCGGCTGAGGCTGGGGATGAAGCGCCGTGGCTGTGCCGGGGGCATCGGCACCTTCGGCCACCGTGGCCGTAAAAGCCCCTTCTTCGCGACCGCCCCAGTAGAGGCGTTTCAAGGCCGGGGCATAGATCACGCCGAAGATGGGCGTGCCGTCTTCGACGAGGGCGATGTTGACGGTAAACTCCCCGTTGTGCTTGATGAATTCCTTTGTGCCGTCGAGCGGATCGACGACCCAGAGGCGGTGCCAGTCCTTGCGCTCTTCGTAGGGCAGATGCTGTCCCTCCTCGCTGAGCACAGGGTAGGGGGAGCAGGCCGCCAGCGCTTCGCTGATGATCTCGTTGGAACGGCGGTCGGCGAGGGTCAGGGGCGAGTGGTCTGCCTTATGCGTAATCTCCAGGTCAGCCTGTGGCCGGGAGTAGATGTCCATGATGGCGTGGCCGGCCTTGAGGGCGGCAGCGATGATTTTGTTCATTTGGGTGGGGAATGTGGTGAAGCGCCGTGCGTGTTTCAAGGCGTCTAAGCTAGTGCGAAAGTAGGGCATTTCGCCCGATTGTTACCCGCTTGTTGGGGAAAAAGGGCGTGTCTGCATGGCCTGTCAGACTTGGCCCTGCGAATATGCCACCATGGCGTGAGGGAGGCATCGCATGATGAGAGACCTCTGCAAAAGTAGACGGAGGATTTGCTTATATGCGGGATTCTTAGTATCTTTATCACATGAAAATCAGGACTTCCACCTACAGTTTTGCTGATTATAGCGCAAGCCGCCGCAAGATACGTTCCCGGTTCTTTAATCAGACCAACCGACTGATTGATTGGGAAGCCGTCCACCGTATTTTTGATACGGCACGTCTGAAGCCTAAACGCAAAAAGGACGGACGCCCCTCCTATGACAGCCTCGTGCTCTTTCGCATCGAGCTTTTGCGTGTATGGTATGGATTGAGCGACGGAGAGATTGAAGATCAGGTGAATGACCGCCTCTCTTTTAGCAGGTTTGCAGGCATTGGCCTTGAGTATGACGTACCCGACAGCACGACCATCTGCCGATTCCGCAACTCCCTCTGCCCTCCATCAAAGAGACGGGCAGTAGGGCTTAATTCTCAGAAGTTCTTTTGCAGGGGGCTCGATGAAGGGAGGCGACGGGGCGCAGCCGACTGCCTAAACGAAACCCGCCGTCAGCGGTGCGCGGTGCGCTGCCACTGACGGCGGGTTGGTGTCAAGCTAACAAGTCTCGGGTGGACTTGTCAGTGTGTGGAGAACTATTAGAAGACGGCCTTCTGCGTGGTGACGTGGCTGCCCTCCGTTACGCGGATGACGAAGACGCCCTTGCCGAAGGTGGGCAGTGAAGCCTCGCCGTTGACGGTAGCGCTGCTGACGAGCTTGCCGTCGGCAGTGAATACCTGAGCCGTAGCGTTGGCGGCCTTTACGGTGAAGGCACCGTTAGCGACAGCGATCTCAGCCGTGCCGGCCGTCGAGGCCTGGTCGATGCTCGTAGGATTAGAGGTCTCGGACGGAGCTACCTGGGCACCGGTAACGATGAGGCCTGTCGTCTGGTTGATCAGGAGCACGGCCACCTTGAGGTTCTTGTTGTTGACCGCCGGCGTGGTACGGGTGGGGATGGTCACCTTCTTGGTGATTGTGATCTCCTTACCGGCCTCGATAGCGGGCAGCAGGTCTGCGGAGCCGTCCCAAGAGGAGATGCCCGTGGCTACGTGGTCGAAGGTCGGCTTAAACCAGTAGGCGCCGGTCTTGCGGTCGTAGGTGCCGGTCTTAGCATAAACGGTGAGAGTAGTGTCCTTGTCCCAACCGAGAGCATTGAGAATACGTTCCTCAGAATAGCCCTGCTTCTTGTATTGCTCGAACTGTGTCTTGAAGTAGTTGAGCTGGCTGACGCCCGTCACGTCGTCTTCCGTGACGACGTATGCCAGGCCGTAAGTGTCCTTAGGCGCATTGCCGTCGAAGGTGAGCTTCGTCGTGACGTCGAAGGTCTTGGTCAGGCTGTCGGTGGGCATGGCACCGCTGGTAACGACCATGTTGGCCTCGGCAAGGTCGGTGGCGGCGTGTGCTGCGAGCGTGGGGGCGTCGAAGTAGGCATGGCCGGTATATTCACGGTTGACTATCACGGAGGGGAATGTGGTGGCAACCTTCTTTACAAAGTTCTTATAGCCCTCGATCAACAAGGGATCTTTGCCGTATTGCGTGTTGTAGTCGGTGTGTATGCCGATGAGCACGACATTGCCGTCCAGTGCCTCGCTTGTGCGCTTGAGACCGGCCAGACCGTAGGGGCACCAGCCGCAAGTGGTGCTGGTAAACTCCTCGACGACAGGCACACGGTTGTAGCCCTTGTTGAGGGAAAGCACGTTGTAACCGACTACGTTGTCTTTGTTGGCGGTGTATTCGTCAGCCACGGTGTTGACCTTGGTGACGGTGAAGGTACCTGATGCGGAGCCGGCCGTCTTGTCAAGGGGCGAAGCAAGTTGTGCGGAGCCATACTGGTAGAAGCCGACAGGAGTCTTGAATGTATAGGTGCCGCTCTTGGTTTGGCCGTTGACGTCAAAGGTGTAGTCGAAGGAGCTGATCGGTGTGAGGCCCATATTGGAGACGGCTACGGTGCTTGTGGCGTTGTCGAGAGAGATGAGGCCGCGGGCGTAAGAAGTCGAAAGGGCGCTGGCATCAACATGCTTCAGGCCGTTGTCGCCCGTCGTCTCGATGGTGATGTAGGCGGAAACCGTGTAGGAATTGCCTTGCTGATCTTGTACGTCGGAGGCTGTGGTGAGAATGTCGTATTGTCCCTTGGCGGTATGGCCGAAGATATAGGCACCTTCACCGGCTCCCGTATTGTCGTCGTAGGAGGGCATGATGACATCGTATGTACCACCGGCCGCATCGGTTGAGCGGGGCGAGCTGGTCGCCATCCAACCGATTAAGAGCGGGGTAGCGTCTTTGATGACATAGTTGCAGTCTACGCTATTGACTTCTCCGGCCATGACATCCTGTGAGTTCAGGTCCATCGTCTTGGGATTGCTCACAGACTTGTTCCACACCATCTTGAGAGTTCGGGCATCGAGGATGAAGACAATCATGTTGGAGTAGGTGGCATTCCAGCAGGCAAAATTGATCTTGCTGATGGTGTTGCCAACGTAGCGTGAGAGCATATCGCCGTAGAAGGCTGAGGCCAAACCATAGCCGTCGCAACCATATTGGGCCAGTTCACCCTTTTTGAAAATAGCGATGGGGCTAATGTTTTGGGTCTCTGTGCCGTTTACCTGGTAAGAGAGCTCCTTGGTCGAGCGCTGTGAGGCAGCGGTGGCGAGGGTACGCTTGGCCGGCGCGATGGCCTTGCTGAGCATGATAGGCTTAACGGCTACCTTACCCATGCTCAGGTCGGCCAGTGCATTGCTGCGCTTGTGGCTGATAGCCTGCGTAGCGGCGGGCTGCGTGGGGTTGTTGATGAGACGCTGCGCTGTGGTCGGCAATGTCAGCAGACCAGCAGCGGAAAGTGTGAGTAAAAGATGTTTCATAAGCTGTGTGTGATGTTTTGTGTCGGGAAGTAGGGGGCGCTTTTAGCGCAGGAGGAGTTTGCCGCCCTTGAGGGTGGTAGATCCCTCGGTGATGGCGTAGACGTAGACACCGGCACCAAGGCCTGCGAGACTTACGCTGCCGCGCTGGGCGGTGGTGGTGAAGGTCTTGGCGAGCTTGCCGTCAGCACCATAGAGGCTGATTGTGTGGGTGGCGGCGGTGGGGAAGCCGTAGCTGAGGGTGGTGCCGTTGAGGGTAAGGGCGTTGGCAGCCACCGTCTCGGTGAGACCGGCAACGGGCTTGTCGGTGTAGACAAACTTCTCGGTGAAGGTGATGAGCGTCTTCAGCCCGTTCTTCACCTCCACGTCAGCGGTGAGGGTCTTGAAGTCATTCTTCTTAAAGGAACCGTGCATGTTCATGTTGGCGGGCAAGCCGACCAAGGTATTGGTGCGCGTTTCCTTGCCGCCGATGATGTCGGCGCAGTTGGTAGTGATGCCGCACCAGTTTACGCCGCCGTTCTTGGCATTGTCGCTCGTAGTGACGGTGACGGTCAAGGTGTAGGGGTAGCTGGCGGGGGTGATGATGGGGTCGTAAGCGTAAGGGTTGACGTCGTTGGCATCCTCGGTGCCGGGCTTGGCTTCGATGGTGCCGAAGAGTTCATCTTCGTGAGCATAGAAGGTGAGTACGTCGCCGTCGTTGACGGGCTTGCCCTCGCAGGTGACGGTCACCTGAGCGGGAAGGGCGGTGATACCGAGAGTGGCAAAGAGAAGAAGAGATAAAATTTTCTTCATAATTGCGAATAAAGTCGTGATAGTTGATGGGTTATAGGACAGCCTGGTCGATGACCTGCATGACGCCGTCTTGATCGTTCCAGAAGAAGATCACGAGGCTCATCTTGTCAGCGGCCCATTTGTCTTTGAGCGTGATGGTATAGTTATTGACCTCCACGCCTCCCTCGGTAAGCGTGAGCTCGTCGCCGTAGGGGGCGTTGACTGAGGCGCGGAACACGTGGTTGTGCACGTAGTTGCGGTTGGTGCCGCCGGTGGGGAGCACTTGGGGTGCAGTGATGCCGCTCTCGGTGAGCCACACCTGGAGGCGGCCCGTGACGTTGGCCTCGCCCTTGGCGCGGGTGGTGAGGGTGAGTGTGCGCGTGGCGGGGTCGTAGTCGATGGGGGAGACGGAGAGGTCGACCTTGGGCGTCACGCTGAAGCGGCTGACCACGGCGGCGGCCCATTGCTCGAAGTCGATGGCGCCGCCCTGACGGTCGATCAAGCCCTTGGGCCAGCTCTGGATGCCCCAGTGCTTGTTGTAGTCCTGCCCTTGGGCATTGGCCAAACCGATGGCGGAGGTGCTCTCGTCTACGGCCAAGCTGCCGCCGTGAATGGAGACGGCGATGACACGCTCAGCACCATAGGTCTGTTGCAACGAGGCGATTTGTTCGGCCGCCAAGGGGCAGTTGCTGCAGCGCTGACCGGTGAAGTCCTCGATGAGGACGTTTTTCTTCGCCTCTACGCTGAGCGGGCCCTTAAAGCGGTCGCTCTCACTGACGGTGTCGCAGGCCGTGAGGCCCAGGAGCAGCGTGCAGCTCAGGAGGATAGATTTGGGAGAGATCATATCGGTAGGTAGGAGACGAAGCGGTTAGAAGTTGAACGTATAGCTGGCCTGCAGACCCTTCGAGGCGGGGACGTAGCGGCACACGCCGCCCGAGCAATTGTAGCCGGCGCGCGTCTTGCCATAGCTTAACTGCAGGCGGTGAGCGCGGTGGGTGAAGGTGACGGAGCCCATGAGGTAGTGCACGCGGTTGGTGCCTTTGCTCTCATCGATCGCGCCGTCGGCCGTGTAGGTCGGCACGTGGGCATTGTACTGGTCGCTCACCGTAAACATCAGGTTGGGCAGGACGGAGAGCTCGAGAAGGCCGAACCACCAGTCCTTCTGGTCCTGACGGCTGTGGAGATACTGCGCCTCGCCGCGGAGGGTGAGCTTCGGGGAGAACTGGTATTTGCCCTCGAAGACGAAGATGTGGCTCTTGAGCGCGTCGGTGCCGTGGCCCTCGACCACCTGCTGGTTGTAGCGCTGGGCCGAGTACATGAAGTTGAGCTTGAAGCGTTTCGTGAGCTTCTTTTCCAGCTGCACGTTGATATCCTGATAGTAAGTCTCGTCGCCCATCTTGAAGAAATGGGAGCGTCCGCCGCCCTCGCCCGGCTCGGTGCCGTAGCCCGGCTGGTCGGTGTGGAGGTCGATGCTGCGCACGTGGGAGAAGTTGACCTTAAGGCTCGTGCCATACTTGCCGCCGAGGGCGGTGTGGCGCTTGAAGGTGTAGCCCGCCTCGCCCTGGAATGCCCACTCGCCCGGCGTCATCTGCGTGGCGTAGGGGTGGAGGGCAGCGAGGGCGTAGGTATGCTGCATGGCAAAGGCCGGCAGGTGGTTGATGTAGCAGGCCGTCGAAGCCTTGTCGATCGTGCGGCGGGAACGGTAGGCCATGTCCTCGCTTCGCTTGGCTTGGAGCAGCACGCTTGCGCCGCGCTTAGACCACGAGCCCGAGAGCAGGAGGGCCTTGCCGCGCGAGTGGGGCAGAGCCTTGCTGAAGGTGTAGCCGTTGTTGGCCGAAGGATCTTGCCCCTTCCACGCATATTCGGCGAGGAAGGAGTAGTCGCCCTTCTGCAGCGACATCCTTACGTCGTAAGCGCCGACGTTCTTCGGCATATGCAGGCGGTAAGTGCCGTTGATGGGCTGGCCGGTGATGGGGTCAGTATCGCCGGTGGGGCGGTTGACTAGGATTTCGGGCTCCTCGCCGGCATGGTTGCTCACGGCGGAGAGGCCCAGGGTGAGGCGGGTGTTGCTCTGATCGAGTCGCTTGGCCCACTGGTCCACGTTGAGCTCGAGGTCGCCACCCCAGGTCCAGGGCGAGTCGCCGTCGAGGTAGTGCCAGTAGTAGCGCTGCTGTCCGCCGAGCACCTTGAGGCTTACGCCCTTGAAGGGCTTGAGAGCCAGGCGGGCGCCTCGCAGCGAGTTGTCGATGCCCAGCGAGCGCTCTTCGTAGGTGCGCAGGATGAGGCCCGAGCCAAACTGCTCGTAGAAGTTGCCGAGCGTCAGTTCGGCCCACTTATAGTTGCCTTTTAGGTAGAAATAGGGCACGCCCCAACCCTCGAAGTCCTTCTCGAAGCCGGGGAGCGGATGCTCTAGATATTCGAGCCTGGCGCCGGCCTGGAAGTACTTGTTGAGTAAGTGCAGCTCGGCGTAGGTGTTGGTCATGAACTTGTCGTCGTAGCGGCCTGTGCCGATCTTGTCGTCCTCTTGGGTGAAGGTCAGCACGTCGCTCTGCAAGCTGCCGTGGAGCACCCACTTCTTGGCCCCGTCTGTAGCGCCATCCTGTGCGTGGAGGCTGAGTGCTGAGGTCAGCGCGAGGAGGGCGATGGGGACGTATCGTGTCATCCTTAAAATAATAAGCTGTGTGGGTGGTTACTGCTTGGCTGCCGCGCTTTCGAGTTCCTTTACCTTCTCGAGCAGGTGGGTCTCGCTGCCCTCGGTGTAGCCGCTACGGCTCTCGGCCACTTTGCCCTGGCCGTCGATGACGAAGACGTGGGGGATGAGGTTTACGCCCATGGCGCGCTTGAAGTCGCCATTGGGATCGAGGAGCACCTGATACTCCCAGCCGGCGGCGTCGACCATCGGCTTGACCTTCTGGGCGTTCTGTGCCTCGTCGATGGAGATGGCGATGAGCTTGACGCCCGTCTCGTCCTGCCAGTCGGCATAGACCTCATTGATGGCCTTGAGCTCGCGGTTGCAGGGCTTGCACCAAGTGGCGAAGAAGCTGATGATGAAGGGCTTGCCGTCGTTGGAGAGAGTGGCGGTATCGATGACCTTGCCGTTGATGTCCTTAAGCTTGACGGAGGGGAGTTGTGCGAAGGCGGTGCCCAGACTGCTCACGAGAAGCAGGAGGGCGAGGAGGGTACGGCATTTCATAGTGGGGTGAGCTTATGCTTTGTGTAGATAGTGTTTGAGCGTGTCAGCGTGGCGTAACGTCAGCCGAGGTGCGGTGTCTCACGACAATTTGGCGGCAAAGTTACTCGCTAGTGATTGTAAAGAAAAGAGAAAGACGTATTTTCTTGTGCATCGGGAAGCGATTCAAGGTGAATTTTAAACCGCACGGCGCGATCCGCCGTGTAGGCCTTTCTCCGCCGATGGCGGGTTTGCCCGTGCGGTGGCCGTGCCTACTGCGCATTACTTTGTTATCTTAGGAGCGGCCGCACGTCCCCGCCTTGCACTAACTTTGCCCAATCATTATATCTTAAGCATACCGACCATGTACAACGACTCGGCCCTCCGCTATACCTCCTTCACCGTCAAGGAGCCCATGGAGTTACTGCCCTTTATCGCCCATGCCCTCGACGGCATCAGCCACACCCGCGCCAAGGCCATCCTCTCGGGAGGGGGCGTGAAGGTAGATCGCAAGGTGACCCGCCAGCACGACCTCATGCTCCGACCGGGGCAGCGCGTAGACATCGCCAAACGCAAGCCGAGGGGAGAACTGAAGTCGAAGTTTGTCCGCATCGTCTATGAAGACGCTTACCTCGTCGTCATCGAGAAGGCTGTGGGCATCCTTTCCATGGCCACCTCGCACCACTCCTTCTGCGTCAAGCGCGTGCTTGACGAATACTTCCGCCGCACCAACCAGCGCTGCACGGCCCACGTGGTGCACCGCCTCGACCGCGACACGTCGGGCCTGCTAGTCTATGCCAAGACGATCGAGGCTGAGCAGATCTTGGAACACAACTGGCGGGAGATTGTCACCGACCGCCGTTACATGGCCCTCGTCTCAGGCGTGCCGCCCGAAGGGGGAGGCACCGTCGAGAGCTGGCTCAAGGACAACAAGGCCTATGTCACCTATTCGTCGCCCGTCGACAACGGCGGAAAATTTGCCATCACCCACTACCATGTGCTCCGCACCGACGGGGCGCACAGCCTTGTGGAACTCAAACTCGAGACGGGGCGCAAGAACCAGATCCGCGTCCATATGCAAGACCTCGGCTGTCCCGTCTGCGGCGACATCAAGTATGGCAACGGCGACGACCCCATCCGCCGCCTCGCCCTCCATGCCTTTCGCCTCGACTTCTATCACCCCATTACGGGCGAACCGCTTCATTTCGAAACCCCTGTGCCCAAAGCCTTCCGCTTGGCAGTAGGTTGAGGCGTCTTCTGATCCCCCCTTCCTTCCTCTCCCCCCCCCCGCCCCCATGTCTTACGCTACCGTCCTTCTCCCGCTCGCCCTGTCGAAGCACTATACCTATCGTTTGCCGGCTGCGTTGGCGGGGCGCGTGAAGGTCGGCAGCCGCGTGGTGGTGCAGTTCGGCGCCCGCCGCTACTATACAGCCATTGTCACCGCCCTCGGCGAAGAGACGCCGGCACGGGCGGAGCAACTCAAAGAGGTGGTCGAGGTGATGGACGAGCACCCCGTCGTCACCCCCGCCCAGCTCCGCCTCTGGCGGTGGATCGCCGACTATTACCTTTGCACGCCCGGTGAGGTGATGAAGGCGGCCCTCCCCTCGGGGCTGAAGATAGAGAGCGAAACGCAGTTCGTCCGCGCCGAAGCGGCGGAGGCCGATGCCGCTGCGCTTAACCCCACCGAACACGCGCTGCTCGATGCCCTGCGCACCGACAAGGGGCAGTCGCTGCTCGACCTCCAGAAACAGCTCGACGGCGGCAGCCTCCTGCGTCCCGTGCGCCACCTGATGCAGCTGGGGCTAGTCAGCGTGCGCGAATCTCTCGCCGTCACCTACCGGCCCCGCACGGAGACCCATGTGCGCCTCGCCCCTTCCTACGCCACCGAGGCCCGTCTCAACGAAGCCTTCGCGGCCCTCCATCGCGCACCGGCCCGTGAGCGCCTGTTGCTCAGGTATCTTGAGCTGGCCGGCGTTGCGCACGATGAGGCCTTTCAGGCTCCGCCCCGCGAGGTGAGCAAACGGGCCCTCTGCGCCCACCCCGGCGCCGATGCCGCCCTCACCGCCCTGTGCTCGATGGGTATCCTCGAGACCTACCCCTTCGTCGTGAGCCGTGGCGGGTGTAGCCCGGCGGCCACGGCCCCGACTACGACAGCGGCGGCAGATCCCCTCTCGCCGGAGCAGACCGAAGCGCTGGCGGAGATCAAGGCCGCCTGGGGAACACACACCGTCTGCCTCCTCCACGGCGTCACGTCGAGCGGAAAGACGCAGGTCTATATCCGCCTGATCGAGGAAGTGTTGGCGAGGGGAGAGCAGGTGCTTTACCTCCTCCCCGAGATCGCCCTGACGACGCAGATCACCGAACGTCTGGCCCGCGTCTTCGGCGGCCGGATGGGAGTATATCATAGCCGTTTCCCCGATGCCGAACGGGTGGAACTCTGGCAGCGCCAGCTCTCCCCCGAGGCCTATCCCCTGATCCTCGGCGTGAGGTCGTCGCTCTTCCTCCCCTTCCATAAACTGGGCCTTGTCATCGTCGACGAAGAACACGAAACGAGCTACAAGCAGCAGGAACCGTCGCCCCGCTACCAGGCCCGCGATGCCGCCATCATGCTGGCCGCGATGCACGGGGCGAAGGTGCTCTTGGGCACCGCCACCCCCTCGATAGAGACCTACCGCAATGCCCTCGACGGGAAGTATGGCCTCGTCAAACTGCTGACCCGCTATGGCGGCGTCAGCCTGCCGCGCATCGTTGTGGAAGACGTGAAGACGCTCCGCAAAAAGAACCTCATGAAGGGCAAAACGCCCTTCACCCCCCGTCTGGTCGAGGAGGTGCGGGCCGCCCTGGCGCGGGGCGAACAGGCCATCCTCTTCCAGAACCGCCGCGGCTGGTCGCCCGTGCTCGAGTGTCATACGTGCGGGTGGACGCCTCGCTGTTCGCGTTGTGACGTGAGCCTCACCTATCACCGCAAGGCCGGCCGCCTCGTCTGCCACTATTGCGGCGCTACCTACGATGTGCCGACCCAGTGTCCCGCCTGCGGAGGTACCGAACTGCGCGACATGGGGTATGGCACGGAGAAGATCGAAGATGCGGCGGCTGAAACCTTTCCCGGTGCACGCATCGCACGCATGGACCTCGACACCACCCGCACACGGACGAGCTATCAAGAGATCATCGACGCCTTTTCGCGCGGAGAGACCAATCTGCTCATCGGCACGCAGATGGTCACGAAAGGACTCGACTTCGACCGCGTCAGCGTCGTCGGCATTCTCTTCGCCGATCAGATGCTCTCGCTTCCCGACTACCGCGCGGCGGAACGCACCTATCAGATGCTCTCGCAGGTGGCCGGGCGGGCCGGCCGGCGCGGCGACCAGGGAATCGTCATCCTCCAGACGCGCCAACCCGACCATCCCGTCATACGCGATGTGGTCGAGGCCGACTACCAAGACCTCTACACCCGTGAGATGGCCGACCGCGAAGCGTTTCATTATCCGCCCTGCTACCGCCTCATCGAGGTCACCCTCAAACACCGCAACGACGATGTAGTCGCCCATGCCGCCGCCCGCCTGGGCGACCTCCTGCGTCCCCACTTCGGCACCGATCTCCTCGGCCCCGATCGCCCCGTGGTGAGCCGTGTGCAACTCATGTTTATCCGCAAACTCCTCATCAAACTCCGTCCCGGCCTTCCCCCCGCCGGGGTGCGCCGCACCCTCCTCGTGGCCCGCGACATCCTCCAGGGCGAAGCGCCCTACAAGAGCGTTCACGTCTATTTCGATGTAGACCCCTGACGGACTTTGTACACCTTTCGCCCCCTCGACCTTGCTTAATCGCCCTCTGAAAGTTACCTTTGCGGGGAGAATGGCCTGAAGACAAGGCCGTTTGATTTTGACACAACCCACCCAAACAAGCAAACAGACAATATGCTCGACGTAAAGCAGTGCCTCACCGGCTGTGAGGAAAAGATGGAAATGAGCGTGATGCACCTCGAAGAGACGCTCGCACAGATTCGCGCCGGCAAGGCCAATATACACATCCTCGATGACCTGAGAGTCAACTCTTACGGTTCGATGGTACCCATCAACAACGTGGCGGCCCTCACCACCCCCGATTCCCGCACGATCGCCATCAAGCCCTGGGACAAGCAGATGTTTCGCGTGATCGAGAAGGCCATCATCGACTCGACCATCGGCATCATGCCCGAAAACAACGGCGAGGTGATCCGTCTGGCCATTCCGCCTCTCACCGAGGAGCGCCGCCGCCAGCTCACCAAGCAGTGCGCCAAAGAGGCCGAGGAGGCTAAGGTGGCGATCCGCAATGCACGCCGCGACGGCATCGACAAACTCAAGAAGGCCATCAAAGACGGTCTCTCCGAAGACGTGGAGAAGGATGCCGAGGCCGATCTCCAGAAGATCCACGACCGCATGGTCAAGAAGATCGAAGACCTGCTGGCTGTCAAGAACAAGGAAATCATGACCGTCTGACCCAGCTCTCCGAAGCCAGTGACAGACACGATTCACGGCACGGTCATCGAGTCGACCGGCAGCCGCTACACGGTGCGTACGGACGGGGGCGAGGCGGTGGCCTGTAAGGTGAAGGGCAACTTTCGCCTCAAAGGCATCCGCTCGACCAACCCCGTGGCCGTGGGCGACGGGGTGACCCTCGTTCGTGCTGCCGGGGAGACGATGGCCTATATCACCGCCATCGATGACCGCCGCAACTACATCATCCGCAAGGCCTCCAACCTCTCGAAGCAGAGCCAGGTGTTGGCGGCCAACCTCGATATGGCCCTCCTCGTCGTGACGCTGAAGTTGCCGATGACGACGACGACCTTTATCGACCGCTTCCTCGCCTCGGCTGAGGCTTACCGCGTTCCGGTAGCGTTGGCCATCAATAAGGTAGACGAACTCACCTCCGAGGCCGAGCAGCGCGAGATGGACTACATCGAGGCCGTCTACAGCGCCTGCGACTATCCCGTCTACCGGCTCTCGGCGCTTAAAGGCGAGGGACTCGACGCCCTGCGCGAAGCCCTCAAGGGGCGCCGCACCCTCTTGGCCGGCCATTCGGGGGTAGGGAAGAGCACCCTCCTCAATCAGTTGGTGCCCGATGCCGGTGCACGCACGGCTCAGGTGAGCGAAGCCCATGGCACGGGCACACACACCACGACCTATAGCCGGCTCTACGAGTTGCCCTTCGGAGGCAGCCTGATCGACATCCCCGGCATCAAGGGATTCGGCACCTTCGACATGGCGCCCGAAGAGGTGAGCCACTATTTCCGCGACATCTTCCGCCTCTCGGCCGATTGTCGTTTCTCAAATTGTACCCACACCCACGAGCCGGGTTGCGCCGTGCTTGCCGCCCTCGAGGACCATCGCCTAGCCCCCTCGCGCTACGCCTCTTATCTCTCGATGTTGGGCGACGAAGACGAGGCGAAGTATCGCCCAGCATATTGACCCGCGGCGGGTGGCGTCTCAGCACCTCAGAACGTTCTATTCCCCTCCTGCTTATGTTGACCATCATCCTCATCTTGGCCGCCCTCTGCCTAATTCTTGGGTTGATAGAGGTCATGCTCGTTCCCGGCTTCGGCGTTGCCGGCATCAGCTCCGTGGTCTGCGCGATAGCCTGTGCGGCTTGTATCTACAACGAATATGGCCTGTGGCCGTGCGCCGCAGCGGTCGTGGCAGGGCTCGTATTCTTGTTCATTGTCTTGCGCTGGCTCTCCCGTTCGCGCACTTTCGACAAAATGGCGCTCCACACCTCCATCGACTCCACAGCTCCCACGGCGCAGCAGCTGGCCGTCAAGGTGGGAGATGAAGGGAAGGCCCTTACCCGCCTGGCACTGGTGGGCAATGCCGAGATCGGCGGACAGGTGGTCGAGGTCAAATCATCGGGCGATTTCATCAACCCGCAGACTCCCGTGCGCGTGATCGCTGTGAGCGAGGCGCAGATTACGGTTGAGGCAATCAAGTAAACCCCCTTTACCGAAATATGATAATGAAAAAACTAATCTCCGGCCTCGCCCTCTGCTCGCTCGTGGCCCTGCAGGCTACGGCTACGGTGCCCGTGCGCCGCATCCTTACCCATACACAGCCCGACGGCACGACGCTGCGCGTCAAGATGGAGGGCAACGGTCGCTATGTGACCTATGCCACCCTCGACGGCCTGGCACTCACCCGCGGGGCCGATGGCCACTATTATTATGCCTCGCGCCAGGCCGACGATCTGGTCAGCACGGGCCGCCTGGCTCATGAGTTTACGGGCCGTCCCGCCAAGGAGACCCTCGCCCTCGCCAAGAGTCGCCTGACGGCGGCCTCGGCGGCCGAACTCCTCGATCAGCGCACGCCCCAGCTCTTCACGACTCCAACCATACGTTCGGTAGCCTCGACGGCCGACGGACTGGGTAAGTATAAACAGCAGGCACCGGGAACGGTGAGTTCGTTGGGTTCGCCGCGCATCCCCGTGGTGATGGTAGACTTCGCCGACCGCGCCTTCCAGGACACGGTGAGCACGTCGAAGGTGAGCCGCTTCTTCAATGAGGAGGGATACCACGACGAGACAGGTTCGCGCGGTTCGGTCAAAGACTATTTCACGGCCCAGAGCCGCGGGCTTTTCACGCCCACCTTTGAGGTGGTGGCCCACGTCAAGGTGGCCAACGGCTACGCCTACTATGGTGCCGACGCAGCCAACGGCTCTATCGACAACCGCAAGCAGACCTTCGTCAAAGACGCACTGAGCGCTTGCGAGGGGACGGTCGATTTCTCCACCTTTGCCACGAACGGCAAAGTGCCCCTCGTGGTGATCATGTTTGCCGGCCCCGGACAGCAAAGTTCCTTCGAGGACGGCAGCAGCGACTACCTTTGGGCCCACTTCTCCAACGCGACCTTTAAGGTCAACGGCGGAGCTACCACCATCAGTTCCTATTTCGTAGGCAACGAACTCCTCCAGTCCTACGGCCAGAGTGAGAACGACATCACGGGCGCCCACATGGACGGCGTGGGGCTCTTCTCGCACGAGTTTGGCCACGCCCTCGGCCTACCCGACTTCTACTATACCGGCTCCAACGCCACCATCGCCGATACGCTGCGCACCATGGACTATTGGAGCATCATGGACTACGGACAATATTACTACGACGGCTACCGCCCCGTGGGCTACACGGCCTACGAGCGCAGCTTCATGGGCTGGCTCGACGTGAAGGAACTCACCGCGGAGCAATTCGTCACCGTCTATCCCTACAGCCGCGCCGATGAAGGACAGACGGCCTACCTCGTGCGCAATCCGCAGAACGCGAAGGAGTATTACATCCTCGAAAACCGCCAGTCCGACACGTGGTATCCCAAGGCCATGGGCACAGGCCTCTTCATCACCCACGTCGACTACGATGCCGCGGCCTGGAACGGTAACCGCGTCAACAACGATCCCGCCCACCAACGCATGGCTTTCGTGCCGGCCGACAACAAGAAGGACGGTACCTCAGGCAAAAACCTCTTCGCAGGCTACAAGGCCGACCTCTTCCCCGGCACAACGGGCCTGAGCGAGTTTACCGACTCCACGATACCGAAGATGAACTGGTATACGGGGCAGGTCAGCTCACAGCCGCTTTACAACATTACAGAGACGCCCGACGGCCTCGTCACCTTCAGCTATCTTAAGGCTAATCTGACGGGCATCGCCGGCATGCAGACCACAACGCCTGCAGACGCCAACGGCACCGCCTACACTCTCGACGGCCGCCGCATCCCCAACCTTTCCTCCGCCGCCCCCGGCCTCTACATCCTGCCGAACGGCAAGAAGGTGATGAAGCGGTAAAGGCACGGCACTCGCCGCCGCATTTTTCCATATTCTCCTCTGCCTAAGGGTGAAGCCAATCCCTCCCAGGATTGCCTTCACCCTTAGTTTTTTGCCCTGCCCGCCGCTCGTATAACGCCCGTTCCCTAGGGTTAAAACCCTAGGGAACGGGGTGCATATTTCATTGAGCCCTGAAGGGGCTACCTATTATAGCCTATGTTTTCAACCATAGGAAATCGTTGGCGTCGATCCGCTCACATGGCTTTCGAACACGCTCTTTATCCCCTGCGCGCTGCGCATCTGGTGTCGCGCCTTGGAAGCTGCGAGAGTATGCTTGCGCTTACTGCCTTGCCCCTTTCGGCCGCAGCGTGATGAGGGGCACGATCATCTCTTCCATCGAGATGCCGCCGTGTTGGAAGGTGTCGCGGAAGTATTGCACGTAGTAGTTGTAGTTGTTGGGATAGGCAAAGAAGCGCGAGCCGGTGGCGAAGAGGTAGCTGGTGGTGAGGTTGGGCGAGGGCAGCAGCAGATCGCGGGGATTACGCACGGCCAGCACCTCCTTGGCGTTGCAGGTGAGGTTGCGTCCCAGTTTGTAGCGCAGGTTGGTGTTGACGTTGCGGTCGCCGATGACCTTGGTGGGCGTGTCCACCCGAATGCTGCCGTGGTCCGTCGTCACCACGATGTCGCAGTCCGTCTCCCGCAGCCGTGCAAAGAGGTCGCGTACGGCGGTGTGGCGGAACCACGAAAGGGTGATGCTGCGGTAGGCCGCCTCGTTGCCCGCCAGTTCGCGTACCATCTGCGACTCGGTGCGGGCGTGGCTCAGAATGTCGATGAAGTTGACCACCAACACGTTGAGCGGCTGGTCTTGCGCCGTGATGCGGTCGATGATGCGGTCGAGCTGTGAGGAGTCGTTCACCTTGTGATAGGTAAAGCCGTCGCGGCGGCGGAAGCGCTCGTATTGTTTGGCCAGCAACTCCTCCTCATGCAGGTTCTTCCCCTCTTCCGCATCCTCCTCGACCCACAGGTCGGGATACATCTCCTTGATCTGCAGCGGCATAAGTCCGGCAAAGATCGCGTTGCGGGCATACTGCGTGGCGGTGGGCAAGATGCTGAAGTAAAGGTCTTCGTCGATGTCGAAGGCATCGGCCAGCTCGGGCGCCAGGGTGCGCCATTGGTCGAAGCGGAAGTTATCGAGCACCAGCAAAAACACCTTGCGCCCGTTGTTGAGGCGCGGGAAGACCACGCGCTTCATGAGGTCGGGGCAGATGAGGGGGCGCTCGTCGGGGGCGCTGAACCAAGTGGGATATTCGCGGCGGATGTATTTGGCGAAGGCCTGGTTGGCCTCCTCCTTCTGCGAACGGAGCAGTTCGCTCATGGCGCTGTCGGCCTCGGAGAGTTCCAGCTCCCAGTAGACGAGGCGCTTGTAGAGTTCCTTCCACGCATCGGGCGAAAGGTTGTCGCTGATCTCCATGCCGATGCGTGAGAAAGCCTCGCGGTACGCCGTCTGGGCCACCTCCTGTACGAGGGAGCGTTGGTGGATGTGCTTCTTCAGCGCCAGCAAGACCTGCTTGGGGTTGACCGGCTTGAGGAGGTAGTCAGCGATCTTGGAGCCTACCGCTTGATCCATGATGTCCTCCTCTTCGTTTTTCGTCACCATGACGACGGGCACGGTCGGGGCAATCTCTTTGAGGCGCATCAGTGTCTCAAGCCCTGAGAGCCCGGGCATGTTTTCGTCAAGGAGAATGAGGTCAAAGGCTTCTTCACGCACGATGTCAAGCGCGTCGGGGCCGTTGGTGGCCGTCGTGACGTCGTAGTCGCGTGATTCGAGGAAGAGTATATGAGGTTTGAGCAGGTCGATCTCATCATCGACCCATAAGAGGCGTCCGTTCATAGCGGTGGCTTTTTCTGAGAATGAATCCGAGGCGAAGTTACGCCCCGGCGGTAGAAGTGCTGGGGCTGTTGGCGTTAAAAAGGCGCCCGCAGTTCCTAACAAAGCGTAGGCCGCCGTATCATTTACCCTGAATGGGGGATGATGCGGCGGCCCGTCTTGTAACGAATCGGCTGGCTTAGCGGCAGAGTGCCTTGCAGACGCGGTCCTGGAAGTTGCGGCCTGTGGCGCCGTAGCGTAGACCCTGGTTCATGATGGCAAAGCAGAGGCGGTTGCCGCCGGCCGTCGTGAGGTAGCCGGCGAGGGTGCTGACGCCCTCGACCGTGCCCGTTTTGGCCTTCACGTTGCCGGCCGCAGCCGTGCCCCGCATGCGGCGGCGCAGCGTGCCGTCTTCGCCCGCAATGGGGAGGGCGGGGAGAATGTGGCGGTAGATGCCCTCGTTGCGGTAGGCAAAGCGCAGGAGGCGGCCTAGGAGCTGGGGCGTGGCATAGTTATAGAGGGACAGGCCGGAACCGTCGGCAAACTGGTAGTGGGCGGGTGAGAGACTGACCTCACTGACGAGGGCGTTGATGCGCCGGACGGCCTGCTTGCGTCCTGCGCGGCGGTTACCGCCGAAGCGGGCCAGCTGATAGAAGAGGGACTCTGCCATGGAGTTGTTGCTCTCCTTCATCATCGGGAGGACGACCTGGTCTATCGTGTGGTTGCGCTCGCAGCAGAACTGGCTCTCATGCTCTCGCTCGCCCTCGCTGACCGTCCCGTCCCAGGTGATGCCCTCTTGTCGGATTACGTTACGCAGCGCTTCGGTGAAGCGGTCGCGGTTGTTGTAAAGGAGCGGGGTGAGGGGCACTTCGTCATCGTCCCAGCACCAGCCCCAGCCTAGTCGCTTGTCGTCCTTGAAGCTGAGGTCAAGGGTAATGGGGGAGGCTATGCGGGTGATGCCCCAGGTCTTGAGGCTGTCGGCGAAGGCCATGAGGTCGCTATGGTCAATGAGCGGATCGTAGCCTGCCTCGATTGTGATGCGTCCCTCGACGAGGCTGTCGCGGTGGATCGTGTCGGCAAAGAAGCGTGTGCGGTAGTGGTAGTTCGTGCCCAGTGTACGGTAGGCGGTAATTGCTGTGATGAGCTTTTCCGTTGAGGCCGGACGCATGCTCTGCCGCTCATGGTAGGCGAAGACGAGGGTGTCGGCCGTGAGGTCCCAAACGTGGATGCCGACCTGTGTGCGGTCGAAGATCGGATTGTCGAGCAGCTTCTCGATGCGTGCCGGCAGTGGGAGGTCGGCAGCCTCCGCCGTGTCAACCGTGTCGGCGCTCAGGCTGTCCGTTGGCTCGCCCGGCGTGAGTGTATCGTTGGGTGTGGCAAAAGGGTGAAGCCCATTGGTGAGGTTGCCGGCTGTCAGGCTTTGGGAGAATAAGATGCAGAGGAAAAGGAGGAATGCGCTGTAAGTGCTGTGCATGGAGACTTTGTGCGTAGGTCTTTTTCATCCGCCTGTCGCCTCGGGGGGGGGGGGAATGGGCACCCTACGCGGGCGCAAAATTACCCATTCCCACGGGTAGGGGCAAAAAAAATGGTAACTACGCGTTTCACAACGCACAGTTACCTCACAGAACTTATATAGAGATGAAAAAACTCAGAGTGTATCTTGGGGGGAAGAATCGTTCTCATTGGGTCTAGATTGATCCCCTCTTGAATTACGATGCAAAGTTATGGCCTTGCCTCGTGATATCCAATATTTGGGCCGAGGTATTTCCGTTAAACATTGTTGCTACGGGTTGCCTATTCACTGCGCGGGCTAGTCTTCGGTTGCTGCCGGCGTGTCTTCGGTGACGATGCGTCCGTCGATGAGATGGATGGTGCGGTCGGTGCGGTCGGCGAGCGTTTCATCGTGGGTGACGATGACGAAAGTCTGGCCCAGTTTGTCTCGCAGGTCGAAGAAGAGTTTGCGGAGTTCCTCCTTGTGCTGTGTGTCGAGGCTGCCCGACGGTTCGTCGGCCAGGATCACGTCGGGTTCGTTCATCAGGGCGCGGGCCACTGCCACGCGTTGCTTCTCACCGCCGGATAGCTCGCCCGGCTTATGAGCGGCGCGGTCGCCCAATCCCAGATATTCCAGTAATTCGGTGGCGCGGGCCTTCACCTCCGCCTGTGGGCGATTGGCAATCATGCCGGGAATCATGACATTCTCCAGGGCCGTGAACTCGGGGAGTAGCTGGTGAAACTGGAAGACAAAGCCGATGTGTTCGGCTCGGAAACGGGCGAGTTTGTTGCCCTTGAGGCGCAGCACGTCCTGCCCCGCGATGGTCACGCTCCCGCTGTCAGGGCGGTAGAGCGTACCGATGATCTGGAGGAGGGTCGTCTTGCCGGCGCCGCTGGGACCGACGATGCTCACGACTTCATGGGGCATGATGTCGAAGGAGATGCCCTTGAGCACCTCAAGGGAGCCGAACGATTTATGGATGTCGCTCACGGAGATAATCGGAGCGGAGGTGGAGGGTGCTGTCATGGCTGGGGGATTGTGGCTGAAGGTTGCTTGGCGCGGATGCGCTGAAACAAAGACGGCGCACGCGGCCTTGCGGTCGGTGCGCCGTGATGGGTTGTTAGACCGGGCTTTGCCGGGGAAAGCGGGCTGAGGCCTTACTTCTTGACGGGAGCTGCAGCGGCGGGTTTGGCAGCGCTGGCGCTGATGCCGAGCTTGCCGAGCACCTGGTTGGTCACGTCGGTAGAGAGGCTTTCGTTGATGACCATCGTGCCTGACTGGGCTACGCTCTTGTCGAAGACGTAGACATAGCCACCCTCCTTAGCCACGGCGCTGACCGTGTCGAGCACCTTCTTGGTGATGGGCTGCATCTTGGTCTGCTGAGCCTTCTGGAAGGCCTCGGTGTTATCCTGCTGTGCCTGCTGGAGCTTCTGGTACATCTCCTGGAGCTCCTGCTGGTGGCGCTCCTTGATGTTCTGAGGCGTGGCGTCGGTGTCTTCCTTCTGATACTTCTCGGCCTTGGTCTGGAGTTCTTTCTGCATAGACTCCAGTTCGTTCTGGTACTGCTTGCCGAGGGTCTCGAGTTCGGTCTGTGCCTTCTTGTACTCGGGCATTGACTCTACGATGTTCTGCAGGTCATAGTGAGCAAACTTCTGTGCGCAGAGGCTGAAGGGTGCGACGAAGAGTACGAGGAGGATGAGTTTCTTAAGCATTGTGTGTATCTCTTGTGTGTGATAAATTATCGGGTTCGGTTGGATTGTTCGCAAAATTAGGCGTTTCAGTTGGAGTAGCCAAGTTTGGCCAATACTTCGTTGCTGATGTCGATGGAGGGCGAAGCGAAGATGATGCCGTTGTCGGAGGCGCGGTCGAGGATGAGCTGGAAGCCCTTCTGCGTGGCGATGGCTTTGACGGCGTTATAGATCTCGTCCTGGATCGGCTCGATGAGGCTTTGACGCTTCTTATAGAGTTCGCCTTCGGGGCCGAAGTATTTTTTCTTGAGTTCGGCTGCCTCCTTCTCCTTGTTGACGATAGCCTTCTCGCGCTCCTTCTTCTGCGACTCAGAGAGGAATACGCTCTCGTTCTGGTAGTTCTTATAGAGCGTCTGCGCGGCCGTGTTGAGTGCCTCGACCTCCGTCTGCCAGCCCTTTGAGGTCTGGTTGAGCTGTTCGTTGGCTCGCTCGTAGGCGGGGATGTTGCTGAGGATATACTCCATGTCAACGAGGGCAAACTTTTGCGCCTGCACACAGAGGGCGCCCGTCAGGGCGAGGATGAGCAAGAGGATCTTTTTCATATTGTCAGTGGTTATGACGTTGCGAAATAAGTCGTGCGGGGTCTTAGAACTCCTGACCGATGATGAAGTGGAACTGTGAGCCGCCGGCCTTTACGCCGTTGATGTATTTCTGGAAGCCGTAGGCCCAGTCGATACCCATCAGACCCACCATCGGGAGGAGGATGCGGACACCGACGCCGGCGCTGCGCTTCATGTTGAAGGGGTTGAAGTCTGACGTCTTCGTCCAGGCGTTACCGCCCTCGAGGAAGGCTAGGCCGTAGATTGACGTTGAGGTCTCGAGCATCAGCGGGTAGCGCAGCTCGAGGGTCATGCGTGAGTAGGCATAGGCGTCGCTCGTGCCGTTGCCGGCGAGCGAACCGTTGTCGTAACCGCGCAGGCCGATCGTCTCGGTGGCGTAGCCTGAGGAGTAGCCCGACATACCGTCACCGCCGACATAGTAGGTCTCGAAGGGCGACTTCTTGTGCTGGTTGTAGGCACCGAGGATACCCATCTCCACACGTGTCATGAGCACGGGGGCCTTGACGGCGCTGGTCAGGGCGGTGAAGGTGCGGAACTTCAGCTTCCACTTGTGGTACTCGATCCAGCGGTATTTCTGCTGGGCTTCCTTCTGATACGAAGCGCTCTGGTAGTTGTTGGCCAAGTTCTTGTAGTCCTTGCCGTCCCAGAGAGAGTAGGGCGGGGTGGCCGTCACCTGGAAGAGGAACTCCGAGCCCTTGCGCGGATAGAAGGGATGGTCCGTCGAGTTGCGCTGCAGCGAGAGTGAGAGGTTGATGTTGTTGCAGTTACCGTCGGTGATGAGGAAGTACTGCCACGATTTCAGCATGTAGCGCGTATACGACAGTTCGGCCATGAAGGTGAAGTAGTCGTCGGGCCAGCGCAGACGCTTGCCAAAGCCCAGCGTGGCACCGAACATCTTCACGTACTTGTCTGGGTCATAGGCATCTACGTAGTAGTTGCTGTTTGATCCGTAGCCGTAGAGGTAGTTATAGTAATTGTTGTAGTAGTTGGAGTTGTAGTAGTTGGAGTTGACGTCACTCATCTTGCTGTAATAGATAGAGAACGACAACTGGTTGGGGCGCTTGCCGCCGAGCCACGGCTCGAGGAAGGAGAGTGAGTAGTTTTGGTAGTAGGTGGCGTTGGTCTGCACCTGGAGTGAGAGCGTCTGTCCGTCACCCTGGGGGATGAAGCCGGCGCGCTTGCGGCCCTTGGTGAAGAGGTTCTGCACGGAGAAGTTGGTAAACTTCAGGCCGACGCGGCCCACGATGCCCGTCTGGCCCCAGCCGGCGGAGAGCTCGATCTGGTCGCCGCCCTTGGTGGTGAGGGGGTAGGTCATGTCGACGGTGCCCGAGGCCTGGTCGGGCTTGATGTTCTGGAAGAGCTGCGACTGGAGCGCCTCCGGGTCGAACTGGTTCATCTGCGCCAGATCCTGCACGGAGCGTTTGATGCTCTCCATAGAGAAGAGGTCACCCGGCTTGGTGCGGAGCTCGCGGCGCACGACGTTTTCGTAGACGCGGTCGTTGCCCGAGATGCGGATGTGGCTGAAGGTAGCCTGCTGCCCCTCCTGTATGCGCATTTCAAGGTCGATCGAGTCGCCCACGACATTGATCTCGACGGGGTCGAGGTTGTAGAATACGTAGCCGTTGTTGTAGTAGAGGTTGCCGATGGCATCGTCGTCTTCGCGCAGGCGTTTGTTGAGCAACGTCTGGTTATAGACGTCGCCCTTCTTCATCTGCAGGAGGTTGGCCAGAAGGTCGGAGTTATAGACCGTGTTGCCCACCCACGTGATGTTGCGCACGTAATACTTCGTGCCCTTGTAGAGGTCGAGGTAGATGTTGACGTGTTTCTCGTCCACCGTCTCGATGCTGTCGTGGCGGATGAGGGCATCGCGGTAACCCCACGAGTTGAGTTTGTCAATGACGAAGCCCTTGTCTTCCTTATACTTCTCGGGCAGGAACTTCTTGGAGCGGAACATGTTGCGGAAGCTCTTCTCGTGCGTCTTCTTCATCGCCTTCTTGAGCTTGCGCGCTTCTTTGGGGTCAACGCCGGTGAGGTAGATCTTGCCGACCTTGATCTTATCGTTCTTGTTGATATGGATGTCGACGATGACGCGGTTGTCAGCCGTCACGTCTTCTCGGCGGGAGATGCTGACGTCGCAGTTTTTAAATCCCTTCTCCTCGAAGTGATGCTTGATGATCATCTTGGCGCGGTCGATCATGTCGTCAGTGATCTGGTTGCCTGCGGTGAGTCCGATGATCTTTTCGCAGTCTTCGCGCTCCGACTTTTTCACGCCGGTGTAGTTGATGGCCGAAATGCGCGGTTGCGCCGTGAGGTTGACGTGTAGGTAGATCTTGTTGCCCACGATGCTGTCGGCGAGGATTTGCACGTTAGAGAAGAGCTTCTGGCTCCAGTAGCGCTGTATGGCGTCGCTGATGTCAGGGCCCGGCACCTCGTAGCTTTGGCCCACGACGAGGCCCGAGATGCTCAGCAAGAGATCTTCGTCATACTCTTTCACTCCGTCTACGGTCAGGCCTCCCAGGATGTAGGTCTGGTGGTTGGCCGTATAGGTGATGTCGGGCGCGATGCGCTTGTTGCCCGTATCTTGAGCGGTGGCAGGCATGAAGCTGGCCAAGGCGGGTAGGAGCAGCAGCGGGAAGCGGGAGATATTCATTGAGTGGGTAAACTTTGCTTATTGGGTGACTTGTTCGCTCGTCTTGCCGTAGCGGCGTTCGCGGCCTTCGTACCAGTCGATCGCCTTGCGCAGGTCGCTCTCGTGGAAGTCGGGCCAGTACGTGTCGCAGAAGTAGAGCTCGGTGTAGGCCGACTGCCACAGCAAGAAGTTGCTCAGTCTCACCTCGCCCCCCGTGCGGATGAGCAGGTCGGGGTCGGGCATGAAGTTGGTGGAGAGGCGGTTGGCGACGGTCTCCTCCGTGATGTCGGCGGAGGCGATGCGTCCGGCGGCAGCGTCGGCGGCGAGCGACTTGACAGCCTCGGTGATCTCCCAGCGAGCGCTGTAGGAGAGGGCGATGACCATTGTCAGCCCGGTATTGGCGGCCGTGCGTTGCTCCAGTGCCAAGATCGACTCACGCACCACGTCGGGGATGCGGCTCAAGTCGCCAATAAGGCGCATGCGCACGTTGTTCTTCATAAACAATTCCTCCTCGAGCGAGGTGAGAATGAGCGACATGAGCGCTGCCACCTCATCGGCCGGACGATTCCAGTTCTCGGTCGAGAAGGTGTAGAGCGTCAGAAACTTGATGCCCATGTTGGAGCAAGCGGTCGTGATCTCGCGCACGGTGGCCACCCCTTGTTGGTGGCCCATGCTGCGGCTCAGGCCGCGGGCTTTGGCCCAGCGTCCGTTGCCGTCCATGATGATGGCGATATGGGTCGGCAGGGCTGAGGAAGCGTGGTGCGTCATGATGGGGCGGAGGTATGGTGCGCTTATTCGGCGCGGTTACAGGTCGGGCACTTGGGGCGCAGGTCGTAGGTCAGCGTCAGCGTCAGTGCCGAGTAGTGGTCTTTGTTGCGGAATCCCGACGACTCAATCCCCAGCGGGGCTTCGAGGCCGTCGAGCTTGTCGGAGAAAGTGAAGTGGACGAGGTAGTCTAGTCCCAGATTGAGGCGCGGGCCGACCTTATATTTCAGTCCGGCCCCGAGCGGTATGTCGGGGCTGAAGCCTTTGCCGGCAGGGCCGTAGGTCAGGCCGAAGCCCAGCTGAATGTAAGGCGTCAGGCGCCGGTGGCCGCGGTAGTCGTGCTCATAGCCGTAGGGCAGGAAGTTTACCTCGTAAAGGCCCGCCACGCTGTAGACCGCGTTGCTCGCCTCGTAGCTAAGGCGCGCCGTGCCGGCGGCGTCGGGGTTTGCGGGGTAGAATGCCTTGATGCCGTCGGTCGATCCCTTGAGGCCGGCATAAGTAAACTGTCCCTTCACCGCCATGCGCGGATTGAGGGGGAAGCGGGCGACGACCGCACCGGCGGCCGAGAGTTCGCTCTTCAGATCGTTGTGCTGGAAGGCCGCACCGCCCCCTACGCCCAGTTCGAGGCGGTAGACCGTCTCGTCTTGTTGCTGCGCCGCGGCGCCTAGGGATACCGTAAGGCAGAGGAGTAGGATGAGGAGGGGCTTCATGAGAGGGGAGGGGCTAGAGCGTACGGGCAATGTCGCCCATTTACGACGAGCTCAGGCGGCGCCTGCGGTGATCACTTCCGGCGGGCCTTGTCGAAGCGTGTCTGCTCCGTCGTCCATCCGAGGCGGTTGAGGCGGCCTTTGTAGACGGCGCCCGATCCGCCGCAGATGACCCAAAGATAATGGTCGGCATCGACGGTGAGTGCCAGCGAGGTGGCGCCGGCGAGGGCGGGGTGGGGCAGTTCGCCTGTCTTCCAAGTACGGCCGTTGTCGCGGCTGAGGTAGAAGGGGGCCACGCTGCCCGTCGTCGTAAGGCCGGTCAGCAGGGCGGCATTGTCATAGGTGACCAAGACCGGCTGTGAGAGAACGGGGTAGGCATAGTCGCCGAGTTCCTCTGTCTGAGGCAGGCTGATCCAGGGATAGCCGAAGCGTCCCTCCGTATCGGCATAGCCACACCAGAGTGAAGGCCGGTTGTCGGCCGTGAGCCCTGCCAGCAGGCGGGTGGCGACGGTGCCGCTCATCGTGGGTCGGTAGGCCGTCATGACGATGTCGCGGGTGGGCAACGCTTCGTCGGCATCGGTTGCGGCCGTGTGCCAATTCGTGCCGTCAGCGGTGGCGCTGAGTGTGCCGTCGGTGGTCAGGGCATAGAGCGAGTCGGCCCAAGTGCCTGCAAGGGCCGCTATGCGGAGCGTCGTGTCTACGGGACGCCAGGTGTCGGTCGGCAGGGCCGCCGTTACGAGCTGGCCGTCGGTGGTGCGGGCAAAATATCCCTTCGCCGTATGCTGAACGGAGCGCACGTCGAGGGCAGTGCCCGTTGAGGTCGTGAGGGCGGTGGCCCGGGTGAAGTCCGGGGCGTCGGGCGTCGTCGTGATCACCTCGGCCGTACCGTCAGCCTTCTGCCCGAACACGTAGATGCTCCCCTCTACCGTCAGTGCGCGGCTCTGCGTGTAGGCCGTCAGGGGTGAGGCGGTGGCGGGCGCTACGACTTGTTGCCAGGCAACCGTATCGGCCTCTTCGCGGTGGACGCGCAGCTCGATGGTGTAGTCGCGTTGCTGCTTGCCGTCTTCAGAGTAGACCGTCACGGTGCGCTGGCGGCTGAAGTCGGTAGAGTCGGTCGGCGTAAAGGTAGTGTCACGGTCGGTCGACAGGCTCTTGATCGTCAGGCGGTAGGAGTTGTTGAAGGTCGAGAAGACCACCTTCGTCAGATCCGCTCCGACGGGCAGGGAGTCGGCGTTGTAGATGCGGCAGTTGAGCTGGTCGATCGTGATGGGGTAGAGCGACCCGGTGATGTTGTAGGTATAGGTGCTGTCCTCTCCCTTGCTGTTTTGCGTGGTCAGATGTCCCTTGAGCGTGCCGAGCGTCACGGAGGTGATGAGGCAATCGCTGGAGTAGGTCACATCGGTAGTGCTGTCGTCCGAGTTGCAGCTCGTAAGCGGCGCTGTGGCGGCCAGGAGCAAGGGCATCAGGAGGGCGGGGAGGATCTTCTTCATATATATAGATAAGTACGTAAGGCCGCGCCCTGCGCCTGGGGCAGGACGTGCCTGGGGCATACGACTGGGCAAAAGTACGTACATTTGCCCGAGTGCGTACCTATGCGTGCGGCTTTTATCACGTTTTAGGGAACATAGGCTGCATCGCGCGCCTCCCGAAAGGCTGGAAGTCAAAGGGGAATTTGAGACGAATGAGGTGACTTAATCGGCCGGCGCGGCTTAATCAGCTGAAACGATTGAATCGGCTAAAGCAGCTGAAGCCGTCCCCGAATCAAGCATCTTCAGACCATCGGCTTAACTTCTTAACTCCTTAACTCCTCTAACTTCTTAATTCCTATGAACCTCACCTCATCCCCGTCGGCACGCCGCCGCGGATATGGGCCACCGTCGCCGCTTCGGCAGCGGGCTGGTGGGGATAGATGACCAGCACGTTGCGTGCCGAGAAATAGCGCTCGATCTCTTCGGGCAGCCGGTCGTGGTAGGGTTGCCGCGAGATGGTGCCCTTGCGGGCGCTGATAAAGATGGCCATATGGCCGTCACGCACCTCGCGGGCAATGGGTACGAGGTTGCCCCAGTTGTTGTAGGGATGGCAGTGGGCGGTGACCATCTCCCCCTCGCCTGTGCGGCAGGTGCGGATGGCCTCGAGCGTGGCGGGCGGGGCGTAGAAGTCAATGGCGCAGCTGATCTGGCGGGCCAGCAGCACGACGCGGAGGAGCCAGCGCATGAAGCCGGCTTCATATTCAGCCTTAGGGGGGGCAATCACGTGGATACGGCGCACCGTGCTCAGCGGAATGACCTGGCGGTAGATAAGTATCTGCCGGTCGAGGGTGGCGAGCAGGGCGGTGGCAAACTTGCCGTAGAACGTTTCGGTGACCTTTGCCTTCTTGTGCAGGCCGACGATCAGGTCGCTCACGGCATTCTCCTTGGCGGCATGGGAGATGCCCGTCACGAGGTTGACCGACCACCGGCTGAAGGTCTGCATCTTTACGCCCGTCGAGGCGGCCATCTTCTCCGCGTGTTCGAGCAGCTGGAGGCCCTGTTGTCGGGTCGAGGGCTCGTCGTCGAGCACCACGTTGATGGCCACAATCGAGGCCAGCGAGCGGGGCGTTCTGACGAGCAGGGCAAGGCTCACCAGGGGCACGACGCTCTCGCGGTCTTTGACGGCTACGAGGAGGCGGTCGGCCTCGCTCCCTGTTGCGTCGTCCGTCTCCGCCTCGGCGGCGGGGCGGCGGGTGGCGAGGTGCCGCGCCGTGTGTTCCGTCAGCATCGAACTGACAATGCACGTCACCAGGATGAGCACCATCGCGCCGTTGAGCACGTCGTCGCCCAGCAGGTGAGAGCCGTCGGGCATGATGATGTTATAGCCCACCAGCACGACGGCCAGCGTCGCCGCAGCGCGCGAGCCTGTCAGCCCGAAGATCAGACGGCGCTCGTCACCGCTCATGCGGTAGATGCGCTGCGTGGCCAGGGCTGCGAGCCATTTGCTCACGATGCCCACCGCCACCATGACGGCGGCGATGACCAGCGCCCCCGTGTGGTCGAAGAGGGCGCGGAGGTTGATGAGCATGCCCACGCCGATCAGGAAGTAGGGGATGAAGAGGGCATTGCCCACGAACTCGATGTGGCTCATCAGCGGCGAGGTGGGTGGTATGAGGCGGTTGAGCACGATGCCGGCGAGGAAGGCGCCGAGAATGCCCTCCATGCCCACCAGCTCCATCAGTCCCGCACCGAGAAACACGAGCGAGATGACGAAAACATACTGCACCACGCTGTCGTTGTAGCGCCGGAAAAACCAGCGCCCCAGCCTCGGGAAGGCATAGATGATCACCAGTCCCAGGATGATCACCTTGATGACCAGCCACACCCAGGTGAGGCCCGTGCTGTGCTCCTTGAGCATGCCCCCCACGACGGCCAGCACCAGCAGGGTCAGCGTGTCGGCCACGATCGTGCCGCCCACGGCGATGTTCACGCTCGGCAGGCGCACCAGGCCGTAGCGCATCACGATAGGGTAGGCGATGAGGGTGTGCGAGGCATACATCGCCGCCATCAGTACGGCGGCCTCGATGCCGAAGCCCAGAAGCCAGCTGTTGGCGGCATAGCCGATGAGCATGGGGATGGCAAAACTCAGCAAGCCCAACACCAAGGCTCGCCCCTTGATGCGCTGCACGTCTTGCAGATTCATCTCGAGCGAGGCGAGGAACATGATGTAGTAGAGACCTACCTTGCCGAAGAGTTCGAAACTCGCATCGCGCTCGAGCAGGCCGATGCCGTGCGGGCCGATGACCAGGCCGGCGAAGATCATCCCCACGATCGAGGGGATGCGCAGTCGCTCGAGCAGCATCGGCGCAAAGAGGATGATGGCCAGCATCGTAAAGAAGATCCAGGTAGGGTCGGTGATGGGCACGGTCGTCAGCGGTGTTAGGGGGTGGCGTAATGGGGAAGGGACGGACAGCGCCGCGAAGGGCTGCCCGTGTCATTGTGCCTGCAAATTTGCGAAAAAAGGCGCTAACAACTTTCTCTCAGACGGGTAAAGCGGAGCCAGTGGTATCATTTCGCAATTTTCATCGTACTTTTGCGCCATCACCGCCCTGTGTGGCGGGCATTTTACGACATCATCAATCTTCACGATAGACCTATGAACGTAGCCATCGTCGGCGCCAGCGGTGCCGTCGGCCAAGAGTTCCTGCGCGTGTTGGCCGAGCGCGACTTCCCCATTGACAACCTTTTGCTCTTCGGTTCCCACCGCAGTGCTGGCACCACCTATACCTTCCGTGGCAAGGAGATTACGGTGAAGCTCCTCCAGCACAACGATGACTTCAAAGACGTAGACATCGCCTTCACCTCAGCCGGTGCCGGCACGTCGCGCGAGTTTGCCGCCGACATCACGAAGTTTGGTGCCGTGATGATTGACAATTCCAGCGCCTTCCGCATGGACGATGACGTGCCCCTCGTCGTGCCCGAGTGCAATGCCCAGGACGCCCTTGACCGTCCGCGCGGCATCATCGCCAACCCCAACTGCACGACCATCATGATGGTCGTTGCCCTCCAAGCCATTGAGCGCCTGAGTCACATCCGCCGCGTGCACGTAGCTTCTTACCAGGCTGCCAGCGGCGCGGGGCAGGCCGCCATGGACGAATTGATGGAGCAATATCGTCAGGTGCTGGCCGGCCAACCCGTCACGGTGGAGAAGTTTGCCTACCAACTCGCCTTCAACGTGATTCCCCAGATCGACGTCTTCCAGGACAACGGCTACACCAAGGAGGAGATGAAGATGTATAACGAGACGAAAAAGATCATGCACTCCGACGTGCTCACGTCGGCCACCTGCGTCCGCGTGCCCTCTCTGCGCAGCCACTCCGAAGCCATCTGGCTTGAGACGGAGCGTCCCGTAAGCGTCGAGGAAGCCCGTCAGGCCATCAGCCAGGGCGTGGGACTCGTCTTGATGGACGACCCCGAGAAGAAGGAATACCCCATGCCCCTCTTCCTCGCCGGTAAGGATCCCGTCTATGTAGGCCGCATCCGTCAAGACCTCGCCAACCCCAACGGCCTCGCCCTCTGGCTTGTCAGCGACCAGATCCGCAAGGGGGCTGCCCTCAACGCCGTCCAGATTGCGGAATGGCTGATCAAGGAGGGCGACCTGAAAGATAAATAAGGCGACACTCAGAATAACCGGGGCGGGGATGCAGCAACGTGACCCGGCCCGAGGGCTAATCTCTGCAGCCCGGAGGGATGCATACTTACAAGTCTGTCGATAAATCCGTCGGCATAAGTGTGCCTCCCTTCGGGCTACTTGTGTCTGGGCGCTTTGACCGGGCACATCGTGAGCGATTGTTGAAGCGTGTCAACTTCTCGACGGGCCTCTCGCACTACCCTGTCAGCCCCTTAATCAATGCGAAATGCAACTTACCTACACTTTGTCACCCATCATGCTGGGTCGTTGTAAATCAATGCAATAGGGGTGTAGGTGGGTGCCGCTTACTTACACTCCTAAATGATTGTATTACAATGCGCTCAGTGTGATGGGTAGCAACGTGTAGGCAGTTTGCAAAACGTACGCCCGAAAGGTAAATCGGTGCAAGCTGCCTTCCCTGCAAAACAAGTCGCCTCCTCGGCAAAACGAGCCGCCTTCCCGTCGCGCGGAGAAGGCGGCTCGTTTTGCCGAGGAGGCGTGGCGTCAGGATCTACCAACCGCCCCATGGCTAGGCATGGGGCGTGTTTTGGTCATGGGGCGGGGAGACGGGCTATTGCTCCTCCCACTGCGGCGCGAGCTTGAAGCGGATGCGGAAGGCATGCCGCTCGGCGTCCCAGTTGGTGCCGAGGAGAATGAATTCCCCCAGCTGCGCCGTGTGGTCAACGTGGCGGCCGATGCAGGGGCAGACGTCGTAGGCGCCGATGCGCACGAGGCGGATTGTCTCGCTAGCATCCTCGGGCAGTCGGTCGAGGCTGACCCCTTCGGGCAGCCGGTCTGCGGTGACAAACTCATAGGTGACCGGCAGGTCGGCATGGATGAGTTCGTTCATCTTTCCGACAATCTCCTCCACCTCGCCGGCAGACGGTTCGGCGGGCAGGTCAAAGGATATTTTGCTCTTCTTGCGTTCGATGTGGGCATTGCGCGAGCGCGGGCAGCCGTAGCGGTTGACCATCGTGCGGTTGAGCAGGTGCTCGGCCGTGTGCATGGGCGGATATTCCTGCTTGTTGTGCGCGTTGAGCGGAGCGGGGGCGGCGGTTGGTTGTGTCATGGCGAAACGATGTGTGTGCAAAATTACGTCCTCTACGGCTTACACTGACACATTCACACCGCTTTGCAGCACAAAAAAGGCTGTGGCACGGCTTGCTGACTATGGCAAATGATTACCTTTGCTCTACATTGGGGCGTCGTGTGGGGCCGCAGAATCTGCCGCACGATATGCCCGCGCATCCATAAGCCAGATACGAATGAAACTTTCATAAGCCAGATACGAATGAAACTTTGGGAAAAAAGTGTGCGTGTCGCCGATGAGATCGACCGCTTTACCGTGGGACACGACCGCGAACTCGACCTCTACCTCGCACCCTATGACGTGATGGGTTCGATGGCCCATGTCACGATGCTCCACAGCATCGGCCTGATCGCCGATGACGAGCTGCCCCCGCTGCTCCACGAGTTGCGCGCCATCTATGATGAGGCTGCGGCGGGCCGCTTTGTGATCGAAGACGACATCGAGGATGTTCACTCCGAGGTGGAACTCCTCCTGACGCGCCGCTTGGGCGATCTGGGTAAGAAAATCCACTCCGGCCGTTCGCGCAATGACCAGGTGCTTGTCGACCTGAAGCTCTTTACCCGTCACGCCATCCGCCGGGTGGCCGAGGCCGTGCGCGAACTCTTCACGGCCCTGCAGGCGCAGAGCGAGCGTTTCAAGGGCGTGCTGATGCCTGGCTATACCCATTTGCAGGTGGCCATGCCCTCGAGCTTCGGCCTGTGGCTGGGGGCCTATGCCGAGAGCTTGGCCGACGACCTGACCCTCCTCGAGGCCGCCTACCGCGTGACAAACCGCAATCCGCTGGGGTCCGCCGCAGGCTATGGCTCCTCCTTTCCCCTTGACCGCGAAATGACGACCCGCCTGCTGGGCTTCGACTCGATGGACTATAATGTCGTCTATGCCCAGATGGGGCGCGGCAAGACCGAGCGCACCGTGGCTTTTGCTCTGGCGGGCATTGCAGGCACGGTGGCTAAGCTGGCCTATGACTGCTGCCTCTATAATTCTCAGAACTTTGCCTTTATCAAACTGCCGGCCGAGTGCACCACCGGCAGCTCCATCATGCCGCACAAGAAGAATCCCGACGTCTTCGAACTCATCCGTGCGCGCATGAACCGCATCCAGGGTCTGCCCTCAGAGCTGACACTGATCATGAACAATCTGCCCTCGGGCTACTTCCGCGACCTGCAGGAACTCAAGGAGGCCTTCCTCCCCGCCTTCGACCGCCTCATCGACTGCCTCCACATGGCGCGCTACATCATCGAGCGCATCGAGGTCAATGACAAACTGATGGACGATCCGCGCTATGACGCCATGTTCTCCGTCGAGGAGGTCAACCGCCGCGCGGCGGCCGGCACGCCCTTCCGCGACGCCTACAAGCAGGTGGGACTCGAGGTCGAGGCCGGCACCTTCTGTCCGGTCAAGGAGATCCACCACACCCACGCCGGCAGCATCGGCAATCTCTGCAACGACCGCATAGCCCGCCAGCTGGCCGAGACCTGGGAGCGCTTCGGCTTCGACCGCGTGGCTGACGCCGAGCAGGCTTTGTTGGAGCAATGCGCCAATGCATGATGCTTCGCCTCCGTGATCTCAGCCACCGCCTGAAGGGTGCGGGCATGGCGGGGCTAACCCTTGCGGCGGCCCTCCTCGCCGTGACCGCTTGCAGCGATACGGCGGAGAGCCTCTATGCACGCCAGCGGGCATTTCTGCGCTTCACGCCCGTGTCGGCGGTGGCCCCGCTTCAGACCGCCCTGCGCAACCCCGGCATGTGGTGCACCGTGACGGTGGGAACGAAGGCCTATGCCTTCAGCGGCAATGACGGTCACACAGCCTCTTACCCCTTCACCGCCTCTGACGCCTACGCGCGGCCGGAGTGTGTGGCGGGCTTTATCATCGGTACACCCTCCGTGTCCGACCTCAACGGCCAGCTCCTTCCCCAAGCCTACGACCTCGTATGCCCCACGTGTTACGAGACCGATGCCGTGCAGCGGTCGCTCACGTTCGGCAGCGCTTCGGAGGCCATGGCCTGTCCCCGTTGTGGCCGCGTCTACTCGCTCGCCAACAACGGTATCGAGACCTCGGGCAAAGGCGGTTCGCGGCTCTACCGCTACCCCGTCACCTACGCCAGCGATCTCGTCGTGGTGATGAATTGACCCCGCTCCCGGAAACGGGCGGTTCTTCGCTTAAAAAACTAATCATCTAACATTACGCGATACAACTCTATGAACAAACTCCCTCTCTGCCTGGCGTCGGCGCTGCTGATGCTCGGCGCCACGCAGGTGCGTGCCGACGAGGTGAAGCTGACGACTGCACTGGCAACGGGCGAAAACCTCGTGCTGGCGCTCAACGCCGACCTTTCCGCCACACTGACCTGGGCGGGTGGCGAGACGCAGCAGATCACCTCTGACGGTTCGCTCCTTACCCTCCCCGTCAAGGGCGCTACGCTTACCATCACCTCAACCTCGGGCAAGATCACCTCGCTTTACGTGCAGGGCAACAAGCTCACCGCAATCGATCTCAGCGGGGCCGCCAATCTCAAGGAACTCTTTGCTGCCGACAACGGCCTCACCGCGCTTACGCTGAAGCCCGCCGCCGCGCTTGAGCGACTCGATCTGCAAGACAACGGACTCACCTCCCTGCAGGCCGGCGACCTCAAAAAACTCAAGGAGCTCAACATTGCCAATAACAAGATCTCCTCGACCAATCTCAAGCTCAACAGCGAGACCCGCCTGACCCACTTCGTCGCAGCAGGCAACCAACTCTCGAGCACGCCTACCGCTGCGGCCCTCTCAGAAGCTAAGGCTGTATGGGTCGAGGACAATAACCTCACGACGCTCTCGCTCAACCAGAGCACCGATCTCCGCAGCCTCATCGCTTCGGGTAATAAGATCAAGACCCTGACCCTGGCCGAAGCTCCCTACCTGACGGAGACTTGGGTCTCTGACAATGCGCTCACGAAGCTCGACCTCTCCAAAGGCTCGCCTGAGCTGACGGTGCTCGCTGCCGATCACAACAAGCTGACCTCCATCGAGTGGGACAAGGCCGTTTCGAAGACCTTTATGTGCGCCTATCTCAACGATAATGCTCTCTTCATCAACTCCATGCCCACGGTGCGCGGCGGCGCCAACCCCATGACCGTGGTCTATGAGCCGCAGAGCCCCTACGAGATGGACAAGGACTATTATGAGCTCAACGAGCAGTACGACTGGAGCGACTTCCTCCGCTACAACGGCTGGGGCGTCTCAGCCGGCACGACTTATACGCTCACCGACGAGACGGGCTATCAGCTCGTCAAGGGTACGGACTTCAAGGAGTCTGGCCGTCGCTTCACCTTCCTCAAGGGCTATGCAGGCGTTGTGCTGACCTACGCCAGCAAGGACTATACGCTGAAGACGAAGCCCATCAACATCGGTAAGGTATCTGGCATCACCGACGCCGTAACCGCTGCGGGCCTTACCGTTACGACCGACCGCGGCAGTCTCACCGTGAGCAGCGACAAGGCTGCCGCCGTGACCGTCTATGCCACCGACGGCACCGTTGCGGCCTCAGGGCGCATAGACGGTGCAGCCCGCACCTGGCAGCTCCCCGCCGGCCTTTACATCGTGGACGGTAAGAAAGTCATCGTTCCCTAATCGTCACACCTCATCGCACACATCTTTATGAAGACTCTCTATAAGCCCCTTCTGCTGGCGCTGGCGCTGACCGCTCCGGTTGCGGCCAGTGCGCAAAATCTCAAACTCAGCGCCACTGAGGGAAAGATCGCACATCTCTTCACCGCCAAAGACACGGTGGAGGTAGGGTATGCCGCAGGATTTAACACCGTGCCCGTGGCAACCAACACCACCGGCTGGAAGGTCGCCAAGGCTACGACCGACGCCGACTGGGTGAGCTATCGCCAGGAGGCAAACGGCAACCTCACCATTTTCTCTTCCTATTATTACGACAACGCCGCGCCCCGCTATGCCACCCTTGAGATTACCGGCGCTGACGGCAAGGCGCTGCGCACCCTCGTGGTGAAGCAGCTGCCCAACACCTCGGCCTCGGAGATGGGCGACACGAAGGTCGCCATCAAGAGCGGTATAGCCTCCTCCTCCCAGAGCGGCGAGGGCATCGAGCGTAGCTTCGACGGCAACGTCAACACGCTGTGGCACTCCTCCTACAGCGGCGGTTCCTTCCCCTTTACCCTGACCTACACTCTGGCTGAGGCTTCCCACGTAGACTACCTCGTCTACACTCCCCGTACGAGCGGTAAGAACGGTTGCTTCGGCCAGATCACCGTCTCGGTCAAGACTAAGGGCAGCACGGCCTGGCAGAAAGTGACTAGCTACGACTGCGGCGAAAGCAACTCGCCCGTGCAGGTGCCCTTCGGAGCCAGCGGCGTGGATGACGTGCAGCAGGTGCAGATCGTCGTGAAGTCGGCCGGATCCGACAACAACGGCACCTATGCCTCATGCGCCGAGATGGCATTCTACCAGCATGACGATGCCATGCGCAACGACATGAAGGCCTACTTCACCGACGACCTCTGCACGGCCCTCAAGCCCGGCGTAGACGCATCAAAGATCAGCAATCCCTACCTCCGCCAGCTCGGTATGGTGCTCAGCAAGGGCGACTACTCCACGGAGTTCCGCGTGGGCGAGTTCGGCTGCTACCTCACCCGCGGCACACTGCGTAACCAGCTCAAGACGAGCCAGGGCTACGATCCCTATGAGAACCCCACGGGCATCTACTTCAACCAGGGCGACAAGATCGTCATCTTCGCCGAGGGCATCGATGCCGCACACCCCGTGAGCCTCTGCATCAAGAACTTCAGCAACCAGAGCGACATCGCTACCGAAGGCCAGCCCGAGAGCTACTACGGCCTGACCAACGGCGCCAACATCATCACGGCCACGAACCGTGGTAATGGCTACGTCAACTACTACAGCGACGACTACGAGAATGCCCCCAAGATCAAGCTCCACTTCGCCATGGCTACCGAGACGGGTTATTACGATGCCGCCCGTCATAAGAACGCCGACTGGAAGCGCCTCCTGGCCAATGCCAAGAGCGACATCTTCGACGTGCTGACGAAGCGCTTGCACGTGGCGGCTCCCGTGGCCAACCTGCGCCGCCGCTGCCCCGAGAACGGTGAGAAACTTGCGCTTATCTACGACAGCGTGATCTACCGCGAGCGCGAGATAATGGGTCTGCCCCAGTTCGGTAAAGAGCCTAAGAACCACCAGTTCGCACGTCCCGTCAAGAGCGGTATGTTTGCCGACGGAATCGGTGCCGCAGCCGCCTTTGGCAGCTTCGACGAGTGGGTTAACCCCGAGAACTTCGGCTTCTGGGGCTTCGGCCATGAGCTGGGTCACATCAACCAGATCACGCCGGGCTTTAAGTGGCCGGGCTGCGGTGAGACGACCAACAACATCTACTCTTCGTGGGTAGAACATAAGGTCGGCGCACCGAACGCCTTCGGCAATGGCTATCACCGTCTCGAAGACGAGTACAGCGGCATCGACGACTATAGCGGCATGCGCGGCGGTCGCTTCGAGACCTATCTCGAGGAGGGCGTACGCAAGGGCGTAGCTTGGCAGCTGCAGGACGGCCCCGACTATCACGGCACAACGCCCAACCAGTCTCAGGTGACCGACCAAGATGAGGACGGCAAGAACGGCGGCACGATCACCACGCCGACCCGCAACTATGACCACTTCGTCAAGGTCGTACCCTTCTGGCAGCTCAGCCTCTGGACCGAGGAGGCCGGCAAGGCAAAGACCGCGTGGGGTAAGGTGATCGACACCTACCGCACCGACTTCAACGCCCAGACCTTCAACACGAGCGGCAAGCAGCAGATCGAGTTTATGCGTCGTTACTGTGAGCAGTCGGGTTACAACCTCCTGCCCTACTTCGAGAAGGCCGGCATGCTCAAGGTCGTGAAGGCTTATATCGAGGACTATAGCCCCGGCTGGCTGATCATCACCCAGTCGATGATCGACAACCTCAAGAAAGATGTTGAGGCCAAGGGTTATAAGGAAGCTCCCGCCGCCCTCAACTACATCAACGCCTACAACTGGCGTTCCTTCCGCGACGAGGTGAAACTCGCCGAGGGCACCGTGGGCAACGGCTGCACCCTCAGCGGCGCACGCCTCAAGGTTGACAACACGGCATGGGCCGGTGCGGTAGGTTACGAGACCTACAACGCTGCGGGCGAACTCCTCCATATCTCCATGTTCGGCCTCGGCGACTCTCAGATGTCATCGCATTACACCTACGTGCTCTTCCCCTCCAACGCCTCTTACGTCATGGCCGTAGGCTACGACGGCACGAAGGTGAAGATCTACCAGAAGTAAGCATCGTCACGATCAACATTCTGACTCTTCTTGTTAGAAAGCCCAGAGCACCCGTTGCCCTGGGCTTTCTTCGTCGCAAGGTGTCTTATAGCCCGCTCTCAGGGTCGCGGTCTTAAAAGATCGAGCCTTATTTTATCACTCCCATGCAAAATGTTCCGACACTTTATCGCCTTTGCGCGTGGGAAGGCTTAAATTTGTCGGAGCATATCCATCTTCACATTCATCCCAATCCATTCCGCTCCATGCAGACAGATCTTGAAATCGCCCACAGCACCCGTCTTCTTCCTATTGAGAACGTTGCCGCTACGCTCGGCATCGCCCCTGACACCATCGAGCATTATGGCAAATATATCGCCAAACTCCCCCTCTCGCTCATCGATGACAAGCGCCGGGGGAAGCTCATCCTTGTGACTGCCATCACCGCCACGCGTGCCGGTATCGGCAAGACGACGGTGAGCATCGGCCTGGCCCTCGGCCTTAACGCCATCGGCAAGAAGGCCTGCGTGGCGCTGCGCGAGCCTTCGCTGGGGCCCTGCTTCGGTATGAAGGGCGGCGCCGCAGGCGGCGGCCATGCACAGGTGTTGCCGATGGAGCGCATCAACCTCCACTTCACCGGCGACTTCCACGCCATCACCTCGGCGCACAACATGATCGCCGCCCTCCTCGACAACTATCTCTACCAGCACCGCAAGGAGGGCTTTGTGCTCAAAGAGATCCTTTGGCGTCGCGTGCTGGATGTAAATGACCGTGCGCTGCGCTCCATCGTCACCGGCATCGGGCCCGCCACCAACGGTATTACCGAGCAGTCGGGCTTTGACATCACCCCCGCTTCGGAGCTGATGGCCATTCTCTGCCTTGCGGCCGATGAGGCCGACCTGCGCCGACGCATTGAGAACATCGTGCTCGGTTACCGCTACGACGACACGCCCTTCACCGTGCGCGATCTCGGCGTAGCCGGCGCCATCGTCGTGCTGCTGCTCGACGCCATCAAGCCCAATCTCGTCCAGACGACGGAGAACACCCCCGCCATCGTCCATGGCGGGCCTTTCGCCAACATCGCCCATGGCTGCAACTCCCTCCTGGCCACCCGCATGTCGCTCTCCCATGCCGACTACACGGTCACGGAGGCCGGCTTCGGTGCAGACCTCGGCGCGGAGAAGTTTTACAACATCCTCTGCCGCAAGAGCGGCCTGACGCCCGACGCCACGGTCATCGTAGCTACGGCACAGGGTCTGAAGATGCACGGTGGCGTGCCCCTCGACCAGATCGGCCAGCCCAATGAGGAGGGTCTCCGTGCCGGCCTGGCCAACCTCGACCGCCATGTGGCCAACCTCCAGGGTTTCGGCCAAAGCGTCATCGTGGTCTTCAACCGCTATGCGGCCGATACCGACGCCGAGATGGCCCTGCTCAAGGCTCACTGCGAGGAGACGCTCGGCGTGCCCTTCGTGATCAACAACGCCTATGCCGAGGGCGGCCGCGGCGCTGAGGAGATGGCCCGCCTCGTGGTCGACACCATCGAGCGCCATCCGTCGGAGAAGCCCCTCAAGCTGACCTATGACGATGCCGACTCCATCCAGACCAAGGTGGAAAAGGTGGCCAAGACCATCTATGGCGCCGCTTCCGTCACCTTTGCCAAGGCCGCGCTCAACCGCATCAAGCTGGCCGAGAAGTGCGGCTTCGACCGCTTCCCCGTCTGCATCGCCAAGACGCAGTTCTCCTTCTCCGCCGATGCCAAGCGCTACGGCGCCGTCAGCGGTTTCAACATCCAGATCAAGGATGTGGTGATCAACGCCGGTGCCGAGATGATCGTCGCCATTGCCGGTGACATCCTCCGCATGCCCGGTCTGCCCCGTGACCCGCAGGCCAACCACATCGACTACGTAGACGGCGAGATCACCGGTCTCTCCTAAGTCAATAAATCCCGACGCCCCCTCCGAGCACGACGCTGCTTGATCCTTGCAGCCCGTGCCGGAGGTGACGTCAGTCCTTTATCATCCATTCCCAAAACCTCACCTCTGATGAAAAGTTCCGCCCCCTCCTTTTCGCTCAAGGTGACGCTGCCCATCATGCTCTGCTTCTTCACGGTGGGTTTGTCGACCTCGTAGGTATCGCCAGCAACTATGTCAAGGATGACCTTGGCCAGACCGACAGTGCAGCCAACGTCTTTCCCTCCCCGGTCTTCTTCTGGTTCCTGATCTTCAGCGTACCAACGGGTGTGCTGATGAACCGTATCGGGCGCAAGCCCACCGTCGTGTTGAGCGTGGCCGTGACGGCCCTCTCGCTGCTGCAGCCCCTCTTCGGCGACGGCTATGTCTGGATGCTCATCTCCTTCTCGCTGCTGGGCATCGGCAACGCCCTCATGCAGATCTCACTCAATCCCTTGCTGAGCAACGTCGTGCCCGACGGAGCAGAATGAGGTCTCCGGCCTGATGATCATGGGCCTCTTCGGCGGCACGATCTTCCCCCTTGCCATGGGCTATGCCAGCGATGCCCTCGGTTCGCAGATCGGCGCCGTAGCGGTGTTGACCGTCGGCGTAGTCTATCTCTTTACTTACATCTTCTCCATCCGCCATTAACTTCGCCGGCCGCTTCCCCTTTGGCAGGCGGCCCTCCCAATTCTTCCCTTACTTTTCACCCGCTAACAGCTACACATTATGTTGGCATTTGATCCGATAGAAGCCACCCCTTCCATTGTCCCCGTCACGCGCTTTGTGGTCGGCATGGGCGAAGCCCTTTGGGACGTATTGCCCGATGGGAAACAAATCGGCGGTGCTCCGGCCAACTTCGCCTTCCACGTATCGCAGTTTGGCCTGCCCAGCCGCGTAGTCAGTGCCGTCGGCCAGGACAAGCTCGGAAAGGAGGTGCATGAAGCCTTTGCCGAGCGCCACCTCGAGGGCATCGTGCCCGACGTGCCTTACCCCACCGGCAGGGTGCAGGTGACCGTAGACGCCGAGGGCGTGCCGAGTTATGAGATCAAGGAGGGCGTGGCCTGGGATAACATTCCCTTCACCCCCGAGCTTGAGGCCCTGGCCCGTGAGACCCGTGCCGTCTGCTGGGGTTCGCTTGCCCAGCGAAGCATCGTTTCGAGGGAGACGATCCACAAGTTCCTCGACACCATGCCCGACGGGCCGAAGCAGCTTAAGATCTTTGATATCAACCTGCGTCAGAACTTCTACACCAAGGAGATGCTCCGCGAGTCACTCAAGCGCTGCAACGTGCTGAAGATAAACGATGAGGAGCTGGTTTCCATCAGCCGCCTCTTCGGCTATCCCGGCATCGACCTGCAGGACAAGTGCTGGCTGCTGCTCGGTAAGTACAACCTCCGTATGTTGATCCTCACCTGCGGCGTCAACGGCAGCTACATCTTTACGCCTGGCAATATGTCCTTCATCGAAACGCCGAAGGTCGATGTGGTCGATACCGTCGGTGCGGGCGACTCGTTTACCGGCACCTTCACCGCCTCGATCCTTCACGGGGACAGCGTTCACGAGGCCCACGAGCGCGCCGTCAAAGTGAGCGCCTTCGTCTGCACGCAGCACGGCGCCATGCCCGAGCTCCCTAGCGAACTGAAATGGTAAGCTCCGCCCTTACGGGGCACGGCACGGAATAATCTGTGTCTTGGGCAACTGGGTGAAGAAAAATAATTATTTTTGCATCACCGAGTTGGCGGTCTGCCCCTTTGCGGGCGTTCAGTCAGCCACCCACACACCTGTCTCTAACGGCCCCATGGCCAACACTTCGGCGCCTATGGATATCGTTTTGAACCCTAAATATGAGTCGCTCCGCTCCTATCTAGCCCATCTCGAGGAACACTTCGAGCGTGACGGCCATGAGATCCACGCTGGGCGCAATGTCATCCGAACGCTTCGTGCGGACGGTCTGACGCTCTGCGTCAAGCGCTATGCGCCGCCATCCTTTCGGCGCAGGGTGCAGCAACTGTTTTACAAGTCGTCAAAGGGCAAGAAGGCCTATCTCAGTCCGCTGCTTCTCAAGGAGCGCGGTTTTGAGAGCCCTGAGAGTGTTGCCTTCGTGCGCTGCCGCCACGGTCTGTGGCGCATGACGAACTACTTTGTCTGCCTCCTGTCCAACTATCGCTACTCCATGGCAACGCTCGATAAGTTGTCAGAAGCGGAGCGTGCCGAGGTGATCGACCACTTTGCCCGCTACGTGGCGCGCCTCCATGAAGACGGTTTTCTCCACCGCGACTTCTCCTCGTCTAACATCCTTTTCGACAAGGTCGGCGACCGCTACCACTTCTCTCTTGTCGACACCAACAAGTTGAAGTGCGGCAGTGCGGTGAGTGTAGAGGCCGGTTGTCGCAACTTGGCCCAGCTGACGGGCGACGACGCCTTCTTTCATCGCCTTGCCCAGGCCTATGCCCGCGAGCGCGGTGCTGACCCCGGCCGTCTAGAGAGCCTCATTCGGGCCGCCCGTAGCAAGAAAGGCTGAGGCCGGTCTGAAGCCGGCGTTATCCTGCCGGTTACCCCCCCCTAAGTTTGAGGCTGTCACCTGTCACAAGGTGGCAGCCTCTCTTTGGTCGCGACATAAAAAGCGGAGCCTCGCACTTTTCGCTCTCACGAGAAAGTCACAACTTTGTAACCCCGCAAAGCGGTTTTACCCCTTCGACTCTCATGCAAGCTGATCCTGCAGCCTTGTGGCAACAATGCCTTGACTATGTCAAGCGCCGGTTGTCCGAGCAAGATTTTACCACTTGGTTCGTCCCGTTGACCTTCTACGGCGTTACGGACGGCACGCTCACCTTGGGCGTACCGAGCCGCTACTTTGCCGGCTACTTCGACCAGCACTATGCCGCCCCGCTCATGGGGCTTGTCTCGCAGGTATGGGAGGAGAATCTCAAGCTGCAGTATAAGCTTCCCGAGGAGCGCAAGGGCAACGAGTCTGAGGTTGCCGCCCCGGCCATCGAGCTGGCTGCTACGGGCAAGGATACCGGGCCTCAGGGACGCAAAGAGATGCCCCGGCTCGACTCGCAGCTCAATCCGCGCTACACCTTCGAGACCTTCGTCGAGGGCGGAAGCAACCGCCTGGCGCGCAGCGTCGGCGAGAGCATTGCCGAGCGGCCGGGCAAGAGCACGTTCAACCCCTTCTTCCTCTACGGGCCCAGCGGTGTAGGCAAGACCCACTTGGTCAACGCCATCGGCGTGCGCATCAAGCAGCAAGACCCCACGAAGCGCGTCCTCTTCGTCTCTGCACACCTCTTTAAAACGCAGTATACCGACTCCGTCATCCACAATACGCAGAACGATTTCCTCTATTTCTACCAGACGATCGACGTCCTTATCATCGACGACATACAGGAGATCACCACTGCCAAGACGCAGCAGGCCTTCTTCCACATCTTCAACCATCTGCAGCAAAACAACCGCCAGATTATCATCACCTGCGACCGGCCGCCCGTGCTCCTCGAGGGTATGGAGGACCGCATGCTCACCCGCTTCAAGTGGGGCATGACGGCGGAGATGGAGAAGCCCGACACCCGCCTGCGTCGCGACATCCTTATCTCCAAGATACGCCGCGACGGCCTCACCATCCCCGAAGAAGTGGTGCAGTACATCGCGCAGAACGTGGAGAGCAGTGTGCGCGAGATCGAGGGCATCGTCAACTCCATCATGGCCTATTCCGTGGTTGACAACTGCGAGATCGACCTGCAGCTGACCCAACGCATCGTGGCCCGCGCCGTCAATCTGGAGCGTAAGTCGCTCACGACTGACGACCTCATCTCCACCGTCTGCCAGCACTACGGCGTCAAGCGCAAGGAGGTCATCTCTAAGAGCCGCAAATCAGCCTTGGTGCGTGCCCGCCAGTTGGCCATGTATCTCTGCCACAAGTACACGGAGACCACCTATAGCCAGCTGGGCCGCCTCTTCGCCGGGCGCGACCACTCCACCGTGCTCTATGCCTGTGACCAGGTGAGCCGCCGCATAGCCAAGGAGCGCGAATATCGGCGCGAAGTCGAAGAGATCGAGGCTACGCTGAAGTAAGGAAACCGAAAAACGTGCGGAAAAGTTTGGCCCTCACCGCGCGTCATCGTATCTTTGCACCCGCAATCAGCCGGGAGCCCCCTGCGGCGCCGGTGAAGCCCTCATTTTTTGGAAAGGTGCTCGAGTGGTTGAAGAGGCACGCCTGGAAAGCGTGTAAACCCCTAAAGGGTTTCGTAGGTTCGAATCCTATCCTTTCCGCATCTTATTGATAGTAAGAAACCGCAAGCGGTCGTTCGTATTGGCGAACGACCGCTTGCGGTTTCTCTCGTTTAGGGGCGTGGCCCGCTAGCCGGTTTACGTTACTCCTCCGTCTTCGGGCGGCGGAAGAAACTGAAGTGCACGCTGCCGTAGACCCGCTCTTCGAGGAAGTCGGGGCGCTCCTTGAAGGAGTTTGTCTTGCCGTGCTCCAACACGAAGAGTCCGTGCGGTGCCAGCAGCTCGCTGTTCATCACGCGGTCGGGCAGGGTGGGGAGTTCGGGCAGGGCGTAGGGCGGATCGGCAAAGACCAGGTCGAAGGCTTCGCGGCAGCGGGCGATGAAGCGCAGGGCGTCGCCGCAGAGCGGTTGCCAGGCCGCGTCGTTCAGCGTGCGGGCGCAGGAGGCGATGAAGGCATAGTGCGCGCGGTCGCGCTCGACCGTCACCACGCGGGGACAGCCCCGCGAGAGCAGTTCGAGCGAGATGCTCCCCGTGCCGCCGAAGAGATCGAGTGCATGGGTCTCGTCGAAATCGAGATAGGCCCGGAGCACGTTGAAGAGGTTCTCCTTGGCGAAGTCGGTCGTCGGGCGAGCCTTGAAGGTCTGTGGCACCGTGAAGTGGCGGCCCTTATATTGTCCGGTGATGATGCGCATGGGGGAAGTGCTATTTTAAGAGAGCGCACATCATGTCGTAGGGCACGTGGGGCGTTGTGGCAATGATGTGGCGATTGAAATCTGCCGAAGGATTGACGGGAAACACGCGAGCCGCATATTGCGCCAGTTCGGCGGCGGCCTCGTCGCGGCGCTTCGCTTCGCCGGCCACGTAGATCGGCGTGGTGGCGAGGTCAGCCCCTACGTGGCGGGCGAGGTTGAGCGTGAAGTAGGCCACGTCGGCCGCGTTGAGCGCTTTATACGTATTGAGCGCCAAGAGGCGGGTGTCCTCAAAGATCGCTGTGTCGATCTCGGTGTCGTGGGTGTAGATATAGATGCGCCTTGCTTGGCCCGTGGTGCGAGCCTTGCCGGCGAAGTGGCCCACGACCGCGGCCGTCGATGAGGTGTAGCGTATGCTGCCAAGCGTATCTTCGAGGATGCGGCAGGTCTGCTCCGGCAGGGCAAAGAGCGCTACGACGTTGCAGGCCGGTATGACGTCGTAAAAAGTGCGCCGCTCCTCACCGGGCTGGAAGCAGAAGGAGTAGAGCCGCTCCACGTCTTCCTCCTGAAAGTCGGCCAGCGGCACGGGGGTCACCGCTCCCTTGACGTGAACCTCGGCGCGGTGTTCGTCATCGCGTCGCAGGTCGCACTGCGCCATGGCCTCGCGGAGGTTGACCGTGAGAGAAGCCTGCGGGCGCACGAGGTAGCGCTCGAAGTGGAAGGTGTCGGCCCGCCCCGCCTCGTAGCGAATGAAGCAGATGTCGGTATCGGAGATACGGATGTGGAGGCTCATGAACGTGTGAGAGAGAGTATAAAAGAGAGGAGGAATGGGCTTAATCTGAAGTCCTGTGCCGGCGGTAGCGCAGATAGCTAACTTGTCCGGCCCAGGCGATCAGCACACCTGTCGTGTTGGCCGCGAAGTCGAGCCAATCACCGCTGCGGTAGGTCGTCAGGTAAGCCTGAGCCAGTTCGATCACCCCGCTCATCAGGATCGGGGCGACCACCCCGGTGAACAACAGAGGGCGGCGGTTCCAGTGGAGGTTGCTGCGCGTATATTCCACCCAGAATACCCCGCATGTGCCGAGGTACATGGTGATGTGCACCAGCTTGTCAAAGCCCAAGATCTGCTCTACCTCAGGCACGGAGGGAGGGCTGAAGAGACAAAGATACCAGATAAGGATGACGCAGATCAGCGTCAGCGGAAATCGGCGGAACAGTGTGGGCATAGGCTACGTGTGAGAACGGTGGAACGTAGGAGGGGAGCGTTACCAGAACTTGTTGTGCTCGGCGCTATACTCGAAGCCGGCCTGTGCGAGGGTGTTGGTGAGGGAATGCTTGTCGACGTCAAGGTCGTCGCAGAGGGCATCGAGCGAGGGATATTCGTCACGAAGTTTCATGTTGATCATGCTGTAGAGCATCATCGGGTCTTTGGGGAGGGTCATGGGGATGAGGATGGTAAAGGTTGGCTCGCCGCACTGCAGGGGGCGGCTTGCTATGTGCAAAGGTAGTAAAAGCGTGGCGGTCAACCCCTATGTAGCGGACTTTCGCAACCTTTTGACGATTTCCGGATTCATCTTTTCGTCCTCCCGGGAAGAAGCCCGAACAGATCCGCAGCTCGGAAAAACGAGAAGGCGGCTCGGCGCGCCGAGCCGCCTACCCGTTTCCACGGGAAGGCGGGTAGAAAGAGGGAATAATCCTAGGAGAATGTTTGGCGATTTTCTGTCAATCTGTCAGTGGGTGGGGGATAAATGACTGAGGACTAAGATTTTACGGATTTTTTGTTCTGCGATTTCTGTCAGAAATCTGTCAGCGATCTGTCAGGAATCTGTCAGCCGGCAGACATTGCCTCCGTCACTTTTCGGTGTCCCTGTCGGAGATACGCTCGTGGCGGGCTGACAGATCGCTGACAGATTCCTGACAGAAAGCTGACATTTATCTACTTTAAATGATGGGTGCTTATGGCTTGTGTTTCAGAGGTTATGACACTACGCGCTGACAGATTGACATTTATTTTCGGTGTTTAGGATAATGAGGGGAGAAGGCCGTTTTGGGGGGAACTTCGCGCCTCGGCCCGCGTCAAACAAAGACCTTCGGGGGGAAAGTGCCGACAGCCGCTGCGACATTCAGTCAACTCCCCGGAGCCGGTGAAGTGAGGGGAGGGCAGTGCCTAGGTGGAAGGCATTCGCGTGCTTTTCGTAAATTTGCCCCCAAACAAAAACAGCGTATGAAGCGACAAAAGCCTTCCCTCTTCACCACCGCCTCGGGGCGCAACTATTTTTGGCCCTTCGTATTGGTGACGACACTCTTCTTCCTTTGGGGCTTTGCCCACAGCATCCTCGACGTGCTCAACAAGCACTTCCAGGACACGATGCACGTCACCAAGACCGAGGCCGCCCTGGTTCAGGTCGTCGTCTATGGCGGCTACTTCCTCATGGCCCTGCCGGCCGGCGCGATCATCCGCCGTTTCGGCTATCGTGCCGGCGTGTTGACGGGTCTGCTTCTCTACGGCCTGGGGGCACTGCTGTTTATCCCCGGCGGGGAATTGCTGAGCTTCCCGTTCTTTCTCTTCTCCCTCTTCGTCATCGGCTGCGGCCTTACCTGCCTCGAGACGGCCGCCAACCCTTACGTCACCGTGCTGGGGCGTGCTGACGGCGCTGCTCGACGCATCAATCTCAGCCAGTCGTTCAACGGTCTCGGGTGGATCATCGGCCCGATGGTCGGCACCTGGTTTCTCTTCGCTCATGGCGACGGCGCCCATGACATCGCCACGCCCTATGCGCTGATCGGCATTGTGGTGTTGGCCGTGGCGATCATCTTCTCGCGCGTCCGCCTGCCCGAGGTGGGGGCCGAGGGCGACGCCGACCGCCCGAGCCGCCCCGGCGGACTGGCCCGCCTGCGGGGCAATGCCTCCTTCGTATGGGGACTGACGGCACTCTTCTGCTACGTTGCGGCGCAGACCGGCGTCAACAGCTTCTTCGTCAACTACGTCACCGAGACCTCGCACGTGAGCAATGCCACGGCGGGTTACCTCCTCTCCTTCGGCGGCATGGGCCTCTTCACCTTAGGGCGCATGGGCGGTAGCTGGCTGATGGCCCGCGTGCGAGCCGAGCGCGTCTTGACCCTCTGTGCCTTGGGGGCCCTCGTTGCCATGGGCGTGCTGATGAGCGGTGCCGGAACGGCGGGCGTGGCGGCCTTCTTCGTGTGCTATCTCTGCGAGAGTATCATGTTTCCCACCATCTTCGCCCTCGCGCTGCGGGGCGTGGGTGAGGACACCAAACTCGCCTCTTCGTTGCTCATCATGAGCATTGTCGGCGGTGCGCTGGCTCCGGTGTGCATGGGCCTGATAGCCGACACCTACGGCACGGCGCTGTCATTTGCCGTGCCCTTTGTCTGCTTCGCGGTCATCGCTTCTTACGCCATTCTGCTCAAGAAGGGAGGCGGCCGATGAACGTGTCCGAGGAGATCGAGCAGCTCATCGCAGAGGCCTTCGGCTTCCCCTTTACCCCCTCGCAGCGCCAGGCCGCCCGTTTGCTGAGCCACTTCGTTATCACCACCAAGCCAAAGCCCGCCTGCATTGTCCGCGGCTATGCCGGTACGGGCAAGACCTCGCTCATCGCAGCCTTGGTCAAGGTGATGCAGCGCCTCGAGCGCACCGTGGTGTTGCTGGCACCGACGGGGCGTGCCGCCAAGGTCTTTAGCCGCATGGCCGGCACGCCGGCTTATACCATCCACCACGTCATCTATCGCCAGGAGAGCTTCCAGGGCGAGGGCACTCGCTTCGAGCTTGACCGCAACCTCCTGCGAAATGCCCTCTTCATCGTTGACGAGGCCTCGATGATCAGCAGCGGCACGGGGGCCATGGGGGAGACCCTCTTCGGCACGGGCGAGGTGATGGACGATCTGATCCGCTACGTCTATGAAGGCCCCGGCTGTCGACTGCTGCTGGTGGGCGACACGGCACAACTCCCCCCGGTGGGCGAAACGGAGAGCCCGGCGCTCAGCGACGATGTGCTGACGCGCTATGGGCTGCTGGTCGGCAGTGCAGACCTCACCGAAGTCGTGCGCCAGAGCCGTGAGAGTGACGTGCTGGCCGAGGCCACGTTGGTGCGCAACCTGCTGACCGAGGGCTTCGAGGGCATTCCGCCGCTTCATACCGATCCGAAGGGCGAGGTGAGGCCGCTGCCGGGAGACGAACTGGTCGAGCGCCTCTATGACGACTATCGAGAATGCGGCGAAGACGGCGTAATCATCGTGACGCGCACCAACAAGCGGGCCAATGTCTACAACAACGGAATCCGTGCCCGCATCTTGGATTATGAGGATGAACTCGTTCGCGGTGATCGCGTGATGGCGGTGAAAAACAATTATTACTGGGCTGCCGAGGAGGCGAAGAAACTGCCTAAGGGCGAGCGCCTGCCCTTCGACTTCATCGCCAACGGCGACACGGCCGAGATCGTGCGTCTGCGCAATGTGCATGAGCAGTATGGCTTCCGCTTTGCCGATGCCACGCTGCGCCTGCCCGACTACGACGACTATGAGCTCACGTGCCGCGTGATGCTCACGACGCTTCAGTCAGAGTCGCCTTCGCTGACGCGCGAGGAGCGCAACAGACTCTACGAGGCTGTGCTCGAAGACTATGCCCACATCCCCCTCAAGCGCGACCGGCTCAAGGCGGTGCGCGAAGACCCCTATTACAATGCCCTGCAGCTGAAATATGCCTACGCCGTGACCTGCCACAAGGCGCAGGGCGGGCAGTGGCAACGTGTCTATGTCGACCAGGGCTACGTGCCCGACGACACGACGGGCGCTTCTTACCTTCGCTGGCTCTATACGGCCCTGACGCGCACCACCGAGCGCGTCTATCTGGTCAACTGGACCGGACCGAAGGCGTAGGGACTGCCCTTCTATTTTCCCCCATTTGACAAGCCCCTTTTGTTTCTTCATTTCCACATCTTTATCCCATGCTAGACAATCTCCCTTATCGCGCTGCGGATGGTCGTTACGACCATGCTGGCCGGCTCTATAAGCGCTGCGGCGAGAGCGGCATCTTGCTGCCGCGCATCTCGCTCGGCCTGTGGAAGGGTTTCGGCGCTACGCGCCCCTTCGACGAGTGCCGGGAGATCATCCACTATGCCTTCGACCATGGCATCACCCACTACGACCTCGCCAACAACTACGGCCCGCCCTATGGATCGGCCGAGGAGACGTGGGGGCGCATGATGGACGACTCGTTGCGCCCCTATCGCGACGAACTCTTCCTCTCCACCAAGGCGGGTTATGACATGTGGCCCGGCCCTTACGGTAATTGGGGCAGCCGCAAATATCTCATGGCCAGCCTTGACCAGAGCCTGCGCCGTATGCGCCTCGATTATGTAGACCTCTTCTATATCCACCGCTATGATCCGCTGACGCCGATCGAGGAGACGCTGCAGGCACTTGTTGACATCGTGCGTCAGGGCAAGGCGCTCTACGTCGGCATCTCGCGTTGGCCCGCAGAAGCCCTTCGCAAGGCCAACGAGTATCTTCGTGCAGCGGGCGTGAGGTTGCTGACCTTTCAGGGGCGCATCAACTTGCTCGACCATACGCTCGAGACCGATGGCACGCTCGAAGAGGTGAGCCGCATCGGCTGCGGCTTTGTCGCCTTCTCGCCGCTGGCACAAGGCCTGCTCACCGATCGCTACCTCAACGGCATTCCCGCCGACTCTCGCATGCGCACCGACGTGACGCTCAAGGAGAGCGTGCTGACGCCCGAACTCCATCAGCAGCTCCTTGCGTGGAACGCCCAGGCACAGGCTGAGGGACTTACGCTCGCGCAGTATGCCCTCAAATGGGTGTTGGACCATCCCGCCGTGACGAGCGTGATCGTCGGGGTGAGCCGTCTCTCCCAGCTCCAGGACAACCTCGAGTTGCTCCTCAAGATGGAGGAGCAGAATTAGAAGTAGGGCGTGAGCTCGTATCGCACAACGTCCGCTTGTAGGCGGCCCATGAAAGAATAACCATCGGGCCTCAGGGTGATGCGTCACCTTGAGGCCCGATGGTCGTTAGAGAGATATGTGTCTGTGAGGGGGGCGAGCGTGGTGTCTAGGCACTGGCTCGCGGGGGGGGGAGGCTCGCGGGAATAGCGCTGGCTCGCAGGGCGGGCTACTTATCCTTCTTGCCGAAGACGGAGAAGTGGACGTAGCGCTTGGGGTGCGCCTTGAGGTCGATCATGAGCGAGTCGGCGTTGCGCAGGGTAGAGTTGAGGTTGTCGTAGACGCCGCGGTCGTTGAGCAGGAGGCCCAGGGTGTTGTCGCGGCTGTTGATCTTCGTGTTGAGGCCGCCGACGGTCGTGTTGAGACGGTTCGCCAGGTCGTTGGCGCTCTCGAGCGTTGCGTTGGCCTTGTTGATCGTGGTCTGCAGGTCGAGGGCGGCTAGATTGGCGGTGAGGCGCTCGGCGTTGTTGCTTGTGCGCTGGAGGGTGGCGACGAGTTGGGGAATGTCGTTCTGCATCAGGCGGTCGAGCTTGACGGCACTGCTATTGAGGTTGGCCGATAGCTGGGCTGCGTTGTGGAGCGTCTCCATCAGGGCGGGGGCAGAGGTGATGCGATTGATGTTGGTGAGGATGGAGTCGAGTTTGGGAACCATCTTTTCGATCTGGGGCATCATCTCCGCTACGCCGTCCATGGCGCCGCTGTGTATGCTCCCCTCGATCGTATCGCCCTTGGCGATGTGTTGGGTGGGGTTGGGGCCGAGCAAAAGCGTCATGGTAACGCCGCCCATCAGTTCCTTGGCCAATTCGGCATGGGTCTGCCGGGGCACGCTCATCTCATCGTCGAGTTCGATGCCGACGACGACGTGGTGGCTGTTTTCGTAGTCGTAGTCGATGGTGCGGACGATGCCGACGGGATAGCCGTTGGCATAGACGGGCGTGGAGACTGTGAGGCCCGCTACGTCGCGAAACTTTACGTAGTAGGTATTGGTAGACTGAAAGACGTTGATGCCTTTGAGAAAATTGATGCCGATAAAGAGAAGTATCAGGGCCACAACGGCCGTGATGGCGATTTTCGTTTCCTTCTTCATGGGGTGTGTATCGGTTGGGGTATTGGTTCCTGGGTGTGACGTGATTCTGTGAGTGAGTGCTGCGGTTTACTTCTTGGCGCTCTTCTCGTGGGCGCGTGCTTCGGCGGCGGAGACCGCTTTGCCTTTGATGTAGCCAATGATGTAAGCGCCCGGGAGCTTTGCTTGGGCCGTCTGAAGCGCTTTGCGTGCTTCGGCGTGTGTGGCGTAGGCAGCGCCGTAGTAATATTTGTAGAGGTCGCCCTCTTTGAGACGTTCGATGCGTAGCCCCTTAAACTGCGGGTCGTCGGTTTCGATCTTGCGTTTGCCGGCGCCGACCTGTATGCGGTAGGTTACGCCGTCGGCATCACCCTTCTTCGATGGTGTAACCTTGGCTTTGGCGGCCTTGTCTTTGGATGTCTCCTTCTGAGCGGCCTTGTCCTTGCTGGCCTTCGCGGCCGGCTTTGCTTCAGCTTTGGCCTTCGTATCGGCCTTTGCTACCGGCTTGGGCTCGGCTTTGGGCGTGTTCGCCTTCTCCCGCACGGCGGCCTTTTGGGTAGTCTTGGGCAGCGTCGTCGGTTGGGGCTTCACAACCTCCGTTTGGGCGACGGCCACACGGGCGGTCGTATCTGCAGCCTTGCGCGCCGCTTCGAGTTGGGCAGTGGGCGTGGCCTTGACGGGTACGACTTCCCATTCGTCATCGCCTTCCTTTGTCTGGGCGGCTTTGGTCGAAAGCTTGGGCTGTGCCTTATCGAGCGAAACGTCTGCAGGTATGACGGCGCGCTTGTCGTGTTGGCGGCGATAGGCAAGGAAGCCATTGTAGATGCTGCGGCTCAGCTGCTGAACGCCCTCGGCGGAGTTGAGATAAGTCTCCTCCTTCGGTGTGGTGATGAAGCCCAATTCGGTCAGGACAGAGGGCATCGACGTGTTGCGGAGCACGAGGAACCCAGCCTGATGAACCCCCTTGTCGGGGCGGCCGGCCCGCTTATACTCGCGCTGTATGCAGCTCGCCAGATCGACGCTCTGCTTCATGAATTTGTCCTGCATGAACTCGAAGATGACGTAGCTCTCGGCCTTGTTCGGGTCGAAGCCCTCGTAAGTCTGCCGGTAATCGGTCTCTAGCGTAATGACGGCGTTCTCGCGCTTGGCTACAGCGAGGTTGGCCGCGGCACGGGCCATACCGAGCGAGTAGGTCTCGGAGCCGTAGGCGATACGTCCGGCGGGCAGGGCATTGGTGTGTACGGAGATGAAGAGGTCGGCCTTGGCGTTGTTGGCGATGTCGGCCCGTCGCTGAAGAGGAATGAAGACGTCCGTTCGGCGAGTGTAGATGACCTTGACGTCATCGCAATTGTCCTCAACCAGCCGGCCGAAGGCCAAGGCAACCCGCAGATTGATGTCCTTCTCCTTAGAATAGGCTCCGATGGCTCCAGCATCGTGTCCGCCGTGACCTGCGTCGATGACGAGGGTGAAGGTCGTGCGCTTGCTCTCCTCGCCGTGCACCATGGAGGGCAGGGCGAAGGCCAGCAGGCAGAGCAGGAAGGTGAGGAAGGAGAAGCGGTGCATGGGTAGCTGTGTGTTAGGGAGGGGAAACGTGAGGCGCTGCCTACGTTTCCTAGGTCGCTGCAAAGATAGGCAAAGTAGTTTGCACGGAGTGACAGTAACCGATAATTAAGGACTTAGGCGGTGTAAAGATCTGTGCCGGCTACGTCCTGATACGCCAGGCCTGCGGGTAGAGGTTGTTGGCGCGCGTGCCGAGATTGTTGACGAAGCCCAGGGCCTGTCCTTGATAGGTGACTAGCACGTAGCCGCGCGGCGTACTGGCCGGCAGGGTGAGCGCTTCGTGGCGCAGATAAGCCAAGGCCTCGTCGAGCGAGAGGGCCGTCGTGGGGAAGGCCTCCTTGCCCCGTGCCACCGAGAGAGCCAAGGCGTGTTGGGGGATGAGCTTGCGTCCCCGCTCTTCGGCGAGGGCGATGCCCGCCGTCAGCGTGGGGGCGGCGGCCATGACGGCTGCCGCTTCGTCGGCCAAGGTCTCGCTGAGGGCAATGATGTGCATCTCGTCCTGGCGGATGAGGCGAAAGGCCTTGGGCGAGGCGAGCCACTTGCTGACCTCCGCTCCGTCAGCGGCTGCAGGTCGTAGGCCCCCCTTCTTCCCCTTGCCCTTGCCGCCCTTCCCTGCTTTGCCGGGGCGGCTGGTGCCTTTCATTTTATAAATAGGCGCTTCGGCCGTCTTGCGCAGCAGGGCGATAAAGAGCCCCTCACCCTTCGTCTTATGGGGCAGGAAGCGGCACACCGCTAATCCCCGTCCCGTCAGATCGCCGGTGACGCCCCAGGCCGGGTCGGTCGGTACGACAATCGGCTCGGCGCCCAGTTCGCTGCAGATGCGGGCAACCATGTCTTCGTCTTCCGTGCGGTTATAGGTGCAGGTGCTGTAGACCAGGTAACCACCCTGGCGCAGGGCGGGCCATACGTCGCTGACGATCTCCCACTGGCGGGCGGCGCAAACCTCCACCGCTTCGGGCGACCACTCGGCCACGGCCCCCTCGTCTTTGCGAAACATCCCCTCGCCCGAGCAGGGCACATCGGTCGCGATGACGTCGAAGAAGCCGCCCAGGCCCTTGCCGAAGCTGTCGGCGTAGGCCGAGGTGACGACCGTATCGGGGTGTCCCCACTTGGTGAGATTCTCCGCCAAAATCTGTGCCCGCTGGCGGATAGGCTCGTTGGCGACGAGGAGCGCCCCGTCAGGCATCAGGCTTCGCCAGAGCGTACTCTTTCCGCCCGGCGCGGCGCAGAGGTCGAGGAGCCGGCGCGGAATGAAGTCCGCCGTGATCTGCCGCCAAGCTTGCTCGATGATCATCGATGCCGCTTCTTGCACGTAGTAAGTGCCGGCGTGGAGCAGCGGGTCGTAGGTAAACTTCGGGCGCTCGCTCAGGTAGCGCCCGTTGGTGCACCAGGGGACGTCGGCCTCGACCTCCGCTGGCAGGGCGTGGCCAGGCTTGAGCGGATTGACCCTGACGCTCACGGGCGGCGCCGTCTGCGTCAGGGCCTGTGCAAGCGTTCGGGCCTCGTCGGCGCCGAGCAAGGCGGTCATTTCCTGGAGAAAAGCGTGGGGAAGCATGGGCGGAAGAGGGGAGTTGAAGGGGCAAGGCATGAGGCCGGATGCCATGGTGTTGCAGCTTTACACCGACACCGTAGCGGCAATATGCGGCCAAGGGTCGTAACCCTCAAGGCGGAAGTCTTCGTAGGTGAAGTCGAAGAGGTCTTTGACCTCGGGATTGACCACCATGCGCGGCAGGGGGCGCGGCGTGCGGGTCAGCTGGAGGCGTGCCTGTTCGAGATGGTTGAGATAGAGGTGCGTGTCGCCCGTCGTATGGATGAAGTCGCCGGGGCGCAGTCCCGTCACCTGCGCCATCATCAGGAGCAGGAGGGCATAGCTGGCGATGTTGAACGGTACGCCGAGGAAGGTGTCGGCCGAGCGCTGGTAGAGCTGGAGCGAGAGGCGGCCGTCGGCCACGTAGAACTGAAACAGCAGGTGGCAGGGTGGGAGGTTCATGCGCGAGAGGTCGGCAACGTTCCACGCCGACACGATCATGCGGCGTGAGTCGGGCTGTTCCTTGATCTGGCGGATCACCTCGCTGATCTGGTCGATGTGGCCGCCGTCATAGTCGGGCCACGAGCGCCACTGGTATCCGTAGATGTGGCCGAGGTCGCCGTCGGCGTCAGCCCATTCGTTCCAGATCCTGACCCCGTGCTCCTGCAGGTAGTGCACGTTGGTGTCTCCGCGGAGAAACCACAGCAGTTCGTAGATGATGCTCTTCAGGTGGAGCTTCTTGGTCGTAAGGAGCGGAAATCCCTCCTCGAGATTGAAGCGCATTTGGTGGCCGAAGACGCTGAGCGTCCCCGTGCCCGTGCGGTCGTCCTTGCGTGTTCCCGTATCGAGAATGCGCTGCAGGAGGTCTAGGTATTGTTTCATAGGGAGGAATTAGACAAGTTACAAAATTAATACAAATGCTCTAACCCTTTCCGCTGCTCGGGGTCGAAAGTGCCGCGTGCCCGCTCTTTTGACTAATTTTGCGGTGCAAAATCCCCTATCCCCGCTATGCATCTATCGATTATCTGCGCCCTGACGCGCGATCGCGCTATCGGCCTGCGCGGCGGTCTGCTCTATCATCTGCCTGCCGACCTGCGCCATTTTAAGGCGCTCACCACCGCCCATACCGTCCTCATGGGACGCCGCACCTTCGAGTCGCTCCCCAAGGGGGCGCTGCCCAACCGGCGCAATATCGTCATCTCCCGCCAGCCCGGCTACAGTGCGCCGGGCATCGAGGTCTTTCCCTCCCTTGAGGCTGCCCTTGCGGCCTGTGACCCCGCCGAAGAGGTCTTCGTCATCGGCGGGTCCAGTGTCTATGAAGCCGCTCTGCCGATGGCCACCCGCCTCTGCCTCACCCTTATCGACGACGAGCCCGCCGAAGCCGACACCTTCTTCCCCCCTTACGATCTCGGGGCATGGCGAGAGGTAGCGCGTGAGGAACATCCTGCCGACGAGCGCCACGCCGTGCCCTTCGCCTTCGTCACTTACGAGAGAAAGTAAAGCATCCTTCCCCTTCCTGCATGGAAAATCAAGCCCAGTCTCTCCCATCCTTATTTCATCTTATATGAAACGTCTTCTTGCCCTCTGTGCCGCCCTGCTCTCGCTGACCTCTCTATCGGCCCAACCCGCCAAGGAGGTACGCCTTACCCTCCTCGAGACCTCCGACGTGCATGGCAACTACCTGCCCTACGACTTCATCGGCGGCCATGCCGGCGTCGGTTCGCTGGCCCGCGTGGCCACGCTTGTTGATAGCCTCCGTGCCGTGCGGGGCGATAGCAGCGTGGTGCTTCTTGACAATGGCGACATCCTCCAGGGACAGCCTACCGCCTACTATTACAATTACATTGACACCCGTTCGCCCCACCTCTGCGCCGAGGCGCTCAACTATCTGCGCTACGATGCCGCCACCATCGGCAACCACGACGTAGAGACCGGCCATGCCGTCTATGATCGCTGGATCGGCCAGTGCCGCTTCCCTATGTTGGGCGCCAACATCATCGCCACGGCAACGGGTAAGCCCTACCTTAAGCCCTACACCCTCATCGAACGTCAGGGCGTGAAGATCGCCGTGCTCGGTATGCTCACGCCGGGTGTGCCCCAATGGCTTCCTGAGAATCTTTGGAGCGGACTCCGCTTCGACGATATGGTGGCCATCGCCCGCCGGTATATGCCCGAGATGCGCCGTCAGGCCGACGTCGTCGTAGGCCTCTTCCACTCCGGTGTAGGCCGTGACGACGAGCAGACGCCCGGCGCGGAGAATGCCTCCGTAGCCGTGGCCCGTCAGGTGCCCGGCTTCGATGTCGTCTTCTGCGGCCACGACCATCGCCGCGCCTTGCGCAAGGTAGTCAATGTCAAGGGCGACTCCGTTCTCGTAGCCAATCCTGCCAACAACGCCGAGGCAGTCGCTCTGGCCGACTTGACGCTCACCCGTGAGGGCGGACGCTGGCGGGTGGCTGACGTCAAGGGCCGCATCGCCGAGGTAGACGGTCTCCGTCCCTCTCAGAAGTTCTGCGACCGCTTCCGTGCCCAGGGTGATAGCGTGCGTGCCTTCACCAACCGCGTCATCGGTGTGAGCGAAGACACGATGAGCGTGTTGCCCGCCTTCTTCGGTCCTTCCGCTTTCATCGATTTTATCCACCAGATGCAGCTCTCCATCTCCGGTGCAGACATTTCCTTCTCCGCCCCGCTCTCTAACGATGCGGTGATCCCCGCCGGTGAGATCAGGGTGCGCGATATGTTTAATCTCTATAAGTATGAGAACCTGCTCTACGTCATGGACCTCACGGGGCAGGAGGTGAAGGATTATCTCGAATACTCCTACGCCCTCTGGACCGCACAGATGAAGTCGCCCGCCGACCACCTGCTGCGCTTCCGTCCCAATCCCGAGCGGATACCGACCGTATGGCAACGCCTTGAGAAGCCCAGCTACAACTTCGACTCAGCCGCCGGTCTCCGCTACACGGTCGACGTGACGAAGCCCGCCGGGCAGAAGGTCACCGTCAGCGCGATGGCCGACGGCCGTCCCTTTTCCCTCACGGCCCATTATAAATGTGCGCTCAGCTCGTATCGTGGCAATGGCGGTGGCGGCCTCCTCACCGAGGGCGCCGGCATTCCCCACGACGAACTCACCAAGCGCATCGTCTGGTCGACTGACAAGGATCTCCGCTACTATCTCATGGTCGGCATCGAGCAGCTCGGCACCATCGACCCCGCTCCCCTCAACCAGTGGCGCTTCGTTCCCGATGCGTGGGCACAAGAGGCCGCCAAGCGCGATGTGAAGTTGCTGAAGTAAGGCCCTCCGGTCCCTCCCGACCAGTCTGCGGCAAGCCCGCCAATCCCTCTTCTCGTTCCGATGTTCGGATGGGAGGGGAATTGGCGGGCTTGGTTTATAACTGCTGCACGCGGGCCTCGAAGCCTTCGGGACCATCGAGGGCACGGCCACGGATCTTGGAACGGTAGCTGTAGACCGTGGCGGTGGAGAAACTCAGGAAGTGGGCAATGCGCTGCGTGTCGGTGATGCCCAGACGGATGAGGGCATAGATGCGCAGCTCAGTGTTCAGCTGCCCGGCGTGCTTCGGATTGAGTTCCTCACCCGGACGGAGGAGGGCGTTGAAGCGCTCGATGAAGTCGGGGAAGAGGGTGAGGAAGGCCGTATCGAAGTCGGTGTAGAGCGCCTTGCGTTCGTTGTGTATCACGTCGTCGTCGCGCAGCTCCTTGTTGAGTTCGTCGTAGCGGCGCTCCTTGCAGAGCTTCGCGAGGGCATGGCGGTTGGTCGCCATGGCGTCGATGTAGGTGCGGCAGCGGTCGAGGTAGCGGGCTATATAGGCCTCCTTCACCTTGTCGACCTGGCGCAGCTGGTTGAGGGCGGCATCGAGTTCCTCCCCCTTCTGTGCCAATTGCTCGTTCGACCTCTCCAGTTGCGCGTTGGCCTCTCTCAGTTCGCTCCGCGAGGTGTGGACGCGGCGCACCTGGCGGCGGAGCAACATGACCATGGCGCTCAGCACTGCCAGCAACACGCAGAGCGTCACGCTGAAGGCCGTTCGGCCGCGCCGTGAGGCCGCCTGCTGCTGCTTATACTGGCGGTCGATGATCGGGAAGATCTTCGTCACCTCGATGGCCCTGAGCGTGGCCTTGCAGTAGTTGGCATCCTCCATCGAACAGACGAGATAGTTGTAGGCGCGGGTGATGTCGCCCAGTTCGTAGAGCTGCTGGGCAAGCAGGGGCAGCGCCTGATACTCCGTGACCCCCTTGCGCAGGTCGGCGATGGCCGTGAGGGTGAGATAATAGAGGCATTCGTCGTGTTGCCCTAAGGCATGGTAGGCCTGATAGAGGAGGAAGCAGACGTAGGCATCGGCATTGTTGGGCTGCATCTTGCGGGCGTAGGGCAGCAGGCGGTTGATGGCCTGCTCAGGATGGCCCGTGTCTATGTCACGGTCGGAGAGCACGATGTCGCGTGAGAGCCCCGCCGGCTCGAGCGAGAGGATGGTGTCGCGGTAGGATGCCGCCCGCCGCTTGTAGGCTTCGTGGGGGCCGGGCATGGCCGTGTAGTCTGCCATCCAGCCATAGAGGGTGCGCTGCGTGCGGTAGTAGAAGAGCTGCAGCTCGGCGTCGTGGGCATCGGCGAGCAGGGGGCGCGTTGTCTGCAGGCGGGTCGTCGCCTCGGCATAGAGACCCGCCACGGCCCATATTTCCGCCTGGCCCGTGCCGATGAAGGCCCTCACCGAGGGCGATGTGGAGGCATCGGGCAGGGCGGCCATCTTGTTGAGGCACACCTGCGCCGAGTCGGTCTGATAGTGGGAGTAGAGTCCAAAGATCTCCTTGAGCATGTTGAGGCGGGTGAGGCCCTGCGAACGCCTCGCCGCGTCTTTGAGCACGGCGATCTGGCGGTTGCGGATGGCGTGGAAGTCGCCTTTGTGGTCGATGCAGTGGTCGAGCGTGTCGAGCAGGGCGGCCGTGCGTGCTTCGATCAGGGCGGCCTGAGCCTGGGGCAGGGGGAGCAGGCAGACGAGGAAGAGGATGAGGAGAGCGTGGCGTGGCATGGAGAATAGACTGAAGGGGATGGCAGCCGTGCGGGCCGGCGCGCCAAACGGGCGGTGCGCGAGGCGGGCAATGGCTTGTGCAAAAGTAGAACTTTCATCTTAATGTAGCAATATCGGGTGCAAAAGGCTTTGAAATGACTTTGATATTTCGCTCGCTCGTACGGGACGAAGTGCTTGATCCTTAGTCTAAGTAGGTGCTGCGATACCTTTGATTTTCTGTCTTGCCGCTTGACGGCGCCTCCCCGGATGTTTACTTTTGCAACAAACCCTCACTGCCCGCCGCAGCCTTGTCAGCCCCTGCGCACGAGGCGATGAACGAACCGCCACGACATGAAACGATACCCGCTATTCCTCCCCATCCTCCTGTTCTTCTCGATGCTCCCCATTGTCTGCGGCGCCGCCCGTGGTGTGCAGCCCCTTGTGCAGCCCGCCTTCTGGTGGAGCGGTATGGGGCGCCCCTCGCTCCAGCTCATGCTCTACGGCGAGGGCGTCGGCAGCAGCGAGGTCAGCGTCAAGGGGCAGGGCGTGGCGGTCGACAGCGTGGTGCGACCCGCCAACGGCCGCTACCTCTTCGTCTACCTCGGCATCGATAAGGCCGCGCCCCAACGCCTTGACCTGCAGCTGCGCCAGGGGCGGCGCGTGACTCACGTGCCCTATGAGCTCAAGGCTCGCACGGGTGCCCCTAAGGCGCAGGGATTCGATGCCTCCGACGTGGTCTATCTCCTCATGCCCGACCGCTTCATTAATGGCGACCCGGGCAACGACGTGGTGAAGGGGCTGCGCGAGCACACCGCCTCGCAGGCCCCCGATGCCCGCCACGGTGGCGACCTGGCCGGCATGACGCAGGGCCTCGACTATCTGGCGCGCCTCGGCGTGACGGCTGTGTGGCCCACGCCCCTGCTGATCAACGACATGCCCGCCACCACCTATCATGGCTATGCCATCACCGACTATTACCAGATCGACCCGCGCTATGGCACTAACGACGACTATCGGCGCTTCGTCGAGGCCGCCCATGCCAAGGGCATCAAGGTGGTGCAAGACATGGTGTTCAATCACTGCGGATCGGAGAACTTCCTCTTCCGTGACCGCCCCGACTCCACGTGGTTCAACTACAACAGTCACTACGTGCAGACGAGCTATAAGATCCTCGCTACGGGCGACCCCCACGGTGCGCCGGCCGATGCCCGCAACGCCCAAGACGGGTGGTTCGTATCTGCCATGCCCGACTTCAACCAGCGCAATCCCCTCGTGGCCGACTACCTCATACAGAACGCCCTGTGGTGGGTGGAGTATGCCGGCATCGACGGCATCCGCCAAGACACCTATCCCTACATCGACCGCGCCTTCTCCGCACGCTGGTGTCGGGAGATGCGGCTGGTCTATCCGCAGCTCAATATCGTCGGCGAGACCTGGCTCGGCAGCAATGTCGGCGTGAGCTTCTGGCAGAAGGGGAGTCCCGTGGCCTGTGGCGCTGTCGATGCCGAACTGCCGACGGTGATGGACTTTCCCCTGTACGCCCTCCTAGGCAGCGCGCTCACCGAGGAGAGCAATGACTGGGACCGCGGCTTGGCCTGCATTTACAACTATCTGGCCCAAGACGCGGTCTATGCCGACCCGATGCACCTGCTGACCTTCCTGAGCAATCACGACACGCCGCGCTTTGCGCAGAGCGAGGCCCAGGCTGCCGACACCCTACGCTACCGCCAGGCCCTCACGCTGCTGCTCACCCTTAGGGGGATCCCCCAATTATATTATGGAGACGAACTCGCCATGGCGGCGGACAAGAGCAAGGGCGACGGGGCGCTGCGGCAAAACTTCCCCGGCGGATTTGCCGGCGACCGCGTGAGTGCACTGACGGGTGAGGGGCTCTCCCCCTTGCAGTGCCAGACGCTCGAGCTGACGCGCCGCCTGCTGCAGTGGCGCAAGGGCAATGCCGCCATAGCTCGCGGCACGCTCACCCACTATGCCGTGCGCGACGGCGTGTATGCCTATGCCCGCCGCACCACCGGTCGCACGGTCACGGTGATCCTCAACGGCACCGGCTCGCCACGCTCCATCGACCTCACCACCTATGCCGACATCTTGCCCTCGGCCGAGGCCCGTGAGGTGATCACCGGGCGCACGCTCCCCACTACCGGTACGCTGCCCCTGGCGCCGCACGATGTGGTGGTGCTTGACAGTCAGATAGATTAGCTCCTCTGCTTCCGCCCCGATTGCGGAAGGCTGCGAGCGCATCGACCTCTTCGGATCTTTACGCATAATATCCCCTACGCCCGGCCCGCATCGCCTGTCGATGTGGTGCCGGGCGTTTGCTGTGGTAGGGTAGGAGTGCGAGGAGCGGGTGATGCAAGTGGCGGTAGGGTAGGGAACGCTCGCATAGAGAGAGAAGGCCACATAGCGTGCAGCTGTGGGCCTCGGAGCTGGCTGCGCAAGTCAGAAGATCGGAGCCAAGCCCTCGTCCGCTGGCCACCGATGAGGCCTTCTTCGCCAGCGTGCGGGTCGCAGCTTCCGCCCCCGTCTACCGCTCGCCTTTTGCCTGCAAGTTGAGATGGCAGAAGGAGATCAAAATAAGTGTAGCTTCGCCCGCTCGTTACGCCTCCAGCCTCTGATATGTGCGAGCAGACTGCTCAAATGGCGTTAAATCGTATGCAGCTAAAGCCTTCTGGTGATAGATATTGCTCACAAATCGCGCTATAATCGCACTCTTGACCTATGATTTGATTTATATTTTTCGCTCTCCCTATTTTCCGTAGATGGCTGACAATCAGCCTGAAGGCACTTTGAGATCTGCCAAAAGGTTTATATTTTTATTCAACGGTGATACATCGCCTTGCAGCCTTCGTACTTTTGCAACGTCCGCTATGCGAGATGTGCTAGGCGGACGTCACAATACATCGCCAAACAAGTTCGCATCTATGAAGCACGTACTCTCTATTTTGACGCTCGCCACCGTATCGCTCACGGCCAGTGCGCAAGATCTCGTATCGCCCAACGGCAACCTGAAGCTCTACTTCAACCTCGACGATCAGGGCCGCCCGACTTACAGCCTTACTTATAAGGACCGCGACGTCATCAAACCCTCACACCTCGGATTCGAACTCAAGAAGGAAGACCCCAACAAGGCCCAGGACTTTGAGTTTAAGACCCGTGCCGACGCCTCCAAGATCGACCGCAAGGCCGACCTCATGACCGGCTTCAAGCAGACGGCCTATGACATCACCAAGAACGATGAGACTTGGCATCCCGTGTGGGGCGAGGAGAACACGATCCGCAACCGCTACACCGAGCTCTGCGTCACGCTGACGCAGCCCGATCTCGACCGCTACATCAAAGTGCGCTTCCGTCTCTTCGACGATGGACTCGGCTTCCGCTACGAATTTCCCGCTCAGAAGAACCTCACCTACTTCACGCTGAAGGAAGAGCACACACAGTTTGCCATGACAGGCGACCACACCGCTTGGTGGATACCCGGCGACTACGACACGCAGGAGTATGAGACCGTAACCTCGAAGCTCAGCGAGATACGCGGCAAGATGAAGGAAGCCGTGACGCAAAACTCCTCGCAGACCCCCATCTGGGAGGGCGGCGTGCAGACCGCCCTGATGATGAAGAGCGCCGATGGCCTCTACATCAACCTGCACGAGGCCGCCTGCATCGACTACTCCACGATGCATCTCAACTATGACGACAAGACGCAGACCTTCGAGAGCTGGCTCACCCCCGACGCCCGTGGTGACAAGGGCTATCTACAGGCACCCTGCGTGTCGCCCTGGCGCACCGTCATCGTCAGCGACAAGGCTACCGACATACTCGCCTCACGCATCACGCTCAACCTCAACGAACCCTGCAAGATCAAGGATACGTCGTGGATCAAACCGATGAAATATGTCGGTGTGTGGTGGGACATGATCACCAACCGCGGCACGTGGGCCTACACCAACGACTTCAGCACCGTGAAGCTCGGCGAGACCGACTATGCCCACGCCAAACCCAACGGTACCCACTCCGCTAATACGGCCAACGTGAAGCGCTACATCGACTTCGCCGCGGAGAACGGCTTCGACGGCGTGCTCGTAGAGGGATGGAACATCGGCTGGGAAGACTGGTTCGGGCATGAGAAGGACTACGTGTTTGACTTCCTCACCCCGTACCCTGACTTCGACGTCAAGGCCATCCACGAATATGCCGCATCCAAGGGCGTCAAGATGATCATGCATCACGAGACCTCCTCCTCCGTGCGCAACTATGAGCGCCACCTCGACAAGGCCTACCAGTTTATGGTAGACAATGGTTATCCCGCCGTGAAGAGCGGCTACGTGGGCAACATCGTGCCTCGCGGCGAGCATCACTACGGACAGTGGATGAACAACCACTACCTCTACTGCGTGACCAAGGCCGCCGACTATCACCTCATGGTCAACGCCCATGAAGCCACCCGCCCGACCGGCATCTGCCGCACCTGGCCCAACCTCATCGCCAACGAGAGCGCACGTGGCACCGAGTATGAGAGCTTCGGTGGCAACAGCGTAGATCACACCACGATCCTCCCCTTCACCCGCTTGATCGGCGGCCCGATGGATTACACCCCCGGCATCTTCGAGCCTGATTGCTCCAAGATGAATCCCAACAACCACAGCCGCGTGCGCACCACGCTGGCGCGACAGCTGGCCCTCTACGTCACGATGTACAGCCCCCTGCAAATGGCCGCCGACGTGCCCGAACACTATAAGGAGCACATGGACGCCTTCCAGTTTATCAAAGACGTGGCCATCGACTGGGACAAGAGCGTCTACATAGAGGCTGAGCCCGGCGACTACGTGACCATCGCTCGCAAGGCCAAGGGCACGGAGAACTGGTTCGTAGGCTGTACGGCCGACGAGAACGGCCACACCGCCGACTTCAGGCTCGACTTCCTCACACCCGGTAAGAAGTACGTAGCCACCATCTATGCCGATGCCAAGGATGCCTCGTGGGACAAGAACCCCAAGGCCTACACCATCAAGAAGATGACTGTCACGGCCAAGACGCGCCTGAAGCTCCATGCCGCCAGCGGCGGTGGCTTCGCCATCTCCATCATTCCTGAGTAAACGCACACCCACTTCATGGATCGGTGACGGGAGGAAAGGGTGCCCCGCCCGTAGCACCCGTCACTTCCTCTTCACCGATAGGGGCCTACGTCCTTATTTCCTATTAACTTCAGCTGTAAAAGCATGAACAAGAAGACATTCAACACAAAGCTGCTGGTGACGATGCTCGCCGGTGCTTGCATGTCGCTCGACCTCGCCGCACAGTCGGTCGTAGTGAAGGGACATGTGCAAGACAATACGGGCGAGCCCGTAGTCTTCGCCACCGTCACCGTGCCGGGCACCAAGACCGTCACACGTACGGACGCCAACGGTAACTTCAAACTCAACGTTCCTGCGGGTACGAACATCCGCGTATCTTATATCGGCTATAAGACCGCTGAGGTCAAGGCCGACGGCTCAGTGGTCATCACCCTCGAGGACAACTCTACGCTCAACGAGGCAGTGGTCATTGGCTACGGCGTGGCAAAGAAGAACGACCTCACCGGCTCGGTCACCGCCATCAAGCCCGATGAGAAGAACAAGGGTATGGTCGTCAACCCCCAGGACATGATCCAGGGCAAGATCGCCGGTGTGACCGTCACCTCAGCCGGTGGCGCCCCCGGCACGGGCGCTCAGATCCGCATCCGTGGCGGTTCGTCGCTCAACGCATCCAACGACCCGCTCATCGTCATCGACGGTCTGGCCATGGACAACCAGGGCATGGCCGGTATGTCGAACCCCCTCTCGATGATCAACCCCGCCGACATCGCCACCTACACCGTCCTCAAGGACGCATCGGCCACGGCCATCTACGGTTCGCGCGGCTCTAACGGCGTCATCATCATCACGACCAAGAAGGGACGCAAGGCCGAGAAGCCCACCGTGTCGTACAATGGCTACGCCTCGGTCAGCATGAAGAAGAAGTCGTTTGACGTGCTCGATGCCGACGAATATCGTTCCTTCATCACCGACTACTACGGCAAGGACTCCGAAGCCGCCTCGAAGCTCGGCCCCCTCACGGGCAAGGGCACCGACTGGCAGGATGAGATCTATCGCCTCGCCGTCAGCCACGATCACAACATCACCATCTCGGGCGGCCTGAAGAACATGCCCTACCGCGTGTCGCTCGGCTACACCAACCAGGAGGGTATCCTCCGCACCTCCGACTTCGAGCGCTACACCGCCAGCGTCAACCTCAATCCTACCTTCCTGCAGGATCACCTCACCTTCAACATAAATGGCAAGGTGATGAACGCCAAGACGCGCTTTGCCGACGCCGGGGCCGTGAGTGCCGCCGCACACTTCGATCCCACGCAGCCTGTGAGGAGCAGCGATGCGATGTACGACAACTTCGACGGCTACTTCCAGTGGCTCAAAGACGGCTCAGACCTCAAGGATCCCACATGGCCCTATCAGACGGAGCGCAACGCCGTGCAGAACCCCCTCTCCATGCTCAACCTCAAGAACGATCGCGCCAATGCCAACTCCTACATCGGCAACTTCGAGGCCGACTACAAGGTGCACGGCTTTGAGGACCTGAGACTCCACCTCAACATGGGCGGCGAGTATACCACCTCGCGCCGCAAGCTCTGGGAGAGCACCGCCATCGCTGGCTCCGACAACTACTACGGCCGCAACGGATACAAGAACCAAGACAAGTACAACCTCTCGTTCAACGCCTACGCACAATATTATAAGGACTTCAACGAGAAGCATCACTTCGACATCATGGGCGGCTATGAGTGGCAGCGCTTCCACTTCAAGGAGGACTACCGCTTCTGGGGCATCGTGCCGCAGACCAACACCGGCACCGACGACGCCGGCAATCCGCTGGCCGGCAGCGAGTACAACGTAGCCTCGAAGCTCTACAAGACGGAGCACTACGTCGTAAGCTTCTTCGGCCGCGCCAACTATACGCTCCTCAATCGTTACCTCTTCACCGCCACGGTGCGCTACGACGGTTCATCGCGCTTCAAGGACCACTGGGCCCTCTTCCCCTCCTTCGCCTTCGGCTGGCGTCTGAAGGATGAGGCTTTCCTGAAGGACGTTGACTTCGTCAGCGAACTCAAGCTCCGCCTTGGCTACGGCCAGACCGGTCAGCAAGAGGGCATCGGTGACTATAACTATTTCGCTTCGTATAACACCAACGTCAACCCCGACTCTAACTATCCCATCATCGGCGACGGTATGCTCTACCGCCCCAATGCTTACAATAGCGACCTGACGTGGGAGACCACGACGACCTACAATGCCGGCCTCGACTTCGGCATCTTCCGCGGTAAGCTCACCGGTAGCGTCGACGTCTACTACCGCAAGACGACCGACCTGCTCAACGATGTCTACGTCACAGCCGGCTCCAACTTTGCCAACCAGGTGAAGAGCAACATCGGCTCACTCGAGAACAAGGGCGTCGAGGTGTCATTGACCTACAAACCCATCTCTACCAAGGATTGGTACTGGGAGATTACGGCCAACGCTACGTATAACCACAACGAGATCACCGAGCTCATCGGTGAGGAGAACTACTACGTGCCCACCGGCGGCATCTCCTCAGGTGTGGGCAACAACGTGCAGGCTCACGCCGTGGGCCATCCGGCCAACTCCTTCTACGTCTACCAGCAGGCCTACGACCAGAACGGCAAGCCCATCGAGGGCGTCTATGTAGACCGCAATGCCGACGGTCAGATCAATACCGAAGACCTCTACTTCTACAAGAGCCCCTTCGCTCCCTGGACGGTCGGCCTGAGCACTCGCCTGCAGTATAAGAAGTGGGACCTCGGCATGTCGTTCCACGGTGCCTTCGGTGGCTATGTATATAATGATGTAGCCGCAGGCTTCGCCAACATTGCCAAGACCTACGACAGCTCGTACGGCTATCTGCAGAACCGCACCCACGACGCCATCAACAATGGCTGGGTGACCTATGACAACGTCCTCTCCGACTATTTCGTGCAGAATGCTTCGTTCTTCCGCTGCGACAACATCACGCTGGGCTACTCCTTCGAGAACATCCTCGGCGGCCACCGTTACAAGGGCGTGAGCGGACGTGTCTATGCATCGTGCACCAACGTCTTTACCCTCACCAAGTACAAGGGCCTCGACCCGGAGGTATTCTCTCAGAACGTGGACGACGGCTCACAGAGCCGCGGTATCGACGGCAGCCTCTATCCCCGTCCCATGACCTTCCAGCTCGGTCTTACGCTCAACTTCTAACCAGTGCTCATCATGATTACGAATTATCTGAAATATATGGCCGTGCCCGCAGCTGCTTGTCTGCTCGGGCTGACCTCCTGCGTCGGTGATCTCGATGTCGCTCCCATCGACCCCTCGACCAACATGACGGCCGATGCCAACGGCCTCTTCAATAAGTGCTACGCCAACATGGCCATGGCCGGACAGGGCGGCGCCAACGGCGACTGCGACATCCAGGGCCTCGACGGCGGTACGACGGGCTTCGTCCGTCAGCTCTTCAGCTCCAACTCAATGACCACCGATGAGGCCATGTGTTGCTGGGGCGATGAGGGCATTCCCGCCTTCAACTACGGTCAGTGGAGTTCGTCTCACCCCATGCTCCGCGGCTTCTACTATCGTCTGTACTTCGGCATCAGCGTCTGCAACCAATACCTGGAGGCCAACGCCTCTTATAATAGCACGATGACGGCCGAGGTCCGCTTCCTCCGCGCCCTTTACTATTACCATCTGCTCGACAACTTCGGCAATGTCCCCTTCACCACACAGGTGTCGAGCGAGAAGCCGAAGCAGCTGAGCCGCGCCGAGCTCTACGCCTGGCTTGAGAAGGAGCTGCTCGAGATCGAGCCCGACCTCAGCGAGCCCGCCGTTCGCACCTCAGCCAGTGAGGGCTACGGCCGCGTAGACCGCTCTGCCGACTGGCTCCTGCTGAGCCGCCTCTACCTCAACGCCGAGGTCTACACCGGTACGCCCCAGTGGCAGAAGGCAGCCGGCTATGCAGAGAAGGTCATCAACTCGCCCCACAAGCTCTTCACCAAGGGCAACGGCACCTACTCTGCCTATCAGATGCTCTTCATGGGCGACAACGGCGAGAACGGCTCTAGCCAGGAAGCCATCCTGCCCCTCCTGCAAGACGGCAAGACGACAACGAGCTGGGGCACCACCCTCTTCCTCATCGCCGCTACGTATAAGACCGACGAAGGTTCACGCGGCACCACCGAGTCGTGGTCGGGCGTGAGAGCGCGTAAGCAATTTGTCGAGAAGTTCTTCCCTGGCGGCAACTGCCCCACTGAGAGCAACACGGCACAGATCGTGGCCGCCGCCAAGGACGACCGCGCCCTCTTCTACTCCAAGGACCGCACCCTCGAGATCACGGAGCCGAGCGAGTTTACCAGCGGCTACAGCGTCACGAAGTTTACCAACGTCCACTCCGATGGCACCCCCACGCACAGCACGCAGTTCGTCGACACCGACTTCTTCCTGATGCGTTCGGCTGAGGCCTACCTCAACTATGCCGAGGCTACGGCCCGCCTCAACGGCGGCACCACCACGACCAAGGGCGCGGGGTATATCAACGACCTGCGCAACCGCGCTCACGCCTCCACCGCCACTAGCTATACGCTCGACAACATCTCTGACGAGTGGGCCCGCGAGTTCTATTTCGAAGGTTATCGCCGCACCCAGCTGATCCGCTTCGGCCGCTTCGGCGGTGCTTCCGACTACCGTTGGGAGTGGAAGGGCGGCACGCAGGCCGGCACCAACTTCGACAGCCACTATAATATCTTCGCCATCCCGCAGACCGACATCAACGCCAACCCCGACCTCAAGCAGAACCCGGGTTATTGATCTCTGGCCGGAGATGCACTCTCTCCCATCAACCTTAAGACTTCATCATCATGAACAAGATATTAAGTATCGCCCTGCTGCTCCTCTGCGGCATGTGCCTCTTGACGGCTTGCGAAGACGACCGCGACTCCAATCCCGTGCTGACGCAGCCCTCGACCTTCGTGCTCAACGAGCCGGCCTATGCGGCCGACGGTGGCATTGATCTCGCTCACTCCCTGAGCGTCAACTTCTCCTGGTCGCAGCCCCAGTTCACTGACAACAATGCGCCCCTCGTCGTCACCTACGAGCTTCAGGTGTCGCCCACGGGCAAGTTTACCACCTCCTTCGCCCAGCAAGACGCTGACGAGACGGGCCAGCTCGTAGCCGACTACGCCACGCTCGAGACCACGACCACGCACTGCAAGGTGGCCGCCAGCGCCTCCGAGTTTGCCAAGGCCCTGCAGCAGGCCGCCCACTTCGAGGAGGACGCCGTGCCCGCTACGCAGGATGTCTACGTTCGCGTCAAGGCCACCGTACCTAGCCTCCAGCCCGTTTATTCTAACGTAGTGAAAATCAATGTCGTGCCTGAGTACGTGGTGCTCAAGAATGCTCCCGTAGAGATGTGGTACCTCATAGGCGAATGCATCGGCGACGGCAAGTGGACCAACAGCGCCGCAGCCATCGGCACCTCGCTCTATCCCATGTCAATCACCGAGGGCGAGCAGTATGACAAGAAGACGGGTCAGGGCAAGCTGACCTTCACCGGCTACTTCCCCGCCGGCAAGGGCTTCAAGCTCATCTCTACGCCGGGCGACTGGAACCATACCCATCAGTGGGGCACTTCGGCCGACGGCAGCTTCGTCAAGGACGACAGCGGCTCGAGCAACATCAGCGTGGCCGAGGCTGGCTACTACACCCTCACCCTCGACACCAAGGCCAACACCCTCACCTTCGCCAAGGCCGACATCACGCCGACCGTCTACGATGCCATCGGTGTGTCGGGCGACTTCAACAGCTGGGGCGATCCCGGTGATGCCATGACGGCGGTCAACACCACCGCCGAATTTGCCGGTCACAACCACATGTGGAGCTACACGCTCGACGCTTCGGCCGGTGCCACGACGCTCAAGTTTATGACTGCCGGCTGGGCCGCCAACTGGGGCGCCTCTGCCTTCCCCAACGGCATCGGCGTCAGCAACGGCGCCAACATCCCCGTTAGCCAGGGCAAGTGGATCGTCACCTTCAACGACATCGACGGCAGCTACACCTTCACCGCTGCCGAGTAAGTTCACGAGGCTGCGGCCTCGGCCCCTCGCCCTGCGCGGCAGCCTCTTACCCTATTCACCTAGCCACTATATAATATGTCTTACAAGATATTCTCCGGAGTGATCGCCGCCACGCTCCTGCTCGCGTCGTGCTCCGACGACTTTACCGACTGGCTCAGCCCCCAGCACAACGATGCCGAGGGCGCCAAGACCGCAGCCCTGGCAGTGACGGGCGTCGATCCCATCGACCTCGCCTCCGTCACGACCGACAGCGTCAAGCTCTTCACCCCCAGCCTCACCGCCGCTGAGGCCACCACGGCCACCTTCGACGTGACGCTCAGCACCGAAGACGGCAGCAAGACGGCCGACAAAGTGGCCGCCGACGGCCAGGGCCGCGTAGCCGTGGCCGACCTCACCACCGCCGTCCAGAGCCTCTACGGCAAGCGCCCCACCTATCGCACCCTCTCTACCCTCGTCACGGCCTACGTCACCGACAACGGTGAGGCCCTCCGCCGCCAGGGCACCGTCACCTCGTCAGTCAAGGCCGTTGCTCCCGTGATCGAGGAGGCCTACTACCTCATCGGTACGCAAAACAATTGGGACCCCGCCACCGTGACTTCCTACAAGTTCAACCACAGCGCGCAAGACGTCTACGACGATCCCGTCTTTACCCTCACCGTCAAGGCTCCCGTCGACAAGGACGGCAACCGCGTAGACTTCTGGTTCAACATCGTGCCGCAGAGCTCTCTCTCGATCACCGACGAGTTGGCCTTCATGGCTTCCCTCTTGGGCAGTGACAAGGCCAATGGCGACGACCGCCTCGAGGCTGGCCTTTCCGCCAAGACCGACGGTAAGGACAATGCCTTCGTACAGTACGGCGCCGATGAGGCCAAGAAGTACAAGATTGACATCAATCTGCTCGACGGCACCATGAGCGTCACGCCTTTTGCCTTCGAGGAGTGGATCTACATGCCCGGCAATCCGCAGGGCTGGGCTCCCGCCACGGCCCCGATGCTCCGCAGCCCCAAGAGCAACGGTGTCTACACGGGCTACGCCTACCTCAACGGCGAGTTTAAGTTTACCAAGGGTCCCTCATGGGATGCCGGTGAATACAACTGGTATAGCTTCACCACCTACGGCGACGGCTTCACCGAGGGCGGTGGCGGCAACATCAACCACGCCGCAGCCGGCTACTATTTAATCACGGCCAACGTCGAAGCACGCAGCCTCACCGCTGTGCCCGTCACGGCAATGGGCCTTATCGGCGACGCCCTGCCCAGCGGCTGGGACGCTGATGCCGACATGACCTACGTGCCTGCCGAAGACTGCTGGACCGCCACCGTCACCCTCACCGAGGGCAAGGAGTTTAAGTTCCGCGTCAACCACGACTGGGCCATCAACCTCGGCGGTTCGCTCGACGACCTCACCGCCGACGGTGCCAACATCAAGGCTCCCAGCAGCGGCAGCTACACCGTCAAGCTCTACGCCAGCCGCAGCAACGGGCACAAGGCGATCTATGCCACGCTCACCAAGGCCAGCAGCGCCCGCCATGCCCGCCGCTAATCGCTAAGCCTCATATTTCTCCACATTCTCTCCCTCAGGGCGTGCGGCCCATTGGCCCCGCATCCTTAGGCCCTCTAGGCCGCAAGCCCTCCCTAATCCTCCATCCGACAATGAAAGCTCTCCATACACTGCTGGCCGCCTCAGCCCTGCTCTTCGCCGGCGCGCTGACGGCCCAGGCACAAGACAATAGCAAATATGCTGACCGTGAGGAGACGCGCACTTACCCCTACGCCTTCATCGGTGTCCAGGGCGGTGTGCAGGCTGTACTCAACGGCTACAACTTCGGCGACGTCATCACGCCCGTCGGTGCCGTCAATGCCGGCGCTTGGTTCAGCCCCTCCCTCGGTGCCCGCGTGCAGGTCGGCGGCTGGAAGTCGAAGGAAGGCGTCAAGGGCTTCGGCACCTACGACTTCTCCTACGCCTCCGCTGGCCTCGACGCCATGATCAACCTCACCAACGCCTTCTCTAAGACCGACGACCACGTGTTCAACGTCATCCTCCTCGGCGGTCTCGGCGCCAACAAGGCTTGGGGCAACCACTACAATGAGCTGCGCAATGCCTCGGGAAGCTACGTCTTCACCGGCGATCCCACCACCTCCTACGTTGAGGACGGCGCCCGCGTGCACAACCACGTAGCCTTCCAGACCCGCGTAGGCCTGCTCTTCGACATCAACGTGTCGCGCCACGTAAGCCTCAACCTCGAGGGACAGTTCAATCACATCGGCAGCCGCAACACGGGTCAGAACTTCAACGGCGGCGACGACTGGCAGTTTGTCGGCCTCGTCGGCGTGACCTACAAGTTTGGCGCCAAGGCCAAGAAGGCCGCACCCGAGCCCCCCGTGCCCGTAGCCACTCCTGAGCCCAAACCCGAACCCAAGCCCGAGCCTAAGCCCGAACCCAAGCCCGAGCAGCCCAAGCCCGCCAAGAAGGAGACCGTGACCAAGGAGGTCTACTTCGTGATCGGCAAGAGCGAGGTCACCGGTGCCGAGAGCGACAAGGTGGCTCAGGCTGCCGAGTGGCTCAAGAGTCATCCCTCTGCCACCGCCACCATCAAGGGCTATGCCGACAAGGGCACCGGCACCGCCGCCATCAACGAGCGCCTGGCCCGTCAGCGTGCACAGCACGTGGCCAAGACCCTCACGAGCAAGTACGGCATCGATGCCAGCCGCCTGAGCGTCAGCTCCTACGGCGACACCGTGCAGCCCTTCGCCGCCAATGACGACAACCGCGTCGTCATCATCGTGGGCGCAGAGCAGTAACGCCGCCTAATCTCTCCAGACACACACTACACCCTCCCGCCACGGCGACCCCTCCCTCAGCGCTTATCCGCCCGGGCAGCGGTCGCCGTGGCTCGTTATTCATCCCCAGACTATCCCCTATGCGCAAGCTATTCCTCCTATCTCTCTTCTGCGCTTCGCTCTCCCTCCAGGCCCAGGTGCCCGCCGAGAGCGAGGACGTGATGCTCCAAGGCTTCTACTGGAGCTCGCAGCAGCAAACCTCCTGGACGCAGCTCACCACCCAGGCGGCCGACATCGCCAAAAGCTTCACCCTCGTGTGGCTTCCGCCCTCAGCATCGCCTGAGGGTGGGGGAATGCCTGGCGGCACCAACGTGGGCTACCATCCGCGCCAGTGGAACGACCAGACCTCCTGCTGGGGTACGGCCGCCGAGCTCAAGACGCTCATCTCCACTCTCCACACCGACGGCACCAAGGTCATCGCCGACATCGTGATCAACCACCGCGCCGGTGATACCGACTGGGGCAACTTCACCGCCGACGACTTCGGCTCCTACGGCGCTTACCAGCTCACCGCCGCCAACATCTGCTCCGACGATGAGATGAACACCGACCCCGCCGCCGGCGTATGGATGGGCAAGGCCACTGGGGCCAAGGACACGGGCGAGAACTGGGGCGGCGCCCGCGACCTCGACCACACGTCGCCCTACGTACAGGCCGACTGCAAGGCCTACCTCTCTTGGCTCAAGGGCGAGATGGGCTATGACGGCTTCCGCTACGACTTCGTCAAGGGCTACGCCGGCTCCTACGTCGGTCTCTACAACGAGGCCACGAAGCCCTACCTCAGCGTGGGCGAATACTGGGACGGCTCTTATGACAAGGTAGCCGCCTGGATCGAGGCCACCGGTCGCCGCTCCATGGCCTTCGACTTCCCGATGAAGTATGCCGCCCTCAACGACGGTCTCGCCAAGAGCGACTATTCCAAGATGGCTTGGGCCGAAGACGGCGGCACGCTCCGCCCCGCCGGCATGATCCATCACCACAACTATCGCGGCCTGGCCGTCACCTTCGTCGACAATCACGACACTTACCGCGATGATAGCAAGTACAAGGGCTACGTAGAGCAGGCCTACGCCTTCATCCTCTCCTCGCCCGGCGTGCCCTGCGTCTTCTGGCCCCACTGGCAGAGCAATGCCAAGGCCCACATCGAACAGATGATCGCTGTCCGCCGCACAGCCGGCATTCATTCGGAGAGCGACGTCACCGTCACCGCCTCGACCGACTATTACGAGAGCCTCGCCGTCGGCCATCGCGGCCGCCTCATCACCCGCATCGGTTTCGCCTCGCCGCGCACCGTCCCCGAGGGCTATTACCTTGCCGCCTCGGGTTCTAACTGGTGGATGTATCTCTCTGACAATCTGGCTGGCATCGCCACCCCCACGGCCTCGCAGCAGCTCACCGTCAGTCCCTCGGCGGGCCGCCTCACGGTGACCAATGCCACGGGCGTCCCCGCCACTGTCTACGGTGCCGACGGTCGTCGCCTCACGTCGAGCCGTGCCACGACCTTCACCCTCAGCCTCCCCGCCGGTTGTTATGTCGTCCGCGCCGGGCAGGCTGTGCGCAAGGTGAGCCTTTGAGGGAGAAACGATGTTCGCCCCTTCGCATGACGTGCCATGGGCGTAGGCTAAACCCTCGATATAGATAGCTTTCGCCCCTACAGGGCTCAAGGCTAAACCCTCCGTAGGTCCTAGGACTTGCGTCCTAGGCTAATAGATGACGCCCCTTTGGGGCTTGCTGGTGCGGCGGTCACCGACAAGCCATTGGGCCGTCCTCACAGTCACCGTCCCTTTTCGTACCTTCGCTCCCGTAGCCATACCGTATTACTCTCCTTTACGTCCCAATCTCCTATGCATCTCACGAAGTTCAGCTTACGTTCTCTCCTCCTTCTGCTGCTTCTAACCCTCGCTCTGCCCCTCTGCGCGGAGCGGCGCGTCACGTCGCTCGAGACGGGATGGCGCTTCCACCGTGGCGAGGCGACGGGTGCCGAGGCCGTAGACTACAAGGACAATTCCTGGGCCACCGTTACCGTGCCCCACGACTGGGCCATCACCGGGCCCTTTGCCCGAGACAACGACCTGCAGAATGTGGCCGTCACGCAAAACTTTGAGACGCAGGCCAGCGTCAAGACGGGGCGCACCGGCGGCCTGCCCTACGTCGGCGTGGGCTGGTATCGCCACCACTTCACCTCCACCCCGGGCCGCACCCTCACCCTCGAGGTCGACGGCGCCATGAGCGAAGCCCGTGTCTATGTCAACGGGCGCGAAGCCATCTTCTGGCCCTACGGTTACAATGCCTTCCACTGCGACCTCACTCCCTTCCTCCGTCCCGGCGGGGGCGACAATGTGCTGGCCATTCGCCTCGAGAACCGTCCGCAGTCGAGCCGCTGGTATCCCGGCGCCGGCCTCTACCGCCACGTGCGCCTCGTCGAGACCGACAGCATCTACGTGCCGACTTGGGGCACGCAGCTCACCACGCCTCACGTAGCCGCCGACTTCGCTTCCGTAGCCCTGCGCACCACCATTGTGGGGGCAGACACCTGCCGCCTCACCCTGGCCACCGACATCGTCGATGCCGAGGGCCGCACCGTGGCGCGCAAGGTCAACGAGGGCTACATCAACCACGGCGAGCCCTTCGCCCAACACTTCACCATCGACCGCCCCCACCTGTGGTCGCCCGAGACACCTTATTTATATAAGGCCGTCACGCGCGTCAGCGTCGGCGGGCGCGAGGTCGACTGCTACACGACCCCCTTCGGCGTCCGCTCCATCGAGTTCGTCGCCGACAAGGGCTTCTACCTCAACGGCAAGCGACGCAAGTTTCAGGGCGTTTGCCTCCACCACGACCTCGGCCCCCTCGGGGCTGCGGTCAACGAGAGTGCCCTGCGCCACCGCCTCACGCTGCTCAAGGAGATGGGCTGCGATGCCGTGCGCACGTCGCACAACATGCCCGAACCCGAACTCGTGCGCCTCTGCGACGAAATGGGCCTCATGATGATGATCGAGCCTTTCGACGAGTGGGACATCGCCAAGTGCGACAACGGCTACCACCGCTACTTCGCCCAGTGGGCCGAGCACGACATGGTCAATATGCTCCGCCACTACCGCAACAATCCCTCCGTCGTCATGTGGAGCATCGGCAACGAGGTCCCCACGCAGTGCTCGCCCGAGGGCTACAAGGTGGCCCGCTTCCTGCGCGACATCTGTCACCGTGAGGACCCCACGCGCCCCGTCACCTGTGGCATGGATCAGGTGAGCTGCGTGCTCGACAACGGCTTTGCCGCCATGCTCGACATTCCCGGCTTCAACTATCGCGCCCACCGTTACGAGGAGGCCTACCGCCGCCTGCCCCAGTGCCTCGTGTTGGGCAGCGAAACGTCATCGACCGTCAGCTCGCGTGGCGTCTACCACTTCCCCGCCGAGCGCAAGGCCGACGCCATCACCCCCGACCATCAGAGCTCGAGCTACGACCTCGACTATTGCTCCTGGTCCAATGTGCCCGACATCGACTTCGCCCTCGCCGACGACTATTCCTGGACGCTGGGACAGTTCGTCTGGACGGGCTTCGACTACCTCGGCGAACCCTCGCCCTACGACACCGACGCCTGGCCCAACCACTCCTCGATGTTCGGCATCATCGACCTCGCCTCTATCCCCAAGGATCGCTATTATCTCTACCAGAGCGTATGGCAGCAGGCGCGCCCCGTGCTCCACATCCTGCCCCACTGGACGTGGCCCGGCCGCGAAGGGCAGGTGACGCCCGTCTTTGTCTACTCCACCTATCCCACCGTCGAACTCTTCGTCAATGGGCGCAGCCAGGGCCGCCTCACCAAGAAGAGCCGCACCGAGGCCGCCACGCCCGAGGAGCGCTACCGCCTGATGTGGCGCGACGTGCGCTATGATCCGGGCACGCTCGAAGCCGTGGCCTACGACTCTCTGGGCCACGAGGCCCAGCGCGCTGTGGTCAAGACCGCCGGCCGTCCCGCCCGCATCGTCCTCACCCCCGCCCCCGACTGCCGCCTCACCTCCGACGGCAAGAGTCTGGCCTACGTCACCGTCAGCGTGGTCGACCGCGACGGCAACCTCTGCCCCGACTACGACGGCCTACTCTCCTTCAGCACCAAGGGTGCCGCCACCCTCCGTGCTGTGGCCAATGGCGATCCTACCTGCCTGGAGCTTTTCCAGGGCAAGGCGATGCACGCCTTCCATGGCCGCCTCACCGTCATCCTCAAAGCGGGCGACCGCAGCGGCCAGGCCCGCCTCACCGTCAGCGGCAAGGGCCTCACGCGCGGCGAAGTCTCACTCCCTGTCGGCGAAGCCGCTGCCGCCCGCTGAGGCCTCACCCATTGTACCATCCACTCTCACCGCAATATCTATGAGACGTTGGTTCCTCTCCCTCGCCTGTGCCCTGTGCCTGGCGCTGCCCAGTGGGGCGCAGTCGTCCGACTTCGTGACAGGCGCTGACCTCGGCTGGATCACCGAATACGAGCACAAGGGCTACACCTTCACCGACACCCTCGGCCGCCCCCGCGAGGCCACCGACCTCATCCGCGACTATGGCATGAAGGCCGTGCGCATACGCGTGTGGGTCAATCCCGTCAAGCACGGTAATTGGTGCTCTAAGGAAGACGCGCTCAACAAGGCCCTGCGCGCCAAGGCCCTGGGCATGGACGTGATGCTCGATTTCCACTATTCCGACTGGTGGTGCGACCCCCAGAAGCAGCCCATCCCCGCCGCCTGGCAGGGCATGAGCTACGAACAGATGCGCCAGGCCGTGGCCGACCACACCCGCGAGGTGCTCACCTTCCTCAAGGGCTATGGCGTCATGCCGCGTTGGGTGCAGGTGGGCAATGAGACCACCCACGGCCTGCTCTGGAGCGTAGTGACCGATCCCGCCACGGGCTGGGAGGTCAAGGACAGTCTCGGGCGCACCACCGTCACCGACGACATGGCCCGTGCCGAGACCCACCCCGAACGCTATGCCGGCATCATCCGGGCGGGCTACGATGCCGTCAAGGTCGTGCTCCCCCAGGCCACGGTCATCGTTCACCTCGACGACGGCTTTGACCAAAAGCTCTACGACTGGAACCTCGGCATCCTCCGCCGCTACGGCGCCAAGTTCGACATGGTCGGCATGTCGCTCTACCCCTACTGGGCCACCGAGGGGGGCAAGCAGCGCACCGCCGACGAGACGATCACCCACTGCATGGACAACATTCGCCACGTGGCGCGCAAGTTTGGCTGCGACGTGATGATCGTAGAGACGGGCATGGACGCCCTCGCCCCCGATGAGGGCTACCGCCAGCTCTGCCGCGTGCTCCGCGAGGCCCGCACCAAGACCGACGGGCGCTGCCGCGGCGTGTTCTACTGGGAACCCGAGTGCAAGCCCTCGCAATATCGCCTCGGCGCCTTCACCGAAGGCGGGCGTCCCACCCGCATCATGCAGGCCTTCAACGACTGTCGATAAGTCCATTAGCCTAATCTGCTCACCTAGGACTCTGACCATGCGCGTCACCTCTCTCCTCCTCACCCTCGCGCTCCCCCTGCTCGCCGCCTGCAGCGGCAGCGACGAACCCACGGGCGGCGTCATCATTGATCCCGTCGAGACCACTAACTTCGTGCGCGGCGCCGACATCAGTTGGTACACTGAGATGGCCGCCGACGGCAAGGCCTTCTACGACGCAGGCGGCGCACCGCGCACCTGTCCCGCTCTGATGAAGGCACTCGGCGTCAACGCCGTCCGCCTGCGTGTGTGGGTGCACCCGCAAAACAAGGGCTGCAACTTCTCCGACCAGGCCGACGTGGTGACCAAGGCCGCTGAGGCCAAGGCGCAGGGCCTGCCCCTGATGATCGACTTCCACCTCTCCGACTGGTGGGCCGACCCCGGCCGCCAAGACATACCCGCCGACTGGGCCAACCTCACCCACGACCAACTCGTGGCCCGCGTCAGTGCCCATGTCACCACCGTGCTCTCCGCCGTCAAGGCCACAGGGGCCGAGGTGAGCTGGGTGCAGATCGGCAACGAAACGCGCAATGGCATGATGTACCCCGACGGCCAGCTCTGGAACGACCAGGGCGACCTCGCCGGTGGCTGGCAGCGCTTCGCCCAGCTCTACAACGCGGGCTACGAAGCGGCTCATGCCGTCTATGCCGAGGCCATCGTGATGCCCCACCTCAACCATGCCTATGAGGACAATGCCTGGTGGTTTGACCGCTTCAAGGCCGCCGGCGGCAAGATGGACATGATCGCCCTCTCCCACTATCCGCAGAGCGACGACGCCTCGCGCGATGCCCTGGCGATGAACCGTCTGGCCGAGGCCCGCGTCAAGGCTCTCGCCGCAGCCTACGGCGTGCCGGTGATGGTGGCGGAGTTTGGCGTCCGTCCCGCCAACGCGCAGAGCCCCACCGTGTCGAAGGACTTCGTGGACCGCATGAAGGCCCTTGGCACGGATGTCTGCGCCGGCGTCATCTATTGGGAGCCCGAGGTCTACGGTTCGTGGCGTCCCGCCAGCTACAGCAGCTACGGCTGGGGTGCCTACGACATGGGCGCCTTCGATGCCTCAGGTCGCCCCACCTCCATCCTCGATCCGTGGCGGGAGTAGTTTGCCCAAGCACGGGGCCTGTTTTCATTTCCAGTCTTGAAATAACTATTTCCAGTCCTGAAATATCTATTTCAAGGCTGGAAATAGTTATTTCAGGTCCTGAAACGAAACTTACCCGCCTGCCCCGCCTACCGAAACGCCCGCATGGGCCAACCTTCCCGCCTGCTGCGAAGACCGCATCACCTCACCGCCCCGCCCGAGCCCAGTGCTCGAGCGGGGCGGTGGCGTTACGGGCTGTGACAATGGCGGGCCGACAGAAGGCGCTGTGATAGGTATCGCACGGGGTCGGCTAAATGATGCAAACAGGAGCCGATTACGCCATCCGCGCCGCCGCTCCCCTGTAACCAATCGCGCTACTTTCGCCGGCTCGCCAAGGCACTGGCCGGGGCACAGGCTGCCACGCTGCCCAAGGTGTCGATCATCGTGCCGGCCTACAATGAGGAGGTCGGCGTGGTGGCCTCGCTGCGCAACCAGCTGCGACAGGACTATCCCGCCTACGACATCGTGTTTGTCGATGGCGGCAGCCGCGACCATACCCTGTCGCGGGTAAAGGAAGCCTTTGCCGACGAGGCGCGCATACGCATCTACTACGCCCTCTTCCGCAGCTACGTGAAGGCCCTTCGTGGCGAACTGCAGAGCTGGGGCGTATTGGGCGTATGGGACATGTGCAGAGCTGAAGTTTGGATTAATTTGTATTGATTACAAATAAAGTAGGCTAAATCCTTTGCGATATCACCACGAGTGGGTACTTTTGCATCACGAACAAGAACAATACTCACGCTTATCCCCCAAGCATCGAAGATGAAGACTGAAGACATTATGACCTACCTCACCAGTCACGGCGTCAAGCCGTCGCAGCAGCGCATCGCGGTGATGGGTTATCTGCTGTCTCATCATACGCATCCCACGGTCGATGATATCTATACGGCGCTGCTCCCCGAGATGCCTACGCTCTCGCGCACGACGGTTTATAACACGTTGCGTCTCTTTGTCGAAAAAGGCGCGGCCAACCAGCTGGCCATCGACGAGCGCAATGCCTGCTTTGAAGCTGAGCCGGAGCCCCACGCCCACTTCCGCTGTACCCGTTGCGGTAAGATCTACGACGTCCCCCTCTACATCCATGACCTCGACAAGATCGCCCACGTGCCCGAAGGCTTCGAGACCGATCAGGCGGCGCTCTACTTCAAGGGAATATGCAAAGACTGCCTCATCGCGATGGCGACGCCTGACACTGACAAGAACTCAATCTGACTGTGAAAGCAGGACTGCAGGTGCAGCCTCGTTTCGCACAAGGACATAACAACATTCTACTCACTCTACTGAACTCACACCAATGAAAAAGAAATTTATCTGCACCGTCTGCGGCTACGTCTATGAAGGCGAGCACGCTCCCGAGAAGTGCCCCATGTGCGGCGTACCCGGTTCTAAGTTTAAGGAGCTTAAGGAAGACGGCGCTCTCTCCTTCGTAGCCGAGCACGAGCTCGGTGTGGCCAAGGGCTGCGACGAGGAGATGATCAAGGACCTCAACGCCCACTTCAATGGTGAGTGCACCGAGGTCGGCATGTATCTGGCCATGAGCCGCCAGGCTGACCGCGAGGGCTATCCCGAGATCGCTGAGGCCTTCAAGCGCTATGCCTGGGAAGAGGCTGAGCATGCTGCCAAGTTTGCCGAACTCCTCGGCGACGTGGTATGGGACACCAAGACCAACCTCGAGAAGCGCATGAACGCCGAGAGCGGTGCCTGTGCCGACAAGACCCGCATCGCCAAGCGCGCCAAGGAACTCAACCTCGATGCCATCCACGATACCGTTCATGAGATGGCCCGCGACGAGGCCCGTCACGGCCGTGGCTTCGAAGGCCTTTACAACCGCTACTTCAAGAAGTAAACTGCGATTTTAAAACTGACTAATATGAAAGATCTGAAAGGTACTAAGACCGAGAAGAACCTCGCTACCGCCTTCGCCGGCGAATCGCAGGCTCATACCAAATATCTCTTCTACGCATCGAAGGCTAAGAATGACGGCTACGTACAGATGGCCAACATCTTCGAGGAGACTGCACACAACGAGAAGGAGCACGCCAAGATCTGGTTTAAGCTCCTCCACGGCGGCGACGTACCCACGACGACCACCAACCTGGCCGACGCTGCAGCCGGTGAAAACTACGAGTGGACCGATATGTATGCCACCTTCGCCAAGGAGGCCCGCGAGGAAGGCTTCAATGCCATCGCTGCCAAGTTTGAGATGGTAGGCGCTATCGAGAAGCACCACGAAGAGCGTTACCGCAAGCTTCTGAAGAACATCGAGGACTCCGTCGTCTTCTCTCGCGACGGTGACTGCGTATGGCAGTGCTCTAACTGCGGCCATATCGTCATCGGCAAGAAGGCTCCCTCCGTTTGTCCCGTCTGCAACCACCCGCAGAGCTTCTTCGAGCTTCGCGCGGAGAACTACTAATCCACACCTCTTCCCGCACATAGTCGGGACCATGCTTTCAGGCGCGGACATGCCCCCTTACGCTACGATAGCGTAGCCGCCGGGGCATGTCCGCGCCGTGTTTGTCGGAGACAGTTTACTGCCCTCCGGGTCAGCGTATGCTACGCTGTCCGCCAACTGCGTTGCCGGACAGCCCAAGGGGCATTTCCCACGGCCCCGCTGCTAAATGCCAAATGCAAAACTTCCTTTCAGTATTTGGCGCTCCGCCAAGCTTGCACTATCTTCGCCCGAGAAGTAGTTACGTGATCGTTGTCATCTGCGCCCTTGCAAGCAACTATTCACACAAATCTTTCAGCCTCATGAAGAAGTTTCTCCTCCTCTCTCTGCTGGCGCTGGGCGGCCTGACGGCTTCGGCGCAGCGCACGCCCCACGCCATCGGCTTCCATGTCGGCGGCGCCACGGTCGACTTTGAATATCAGTACCACTTCTCCCAGCGCAATTTCCTTGACGTCACGGCCGGCGTTTTCGACTTGGGTGACGGTGCGATGTTTCAGGGTACGTATAACTGGAATGTTTGGCGCTCGAAGGACTGGACACCCAATTTTGCCCAATGGAAATTCTGGGCAGGCTTTGGCGGCGGCATCGGTTTCTACGACTACGACCACAACTCAGGTGCCCTGCTCGGTCCGGTCGGCGTGATGGGGTTCGGCTTCACCGTCAGAGAGTTTCCCCTCACGGTCGGAATCGACTACCGCCCGATGATCGCCATGCAGCTGGGCGATGACTCCGGCCTCAACGCCGTCGGCTTCCGCAACATCGGTTTGACCCTCACTTATCGTTTTTGATTCATAAGCATTCTTATCAAAACGTCCGCCTGTGTGCGGGGTTTCGATAAGAATGCTTACTTTTGCTAGGCGTCGCAGGCAACGTGTCAGCCGGCATGGGGCCGGGCGATGCCACCCAACACATTAACATACATATTCACTCTTGCGCTTTCCCGCCATGGCATAGTTCGAACACGTTCGACGCTGTAAGTGGCTTAACGAAAACGTTTCCTTCTCTACAATCACTCGACGAATGGTCAAGATCACCAAAGAGGCTGCCCTCCACTATCACGAGATGGGCAAGCCGGGCAAGATAGAGGTGACGCCCACTAAGCCTTATCGCACACAGACCGACCTCTCATTGGCTTACTCTCCCGGCGTGGCAGAGCCCTGCCTCGAGATACAGAAGAATCCCCACGACGCTTACCGCTACACCAACAAGGGTAACCTCGTGGCCGTCATCAGCAACGGTACCGCCGTGCTCGGCCTAGGCGACATCGGCGCCATGAGCGGCAAGCCCGTGATGGAGGGTAAGAGCCTCCTCTTTAAGATCTATGCCGGCGTAGACGCCTTCGATATCGAGGTCAACGAGAAGGACCCCGAGAAGTTTATCGCTGCCGTGAAGGCCATCGCCCCGACCTTTGGCGGTATCAACCTCGAAGACATCAAGGCCCCCGAGTGTTTCGAGATCGAGCAGCGCCTCAAGGCTGAGCTTGACATCCCCGTGATGCACGACGACCAGCACGGCACGGCGATCATCTCGGCTGCCGGTCTGATCAACGCCCTCATGGTGGCCGGAAAGAAGATCGAAGACGCAAAGATCGTGGTCAACGGTGCCGGCGCAGCCGCCATCTCATGCACCAAGCTCTACCTCGCCTTCGGCGCACGCAAGGAAAACGTCGTCATGCTCGACTCCAAGGGCGTCATCACTGCTGACCGCGAGAACCTCAACGCCCAGAAGCGCGAGTTCGCTACCACCCGCACCGACGTCCACACGCTGGCCGAGGCCGTCAAGGGGGCAGACGTCTTTGTCGGCCTCTCTAAGGGCAACGTCCTCACGCAGGACATGGTACGCTCCATGGCCGAGAAGCCCATCATCTTCGCCCTGGCCAACCCCGTGCCCGAGATATCCTACGAAGATGCCACCGCCGCACGCCCCGATGTGCTCATGAGCACGGGCCGCACCGACTACCCCAACCAGATCAACAACGTCATCGGCTTCCCCTACATCTTCCGCGGCGCCCTCGACACCGCCGCCAAGGCGATCAATGAGGAGATGAAGATGGCCGCTGCCCGCGCCATCGCCGATCTGGCCCGCCGCCCCGTGCCCGACATCGTCAACCGCGCCTACCACGTGCGCAACTTCACCTTCGGCCCCGATTACTTCATCCCCAAGCCCGTCGATCCCCGCCTCATCACCGAGGTGTCTATGGCCGTGGCCAAGGCAGCGATGGAGAGCGGCGTGGCCCGCAAGCCCATCACAGACTGGAAGGCCTACCGTCAGCACCTGCGCGAACTGATGGGCCAGGAGTCGAAGTTTACGCAAAACCTCTACGACACCGCCCGCTCCAATCCCAAGCGCGTCGTCTTCGCCGAAGCTACGCACCCCACCATGCTCGAGGCGGCTGTACGAGCCAAGGAGGAGGGCATCTGCTACCCCATCCTGCTCGGCAACGATGTACAGATCCGCGCCATCGCCGAAGACCTCAAGCTCAACCTTGATGGCATCGAGATCCTCAACCTGCGCAATGACAACCAGAACGAGCGCCGCCACCGCTACGCCCAGCTCTTTGCCAAGAAGATGGAGCGCAAGGGCTATACGCCCCAGGAGGCTGAGGACAAGATGTATGAGCGCAACTACTTCGGCATGATGATGGTAGAGACGGGTGAGGCCGACGCCTTCATCACCGGTCTCTATACGAAGTACACCAACACGATCAAGGTGGCCCACGAGGTCATTGGCGTGCGTCCCGGCTATGACCACTTCGGCACGATGCACATCATCAACACCAAGAAGGGCCTCCTCTTTGTGGGCGATACGCTCATCAACCGCCACCCTGACGAGGGCGCACTCTATGACATAGCCCGCCTCGCCGCCTCGACGGCCCGCTTCTTCAACCGTACGCCGGCGATCGCCATGATCTCCTTCTCCAACTTCGGAGCCGACACCGAGGGCAGCGCCGTCCGCATGCAGCACGTTGTGGATCGCCTCCACAAGGAGTGCCCCGACCTGGCTATCGATGGCGAAATGCAGGTGAACATCGCCATGGATAAGGATCTGCGCGATGAGAAATACCCCTTCAACCTCCTCAAGGGTACGGACGTCAATACGCTCATCTTCCCCAACCTCTCCGCCGCCAACGGTTCTTATAAGCTTGTCAAGTCTCTCGTCGAGGCCGGCGAGGTAGTGGGTCCCATCCAGATGGGCCTCAACAAGCCGATCCACTTCACCGACTTCGAAAGTTCCGTGCGCGATATCGTCAACGTTACCGCCATCGCGGTGATCGATGCCATCGTCGAGGAAAAGAAGCGCGCGAAGTAGCCCTTCAGCCTTCCCCGATCCTAAGTCATTTATAGAAATAGTGGCGGCACGCCCATGCACCCCCATCAGCGGGGGAGGCGGGGCGTGCCGCTTGATCGTATCCGGAGCGCACGATACCCGAAACCTTAAGCTTTCTGAGGAGTTCACTTCGCCCGCTTACCACTACCTTTGCACCTATGATTATTTTCCTTCTCTCCTCGTCCTGTTTGAAGCGTCTCGTTCTCCCGCTGCTCGCGGTCTTCTGCTCGTTCTCCGCCATCATGGCACAGACCATCATTCCCCTTGAGCGTGGTGGCAGCGTGCGGGCAAAGACGATCGACGACTACCGTCGGGAGATGAAGGCCACCGACCGGTTGCGCGCCGATTCGGCCAACTATACCGACGGCCTGCGCCTGGCCTTCAACGCCCTCTACCGCGACTCCCTCGACGAGGCCGAACGCCGATTTACCGAAGCCCTCAAGGAGCGGCCCGAGGCTGAGGGGAACTACATCATCCGCTACAACCTGGCACTCATCGACCAGGCACGCGGACGCAGTGCCGAGGCGGCCGATGCCCTCGACAAGATTCTCAAGAGCCATCCCGACTATGTCGATGCCCGCCTGCTGCGCTCCGAGGCCTCCCTCCAGTTGGGGCGTGCCCGCGAGGCGATAACAGACGCCGAGGCGATCCTCGACCTCGGACTTGATAAGGGCGTAGGCACCGAGCGTCTTTGGCGTGCCCGTTTCGTGAGGGCTGCCGCCCGCTACCAGCTGCGCCTCTTTCCCGATGCAGCGGCCGATGTGGGGGTGTTGCTCAAGGAGCGGCCCGAGGCTGAGAACGTGCGGCTGCTCGACGCCCTTATCCTCCAGCGCATGGGGCGTACGGCCGAAGCGCTCAACCGGCTCAATCTCATCATCTCCGCCCATCCCCAAAGCCAGGATGCCCTCGCTACGCGTGCCGGCGTGTTGGCCGATCTCGACCGCCCCGCCCAGGCCCGCCTCGACTACGATGCCCTCATCGCCCTCGCTCCTGACGAGCCTTCTTATTATATAGAGCGTGCCCGCATGCTTGTGAGGGTGGGGGAGAAGACGGCCGCCCGCCGCGACCTAGACCGCGCCGTGAATCTCGGAACGCCCCGCGGCGTCGTGCAGGCACTCTATAATCTGACACGCTGACACGCCCTATGCTCCGCATCTGCTATAAGTTTATCTTTTCCCTCCTCCTGCTCAGCTCCGTCCTGAGCGCTGCTGCCCGTCCCCTTCACAGTCCCGTCACGGCTGCCGTGCCCTACGAGGTACGGGCCGTGTGGCTCACCACGTTGATGGGGCTCGACTGGCCGGCCCGTCCGGCCGTGGGGACCGAGGCCGAACGGCAGCAGCGGGTGCAGCTCACTGCGATGCTCGACCGCCTGCAGGGCGCCGGGATCAATACCGTCTTCTTTCAGGTCCGTCTTCGTGCAACAACGGCCTTCCCCTCCGCCATGGAGCCCTGGGACGGCGTCTTCACCGGCCGCCCGGGCCAGGCGCCGGGTTATGATCCGCTGCGCTTTGCCATTGATGAATGTCACCGTCGCGGCATGGAACTCCATGCCTGGATCGTGGCCTTCCCCATCGGCACGGTCGATGCCGTCAAGCGTCTCGGTTCGAACAGCCTCCCCCGCCGCCACCCCGAGCTTTGCCGCAAGTGCGGTACGCAGTGGCTGATGGACCCCGGCGTGCCCGCCACGGCCGACTATCTCGCGGCCTTCTGTCGCGACGTGGTGAGCCGCTACGATGTCGACGGCATTCATCTAGACTACATCCGTTATCCTGAGCCGTCGATCCCCTTTACCGACGACGCCACCTATCGTCGCTATGGCAAGGGACAGGAGCGCCTGGTCTGGCGCCGGGCCAACGTCGATCGCTGCGTCAAGGCCATTCACGATGCCGTCAAGGCCGTCCGCCCGTGGGTAAAACTCAGTTGCTCCCCCGTAGGGAAATATGCCGACCTGCCCCGTCAGTCCTCCTTCGGCTGGAATGCCCGCGATGCCGTGGCTCAAGACGCACAAAGCTGGCTCCGCAAGGGATGGATGGACTGGCTCGTGCCGATGATGTATTTCGACGGGCAACATTATTATCCCTTCCTTCAGGACTGGCAAGAGCACGATGCAGGCCGTCTCGTCGTGCCGGGCCTGGGCATCTACTTCCTCTCACCCCGTGAGAAGGACTGGCCGCTCACGGTTGTTACGCGGCAACTTAGCGTAGCCCGCACGGCTGGTCTCGGCGGCGCCGGCTTCTTCCGTGCCCGTTTCTTATTAGACAATGTCAAGGGGCTGGCCGATTGGTTGCGCTTCGAGTTCTATGCGCAGCCCGCCCTCGTGCCCCCTATGACGTGGGCCGACAGCATCCCGCCCGCAGCCCCCGTGGTGACGCAGCACATCGAGGGGAATACCCTCCGCCTCACGTGGCCTGCCGTCGCAGACGACACGCCTGTCACCTACAATGTCTACCGTCTCGACTCCCGCATGGGCGACGTCCTCCTGGCGCGTGGCTTGCGCACTACCTCTTATGAGCGTCCGCTCTACCTTCCCGCCCTGCGCCACAGCCGCTACGTTGTCACGGCTGTCGATACTTATGGCAATGAGAGCCGCTAGGTCGTGCTAGGTTCGCCTACCCCACGCCTTTCCCCGTCCCTCCCCCTTTCTCTTTATCGTAAAAAGCAAGCAGGTCAGTCGCTCCGATTGTGGAGCGGCTGGCCTGCTTGCTTTTTATCTTATAGAGAGGTATGCGGAGGGGATGTCCGCACGCCTTAGAACCTCTTAGCCGATGGTGAGGAGCGTAGCGCCTTCCATCACGCTGTCGCCAGCGTTGACGCAGATGCCCGTGACGTTGCCGTCGGCCTCGGCGGTGATGTTGTTCTCCATCTTCATGGCTTCGAGCACGAGGACGGTCTGGCCCTTCTTGACGGCGTCGCCTTCCTTGACGAGGATCTTGGTGACCACGCCGGGGAGGGGAGCCTTGACAGGAGCGCCTGCGCCGGGACCGCTCTTGGCGGCGGGAGCTGCGGCAGGAGCGGCTGCTTCAGCGGCGGGGGCTGCAGGAGCGGCTGCTGCTTCAGAAGCATCGTCGGTGGTGAGGGTGGGGAGGTCCTCCTCTACGAGTGAGGAGCCCTGCATCTCTACGGTGAAGGGGATGCCGTTGACCTCGACCTGGGCCTTGGAGCCGTTGATGCTGTCGATCGTCACGTCATACTGCGCACCGTCTATGGTATACTTATATTGTTTCATCTGAGGGTGAACGTGTGGGGAATACTTTAGCGTTTAGATTTGGTTCATCTGCTTGGCGGGATTGTTCCAGCCGGTGTGATGATTCTCGACGGTGATGATGCCGGGCTCGTCGTCGTGGACGATCTCCACCTCATGCTCGATGAGGGCGAGGGCGATGACCGCAGCGTAGGCGGGCATCTTCTCTGCCGCGGGCACGGGGTGCTTGCCGTCGACGGTGAGGTCGGCGATGGTCCCCTGCTTCTCATCGAGGCGGATGCTGAGCTGGCGTCCGTCGATGGTATATTGGAATGTCTTCATGTGCTTCGGACGGATTTAGAGAGGAATGTTGCCGTGCTTCTTGGCCGGACGCACCTCGTGCTTCTTCTCCAGCTGTGCCAGGGCACGGCAGATGCGGAAACGGGTGTTGCGCGGCTCGATGATGTCGTCGACGTAGCCGTATTCGGCAGCCTTGTAGGGGTTGGTGAAGAGGTCGTTGTACTCCTTCTCCTTCTCGGCGAGGAATGCCTTGGGGTCTTCCTTCGTCTTGGCCTCCTTACCGTCGAGAATGGCCACGGCGCCAGAAGCACCCATGACGGCGATCTCGGCAGAGGGCCATGCGTAGTTGAGGTCGGCCTTGAGCTGCTTGCAGCCCATCACGATGTGCGAACCGCCGTAGCTCTTGCGCAGCGTGACGGTGACCTTGGGCACCGTAGCCTCGCCGTAGGCGTAGAGCAGCTTGGCACCGTGATCGATGACAGCGTTGTACTCCTGACCCGTGCCGGGGAGGAAGCCGGGAACGTCGACGAGCGACACGATGGGGATGTTGAAGCAGTCGCAGAAGCGGACGAAGCGGGCAGCCTTGCGTGAAGCGTTGCAGTCGAGCACGCCGGCATAGACGCTGGGCTGGTTGGCTACGATGCCCACGCTCTGGCCGTTGAAGCGGGCAAAGCCGATGATGATGTTGCGGGCGAAGTTGCGCTGTACCTCGAGGAACTCTCCGTTGTCTACCACGGCACCGATGACCTTATACATGTCATAGGCCATGTTGGGGTTGTCGGGGATGATCTCGTTGAGGCTGTCCTCCTTGCGGTCGATGGGGTCGGTACACTCCGTGCGGGGAGCGTGCTCCATGTTGTTTTGGGGAATGTAGGAGAGCAACCGGCGGATCAGCTGGGCAAACTCCTCTTCCGTCTTCGCGGTGAAGTGGCAGACGCCGCTCTTGCTGGAGTGTACGCCGGCGCCGCCGAGATCTTCCTGGGTCACCTCTTCGCCCGTCACGGTCTTGACGACCTTGGGGCCGGTGAGGAACATGTAGCTGACGCCCTCGAGCATCACGACGAAGTCGGTCAGCGCGGGCGAATAGACCGCACCGCCGGCGCAGGGACCGCAGATGCCGGAGATCTGGGGCACTACGCCCGAGGCCTCAATATTGCGCTGGAAGATCTCGCCGAAGCCTGCCAGGGCGTTGATGCCCTCCTGGATGCGGGCGCCGCCCGAGTCGTTGAGGCCGATGCAGGGCACGCCCATCTTCATGCTCTGGTCCATGACCTTACAGATCTTCTGTGCCATGGTCTCAGAGAGAGAACCGCCGTTGACGGTGAAGTCCTGGGCAAAGACGTAGACTAGGCGGCCGTTGATCGTACCGCTGCCGCAGACTACGCCGTCGCCGAGATATTGTTTCTTCTCCATGCCGAAGTTGTGGCAACGGTGGAGCTTGAACATATCCATCTCTTCAAACGAGCCCTGGTCGAGCAAGAGGGCGATGCGCTCGCGTGCCGTGGCTTTACCCTTGGCGTGCTGCTTCTCAATGGCTTTCTCGCCGCCGCCGAGGCGGGCCTTCTGGCGGAGCTCGACGAGTTGCTTGATTTTCTTCAGTTGTTCACTCATGAGTGATAGGGGTGATTTATGGAGTATTGTTGATTATGCGTGCGTCTGGATATAGATGCAGTAACGCAGCGCAAAGGTAGCCATTTTTTAGCGTAGCTCAATCCCAGTGGGGTTTTACTTGCCTATTGTCAGCCTTTTAGCTTACCTTTGCTTTTCGTGACAGAGACGCCCGCTCCACCGTGCAGCGTCGTGTCTGCCACGATGTTTCTACACAATCCCGTTTCCTATCAAGATGAGGCTACTTTCTACGCTCCTTCTCTTCCTGCTCTTCAACGTCAGTGCCGCCCTCTTATCGGCGCAGTCGGCTGTTCCGGCCCCCAAGCGCGAGATGCGCGGTGCATGGATCCAGATGATCAACGGCCAGTTTCTCGGCATGGACCGCGCCACGATGCAGGCCAATCTGACGCATCAGCTCAACGTGCTGAAGCGCTGCGGTGTCAATACCGTGATTTTCCAGGTGCGCGGCGAGGGTGACGCCCTCTATGCTTCGCCCTATGAGCCGTGGTCGCGCTTCCTCACCGGCCGGCAGGGGCAGGCCCCTTCGCCCTACTGGGATCCGTTGGCCTGGATGGTGGAGCAGTGCCACAAGCGCGGCATGGAACTTCACGCCTGGATCAACCCCTTCCGAGCTAAGATCAAGGGTACGAAAGAGTTGGCTGTGACTCATCCCTTGGTGAAGCATCCGGAGCGCTGCTTCGAGTACGACGGCCTCTACCTCTTCGACCCCGGTCTCCACGAAAACCGTAAATACATCTGCTCCATCGCTGCCGACATCGTGCGGCGTTACGACGTCGATGGCCTCCACATCGACGACTATTTCTATCCCTATCCCGTGGCCGGAGTTGCCATTCCCGATCAGGCTACCTATGAGGCCAATAAGAACGGCATTGCCAACATCGCCGACTGGCGCCGCTACAATGTCAACCTCTTCATCGAGATGCTCCACGACAGCGTCCGCGCGGCCAAGCCTTGGGTAAAGTTCGGCGTCAGCCCCTTCGGCATCTACCACAACGCCACGGCCGGCACCAACCTCCCGGGGTCGGCCACGCGCGGCCTGCAAAATTACGATGACCTCTATGCCGACGTGCTTTACTGGATCAACAAAGGCTGGGTTGACTACACCGTGCCCCAGATCTATTGGGAGATCGGACACAAGACTGCCGACTACGAGACCCTCATCAAGTGGTGGAGCCGCTTTGCCGGCGGCCGTCCCCTCATCATCGGTCAAGATGTGGAGCGCACAGTCAGAGCCGCCGACCTCAAAGATCCGAGCAAGAACCAGATGGACGCCAAGTGGCGCCTGCAGCGCTCGCTCCGCGGCATACAGGGCAACTGCCTCTGGTACTCCGCCGCCGTCGTGCGCAACGAGGGGGGCTATGCCTCAGCGCTCGAGAAACGCTACCAGGCCACGCCGGCCTTGCAACCGCTCTTCCCCTTCATCGACAGCAAGGCACCGGGCAAGCCCCGCAAGGTCAAGGCGCTGTGGATGCCAGACGGATATTATCTCTTCTGGCTCGCCCCGAAGGGGAAGAAGCCGATGGACGTAGCACACGGCTATGCCGTCTACCGCTTTCGCAAGGGTGAAAAGATCAACCTCGATGACCCCACCCACCTCATGGCCATCACGCCCGAGCCGCTCTACAAACTCCCCTACCAGGGTGGCCATGACCGCTGGGTCTACGTGGTGACCGCACTCGATCGTTTGCAGAACGAGTCGAAGGGGGTGAAGAAAAAGGTCGAACTCTGAAAAGTCCGAGTAGTCAAGGCCTGACGCCCTTGCGCAACGTACGGCTTACCCCCTTATCCCGATAACTCTCCCTCCTCGCCCATGAAAGTACTCAAGTTTGGCGGCACCTCCGTAGGTTCGGCCGATGGCCTTCGCCATGTCAAAGATATTGTCGCTCAGGCCGGTGTCTCACCCGTCGTGGTCGTGTCGGCCTTGAGCGGCGTGACCGATGGTCTCATCTCCCTTACCCGTGAGGCCGCTGCGGGCAACTCGGCCTATTGCGAAGCGCTGGCCGCCCTTGCCGAACGCCATCACCAGACGGTGACCGACGTCATCGATCCCGGGCGGCAGGCGCGCCTCGTCAGCCAGATCGATGCGCTGCTGGGCGAGCTGGAGAGCATCCTCCACGGCGTCTACCTCATCCAAGACGTGACGCCCAAGACGGCCGACGCCATTGTGGCCTATGGCGAACGACTCTCTTCGCTCATTGTGGCGAGTCTCATCGACGGCGCAACTCACGTCGATGCCCGCACGCTGATCAAGACGCATGGCTCAGAGGGACGCCACTTGGTAGATTTTGAAACGACCGATACCCTCATCCTCGAGCGCCTGAAGCCGATGCTCGGTGCTGCGCCCGTCGTGATGGGGGGATTTATCGCCTCAGACAGCCGCAGCGGCGTGACGACCAACCTGGGGCGGGGCGGGAGCGACTATACCGCCGCCATCCTCGCCGCGGCCCTCGATGCTGAAGCCCTGGAGATCTGGACCGACGTCGATGGCTTCATGACCGCTGATCCGCGCGTCATCCCGACAGCCTACACCATCCCTCAGCTCTCTTATGCCGAGGCGACCGAGCTCTGCAACTTCGGTGCAAAGGTGGTCTATCCCCCGACCATTTACCCCGTCTGCCGCCGGGCAATACCTATTTATGTAAAGAACACCTTCCGTCCCGACCGGCCCGGAACGGTCATCTGCCGACATCCCGCTCAGAGCGAACGCCCCATCCGGGGCATCTCCTCGGTGGGCGCGATGAGCATGGTCACGGTGAGCGGCCTCTCGATGGTGGGCATCATCGGCATCGACCGCCGCATCTTCGCTACGCTCGCTTCGGGCGGCATCAGCGTTTTCATGGTGGCGCAGAATGCCTCGGAGACGAGCATTTCCCTCTGTATGACCCCCGGCGACGCCCTGCGTGCCTGCAGGCTGCTCGACGGTGAGTTTGCCGATGAGATCAGCGAAGGCTCCATGGACCATTGCATTCTCAAAGAGGGGCTGGCCAGTGTCGCCGTCGTCGGGGAGCGCATGGCAGGGTTGGCAGGCATTGCCGGCAAGCTCTTCAGCGTGTTGGGCCGTAACGGCATCAGTATCTGTGCCACGGCGATGGGTGGACGGGAGATCAACCTCTCCTTCGTCATTGACCGCGCCCAGCTCCGCAAGACGTTGGAGGTGCTCCACGACAGCCTTTTCCTCAGCGAGCACGAAGACCTCAACCTCTTCATCTGTGGCACGGGGACGGTCGGCGGCTGTCTCCTCGAGCAGCTGGCGGCCCAGCGTGACAAATTGCTCGCCAAGCGCGGCGTCAAACTCAACGTCGTCGGACTCTCAGGCCGTAGCCACGCCGTCTACGACCGCGACGGCATCGACCCCGCGCGGTGGCGCGAAATTCTGGCTCAGGGCGAAGAGGGCGGCGTAGCGCGCATGGTTCGGGAGATCGGGGAGATGAACATGGCCAACTCCGTCTTTGTCGACTGCACGGCCAGCCCTGAGGTGGCCGAACAGTATGAGTGGCTCCTGCGTCACAATGTCAATGTCGTAGCCGCCAACAAGATTGCCGCCTCTTCGCCCTACGACCACTATGCCCGCCTCAAAGAGACCGCTCGCGAGCGCGGCGTGAAGTGGCTCTTCGAGACCAATGTCGGGGCCGGTCTGCCCATCATCGGCACCATTGGCGACCTGATGGCTTCGGGTGACCACATCCTGCGCATCGAGGCTGTCTTGAGCGGCACGCTCAACTATGTATTCAATACCCTCGCTGCCGACGTCCCCCTGAGCCGTGCCGTGCGCATGGCGCAGGAGAACGGCTACAGCGAGCCCGATCCGCGCATCGACCTCTCGGGGCGCGACGTGGTGCGCAAACTCGTCATTCTCGCCCGGGAGAGCGGCTACCGCGTAGAGACCGAAGACATCAAGGTGGAGCAGTTTATCCCACAGCCCCTCTTCGACGATACGCTCGAGGGCTTTTGGCGGGCCATTCCTCAGCTCGATGCCGCCTTTGAGCGCGAGCGCCGCCGCCTGGCCGGGGAAGGCAAGCGCTGGCGCTTCGTCGCGCGGTGGGCTGACGCTCAGGGGACGGTCGGACTCGAAGAGGTCGACAAGGGACATCCCTTCTACGACCTTGAAGGTTCTAACAACATCCTCCTGCTCACCACCGAGCGTTACCACGACTACCCCATGCTCATCCAAGGCTACGGCGCCGGCGCAGCCGTTACGGCCGCCGGTGTATTTGCCGATATTATCCGTGTGGCGGGGGTGTAGGGGTTCGGACGAAATCATCTCAACGCACTGCGGGCCGCCTATCGTTACGATGGGCGGCCCGCAGGTTTTAATGGTTAATTACTTGTCTGAGCATGCGCCTTGCGATGCTCGGCTGTCGGGTGGTTATGCCTCAGCCTCGGGAGCAGCGACGACGCTGACTACGCTGCGGCCATGCACGCCACGGTACTTGCCGCGGTGGAAGGCTACGACACCGTCAACGAGGGCGAAGAGCGTGTGGTCCTTGCCCATGCCTACGTTCTCACCGGGATAGTGAGCCGTACCGCGCTGACGCACGATGATGTTGCCGGCCACACAGTTCTGGCCGCCCCAGATCTTCACACCCAGGCGCTTTGATGCTGACTCACGGCCGTTCTTAGAACTACCTACACCTTTTTTATGTGCCATTTCTTTCTAGATGATTTAGTGGGGAAACTTAAGCGATAACGTTCTTGATGGTAACCTGCGTGAACTGCTGACGGTGACCGTTGAGCTTGCGATAGCCCTTGCGGCGCTTCTTGTGGAAGACGAGCACCTTGTCGCCCTTTACGAGGGGATCGATCACTTCGCATACGACCTTGGCACCCTCTACGGTGGGGAGGCCTACAGTCACCTGGCCGTCGTTGTCGACGAGCAGGACCTTCTCAAACTCAACAGTCTGGCCGCTTTCGGCACCGCTCACGTGGTTGATGAAGAGCTTCTTGCCCTCTTCGGCACGGAACTGCTGACCGTTAATCTCTACGATTGCGTACATTGATTGTATGATGTAAACGGATTTTTCCGCGGGGCGGGCTGCAGTCGCAGCCACTTGGCTCTGCCCCTACGGACTCTATAATCGGGCGCAAAGTTACGCCTTTTTATCGTATCAAAGGCTCACGATCGTTTCTTTTCGTCAAGAAATCATGATTTCCCGTTCCGAGCGATGCTTTCTGCCCCCTATGCAGCGCTGTTGGCGCGGCGCATGGCGCGCCGGTAGTGGTAGATGAAGAGGCCGGAGGCTACGAAGAGGCCGGCACTGAAGGCCAGGTAGAGCCCATGGATGCCCATGCCGCACGTGAAGGCCAGCACGTAGCCCAGCGGCGCGTTGATGACGATGTAGCTGATAAAGGCGGTGCTCATCATCGATGATACCTGTGCCGTGCCGCGCAGGGCGTTGGCATAGCAGATCTGCATGGCGTCGCCCACCTGATAGAGGATCAGGTAGGGGATGAGGCTCACCGATAGGGCCACCACGGCGGGGTCGGAGGTGAAACAGTGGATGATCGTCTCTCCCAGGAAGAGGAAGAGGAGGGAAGAGCATGCACACATGGCGAGCAACACGTGGCGTCCGGCCCGCGTGGTGGCTGCCGCCGTGGCCAGGTCGTGCTGGCCGTAGGCCGATGCGAAGCGGATGCTCATGCTCGAGCCGAAGCTGTAGTAGAGCAGGAAGCCGAGCGTACTGAGGGTGTTGGTCACTTGGAAGGTGGCGAGGCTCACGGTGTTGATCCAGCCCGACATCACGCCGCTGAAGGTGAAGGCGCCGCACTCCATGCCCATCTGGAGGGCGATGGGGTAGCTCTGGCGGTTGATGTGGAGACACTCGCTCAGGCGTGTCGGCAGTTGGCGTATGCCCTCGCGGTAGACGGCGTAAGCGGGGCGCCACAAGATGATGCCCCCGAGCACCAGCACCATGATGACACGCGAGATGCACGTGCTCCAGCCGGCGCCGAGCAGACCGAGTTCGGGAAAGGGGCCTACACCGTAGATGAGCAGCCAGTTGCCGAAGATATTGAGCAGGTTTCCCCCCAGCAATATCCACATGGCCAGCCCCGTGTCGGTGATGCCGTCGGTGAATTGGCGCAGGGCGTTAAACAGCGCGACGAAGAGCATCGAGACGAGCACGACGAGGTAGTAGGGCCGTACGAGCGGCAAAATCTCGGTCGGCTGTCCCATATGGTCGAGGTAGAAGTAGAGCACGCCCATGACCGCCATCAGTAGCAGGGCGAAGGCGACGTTGGCCAGCAGGGCGTGCCACAATGTAGCCCCGGCCTCGCGGCGCTGCCCCCGTCCGTAGAGGGAGCTGACGAGCGGGGTGAGCCCGTAGCTGTAGCCGATGAACAGGAAGCTGATGAGGTTGAAGACGCTGTTGACAAACGATGCGGCGGCCAGGGCGTCGGTCGAGTAGCGTCCCACCATCATGGTGTCGGCAAAGCCCATGACGATGACGCCCAGCTGACCGATGGCGATGGGCAGGCCGAGGCGCAAAATAGACTTGTGGAGGGTCGTGTTCATTAGGTGGGAGTTGTCATAAAGGAGAGGGGCAGGCGCAGGCCTGTCCCTCTCGGTAAAATATGATCTTATGCGCCCCACGGTGCAGGTTAGATGTCCGCCATCACGGATCTTGCTGCGGTCGTGGCGTTTTGCTGCGTGGTCTGTTGACGGGACTGCATCCCGTAAGAACGGGATGCCATGTCGTGCGAACGGGATGCCATGCAGAAAAATCTTCAAGGCATGTCGTTAGGGCGGGCAGCCCGGGTTGGGAGTTAGTCCCTCAGACCAGTCGTTGGAAGGCCTCTATTCTCCGGCTGTCAGATTGCCGTGAGGAGCTTTCGGGATGACTCCTGACAGTCTGGAATCCTCTAACGAAAGATTTGCGATTTGCTGTCAACCTGTCAGCGGATAACCGCTAGTCTTTGATCCTTAGTGGATTACGGCCAAGATCTTCCTCCGATTTCTGTCACGATTCTGTCAGGTTTTTGTCAGCGAACTTTCAGCGCTTGATGGCGTGTGCGCAGTCTGCTACCATTCCCTTTTAGGTCGTACCGACGGTTCGCTGACAGCATGCTGACAGAAACCTGACAGATTCGTGACAGAAATTCGCGCGATTCGTTTTCGTAACGGGTTGATATATAGTCTGTAATGACGAGATCTTGACAGATTGACAGATGATCGTATATCTGTGTATCGTGTAAGCTGACGGGGCTTGTCGTGCAAAAACTCGTGGCGTGCGGACGCATATTGCGACGCCCCTTCAGGGCCGCCCCTTTGGGGAAGTTCCTTCTGACAAGGCCCTTTCGGGAAGTTCCTTCTGACAAGCCCCTTTTGGGACATCCCCTTCAGGTAAGCCCCAACGGGGCGTCAGACAATAGCCTAGGGATTTATCCCTAGGTCGTGCGTGGTCTTATTGACTCGCCGCCAATAAACGTAATATTTTGGCGGCATTGGCGGCATTGGCGGCGAGTCATCAGGATGTTGCATGAACCTAGGGATAAATCCCTAGGCTATGATCCTCCGCCCCTTTGGGGCTAAAGACGCACGTGTTTTGATGTTCCGGCGCTTATGCTCGAGGCATCGTTGCGAAGCCCCTTTGGGGAAGGTCCTTCTGACAAGGCCCTTTTGGGACATCCCCTTCAGGCAAGCCCCAACGGGGCGTCAGACAATAGCCTAGGGATTTATCCCTAGGTCGTGCGT
>DAVZJV010000004.1:149455-172339 GCA_052272595.1 Alloprevotella sp.
GGATAAATCCCTAGGCTATGATCCTCCGCCCCTTTGGGGCTAAAGACGCACGTGTCTTGATTTTCAGGGCTGCCTGTACGACCGTGCTTCCGTCTTACTTGACGGTGATAACGAGGTAGCGGCTGACGCTCCAAAAGGTGCGTGGATCGGTGATGCGCAATACGTATTGTCCCTGAGCGTCCTTCTCGAGCGTGTAAGAGCCGGCAGGGTGGTTGGTCATCAGCTTGGCGCTCTTCGAGTAGAGCTTGATGACCTTCGTCACACGCAGGTCGATGCGGGTGAAGTAGTCCTTGTTGAAGTCATTGCCCTTGAGCACGGCGCCGCCACGCTGGAGGATGCGCTGCTCGCGGAGTTCCTTCTTCGTGCCGAAGACGTAGTAGGCCGTGTTGAGTTCCTTATCCTGAGCGGCAACGGTGCGTGCCTTCTCCTCGTTCTTCTGGCTGAGGTCCGAGACGTTGGCGTTGAGGCTGTTGATCTGTTCGCCCTGTTCGGCGATGACGATGTCCTTCTGTGCGAGCTGCTGACGGAGTTCCTCGATTTCCTTGGTCTTCTCGTCGAGCTGCTTGCTCAGGCCGTTGAGCATCTCCTCGAGCTTCTGACGCGAGGCGGTGCCGGCCTGCTTGGAGCTGCGGAGCTGCTGGCGGAGGTCGGAGATCAGTTCACGATTGAGGCGGAGGGTGCGTTCGATATAGGCCATGTTGTCGCGGATGGCGGCCTTGTCGGCACCTTCGCCCTGGCGGGTCTGCACGGTGATGCGGCCCTCGGCCTCGTTGATGCGGTCGAATCCTTCCTGAATCTGTGAGAGCGTCTCGATCAGGTCGCCCGACTCGTTCTTAGACTGGTTGAGCGCCTGACGCAGCGAGTCGATCGTGGCGGCGCTGGTATCTTGGCTTTCCTGTTCCTTCTCTTTCTTCGTGGTGCACGAGGCAGCGAAGGCCAAGGTGCATACGGCTGCGAGGAGCCAGATGAACTTCTTCATAGGTCAAAAAAAGGTGGAGAGGTGTGTGATGCTAGTTAGTTGTGAAGGTTTGTTTGTCAGGTGAAGGCGAGGTGGCCTTATGTCCCTTGGGGGCCGGCTCTCGGCCGCCGACGACGATGACGAACTCGCCTCGCGGGGCCTCCTCGGTGAAGTGGGCGAGCACTTCGGCGAGTGTGCCGCGGACGCTCTCTTCGTGCACCTTGCTGATTTCCCTGCAGGCCGAGCAGGGGCGGTCGGCGCCGAAGGTCTCGCAGAAGGCGGTGAGCGTCTTGACTACGCGGTAGGGAGACTCGTAGAAGATCATCGTGCGCGGCTCGTCGGCAAGAGAGGCCAAGCGGGTGGCGCGTCCCTTCTTCTGTGGCAGAAAGCCCTCGAAGACGAAGCGTTCGCAAGGTAGTCCCGAGGCGACCAGTGCGGGAACGAAGGCCGTAGCGCCGGGGAGGCACTGCACCGTCACACCGCGGGCTACGCAGGCTCTGACGAGCATGAAACCGGGGTCGGAGATGCCCGGCGTGCCGGCATCGGTCACCAGCGCTACCACCTCGCCGGCGGCGATGCGGGCGGCGAAGGCGTCGGCCGTTTGATGCTCGTTGTGCATATGGTGGCTCGCCAGGCGGGTCTTGATCTCATAGTGCTTGAGGAGAATGCCCGTCGTGCGGGTGTCTTCTGCCAAGACGAGGTCTGCTTCCTTGAGGATGCGCAGTGCGCGGAGCGTAATGTCCTCCATGTTTCCCACCGGTGTGGGTACCAAATAGAGCGTTCCCATAGTGCGAAGATAGGCACATTTGACACAGTGCAAAAAGAAAAGGCACGATTTTCACCGTAGAGCAGGGCGGGAAGACTTAATTTTGCTCTGGTTGTATGATTCCTCTCACAGGGCTGATGCAGCCTTGAGTACTCTATCTTGAACCTATGGATCGTTTCCGTGTCGGCGGGCAGATGCCCATCACCTTCGACCGCTTCATCCGCGGTCTCATCCTGCTGCTGTGTATCGTGGCTGCGGGTTGCCTCATCTATTGGCTGAGCAGCGTGTTGATCCCCTTCTTCGTAGCATGGATGGCGGCCTATCTGCTTTTTCCCATCGTGGAGTTTTTGCAGAAGAAGTGTCGTGTGCCGGGACGCATCACGGCCATCTTGCTCACGCTCCTCTTGGTCATCGGGGCGCTGGCGGGCTTCTTCTATCTCATCGTGCCCCCGATGATTACCGAGATGACCCACCTGAAGGACGTGGCCCTCGTTTATCTCCGTTCGGGGGCTGACAACGCGACCATTCCCGAACCCGTGCAACACTTTATCCGCCGTCACCTCAACGCTTATCAGATCGAACATATCTTGGAGCAGAAGGATGTCGTTGCGGCGATCAAGGACAGCTTGCCCAAGGTATGGGGCGTGTTGATGAGCACGGCGGGCATCATCATCAACATCGTGGCTTCGCTCATCTGCCTGCTCTATCTCCTCTTTATATTGACCGACTATGAGAAGTATGCCAACCGGTGGATCTACTTCGTGCCGCGCGACCGCCGTCCCTTCGCCCTGCAGCTGGCTGCCGACATCGAGCACGGCATGGCGGGCTACTTCCGCGGCCAGGCCCTCGTGGCCCTGAGCAACTGCGTGATGTTCTCTATCGGCTTCGCCATCATCGGTTTTCCGATGCCTGTCGGTTTGGGCTGCCTGATCGGCGTGATCAGTTTCGTGCCCTACCTTCAGGTCGTCGGCTTCGTGCCTGCCACCCTGCTGGCCTTGCTCAAGGCAGCCGAGACGGGTGAAAACTTCTGGTGGCTCCTCTGTCTCGTGGTCATCGTGTATGCTGTCGTGCAGGTCTTGCAAGACACCATCTTTACGCCCCGCATCATGGGGAAGATCATGGGTCTGCCGCCCGCCATCATCCTCCTGGCCCTCTCCGTGTGGGGCTATGCGCTGGGCATCATCGGTCTGATCATCGCCCTGCCCGTCACGACGCTGATTATCTCGTATTATAAGCGCTATGTGGTCGGAACGGAAGCGGGGCTCGACCCTACCGCCCCCGACGATGAGGGCACGCGGGTCATGGAGCAGGCTGTCGGCGTCTACCTGACGGAGCCGGGCGAGGCTGAGGCTAGCGCCGACAAGGCGGCCGCAACGGCTGCGGAAGCAGGCGAAACGCCCGCTGAAGGGACTGAAACGGCGGATAAAGCTCCGCGAAAGACTAAAAAATAGCGTATGGCCTTGGGCAATGGCTGCGCACTGCGTATCTTTGCACCCGCTTACATAAGCATACGTCCATAATCAGGTAGATCCGCTAGCTCAGTTGGTAGAGCATAACACTTTTAATGTTAGGGTCTTGGGTTCGAGCCCCAAGCGGATCACCAAAGCTCCGACAAGTAACTGCGTGTTACATGTCGGAGCTTTTTTAGTATCCAAAGGGGCTGTTCTACTTACAACGCTAGGGGCGACTTGGTAGGGCTTTATGCAGCTGGTCGGGGGTGTCTGTCATGCATCGAGTTTTCTGCAAAAGTATGCCGGTCACTTTTGCCCGTCAATCTCATTCTGACAGTTCGCCGGGTTTAAAGGATGAGGCGCCACAATAGGTGGATGAAAAGTTTAGCGACTTATCGCGTGCGCCTAGATCTTCCCCCGATTTGCTGTTTCAATGGTAACTCTCCGAAGTCCGCCGTCTTTCTCGACAAAAAGGTCTCAGGCTTAAGCCTGAGACCTTTTGTGCTTGTATGGGCGCATGGCAGCGAGTGCTTCCTCGTGTTGGCCTTCACGCAGCCAGACGAGTGTGTTCGTCAACCATGCCGGCGGATCGACTCCGACGATTTCGCAATTTCCAATTTACCTAAGACTCGTCCGCTCCCTGTGGCTGCCTTTTTTCGTCCGATTTAATGCAGCCGTTGATTGTTGCAAAGGTAGGCAAAAATTCTTCTCTCAAGGTGGCCCGTCCTTGTTTTTCATCTTCCTTTTCTGAGGGTAGAACCAATGATTGATAGCTCTTCTGAGAAGGACTTCCTTCATCGTCTTTGATTCAACTCACACCCACTTTCATCGCTGCATTAAATCGGACGTTTCTATCACCCATTGAGCAGAACTTACCATAGCCATGCAGATGTGAGAAAACGCGAACGCATAATGAGCCGTGAACAATCTTCACCACAGAAATAGTAAGATGATGGACATCAAACTCTCTATCGTAATTCCGGTTTACAACGTCGAGCGCTATATCGCTCAATGTCTCGACTCTCTGCTGCAGCAAGATCTGGAGGAAGACAGCTATGAAGTGATTCTGGTTGATGACGGTTCGACAGATGGCTCGGCAGCCGTTTGCAACGACTATGTGAAGCGTTATCCTGACGTATTCCATCTCATTTCGCAACCCAATGGCGGTGTGTCGAGCGCTCGCAACACAGGTCTGCGGGCTGCAAAGGGCGAGTTCGTCACCTTTGTCGATTCTGATGACTGGGTCGCTCGGGGAGGCTATCGATATATTTTTGATAGCATCGACTCAGACAAATCGGATAAGGTGCTGTTCTATAGTGTTACGCTTGACAAGATTGAACTCAGCAAGCATTCGTATGACGGATATAAGGTGAAGCCCGCTACGCGGCCCATCATATATACAACGGGGTTGGCCTTTCTGGAGGAGCGATACAACTTTTCTGTTTGTAACGTACTGTGGCGTCGCTCGTTCTTGTTAAGCCACAATTTATTCTTTGAGCAGGGCTTAGTGATAGGCGAGGATGTGTTCTATAATGTAAAGGTCGACCTGCAGAACCCGCGTATTACGATCGTGCCAACAGTCATTTATATGTATATGGTGCGTGAGGGTTCTGCTGTGAACAACCTCTCTTCTGAGGACCACTTGCGTCGTGCAATAAACGGGTATATGAGAATCGCCGAAAGGGTGTGTGCCTTGGCAGACGATTATGCGGAAAGCAAACCGCGTATTGCCCGTACCCTTCGCGAAAAGGTCGTAGGCGGAAGTGTGGCGCTGCCAATGACTAGCCGAATATTGTCCTCAAGGCTTACGGTTAAAGAGTTTAAGCACTTGCGTAATAAGTTGCAAACATTGGGCGTGTTGCCTCTCTCAAAGGAAGGCGGGCGACAGGCAACGGCCATCAATTACTTATTTGCAACTCCCAGCGTGCTGAAATTGTGCCAGTGGCTTTATCGGGCAATTTTCATTCCTTTCGTAAAACCACGCCTTAGTCGTAATTGATGCACGGAGAAGCGAGAGGGGGTAGGCTGCAATCGTTGCCCGCCGCCCGATAAGCGTCCTTCGCCTTCCATAAGTCTGTAAACGCTTTCACGCCGCGACATAGTCCGAACGACTATGTCACGGCGTGAGGTTTTAGGGATAGGCTGTGTGGGCCGCCGGGCTGTTACCAGTTGAGCTTTTCGAGTGCCTCATCGGCTTCCGCCTGCGTGAGGCAGAGGGGGGGCAAGAGGCGGAGAATGTTGGTCGAGGCGGCGCCGGTGAAGACGCGGTGCTCCTTGACCAGACGTTGGCGCATCTCCTTGATGGGGTGATCGTATTCGATGCCGATCATCAGGCCGCGTCCGCGCACATCGGTTATGTGGGGATGGGTGGCCTGGAGCGCCTTGAGGCCGTCGAGGAGGTATTGACCGGTGCGGGCGGCATTGTCGATGAGGCCTTCGCCCTCGATGACGTCGAGCACGGCGAGGGCGGCGGCGCAGGCGAGGTGGTTGCCGCCGAAGGTCGTGCCGAGCTGACCGTAGGAGGCTTCAAAGGCCGGACTGATCAGCACGGCGCCCATGGGGAAACCGTTGCCGATGCCCTTGGCGCAGGTGATGAGGTCGGGGCGTATGCCCAGGTGTTGGTGGGCAAAGAACTTCCCCGAACGGCCATAGCCGCACTGTATCTCGTCGCAGATGAGCACGGTGCCTGTCTCGTCGCAGAGACGGCGGAGCCCCTGGGCAAACGCCGGCGTAGCCATGCGGATGCCGCCGACGCCCTGGATGGGTTCGAAGATGACGGCTGCCACATCGCCCTTACGGAGTTCGGCGGCGAAGGCATCGAGGTCGTTGAGGGGTAGGAAAGTGACGTGTCCGCCGGCATTGACGGGGGCCACGATGCGCGGGTTGTCCGTTGCTTCGACGGCGAGGGAGGTGCGGCCGTGGAAGGCCTTGGATGCGGCAAGGATACGGCTGCGGCCCGTGTGGAAAGAGGCCAGCTTCAGCGCATTCTCATTGGCCTCGGCGCCCGAGTTGATGAGGAAGAGCTGGTAGTCGGGGTAGCCGCACACGCGGCCGAGGCGGTCGGCGAGCTGCTCCTGGAGCCGGTTGATGACGGAGTTGGAGTAAAAACCCAGTTCGTGGAGCTGATGGGTGAGCGCCTCTACGTAGTGGGGGTGGCAATGGCCGATGCTGATGACGGCATGGCCGCCGTAGAGGTCGAGGTATTCATTCCCCTCGTCGTCGTAGACGCGGCAGCCGCGCCCCTTGACAATGTTGATGGGGAAGAGGGGATAGACGGGGAAAAGGTTCATGGGGGGATGTTGTTAGGAGTAAAGGAGTTAGAGAAGTTAAGGAGTTAAGCCGAATGTAGGGAAACGCTCCGTTGTGGCGCTTCTCTCACATCCTTAGTAGCGGACGGTGCTTGCCTTTCGACCGTTCAATAGCCGTTGGCCTTAATCCTTTGGCCTCTCTGCTCCCTTAGCTCTGCCGGAATTAAAACGCTACCGCCTTGAGTCTCAGGCCGGTGGTCTCTTCGAGGCCGAAGATGAGGTTCATGTTTTGCACGGCCTGGCCCGAGGCGCCTTTGAGGAGGTTGTCGATGCAGGTCGTGACGAGGAGTTTGTCGCGGTGACGCTCGGCGTGGATGAGGCACTTGTTGGTGTTGACCACCTGCTTGAGGTCGATGCCCTTGGCGAGGTAGTGGGTGAAGGGTGCTTCATCGTAGAAGTCGCGGTAGAGGCTCTCGATCTCTTCGATCGGCGCGTCGCAACGGATCACCTCGGTGGCAAAGATGCCGCGGGGGAAGTCGCCACGGTAAGGGATGAAGTCTATCTCGCCGTCCCATGCCGGCTGCAGCTGGGTGAGCGACTGGGTGATCTCGGCCACGTGCTGATGCTCGAAGGCCTTGTAGATGCTCATGTTGCCCGAGCGCCATGAGAAGTGGGTCGTGGGTGCGGGCTTGACGCCGGCGCCGGTGGAACCGGTGATGCCGTTGACTGCAATGTCGCCCTGCAGCAGTCCAGCCTCGGCAAGGGGCAGGAGCCCCAGCTGGATGGCTGTGGCGAAGCAGCCGGGATTGGCCACGTGGAAGGCTCCCTGCAGCTGCGCATGATTGAGTTCGGGCAGGCCGTACACGTAGTCATTGTCTTCGGCCTTGAGGCGGAAGTCCTGTGCGAGGTCGATGATGCGCACGTCGGCGGGTATGTAGTGGTCGCGCAGGAACTGGCTGCTCTTGCCGTGGCCGAAGCAGAAGAACACCACGTCGACTTGGTCGAAGGGTAGCTGGTCGGTGAAGCGCAGATCGGTTTCGCCGTAGAGTCCTTCGTGCACGTCGGCGAGTCGGTTGCCGGCGTTGCTCTCGCTGTTGACGAAGACGATTTCTGCCTCGGGGTGATTGAGAAGGAGGCGGCAGAGCTCGCCGGCCGTGTAGCCGGCTCCGCCGATAATGCCTATGCGGATCATGGTTTGTAATGAGTGTGGTAAGAAAGAGAGAAGCGGAGCGGCGGGGAAGGCCCGCGGAAGACATTCTCCCCCTAGGGGAAGGAAGCTGGTGGGCGCTGTAAAATTGCAGCATTGCCGTCTGTGCAGGTGCGGGGAGCCCTGCGCAGACAGCAATTGCCGATTTACTTCACGTCGTCGGCTTCGGGGTGAGCCGTATAGAAGACGCGCAGGGGGGTGGAGAGCACCTTGATAAAGCCCTTGGCGTCGTCGGCCGTCCAGCCCTTCTGCGTTTCGCCGTACTCGCCGAGTTTTGTGTGGACGAGGTCGTTGGGCGTGTCAACGCCTACGGTGCTGAAGCCCAGGGGACGGAGCTCGAGGATTGCTGTACCGGTGACGTAGCGCTGTGAGCTGGTCAGCATGGCCTCGATGTCGCGCATGACGGGCTCGAGGTACTGGCTCTCGTGGAGGAACATGCCGTACCAGTTGGCCACCTGGTCCTTCCAGTATTGCTGCCACCTCGAGAGGGTATACTTCTCGAGGAAGCGGTGTGCGCCGATGATCAGGGCGGGGGCGGCGGCCTCGAAGCCTACGCGGCCCTTGATGCCGATGATCGTGTCACCCACGTGCATGTCGCGGCCGATGCCATAGGCGGCCCCGATCTCTTCGACTCGCTGGATGGCAGCAATGGGGTCGTCAAAACGTTCGCCGTTGACCGCTTTGAGCTCGCCCGTTTCAAAGGTCAGGCGCAGCTCCTCCGTGTCTTGCTTGGTCACCTGCTTGAGGTAAGCCTCTTCGGGCAGGCCCTGGCGCGAGTCGAGGATCTCGCCTCCGCAGATGCTCGTGCCCCAGATGCCGACGTTGTAAGAGTATTTGAGTTTTGCGAAGTCGGCCTTAAAGCCGTGTTGATTGAGGTAGTCTACCTCCTCCTGACGCGTGAGGTTGCCGTCGCGGGTGAGGGTGATGATCTCCATCTCGGGACACATGACGAGGAAGGTCATGTCGAAACGCACCTGGTCGTTGCCCGCACCGGTCGAACCGTGGGCGATGGCCGAGGCGCCGATCTCCTTGGCATAGCGTGCGATGGCGATGCCCTGGAAGATGCGTTCCGAAGATACGCTGATGGGGTAGACCCCGTTGCGCAGCACATTGCCGAAGACCATGAACTTCAGGCTCTTCTCGTAATACTCGTGTGTCACGTCGAGGGTGACATACTTCGTTGCGCCCAGCTTATAGGCGTTCTCTTCGTTGCGCTTGAGCTGCTCAGCGCTGAAACCGCCGGTGTTGGCGCAGGCTGCATATACTTCGTAGCCCTTCTCTTTGGCGAGATACATCACGGTGTAGGATGTATCGAGCCCGCCGCTGAAGGCGACGACTACTTTCTTCTTCGTCATTATGGATGGAGTTTGTTGTCTGGTTGGATGACTTGTGGTTTAGTCTTCGGCCTGCTTGATGAAGTCGATGACGTCTTGAGGAACCTTGACCGGCAGGGGCGTGTCGGGGTGGCGTGCGGGGTCGAAGAGCATGCCCGTGCAGACGCAGTATTTGCGGTTGGTGCGGGCGAGCACGTCGCAGTTGATGCAGCAGGGATGTTCCGGCGTGCCGCAACCCTTCCAGTACTCGTCGTCTTGGGTAAGTTCGCTGAAGGGTACGGGCACGTAGCCCAGAGCCGTGTTGATACGCATCACGGCTCCCGAACTCGTCAGACCAAAGAGCTTTGCCTGGGGCCAGCGCAGACGGGAGAGGCTGAAGGCCAGACGCTTGATGCGCGTGGCGAGGTGGTGGCCACGGAACTTCGGCACGACGATGAGGCCCGAGTTGGCCACGTAGTGCTTGTTTTCCCAGCTTTCGATATAGCAGAAGCCGGCAAACTCTTCGCCGTAGAGGGCGATGATGGCCTTGCGCTCCTTCATCTTGGTCGCTACGTATTCGTGCGTACGGCTGGCGATGCCGGAGCCGCGCACTTTAGCAGCCTCGGTGATGGTGGTGAGGATGGTGTCGACATACTTCTCATGGCTTGCATCGGCTACGACTACGCTGATGCCGTCGTTATATTCTTCCATGTGTCGCTATTGAGTGATTTCGCTAGATTGTGTGTGTTGGTCGTTGCACCTTATATATAAGATGTGTGGTCAGAGCAGTATGCTCTTGATGGCCGGCACGAGTTCGGCCATCTCGTCAACGAAGGCTTGGCGTTCCGCTCCCTCTGCGAGGATGCAGAGGATCGTGTCGTCGCCTGCGATGGTGCCGATGACGGTCGGCAGCTGGTGGCTGTCGATGTCGGAGGCCAGTCCCGAGGCATAGCCCGGGCGTGTGTGGATGACCGCCAGCTGGCCTGAGAAGACGATGGTCTGGAGTCCGGCGCTGCGTAGGTAGGCCGGTATGATCTCGGGGCGCACCGTGCGGCGGTAGTTGGGACTGTCGGGGAGCACATAGCGCGGTCCCTTGGCGCTCATGATCTTGGCGGCCCGCAGCTTGGTGAGGTCGCGTGAGAGCGTGGCTTGCGTCACGCGCCATCCCATGTGCGCCAGCTGTGCGAGTATCTCTTCGTGGCTGCCCAGCTCACTGCTTTCGAGGATAATGCGCAGCGCGTCGAGACGTTTGTCGCGTGAGTTCATCAGGTGGTTTTATGCGTTTACGGCTGCAAATATACGGACAATCGGCGTATAATTCCCAATAGATGCAAATTATTTGTGCAATGATTGTGGGTTTATGCAATTGTGGGGCTGTCTGCCCCGTCTTGCGGGGCTTCGAGCACTGCGTGGCTCACTGAAGGGAATTTCTGCTGTCTAACGAAACGTAAGGAATTGGGGGCAATGTTATAGATTGTGAGTATTATCGGGCGCTTGTCGGACTGCAATAATCGGTAGTAACCGAGGTTTTTTACAACAACCTACACACTGCTATCTCTCGCCTTGAAACGATTGGTAACCAGATCGATATGGGTGTGGGTGGGGCATCGTATTCTGTCACCCTACCTACGCCCTGCCTACACCCTGTTTTTGTTCCGACGAGTCCGTGTCACTGACAGACGGGTGGCAGACAGGTGTAGGAAGGGTGTAGGTAGTTTGATTTTACCTACACCCTTAACGCGCCGATATACAAGCTTCTCAGGAAGGTTCGTGGCAGTGTGTAGGTAGTGCATAAAGATTACCTATACCATCGAAGTGGATGCTATCCAGTTCGATCTAGCCCGTATATTGTTTCTCCGAGTAGCCTTCCCGCCATTTCCGTAAGGCATGGTGGTGGCTCCCGTTTTTGCCGTGTCTAATCAAATCGCGTGTTTGATGACAGCACCTCATCTGGCACTCTATAGGGAACACTACCCGATAAGCCGGCGGGATTCGGATGGTTACTTGCCCACGCGGAGGCAGGCCCATCCGTCTTTTGAGCGTTGGTCGATGAGGCTGAGCCCCTGTCGCTCCGTCTCGGCCAGGAGTTGGGGCACGTCTTCGTCGTAGAAGCCGCTCAGATAGATCTCGCCGCCCTCGTTGAGCCGTGCGGCGTAAGCGCTCATGTCGCGAACGAGGATGCCCAAGTTGATGTTGGCGATGATGAGGTCGAAGGGGCCCATTGTGGCCAGTGACGAGGCATCGCCGAGGGTGACGTCGATATGGTCGACGGGGTTGAGGGCGATGTTCTCCTTCGTGTTTTTGACACACCACTCATCGACGTCGACCGCCTCGCAATGGGCGGCGCCGCGCATGCGGGCCAAGATGGCGAGGATGCCCGTGCCACAGCCCATATCGAGCACCTCCTTACCCGCCAGGTCGGCGGTGAGCAGGCGCGAGATCATCTGCGAGGTGGTGGCGTGGTGGCCCGTGCCGAAAGACATTTGCGGGTTGATGCGGATGTTATACTCCGCCTCGGGCACGTCTTTGTGGAAGGTGCTCGCTACGACGCAGCGGTCGTCGACCACGAGGGGCTGGAAGTAGTTTTTCTCCCACTCCTCGTTCCAGTCCCTGTCCTCCACCTCGCTGACGGTGTAGGCGATCGATACGCCGGGCAGGGGGAAGGCCTCGAGCAGTTCGTCGAGCGCCTCCCGGTCGTAGAGATTGCGGGGAATGTAGGCTTTGTATGCCCCCTCGGCCGTTTCGGCGGCGGCGAAGGTCGGGTGTTCGGGATCCGGGGCATGGGGGATGGCCGTCTCTTCGAGCCGGGCCGTATCGACGAAGCTGTCAAAGCCGATCTCGGCCAGTGAGGCCGAGAGCACGTCGCGCAGCGCCTCGTTGTCGGGCGTGAGGGTAAAGGTGAGTTCGAGATATTGCATGGATAAAAAGGTTGGGCAGGGGCCGGTGACTCCTGCGTGAAGGTTAAGGGCAAATTTAGCCACATTCTTTTAAGGAGTATGCCAAAGATGAAAGTTTCTTTATACATTTGCCGAACGTTCCCCTTGCGGGGTTCCATCTATCACTATCCCCCTACCTCACTTTATGGATTGGTTTCAAGCCCTCTTTCTCAACACGGGGTCCGTCGCCCACATCGTCTTGCTCTACTCCATCGTGATCGCCATCGGCGTCATGCTGGGTAAGATCAAGTTTGGCAGCATCTCGCTGGGCGTTACCTTCGTGCTCTTTGCCGGCATTGTCGTCGGTCACCTCTATACCGCCACCGGCCTCGACGGCGATGACGGTTTCGCCTGCCCCGTGCAGGTGCTCAACTTTATCCAAGACTTCGGTCTGATCCTCTTCGTCTACTGTATCGGTCTGCAGGTCGGTCCGGGCTTCTTCGAGAGCTTTAAGAAGGGCGGCCTACAGATGAATATGGTCGCCGTGGGCATCGTTTTGCTCAACATGATCACGATGCTCGGACTCTACTACCTTGTCTTTGACACGAGCGACAAGACGTCGCTGCCGATGGCTGTCGGCGTGCTCTGCGGTGCGGTGACCAACACCCCCGGTCTCGGTGCTGCGCAGGAGGCCATCAACACGCTGGGCATCGACATGGGCGGACTCAACATCGCTTCGGGTTATGCCTGTGCCTACCCCCTCGGCGTGGTGGGCATCATCGGCGCCACCATCGCCATCCGCTACATCTGTCGCATCAGCCTCGATAAGGAGGAAGAGCAGATCCGCCTCTCTCAGGAGGACGATCCCCACGCCCGTCCGCACCACCTCTCCCTGCGTGTAGAGAACAAAGCCCTTGAGGGCAAGACCTTCGGCCAGCTGAGCCAATTCCTCGGCCGTACCTTCGTCTGCACCCACTACAAGCACGGCGACACCATCGTATCGCCCACCAAGGACACGATCATCAGCGTCGGTGACGAGATGAACGCCGTCTGCGCCGAAGACGACGCCGAGGCCGCCATAGCCTTCATCGGCTCGCAGGCCAAGTTTGACTGGAAGGCCGCTGCCGCCCCCATCGTCTCGAAGCGTATCCTCGTGACCCAGTCAGAGGTCAACGGCAAGACCTTCGGCCAGATGCACTTCTCGTCGATGTATGGTGTCAACGTCACCCGTATCACCCGTTCGGGCATGGACCTCTTCGCCGACCGTTCGCTGCGCATCCAGATCGGTGACCGCCTGATGGTGGCCGGTCCGGAGGATGCCGTGACCCGTGTGGAGCGTCTGCTCGGTAACTCCGTCAAGCGTCTCGACCACCCCAACGTGGGCGCCATCTTCCTCGGTATCCTCGTGGGTATCATCTTCGGTAGCATCCCCTTCCAGTTTCCCGGCATGGCCACGCCCCTCAAGCTCGGTCTTGCCGGCGGCCCGCTGATCATCGCCATTCTGGCCGGTGCCTATGGTTACAAGTTCCATCTCGTCACCTACACCACCACCTCGGCCAACCTCCTGCTGCGTGAGATCGGCTTGATTCTCTTCCTCGCTTCGGTGGGCATCAAGGCCGGCGCCAACTTCTGGCATACCGTCGTCGAGGGCGATGGCCTGACCTACGTATGGGTCGGTTTCTTGATCACCGTCATCCCGCTGCTCATCATGGGTGTCATCGCGAGGTTGAAGCTGAAGTTCAACTACTTCACCCTGATGGGCGTTATCGCCGGTTCAACGACCGATCCCCCCGCGCTGGGCTACGCCAACCAGACCGCCAACAACGATGCCGCTTCCGTAGGTTACTCCACGGTCTATCCCCTGGCCATGTTCTTGCGCATCTTAGTGGCGCAGGCCCTGATCCTCTTCCTCTGTTGAGGTAGGGTACTTTAGCTAACTTAGCGGCTCGCCGCCGACCGAAGCGTGTATGACGCGCTTCGGCCGGCGGCGAGTGGCGTTGAGAGGGGGCTTGTGCCGTCAGGCCTCCTCGAGGTTAGAGCCCGTGTGGGGCGGTGCATTTCTCCCCCCGGCGCGTTTCTCTGACGCTTAGGCAGAAGAGGATAAGCCAGCACGCGCGCCAGCCCATTGGCCAAGGGATCGGAGCCAGCGTAGCCACGGCCAGTATCTGTGCGTAGAGATAAAAGACCGTCTGACGAAGCGTCACCCGTTCGCCCAAAAGCGCGGAGTAAAGCCCGGCGGCCGCTGCGATGAGGCGCGTAGTCATGAGCCAGGCGGTGAGCCTTGTGAGAGACAAGCAGGCGAAGAGGTCGAGCGACCGGCGCTGTGAGGCTGCATCGCTGCGGCTGGACGTCTTGAGGGGCGAAGCCTTCACCTCGCGCAGGGTGGCAGGAGTAGAAAGGGTGGGAGAGAGTGTGGTCATAACTATTATATATATCGTTGGGGTTAGTAGGCGCGGTGGCGGGCCGGGGCGTTGTGTGGAAACTTAGTCGGCTGTCGGCGGCGTAACGTCTTGACAGGTGCAAAGGTCGGCTCCGTCTGTGACACTCTGCGTCACAGGATGGGCAGGTTGCGTTAAATCTTCGGGCGGGGCTGCATTTTTTTTGATTTCGTCGGGGCGCATGGTCCCGTCGCCGGGGCGAGATAGGCTTAGACCTTCCCCGAAGTTCCGTTTCCTCCGCTCTCGGGGGAGGGTGCTAGAGGCCGTCGAGGGGAATAATGTGTAGCCGACCTTGCCCTTCTTCCCCCTTCTTGCACTACCTTTGCCTAACGTATGAACAGCAAAGAGCAGCGCCGTGTGTCGGTCGTCATGTGCACGTATAACGGGGCACGCTTCCTGCGCGAACAGATGGATTCCATCCTCGCGCAGGACTATCCGCTATATGAGATCCTCGTACAAGACGACCGTTCGACCGATGACACGTGGGACATCCTCGAGGAATATCGCCGGGCCAACCCCGGCCTCTTCCGCCTCTTTCGCAATGAGGTGAATCTGGGCTTCAACCGAAACTTCCGTGAGGCGATGCTCCGTGCCTCGGGCGATCTCGTGGCGCTGGCTGACCAAGACGACATCTGGTTCCCCCAGAAGATCCGCCTCCAGGTGGAGGCCATCGGCGAGGCCGACCTCTGCTTCTCTGACTATTATACCGATCCGACGTATCGTCTGCCGCTCAAGGTCCACGTCAAGCCGAAGACCACCTTCCTTCACATGCTCTTCTACGCTTGCACGCCGGGCCATTCCATGCTCCTGCGGCGCGACTTCATCCACGGCATTCCCCTCTGGGACGACTTCATCTATTACGATTGGTGGCTGGCCGTCCATGCGCAGATGGGGCGCGGCCTGGTCAAGGTCGATGAGCCGCTCGACTGGCACCGCCACTATGTCGGTTCGGTCACGACGCGCGTGATCAAGAAAGGTTTCTGGGAGCCGGCGGCACATCCCACGTGGCAGCCCTACGTCATGGGATACCTTCACCGGCTGCGGCTGCTCCGCAAGGGTAATGTGCGCCGCTTCTATGGCTACCTCGCCCTCCACATCGACCGGCGGCGTCACCCCGTGGCCTGGCGCATCAGCCGCCTGATGCTGCGGCGCGACCCCTTGTCGCTGCTGCGTCTTTGTATCATCTGCGGCCGTCATTATAAGGATGTCTATCCCGGGGAGCCTCGCGGCCTCTCGGGGCGCGTCCACGGCTTCTTTTATCCGCTGATCGCCGCCTATGGCTGCGACCTTTTCAAACTGGAGAAATAACATGGCAGCGCAGCCCGTCCCCTCCGCTCCGGCTCGTGTCTCGGTGGTGATGTGCACCTACAACGGCGCACGCTACCTGCGCGAGCAGCTCGACACCATCCTCGCACAGGATTATCCGCTCTACGAACTGATCGTGCAGGATGACCGCTCGACTGACGATACCTGGAAGATCCTCGAGTCCTATCGTGCGACCCATCCCGACCTCATCAAGCTCTACCGCAATGCGGAGAATCTGGGGGTCAACCGCAACTTCCAGGCCGCCCTTCTCCGCGCCTCAGGCGATCTGGTGGCCGTGGCCGATCAAGACGATGTGTGGTTCCCCACGAAGGTGCGCCGCCTCGTCGAACATATCGGCGAGGCCGACCTCTGCTATGCCGACCATTATAGTGACCTTGAGTGGCGCGAGCCGCTCCGTGACCGTATCCGTACCATGCCGGGGCTGCCTCTCTGCCTCTTCTTCGCCGGCCCGGTCGGCCATGCCGCCATCTGTCGGCGCGACCTGCTGACGAGCATCACCGACTGGCCGGCCGACATCTACTACGACTGGTGGATCGCCCTCCATGCCTATCTCGGCCGCGGGGTGGTGAGGGTCGACGAGGCGCTCAACTGGCACCGCCACTATGCAGGCTCCGTCACCACGCGCACCGACCGTCCCGAAGGGCTCGAAGCCCTGACGCCCGCACCGCTTCGGGCCTACGTTTGGGGCTTGCGTTATTATCGTCGGCTGCAACGGCAGCAGAATTATCAATATCTCTACCGCTTCGTAGAGACCCATGCCGATCCGGCGGTTCATACCCTGGCCCGCGAGATCGCCCGTCTCAAGACGCGGCGCGGCCTTGTGGCGCTGCTCCGCCTCTGTCTGCTCTGCCTGCGCCATTATCAAGAGGTCTACCCCGGTCGTCCCCACGGGCTGAGCGGCCGGCTCCACGGCTTCTTCAGTCCCCTTATCTCGGCCTATCGCTGCAACTTCTTCAAGATCGGCCGTGGAGGTGGGGCAGCCTCTACTTCCGCCCATTCTTAAATAGTCAATCTTACCTTTACGACATATGACCCGCAACATCGCCATCATCCTTGCCGGCGGCGTGGGCAGCCGATTGGGGCTGAGCATGCCGAAGCAGTTTTTTAAGGTGGCCGGCAAACAAGTCATCGAACATACCGTCGACGCCTTTGAGGAAAATCCGCACATCGACGAGATCGCCATCGTCTCCAACCCCGCCTATGTCAGCGAGGTGGAGAGCATCGTGCTGCGTAACGGCTGGCACAAGGTGCGCAAGATCCTCCGCGGCGGCAAGGAGCGCTACGACTCCAGCCTCGCCGCTATCCGTGCCTACGAGGGCGGTGAGGGTGAGGTCAATCTCATCTTCCACGACGCCGTGCGCCCCCTCGTCTCGCAGCGCATCATCGACGATGTCTGTGAGGCACTCACTCGGGCTGAGGCCATTGACGTGGTCGTGCCGGCCGTCGACACCATCATCGAGGCCGCCGATGATCGCATCGTTGCCATCCCCGACCGTTCGCGTCTGCGTCGCGGCCAGACCCCCCAGGCCTTCCGCCGCTCGGTGATCGCCGAGGCCTATCGCCGAGCGCTCGAAGATCCCGACTTCCGCGTCACCGACGACTGCGGCGTCGTTGTGCGCTACATGCCCGAAGTGCCCGTGCGCCTCGTAGCGGGTGAGGAGAGCAACATGAAGCTCACCTATAAGGAAGACACCTACCTGCTCGACAAGCTCTTCCAGCTGCGCAGTTCGGCCCTTCCCGCCGCCGAAGGCGCCGCCGCCTACGAAGCGCTTCGGGGCAAGGTGGCCGTAGTCTTCGGAGCATCCTACGGCATCGGCAAAGACACGGTCGACCTGCTCGCCGCTCATGGTGCGAAGGTTCACCCCTTCTCCCGGAGCCTCACCGGCACCGACGTGGGACGGCGGGTCGACGTGGCCAAGGCGCTCGCCGACGTAGCCGCCGAAGAAGGTCACATCGACTATGTCATCTGCACCGCCGGCGTACTCAACAAAGAGCCCCTCGCCGCCATGAGTTACGACACCATCACGGCCGCTGTGCAGACCAACTACTTCGGCACGGTCAACGTGGCCCTCGAGGCCTTCCCCTACCTTGCCAAGACGCGCGGCAAGCTCCTCTTCTTCACTTCGAGCAGCTATACCCGCGGCCGCGCCTTCTACAGCATCTACTCCTCGACCAAGGCCGCCATCGTCAACTTCGTGCAGGCCATCGCCCAGGAGTGGGAGGGGAGCGGCGTGAGTGTCAACTGCATCAATCCCGAGCGAACCCTCACCCCCATGCGTGTGCGCAACTTCGGCTCCGAGCCCGCCGACACCCTTCTCAAGTCTGAGACGGTGGCCGAGGTGACGGTGCGCAGTCTATTGGCGGACTATACCGGGCAGGTGATCGACGTAAAACGACAAAACCCCAACGCATGAGCGCCGCCCCCACACCCCTGAAGGCCTACCTCGAGCGCCACCGACGCGCCGTGCAGCTCAAGCAGCTGTCCATCCTCATGGAGATCGACTCCCTTTGCCGCCGCCACAAGATCGACTACTGGCTCGACGGCGGCACGCTCTTGGGAGCCGTGCGTCACAAAGGGTTCATCCCCTGGGACGATGACATCGACATCGCCATGCGCCTCGAAGACCTGCCGCGTTTCGTCGAGGCCGCCCGGCGTGAGTTGCCGCCCCACCTCGAGATGCAGTCGCCGGCTACAGATCCGAGCGTCCGCATGCCGATTTATAAGGTGCGTGACCGCAATTCCCTCCTCGTGGAGCCGGGTGACGACTTCAGCCGTCCCTATGCCAAAGGGCTTTATGTCGACATCTTCCCGATGATCCCCTATCCCAGTTTCTCGCGCTCCTTTGTCAAGCGCGTGGCCCTGGGCTATTGCAAGGCCAACGCCATCCTACAGAGCCAGCATCGCTATTCGTGGCGCTCGGTGGCCGAACTCTTTTACTTCGGTGTGAAGCGCACCCTCTGCGCCGCCCTCTGGCGCCTCGGCAGTCTCTTTGTTGGCAAGGGCGTCTATACCTCCAATACGCTCAACAACAACGGCTATGGCATCATGCACCGCACCGACAGCATCTTCCCCACGGCCCCCATCACCTTTGAGGGTCACACCTTCAGCGGGCCGGCCAACCCCGATGCCTACCTCTCCGACCTCTATCGTGACTACATGAAGTTGCCGCCTGCAGACAAGCGCAACGGCCATGCCGTCTTCTACATCGAGACGCTCGAAGGGTAATCCCACATTCCTTCCCCCCATGACCTCTCCCGTCCTCATCCTCTTTTTTAACCGTGCCGATACGCTGCGTGCCGTCTTCGCCGAGGTGCGCCGTGCCCGGCCGCCGCAGCTCTTCCTCTATCAAGACGGGCCGCGCGGGCCCCATGACCAGCCCGGCGTCGAGGCCTGCCGCGAGGTGGTCAGCGAGATCGACTGGCCTTGTGAGGTACATCGCCTCTACCAAGAGCGCAACCTGGGCTGCGACCCTTCAGAGTTCGTATCGCAGCAGTGGGCCTTCTCACAGGTAGAGCGCTGCATCGTGCTTGAAGATGACGACGTGCCCACGCAGTCGTTCTTCACCTTCTGCGACGAGATGCTCGAGCGCTATGCCACTGACGAGCGCATCGGGATGATCCAGGGTTTCAATCTCGAGGAACGCACCCCTGACGTGGGCGACGATTCCTATTTCTTCTCCTCCAACTTCTCCATCTGGGGCTGGGCCTCTTGGCGGCGCGTGGTGAGCCGGTGGGACGAGCACTATACCTGGCTCGAAGACCCGCAGGCCGTCGCCCGTCTCGAAGCGCTCATTCGCGAGCGCGGCCTTCGGAAGGACATTCTCCCCATGGCGCGGGCCCACAAGGCGAGTGGCAAGGCTTATTACGAGTCGATCTTTCAGGCCCACCTCCTGCTCAATGATCAGCTGGCCGTCGTGCCGGCGGTCAATATGGTGAGCAACCTCGGTGTGAGCGCCGACTCGACCCACTTTGCCGGTTCCGTCCAGACCCTTCCGCGCGGCTATCGCCGCATCTTCACCATGGGGCGCCACGACCTGCCGCAGCCCCTTCGCCATCCCCGCCACGTCATTGACCACGTGGCCTATCGCCAGCGCGTTTACCGCATCATGGCGTGGAACCATCCTTGGATTAAACTGGGGCGCTCCGTTGAGGAGCTTCTCATCAACCTACGCCACGGCCAGTGGGGTCGCATTGCCGGCGCCTTGCGCCAGCGCTTGGCGATCTTCTGCGGCGGGCGCCGCTTCAAGTGACCGCTCTCAGCCCCGCAATGCTTCGATTCTCCCATCTTTCCACCGGCTATGGGCGCATCCCCGTCGGCTGCGATCTGGCGGGCACGCTCCCCGGCGGGCAGCTTACGGCACTCTTCGGGGCCAACGGCAGCGGCAAGAGCACCCTGCTCCGCACGCTGTCCGGCCTTCAGCCGCCCCTCCGCCCCGCGCAGCTTACTTGCGGCGGGTGCGACCTCCTCACGGTCTCGCCCCGTGTCCGTGCTCGGTGGCTCTCGGTTGTCTTGACCGGACGGCAGCCTACCGGCCCGCTGACGGTGCATGAGGTCGTGGAGACGGGGCGTCTGCCCTATGTCCGCACCCTCCGTCCCGCCACCGCGGCCGACCGCGAGGCCGTAGCCCGTGCGCTGAGGCTCACCGGGCTCGAAGCGCTGTCCCGTCGCGATGTGATGACGCTGAGTGATGGCGAACGTCAGCGCGTCTTTATTGCCAAAGCCTTGGCGCAGGCGGCGCCCGTCATCCTGCTTGACGAGCCTACGGCCTTTCTAGACTTTCCCTCCAAGGTGCGCCTGCTGCGCCTGCTGGTCAGCCTGGCGCATGATGAGGGCCGTGCCGTGCTCCTCTCCACCCACGACGTGGAGCTGACGCTCCCCTTTGCTGACCGCCTGTGGCTCCTCACGACCGAAGGTCTTACGGAGGGCACGCCCGCCGTGCTGAGATCAGACGGCACGCTCACCCGCTTTTTTGCCCGTCAGGGGCTACGATTCGACGGCGCTTCGGGGCGCTTTGATTATTCCCACCCTATTCCACAGTCTCCAGACCTATGATCGTTTGTATAGCTGAGAAACCGAGCGTTGCCCAGGAGATAGCCCGCGTGCTGGGCGCTACGACCCGCCACCAGGGTTATATCGAGGGCAACGGTTATCAGGTCACTTGGACCTTCGGCCATCTCTGCGAACTCAAATATCCCGAGGACTACCATCCCGAGTGGAAGCGCTGGACGTTGGGCCAGCTCCCGATGATCCCCGAGCGCTTCGGTATTCGTCTCAAAAACGATCAGGGCATCCACCGCCAGTTTGACGTCATCGCCGATCTCTTCGCCAAGGCCGACAAGATCATCAACTGCGGCGATGCCGGCCAGGAGGGCGAACTCATCCAGCGCTGGGTGATGCAGAAGGCCGGCGTGAAGTGCCCCGTCGAGCGTCTGTGGATTTCCTCTCTCACCGAGGAGAGCATCCGCGAGGGTTTCCGCCAACTCAAGCCCCAGACCGACTACGCTTCGCTCTATGAGGCGGGGCTCTGCCGCGCCATCGGTGACTGGATACTCGGTATGAACGCTACGCGCCTCTACACACTCAAGTACGGCGGCAATCGGGGTCCCGGCGTGCCGCCGCTCTCCATCGGCCGCGTACAGACCCCGACACTCGCCCTCATCGTGCGGCGTCAGGAAGAGATCGATCATTTCAAGCCCGAGCCCTACTGGGTGCTCACCACGCGTTACCGCGATACGGTCTTTACGGCCGTGATGGCTGACCCCAACGATGATGAGGCGCCCGAGAGCGCCCTCGCCAATAATGCCCCTACCGGAGCGAACGGGGCGAACGACAAGACCCGCACCCTGGGGCCGGCGCGCAAAGGATTTACCGACGAGGCCGAAGCCCGTGCCGCCCTCGAACGCATCCGTACTGCCCCCTTTACCGTCACCGAAGTTGAGAAAAAGCGGGGCGCGGAGGCCCCTCCCCGCCTCTTCGACCTCACCTCCCTCCAAGTAGATTGCAACAAAAAGTTCGGCTACACCGCCGACCAGACCCTCTCCCTCATCCAGAGCCTCTATGAGAAAAAGGTGACGACCTATCCCCGCGTTGACACCACCTGCCTCTCCGATGATATTTACCCCAAGTGTAAGGGCATCCTCAACGGAATCGCCGGTCACTACGCCGACCTTCTCCAGCCCCTTCGCGGCGCCCAGTTGCTGAAGCGCAAAAAGGTCTTCGACTCCTCCAAGGTGACCGACCACCACGCCATCATCCCCACCGGCGTGGCGCCTGACAACCTCAGCGACATGGAGCGCAACGTCTTCGACCTTGTGGCGCGTCGCTTCATCCAGATCTTCTATCCCGACTGCCGCTTTGCCACTACCACCGTAACAGGTGAGGCGGCCGACGTGACCTTCCGCGTGTCGGGCAAGGTTATCCTTGAGCCGGGCTGGCGGGCCGTGGTCCCCTCGGCGGTCAGAGAGGTGCAGGCCCAGCAGCTTGACGAGGAGAAGCGGGGAGATGCCGAGCGCGTCTTGCCCGACTTCGTGAAGGGTGAGACCGGTCCCCATCTGCCCGAACTGGTGCAGAAGATGACGCAGCCCCCCAAGCCCTACACCGAGGCCACCCTGCTTCGCGCCATGGAGACGGCTGGCCGCATGGTCGAGGACGAAGACCTCCGCGATGCACTCAAGGAAAACGGCATCGGCCGGCCCTCAACCCGTGCCGCCATCATCGAGACCCTCTTTAAGCGCCAGTATATCCGCCGCCAACGCAAGACACTCTTCGCTACGCCGACGGGGGTGGAACTCATCGGACTTATCCGCGAGGAGCTCCTCAAGAGTGCCGAACTCACCGGCCGCTGGGAACGCAAACTGCGTCAGATCGAGTGCCATGAGTATCAGGCGGCTCAGTTTGTAGCCGAACTCAAGGCCATGGTCAGCGACTTGGTGCGTGAAGTGCTGAGTGACAACACGCCGCGGCGCATCACCACACCGCCTGCCGATGACGGTCTCCCTCCCAAACTGCGCAGCGCCCTCGCTGCCGAGCGTCAGGCCGAGAAGGCACGAGGGGCGGCAGACCCGGGCTCCGGCGGTGCGAAACCCAAGCGGCGCATCATCCGAGCAGGCAGTCCCTGCCCCCTTTGCGGCCAGGGCAAGGTCATCAAGGGCCATAATGCCTACGGCTGTTCCCGCTGGCGGGAGGGCTGCACCTGGCGCAAGCCTTTTAAAAAGTAAGGGGAGGGGAGCTGACCCTATCCTTCCCCTTCATACGCCACGAGGCGGAGTGTCGCGCTGACACTCCGCCTCGTGGCGTATAG
>DAVZJV010000005.1:0-168529 GCA_052272595.1 Alloprevotella sp.
AACGACCCCCTGATTAACAGTCAGGTGCTCTAACCAACTGAGCTACTGAAGCAGGAGAAAGAGCCTTCGGAAGGGCGTCTCCCTTAATTGCGGTGCAAAGGTAAGGCCTCTCTTTTGATTAAGCGCTATCTTTGCACGGAAAAAATGCGCAAAAACGAAAAATGAAGAAGATACTCGGCATCGGCAATGCCCTTGTGGACCGTTTAGCAACACTCTCCGACGAGCAATTGCTCACCGAATTGTCACTGCCTAAAGGCTCGATGCAGATGATAGACCGCGATCGCTACGAACGCGTGACGGCTTCCATGGCGCCGCTCGATTGTCACCTGACGACGGGCGGTTCGGCTGCCAATACAATCCTCGCCATCGCCACGTTGGGAGCGCGTCCGGCACTGATCGGACGGGTGGGAGCCGACGAAGCCGGAACATTCTTCTCCGACAGCTTCCGCACCCACGGCGTCGACACCCTGCTGACCCGCGACAAGACGCTCCCCACGGGAGTCGCCTCGACCTTTATCACGCCCGATGGGCAACGCACCTTCGGCACTTACCTCGGCGCGGCCGCCGCCCTCAGGGGCGAAGATCTGCGTGCGGAGTGGTTTGAGGGTTACGACTTCTTCTATATAGAAGGTTACCTCGTACAGAGCCACGACCTCATCTGCCGGGCGGTCGAACTGGCGCGGGCCGCCGGACTGGCCGTATGTATCGATCTGGCGAGCTACAACATCGTGGAGGAGGAGCGGGCACTCTTTGCCGAACTCCTGCCGCTCTGTGACATCGTCTTCGCCAACGAGCAAGAAGCGGTGGCCATGACGAGAGAGGCCGACCCCCGTGCCGCCCTCGATGCCTTGGCAGCCATGAGCCGCGTGGCCGTGGTCAAGGTGGGCGCCCACGGGGTATGGGTCAAGACGGGCGACTGCATCATCCACTCACCGGCCCGCGAAGTGCCCCACGTCGTCGACACGACGGCGGCGGGCGACTATTTCTCCGCCGGATTTCTCTACACCCTGGCCCGCGGCGGAAGCTTCGGCGAAGCGGCCGAACTGGGTTCGCTCCTGGCAGGCCACATCATCGAGGTGGTGGGGACGGCACTCAGCGAAGAGACCTGGCGCAAGATCAAGGCCAGCATTGCCAACCATACACCCGAAAAGACGGCACTCTCATTATAGACGAAGCCCAGCTGCCATGAGACACACCTTATTATATACCCTGGCCTCAGCCCTCATCGCACTAGCGGCCCTACCGACACCCGCCGCAGCCCAGACACAGCAAACGACGGGAAGCGACGGGAGACACAACTTCGAGGTGGCCAAGAACCTCGACATCTTCAACTCCGCCTACCGCGATCTTGACCTCTACTACGTCGATACGCTAGACGCCTCTAAGCGGGTCATCGACGCCCTCGACTACATGCTTGAGACGCTCGACCCTTACACGGAATATTTCGATGCCGACCATACCGACGACCTTAAGCAGCTGACAACGGGCAAGTATACGGGCATCGGTTCCATCATTTCTTACAAGGAGAAGCTCAAACGCTGCGTCATCGCCACGCCCTTTGAGGGGATGCCGGCCGCCATGGCGGGGCTGCGTCCGGGTGACATCATCATGGCCATCGACGGCCAGCCGATCGCGCCCTGCAGCAAGGCCGACGCCAAGAGCCGCGCCGACTACTCATCGTCGATCAGCGAGCGCCTCCGCGGCGAGCCGGGCACAACGCTCGTGCTCACCGTCAAACGTCCGGGGAGCGAAAAGACTTATACCTACAACGTGATACGTCGCAACGTGGTGCGCCCCAGCGTGACACTGGCCACTGTCGTGGGCGACAATACGGGCTACATCCGTCTCTCGAACTATATCGAAGGAACCTCTAACGAGGTGCGCCGCGCCTTGACAGACCTTAAACAGCGCGGGGCACGAAGCCTCATCCTCGATCTGCGCGACAACCCCGGCGGACTGCTCGAGGAGGCGGTCAAGACGGTCAACCTCTTCATCCCCCGCAGCCGTGAGGTGGTCAGCACACGCGGCAAGGTGAAGGAGCTGGACCAAACGTATAAGACAACGCTCGACGCACTCGACACGGACATTCCCCTGATCGTCCTCACCAACGAGGGGACAGCCTCGGCGGCCGAGATCACCAGCGGGGCCCTGCAAGACTATGACCGCGCCCTCATCATGGGACGCCGTACCTACGGCAAGGGCCTTGTGCAGCAAAGCCGCGAACTGCCCTATAAAGGACTGCTCAAGCTGACGGTGGGTAAGTATTACATTCCCTCGGGCCGATGCGTGCAGGCTTATAGCTTCAAAGACGGCATGCCCGTTCACCTGCCCGACTCGCTCACGAAGGAGTTTCGCACGGCGGCGGGGCGCATCGTACGCGACGGCGGCGGCATCACCCCCGACGTGGTGCTCAAGGCCGACAGCCTGCCGAGCCTCATCGCCTATCTGGCTGCGAGCGACCAGCTCTTTGACTACTGCGTCAACTACCGCGCGACACACGACGAGGTGGCGAAGCCGGAGCAGTTTAGCCTCAGCGATGCGGACTATGCTGACTTCTGCGCCTATATGAAGCGCAACAAGTTTACCTACGACCGCCAGAGCCTACGCGTGCTCCAGACCTTGCGCCGCATCGCGAAGCTCGAGGGCTACGACACGGAGGCCGCTGCCGAACTCGATACGCTGGAACAGAAGTTGCAACACAACGAGGACCACGACTTCCATCGCTGGCAGAAGGAGATACGCCAGACGGTGGAGGCCATGCTCATGGAGCATTACTACTACGAGAGCGGCCGTCTGCGCTACGAACTGCGCAGCGACCCCGACGTAAAGGAGGCCGTCAAGATGATACGCCAACCCGCCCTGATGCACAAAAACCTCTCCGGAGAGCCCGACGCGTAACGGTGAGAGATGACGCAGACAGAAACGTTAAGCCGATCCTATCAGAAACGCCCGTATCCGAGGCAGCGCTGATAAGATCGGCTTCGTGTTTTAAATCCCCGAGGACCTTCGCCCTACCGGTCGTAATCGACAAACCGGCCGTCAGCGGTCACGCCGCGCAAGCTCACGTCGAGCCATTGGCTGGGGCGGGCATTGGTATAGAAGATCACGGTCGCTTCGCCCTGCGCATCGGTACGCACGGCAGGCGCCCAGTGGAGGGTGCGGCGGACATCCTTCTCATTGGGGAGATCGATCTTGCGATAGTCGGGGGCATAGAAGTCCGTCGGGGCGGTGAAGCCCTGGATGCGGCGCTTGTCGACCCCTTTCTTCGAGCGGTAGCGGTAGAAATCGGGCACCTCATAAAGATAGAGTTTGTCGCGCGTGGCGCTCACCCGTTTGCGCTCGCCCGTAACGGCATCGACCGCCGTATTGTCGCGCACCAGATAGCCCGACTTGATTTCCTCAGGGCAGATTTCCTCGTAGAGCTCAGGATAATTGCTCGCCATGACGTCAAGCGGTTTGTTATTGAGGAAGACATTGAGCGGGCGGCCGTGGTAAGCAAAGGCCCCCGAAGCGATGGCCTCGCGCTCCGAGGCAGCCTTCACTTCCTCCGAACGCTGGCCCGCCTCCGACGCCCCTGCTTCAAAGGACGCTCCCGGCAGGTCGTAAGCGGCATCGAGCAGGTCGTAGCCGATGCTGTCGGCGCCGCTCACGTCAAACTCGTTGTCGAGAAAAGCGAACAACTCGCCGATCGTCGTGACGGACACACCGAGATCCTTGGCATGCTCGACCTCGAGGGCAAAGTTGAAATATTTCACCCCGTACTTCATGCCCGCCTTCTCTCCGCCGAGCCAGGTGTAGCGATTGCCCGTAAATCCGCGATAAGCGCGTCGGGCCAACACCGTCGCCTCCTTGATCAGCTTGGGGACGGTATTGGGAATGGTGTCGGTCCAGGCAAAGGTGGCGGGGCGCCGCCCCGAAAGGAGGATGGCCGCACTGTCGGCGGGCGCGGGCTGTATCAGTTCGAGCGCAGGAGATAAGAAGGGCTTCGGAGCGGGTGAAAACCAGCGGTCAAGCATCAGGCGCACCCAGCGACGCTTGCCGATCGTGTCGGTAACGGCAAACTGGCCGATGAAGTCGCCCGTGTATTGTATGTTGGAGGCAAAGGCGAAGCGCCCCGTCGAGTCGGTGCGGGCCGTCCCCTCGATGGCGCCTCCCGTCAGCGAGTAAGCTTTGAAGTCAACGTTCCATCCCGCCAGAGGCTGGGGCTTGCGCCGGTCAGAGAGCACGCGGCCGCGCAAGATGAGGTGGTCTTCGATGGGCTGAACGATGGCGAACGTATCGACGCCGCACATCGCCTCCCAGCGCTGCGCCTCCCAACCCTGCACCATCAGCAGGAGGTCAAGCATATGGCGGTGAGCCGCATCGTCGCGCACGAAATAGAGGTCGGGACGGGCGATGTAACCACGCAGCTCAGAGGCCAGCAGGAGATCGACCGCCACGCCGCCGTCGGCGGGGCCGGTGATATTGCCCGCCTTGTCGCGCACGGCCATCGAGAGCGTCGTCTGCACGGGTGAACCGTCGGGACGCGTGAGCTTGAGCCGCATCACGGCGGGCGAGAAGGGGGCGTAAGACAGAGCGTTTTGCTCCACATTGACCCTCACGCGGCGCTGTACCGTATCGGGCGACGTAACCCACACCAAGCGCGAGGCCAGCGTGCGTCCCGACAGGTCATAGATCACCACGCGGTTGACCCCCGTGCGTAGCTGACGCGTGGGCAGTGCCAGTTCGATCGTCTCACGCGGCGCCGTGAGGGTGTCAAAATAGCAGGGCTGCTCACGGTGCGTTATCGCCACGCCGAGCAACGCGCCGGTACGCCAGAGCGAGTCGTTAGCCGTCACGTCGAGGGTGAGCTCGTCATGCGTGGCCCCCACCTCGAGCGCCACACTCCCCCGCGCCACGGGCAGAAAATAGCGATCGTCACGCGTGCGGCGACTCATTCCCTCACCCCGCAAAACGACATAAGATTCACCTGCATCGGCAGGAAGCTGGAAAGCCCCCATTCCCTCATGGTCGGGCGTGACCGACTCGAGCAAGGTTCCCGCCCCGTCATAGACGTCGAGCGTATCGACCGTGGGGCGTCCCCGGCCGTCAGTCACCTTATAGGCAATGCGCTGCGGGAGACCCTTGACGCGCCAGCCTCCTTCGGGATAAAAGTCAAGCCGGCGCTCGCCCGCGCTGCCCATCACATAGGGACGCGGCGAACCGAATGAGGGCTTCTCATGCGGATCCGGTTCGGGCAGGGTCAGCTGGTCGGTAGATTGTAGCTGGGTGCGGTCTAACTTGCGTTGGGGATTAGCCCCCGTAAAGATCGGGACAATGCGTGAGAAGCAGGCCGCCGTGCCCCAATTGGTCATCTCACGCGTATAGGCCCTTACCTCATAATATCCCGCCTTGATGGCGTCAACCAAGGGAATGGCTCCGTCGGCCTGGCCGAGCGAGTCGATATGGAGTACCTGGCGCGAGGCCGTCTGTCCGTCGGCGTTGAGCAGTTCTACATAGAGCACCCGGCTCAGCGTCGTAGGTCTGAGCGTGGCCGCCCTGACAACGTAAGCCTTGTAACGGAGCGTATCGCCCTCGAGATAGCTACTGTTGTCGAGATGGAGGTAGACCTTCTCGCGGGGATAACGGTAGTCAAAGTTTCCCGCTGCCTTAAACCAGCGGAAGAGGCGCTCGGCGTCTGTGTGTCCCTGCCCGGCAAGGGCTGCGGGGGCCGTGAGGGCGAAGAGGAGGGAGAGAATGAGTAACAGTCGTCTAGTCATGATGTTAGGAAGCGTTAGCGCGGACAGAGGCTGTCAAAATAGCCCTTTTCGTCGGGAGTGGCAAAAAGAAACGCAGCGGCTGCCAGTCACTTACGAATTAATAAGTACTTTTGCGCGTTTCGCAAAGGTAAAACAGAATTTTCAATAACAATCATCCGATGAACGTGATAACGAAGACCGTCTCCCTGCCCGATGGACGCACCATCAGCATCGAGACCGGCAAGCTGGCCAAGCAAGCCGACGGTGCAGTGATGCTGCGCCTCAACAACACGATGCTACTGGCCACTGTTTGCGCCGCCAAGACCGCACAGCCCGGCACAGACTTCATGCCCCTGCAGTGTGACTATAAAGAGAAGTATAGCGCAGCCGGCCGTTTCCCCGGCGGCTTCACCAAGCGCGAAGGCCGCGCCGGCGACAACGAGATTCTTACCTCGCGCCTGGTAGACCGTGCCCTGCGTCCCCTCTTCCCCTCCGACTACCACTGCGAGGTCTACGTCAACATCACGCTCTTCTCGGCCGACGGTGTCGATATGCCCGACGCCCTGGCCGGCTTTGCCGCTTCCGCCGCTCTGGCTGCCAGCGACATACCCTTTGACGGCCCCATCTCTGAGGTGCGCGTGGCCCGCATCGACGGCCAGTATGTCGTTGACCCCACCGTCGAGCAGCTCAAGAATGCCGACATGGACATCATGGTCGGCGCTACGGAGGAAAACATCATGATGGTCGAGGGCGAGATGGACGAAGTGCCTGAGAGCGCCCTCCTCGAAGCCCTCAAGGTGGCCCACGAGGCCATCAAGCCCATGTGTCGCCTCCAGAAGGAGCTTTCTAAGGAACTGGGCACCGACGTCAAGCGCGAATATGACGACGAGGTCAATGACGAAGAACTCCGCCAGCAGGTGAAGGACGAATGTTACAAGCCCGCTTACGCCATCGCCGAGGCCGGCGACCACGACAAGCATCAGCGCGAAGAGGCCTTCGACAAGATCCGCGAAGACTTCAAGGAGCGCTATGCCGCTGCCCACCCCGATCTCACGCCCGACGAGCTGGAAGAGAAGAACGCCCTCGTTGACCGTTACTACCACGACGTAGAGCGCGACGCCATGCGCCGCTGCATCCTCGATGAGGGCAAGCGCCTCGACGGCCGCGGCACGACCGACATCCGCCCCATCTGGTGCGAGGTAAGCCCGCTGCCCATGCCTCACGGCTCGGCCATCTTCACCCGCGGTGAGACGCAGGCCCTGGCAACCGCCACCCTCGGCACGAAGCTCGATGAGAAGCTCGTCGACGACGTGCTCGACAAGAGCTACATGCGCTTCCTCCTCCACTATAACTTCCCCCCCTTCTCTACCGGTGAGGCCAAGGCACAGCGCGGCGTAGGCCGTCGTGAGATCGGCCACGGCCACCTCGCCTGGCGCGCCCTCAAGGGCCAGATCCCTGCCGACTTCCCCTACACAGTCCGCGTAGTGAGCGACATTCTCGAGAGCAACGGTTCGTCCTCTATGGCCACCGTCTGCGCCGGTACGCTTGCCCTCATGGACGCCGGTGTGCCCATCAAGGCTCCCGTCAGCGGTATCGCCATGGGTCTCATCAAGAACCCCGGCGAGGAGAAGTACGCCGTGCTCTCCGACATCCTCGGTGACGAGGACCACCTCGGCGACATGGACTTCAAGACCACCGGTACGGCCAAGGGCCTCACCGCCACGCAGATGGATATCAAGTGCGACGGCCTTTCCTACGAAATCCTCGAGAAGGCGCTCGCCCAGGCCAAGCAGGCCCGTGAGCACATCCTCGGCAGGATCCTCGAGACGATGGCCGCACCCCGCGCCGAACTCAAGCCCCACGTGCCCCGCATCGAGGCCCTCGAGATCCCGAAGGAGTTTATCGGTGCTGTCATCGGCCCTGGCGGCAAGATCATCCAGGGTATGCAGGAAGACACCGGCGCCACCATCACCATCGATGAGGAAGACGGCGTAGGCAAGGTGCAGGTGAGCGGTCCCGACAAGGCCACCATCGATGCCGCCATCGCCAAGATCCGCGCCATCGTCGCCCTGCCCGAAGTCGGCGAGGTCTACGATGCCAAGGTCATCACCATCATGCCTTACGGCTGCTTCGTAGAGTTCATGCCGGGCAAGGAAGGCCTGCTCCACATCTCCGAGATCGCCTGGAAGCGCCTCGAGACCGTAGAAGAGGCCGGCATCAAGGAGGGCGACACCATCAAGGTGAAGCTCCTCGAGATCGACGAGAAGACGGGCAAGTTCCGTCTCTCCCACCGCGTACTCGAGCCCAAACCCGAGGGCTACGAGGAGCGCCCTGCCCGCCGTCCCCGCCGCGACGGTGAGGGCCGCGGTCCCCGTCGTCCCCGCACCGAGGCCTAATGTGAGCCCCACGCCGGGCACAGTCCCCCACCGAGGGGCCGAAGCCTGGTGACGATACATTATTAATAAGATGCGATGCCCGCACGCTGCCCCTCAGCGTGCGGGCATCTTCGTATCCGCTCCCGCCAAGGGCGTTTACCTCGAGCGCACCACCAAGGGCGGCGTCACCACGACCGTGAAGCGCCTGAAGTAACGCCGCGTACGCCCCGCACCGAGTCGGGCACAACCCTGACCCGCTGGCGGCGTGCCTCCATCCCTCACATCACACATTCTCCCTCTAGCGGGGCGCCCCCTCTCACGGGCGCCCCGCTTTCGTTTGTTGCCCCTCCCGGGCTCTAGTGTCAGAGCTTAAGGATCACACCGCAATTAAATCTAGGACTTACGTCGGGATGTCGGAAAGCGGCGAGGCACTCACGGGGCCCGCCGCAGCTGCGTGAAGGTTGCGCCAGGCCCGCGGGTAGGTTTCGTTTCCAGACTGGAAATAACTATTTCAGGACCTGAAATAACTATTTCAAGTCTGGAAATAACCATTTCACGACTTGAAACGAAACTTGCCCGCCTGCTCGTCGCTCCAGGCAGCCTGAGAGAGAAAGTAAAGGGGCAACGGCGCTCTTCCTCATCCTTTGCTTACCTTTGCCAGAAGAAGCCATCTCCCTCCCCATGACACTCAACCCATCCCCCCTTGAGCGGCGCTACGGTCTCATCTTGCTAGCCGCCTGCATCGTGCTGCTCTTCCCCTTTCTGGGCGAGACCCTCTTCAACACCCGCGGCAGTTCGCGCGAAGCCATCGTCGCCGTGACGATGCTCAAAGACGGCAACTGGATCTTGCCGATCAACAACGGCGTCGACATGCCCTACAAGCCGCCCTTCATGCACTGGATCATTGCCCTCGTCTCCCTGCCCTGGGGAAAGGTCACGGAGCTGACGGCCCGCATCCCCTCAGCCCTGGCGCTGACGGCCATGGTGATGGCGGGCTACCGCTTCTTCGCCCGCCGCGAGGGGGGCGACAAGGCCCTCGTGATGGGCGTCGTGACTCTGACCTGCTTCGAAGTGCACCGTGCCGGCGTGGGCTGCCGCGTCGACATGATGTTGGCGGCCATGATGGTGTTGGCCCTCTACGCCCTCTTCGTCTGGACGGAGCGGGGGCTGCGGGGCGTGCCCTGGCTGGCCGCGCTGGCGCTGAGCGGGGCCTTCCTCACCAAAGGGCCCGTTGGGGCCGCGCTGCCCTGCGTCGTCACATGGATCTACTGCGGCACGCGGGGCCTGGGCTGGGGCAAATCGTTGCTCCGCCTCATCGGCGTGGGTCTGCTGAGCTGCGTGTTGCCCATCGCCTGGTATGTGGCGGCGTGGCAGCAGGGGGGCGACCGCTTCCTGCACCTCATCTATGAGGAGAACGTGCTGCGCCTCATCGGTAAGATGAGCTATGCGAGCCACGTGAACCCGTGGACTTACAACGTCATGACCGTCGTCACGGGCTTCCTGCCCTACACGTTGGCGGTGCTCTTCTCCCTCTTCGTGCTCCCCTGGCGCCGCCTCTGCCGCCCCGCCACGGTGCTCTGGCGCAACCTCACCGACCGTCTGCGCTCCATGAGCGACGCACGCCTCTTCAGCCTGCTGAGCTTCGCGCTGATCTTCATCTTCTACTGCATTCCCAAGAGCAAGCGCAGCACCTACCTGCTGCCCCTCTACCCCTTCTTGGCCTACTTCCTGGCCGAATATCTGCTGTGGCTTCGCCGCCGCCATCGCCGCGTGATCCAGACCTACGGGTGGACACTGGGCGTGGTCGCCCTGCTGCTGAGCGCCGCCTTCATCGTGGTGCGCATGGGCCTCGTGCCCGACACAATCATCGGCGGACGCCACCCCGAGGAGGGCCGCGCCATGCTCGCCGCTCTGCGCAACACGGCGCTGGGCTTCGGCGGCATCGTGTCGTTCCTGGCTCCGCCGGTAGCCGTGCTCCTCTTCATACGCAGCACGGTGCGCGGCCGCGGCCTGCTCACCGCCACGCTGGCCATCGTCTGCGCAGTGACCTTTGCCCTCGACGGACTCTATCAGCCCCTCGTGCTCAACGTCAAGAGTGACAAGCCCGTGGCGGAACGCATTGCCAAGCTGGCCCCAGAGGGTAAGATCTACTCCTTCCGCACCGACGTCACACCGGGCAACCCGATGCATCCCTTCACCATCAACTTCTACCTCAACGACCGCGTGATGCCCTTCGAGGCGGCCCACCCCCGCGAGGGATGGCTCCTGGTGGGCAACGACGAGATCGACGACTTCCGTCAACGCTACCCGCAGTGGACCGTGCGCGAGCAGATCGACTTCCACCACCGCAGCTGCGACGATCGCAAGTACGTGAAGCTCTACTACATCAAGCGCCAATGAAGCTACGCCAACTCGGAGGCGAGGCAGTGCGCTTCGGCCTGGTGGGCGTGGGCGTCACGGCCCTGCACTACGGCATCTACTACGCCCTATGCCCCCTGATGCCCGCCCAAGTGGCCTACACGATAGGGTATGGGGTGAGCTTCGTGGTAAACTTCTACCTCAGCGCCCGCTTCACCTTCCGCGCCCGCACCTCGGGCCGCCGCTTTGTGGGCATGGCGGGTGCCCATGGGGTCAATTACCTCCTCCACATCAGCCTGCTCACGCTCTTCCTGTGGCTGGGCGTGCCTGAGAAGTGGGCGCCGCTCCCGGTATTCGCCATCGCCGTACCGGTCAACTTCGTCCTCGTCCGCCTGGTGTTTAAGGCGAAGAGGAAGGAAGGATAGGCGCAGCAGCCTTCACCAACTTCTTAACTCCCAGCGAGGCCCAAGCCTCGCGCTAACTCCTTATAGAAATGCGAGACGACAGCCTCGCTCCCACCATGACCCTCTACATCGTCATCCCCTGTTACAACGAGGAGCCCGTACTCCCCACCAGCCTGCCCCGTCTCTGCGCCGTCATCGAGACGCTCAAGGGCGACGGGCGCATCACCGACGGCCGTCTGCTCTGCGTAGACGACGGCAGCTCTGACCGCACATGGGCGCTCATCGAGGAATGGGCCGCACGCAACCCCCTCGTCACCGGCATCAAACTGGCACACAACGTGGGCCACCAACACGCCCTATGGGCGGGGCTCAACGTGGCGGCCAAGCAGGCCGATGCCATCGTGAGCATCGATGCCGACCTGCAGGACGACGAACGGGCCATCCTCACCATGGTCGACCGCTGGCGCGAGGGCTACGACGTAGTGCTCGGCGTGCGCCGCGCCCGCACCACCGACACATGGTTTAAGCGCACCACGGCCCAGGCCTTCTACCACTTCATGCACACCATGGGCACGCAGGTGGTCTATAACCACGCCGACTTCCGCCTCATGAGCCGCCGCGCCCTCGAGGCCCTGCTGGCCTACCCCGAGCGCAACCTCTTCTTGCGCGGCATGGTGGCACAGCTTGGATTCCCCGTGACCTCCGTGGCCTATGACCGCGCCGCCCGCACGGCGGGAGAGTCGAAGTATCCCTTCTTCAAAATGCTCAGCTTCGCGGTCGACGGCATCACGAGTTTCTCCATCCGTCCGCTGCGCTACATCCTGGGCCTCGGCCTCCTCTTCATCCTCATCGCCATCGTAGCCATCATCTACGGCCTCACGGCCTGGGCCGAGGGGCGCGCCATCATGGGTTGGACGACCCTCTTCGTCAGCCTCTGGCTCATCGGCGGGGCCATCCTCGTGGCCTGCGCCATCATAGGCGAGTATGTGGGGAAGATCTATATCGAGGTGAAGCGCCGCCCCCGCTACTGCATCGACCGCACCGCCGGCAAGCCCCTGACTGAGGCGGATGACAAGGCGGGCGATCTGTAAGAAAAATCGCTACTCCAGAGGCTACCGTCACAGCCGCTGCCTCACCATATAATATAAGTAGCTGTTGGCCGCGCTCCCATTCGGCTTAGCTCCTTCACTCCTTCACTCTAAGCGAGGCGCTAGCCTCGCGCTATCTCCTTAACCGAAGGATGCGCCGCATCCTTCCTTAACTCCCTAGGTGCCCATGTCCCACTCCCTCCTCACCGCCCTCTTCCTTCTGCTCCCCTCCGCCGCACTGGCGCAGCAGACCATATGGTTCGACAAACCCACCTCACTCCACGGCCGCGAAGCCTGGTGGGGCGGCCACCCCGAGCGCTACGACGCCGATCACAAGCCCGTCGGTGCAGGCGACGGCCCCGTAAACTACGATCCGGAGTGGGAACGCCAATCGTTGCCGCTAGGCAACGGCAGCATAGGCTGCAACGTGATGGGCTCCGTATCCACCGAGCGCTATACGCTCAACGAGAAGACGCTCTGGCGCGGCGGGCCCCACACCAGCGGCGGGGCGCAGGACTATTGGGCACAAAATCTGGAGGGCGGCGCCAAGGCGCTGCCCGAGATACGCCAGGCCTTCCTCGACGGCGACCTCAACAAGGCGGCCCGCCTCACGCAGCAACACTTCACCGGCAATACGGGCTATGAGGTAGAGAGCGAACCGCGCTTCCGCTTCGGCTCGTTCACCACGCTGGGCGAACTCTGCCTCGAAACTAACCTCAGCGAAACGGGCATGACGCACTATCGTCGGGCCCTCTCCCTCGACTCCGCCCTCGCCACGGTAAGCTTCGTAGCAGCGGACGGAACGGCTTATCGCCGCGAGACTTTCGTCTCTTACCCCGCCAACGTGATGGCTGTGCGCCTGAGCGCTTCGCGTCGCGGACAGCAGACGTTTACCCTGCGCTATGCCCCTAATCCCTGCGCCACGGGTACTTACAGCCCCGATGGCAAGGACGGCATCTGCTATACGGCACACCTCGACAACAACGGCATGGCTTATGCCGTACGCATCCGCATCCTTACGAAAGGAGGCACGGTGACCTACGATGCCGGCACACTCAGGGTGAGCGGCGCCGACGAGGCAGTGATCCTCCTGACGGCCGACACGGACTATAAGCCCAACAACAACCCGGCCCTTGACGACCCCAACGCCTACGTGGGCGTAGACCCGCTGGCAACGACGGCCGCATGGCTCAAGAAGGCTGCCCGCAAGGGCTTTACCCGTCTCCTCGAAGACCACTACAAGGACTATGCCGCCCTCTTCGGCCGCGTCAGCTTCACCCTCGATGGCCCCACTTCATCAAAGCCCACGCCCCAGCGCTTGGCCGATTACCGCAAGGGGGCTACAGACCGCGGACTGGAGACGCTCTACTACCAATTCGGACGTTACCTCCTCATCGCCTCCTCCCGCCCCGGCAACCTGCCGGCCAACCTGCAGGGCATCTGGCACAACAATGTCGACGGCCCCTGGCGCGTTGACTACCACAACAACATCAACCTGCAGATGAACTACTGGCCGGCCCTGCCCACGGCGCTGACGGAGTGTGCCGAACCGCTGACCGACTTCATCCGACTGCTCGAAAAGCCCGGCGAACGCACGGCAAAGGCCTACTGGGGAGCACGAGGCTGGGCCGCCAGCATCTCGGCCAATATCTTCGGCTTCACCGCGCCGCTTGCGTCAACAGACATGACGTGGAACTATAACCCCATGGCCGCCTCATGGCTTGCCCTCCACCTGTGGGACTACTACCAATTTACCCTCGACAAGCGTTTCCTGCGCGAAGTGGCCTATCCGCTGATGCGGGGCTGCGCCCTCTTCTGCGAAGATTATCTCTGGCGCAAGCCCGACGGCACGCTGACAGCGGCACCCTCGACATCGCCCGAACACGGCCCCATCGACGAGGGGACGACCTTCACCCACGCCGTGATCCGCGAGATCGTCGGCGCCTGCACCACTGCAGCCCGGACGCTGCAGACCGACACGGCGGAAGTGACGCGCTGGAATGCCCTGCTACGCGACCTGGCACCTTATAAAATCGGCCGCTACGGACAGCTGCTGGAGTGGAGCCGCGACATCGACGACCCGAAGGACGAACACCGCCACGTCAACCACCTCTTCGGCCTGCATCCGGGCAGCACCATCACCCCTGAGGGAACGCCCGACCTGGCGAAAGCCTCACGCGTAGTCTTGGAGCATCGAGGCGACGGGGCGACAGGCTGGAGCATGGGCTGGAAACTCAACCAGTGGGCACGTCTGCACGACGGCAACCACTCTTACCTGCTCTACGGCAACCTCCTCAAAAACGGCACGGCAGACAACCTGTGGGACATGCACCCGCCCTTCCAGATCGACGGCAACTTCGGCGGCACGGCGGGCGTGACGGAGATGCTCCTCCAATCTCACGCGGGCTATCTCGATCTGCTCCCCTCCCTGCCCGACGCATGGGCCACGGGGCGCATCACAGGACTCCGCGCACGCGGGGCCTTCCGCGTAGATCTCAGCTGGGCGGAAGGAAAGCTCACCGAAGCGCGTATCACGTCCCTCGCCGGCGCTCCCTGCGACGTGCAATACAAGGGTCACAAGCTCCACTTTGAGACACGAAGCGGAAAGACCTACACCCTCTGCCCGACCGACGACGGCCTCATCGTGGCGAACCGCTAGCGGCAACGCCGACCGATACGCATTCTCTCCCCAAACCGCACGGGACGGGGGGAGAATGCGTAACTTTGCACAAAATCACACACACTAAGCCAAATATATAGCATAATCGTATATGAGTCTACAATGCGGCATCGTCGGACTGCCCAATGTCGGAAAGTCCACGCTGTTTAACTGCCTGAGCAACGCCAAGGCCCAGTCTGCCAACTTCCCCTTCTGCACCATCGAGCCCAACGTGGGCGTCATCACTGTACCCGACGAGCGTCTCACCAAGCTCGCCGAACTGGTCCATCCGGGACGAATCGTCCCCACAACGGTCGAGATCGTCGACATCGCCGGCCTGGTAAAGGGCGCCTCCAAGGGCGAAGGCCTGGGCAATCAGTTCCTTGGCAACATCCGCGAGACAGACGCCATCATCCACGTGCTGCGATGCTTTGACGACCCCAACGTCGTCCACGTCGACGGCAGCGTAGACCCCGTGCGCGACAAGGGTATCATCGATACCGAACTCCAGATCAAAGACCTCGAGACGGTGGAGAACCGCATCAAGAAGGTGGAAAAGATCGCTCAGGTAGGCGGTGACAAAAACGCCAAGACGGAGTATGAAGTGCTCCTGGCCTATAAGGCTGCGCTCGAAGAGGGCAAGAGCGCCCGCAGCGTAAGCTTTGAGACGAAAGAGGAACAGAAGGCCGCCAAGGGACTCTTCCTGCTGACCTCCAAGCCCGTGCTATACGTCTGCAACGTCGACGAAGGCTCTGCCGTCAGCGGCAACCACTACGTAGAGGCCGTTCGCGAGGCGGTAAAGGATGAGGGCGCCGAGGTGCTCGTGCTCGCAGCACAGACGGAGGCTGACATCGCCGAACTCGAGACTTACGAGGAGCGCCAGATGTTTCTCCAGGACGTAGGCCTCGAGGAGAGCGGCTGCAACCGCCTGATCAAGGCTGCCTATAAGATGCTTGACCTCGAGACCTTTATCACCGCCGGTGAGATGGAGGTGAAGGCCTGGACCTACCACCGCGGCTGGAAGGCTCCCCAGTGCGCCGGCGTCATCCACACCGACTTCGAGAAGGGCTTCATCCGCGCCGAAGTGATCAAGTATGATGACTACATCCGCCTCGGCTCCGAAGCCGCCGTCCGCGAGGCCGGCCTTCTCCACGTCGAAGGCAAGGAGTATGAGGTGCAGGACGGCGACATCATGCACTTCCGGTTCAACGTATAGTTTCATCAGGAGTTCTTCTTGGAAGTTAAGGAATTAGAGAAGTTAAGAAGTTAAGCCGATACTGGCGTAACGCCTGCCCTCAAGCCTTTAGCCCCATTCGGCTTAACTCCTTAACTTCTTAACTCCTTAACTTCTCTTCTCTTCCCCCTATGCCACTCTATATTCTCTGGGATCCCTCCATCGTGGCCTTCCACATCGGCAGCTTCGCCGTGCGCTGGTACGCCCTCTGCTGGTGTATCGGCCTGATGCTGGCCTACATCGTCGTACTGCGACTCTACCGTCATCAGGGCCTGCCGCAGGAGAAGTTTGATCCCCTCTTTCTCTACTGCTTCATCGGCATTCTGGCCGGTGCCCGACTGGGGCACTGCCTGCTCTACGAGCCCGGCTACTTCCTAAGCCATCCCCTCGAGATCGTGCTGCCGATGCACCGCCTCGCCGACGGATCGTGGAAGTATACGGGCTACGCCGGCCTTGCCTCACACGGCGGTACGCTCGCCCTGATGATTGCCCTGTGGCTCTACGTACGCCGCTATAAGGTCAACCTCATGCGCGTGCTCGACGACATCGCCATCGCCACGCCCATCTGCGCCTGCTTCATCCGCCTGGGAAACCTGATGAACTCCGAGATCGTCGGCAAATTCACCGGCACGGACTGGGGCTTCGTCTTCGTCCAGAACGGTGAGACTCTGCCCCGCCATCCCGGACAGCTCTATGAGGCCGTGGCCTACTTCGTTTTCTTCTTCATCGGCCTCTGGCTCTACAAGCGCTGGCCCCGCCGTGTGGGGACGGGCTTCTACTTCGGCGCCTGCCTGACGGCCATCTTCACCTTCCGCTTCATCGTAGAGTTCTTCAAGGAAGTGCAGGAGCCTTGGGAGCTCGCCATGCAACACACGATCGGCATCAACCAAGGGCAGCTACTGAGCATCCCCTTCATTGCCCTCGGACTTTACTGCATGTGCGGCGGAAAATGGTGTCGTCGGCTGGGTGAGCATCCGCAAAAGGCTGCATAATACAGGGCAAAAGGCATAAAAAGCGCTAAAGCCAAGCGAATCATACGCTTTTCGCACTATATTTGCCTTGTCTAGCAGAACGAAACGTCACGGGGCAAGCCCCTGACGAACTATTCCATAAGCAAATAACACACATCATCCATATTCTCACTCATGCACAATCGCATTTATCTATCGTGCTTGCTCGCGGGTACTCTCGTACTGACCGGCTGTAACAAGCTGGGCGAGCTCTCCGCCGACAACTTCACCGTTACCCCTTCACCCATGGAGGCCGTGGGCGGAAAGGTGCCTGTCACGATCAACGGACGCTTCCCCGAGAAGTACATGAAGAAGAAGGCCGTCGTTACCGTTCTCCCCGAACTGCGCTACGCCGACGGCAAGGCCGTAGGCCAGCCCGCAACCTTCCAGGGTGAGAAGGTACAGGGCAACAACCAAGAGATCTCCTACAAGCTTGGCGGTAACTATACGATGAAGAACTCCTTCACCTACGTGCCCGAGATGCAGCAGAGCGAGCTCTACCTGACCTTCCAGGCACAGGTGGGCAAGAAGACCGTCAACGTGCCCGCCGTCAAGGTGGCCGACGGCGTCATCGCCACTTCCACCCTCATCAGCCAAACGGCCGGAAGCGCCAACACCGAACTTGCTCCCGATGCCTACCAGTATGCCATCAAGCAGACCAAGGAGGCTCAGATCAAGTATATCATCAACCAGGCCAACATCCGCAACAGCGAGCTGAAGTCTACCTCCGTAGCTGACTTCGTCAAGACGCTCCGTGATATCAAGGCTGACAAGAAGGGCTATCTCCTTGACAACGTCGAGATCTCCGCCTACGCTTCACCCGACGGTAAGTTCGACTTCAACAAGTCACTCGCCCAGAAGCGTGAGAAGACCTCCTCGAACTATGTACACAGCCAGCTCAAGAAGGAGAAGCTCGAGACCGACGTCGACACGAAATACACCGCAGAGGACTGGGACGGCTTCCAGCAGCTCGTCAGCGCCTCTAACATCCAGGACAAGGATGTCATCCTCCGCGTCCTCTCGATGTATCAGGATCCTGAGGAGCGCGAGAAGCAGATCCGCAACCTCAGCGCTGCCTTTACCGAACTGGCCGACGAGATTCTCCCCGAATTGCGTCGCGCTCGCCTGACGATCAACTACAACCTCATCGGCCGCACCGACGACGAGATCCAGGCTCAGTATAAGGAAGATCCCTCCAAGCTCTCCGTCGAGGAGATGCTCTATGCCGCAACGCTCACCGACAACGCTGCAGAGCAGAAGGACATCTACACCAAGACGACGAAGCTGTATCCTGCTGACTATCGTGCCTACAACAACCTCGCCACTCTGGCCTATAAGGCCGGCGATCTCGCCGCTGCCAAGCGCTACGTAGACGAGGCTGCTAGCAAGAAGGCCGATGCTCCTGAAGTAAATGCCAACAAGGCTCTCCTCGCAATCACCGAGGGTAAGCTCGACGATGCTGCCAACTACCTCGGCAAGGGTACCACGGCCAAGAACTACAAGGAGGTCCTCGGCAACATCCAGGTGGCTAACGGTGACTACGCTCAGGCCGCCCAGAACCTCCAGGGCGTGAAGACCAACTCCGCCGCCCTCGCACAGATCCTCAACAAGGACTATGCAGCCGCCGGCACGACGCTTGCAGGCATTGCCAAGCCTGACGCCCTGACCGACTATCTTAAGGCTATCGTGGCCGCCCGCAGCGCTCAGCAGAACGCCGCCATCGCCAGCCTTAAGGAGGCCTTCGCCAAGGATGCCTCACTCAAGGCCCGCGCCAAGAAGGACCTCGAGTTCGTCAGCCTCTTCAACGACGCCACCTTCCAGAGCATCGTGAAGTAACAATGTCTTAAAGTTCGGCGAGCAACGGACGCCCCAAGGCAAGACTCCTGCCGATGCCCCATTCGCTTCCGTCCCGCTGAATCCACACAACAGACCCACACCACGCGCGGCGGGGAGATAGCCTCTCCCCGCCGCGCTTCTTTTCATTACACCTGGCCCATGCGACACATTCTCTACTCCCTCCTCCCTCTCCTCCTGCTGGCCCTGCTCACGGCCTGCGGTCCGGGCAAGGACCGCGCCCGCTTCAAAGGCACGCTGACGGGAGTCAACGATGCCGAGTTTTATGTCTACAGCGAAGACGGCGCCTTCGACGGAGTCGACACCGTGCGCATCAGCGACGGCGCCTTCGTCTATGAGCGCAAGCTCACCGAACCCACCCTCGTCACCCTCCTCTACCCTAACTTCACGCAGACCTATGTGGTCCTCGAACCGGGGAAGACGGTAAAGCTCAAGGGCGAGGCCGCCAAAATCGGCGAGGCTGAGGTCAGCGGCACAGAGGACAACGAACTCCTCACGACCTTCCGCCTCTCTCAGGCAGGCAAACCGCAGAGCGATGCCAGCATGGCCGCCTCAGCCTTCATCACGGCCCACCCCGCCACACTGGCTGCCGTGGCCGTATTCCGCAAGTATTACGCCACACAGCAGACGCCCGACGCCGCCGAGGCCCTCCGTCTGCTCGACGTACTCAAGAAGGCGCAGCCCCGCCAGCGCGCCGTGACCATCCTCGACGATTTCTATCGCCCCATCTTCACCAACGGTGTGGGTGAGACGCTCCCGGCCTTTACGGCTGAGACGACCGACGGGCGGACCGTCTCCTCGAGCGACTACAGAGAGCGTAACCTTGCCATCGTCTGCATCGGCACATGGGCCAACGAGACGCAGCCCTTCCTGCGCAAACTCCGCGACCGCCTGCGCCAGACAGGGGGCAAATGGACCGTCCTCATCGTCTCGCTCGATGTTGACCGCAACGTGCTGCGCGACCGTCTGCGCACCGACACCATCTCGTGGCCCATCATCTGCGACCGCCAGGCCTTTGAGTCTCCCCTTGTCTCAAAACTCGGTCTCCACTACGTGCCCTCATGCATGCTGGTCAATCCCTCCGGCCGCATCGTCCAGCGTGACGTCACCGATCCCGCCGCCCTCAGGCTCTAAACCGACCTTCTGCCCATGCTAGCCAAAGTCAACACCTGCGCCGTCAACGGCCTGGCGGCCCTGCCCGTCGTCATCGAGGTAAACTCCAGAAAGATGACGTCGCAGTCAGCCGACAACCTCTTCCTCATGGTCGGCCTCCCCGACAATGCCGTGCGGGAGAGTCGCCTGCGGGTCGAAGGGGCACTCCAGAGCAGCAAGATCATGATGCCCGAGAGCACCCGCTACACGATCAACTTCGCCCCCGCCGACCTGCGCAAGGAGGGTTCCGGCTATGACCTGCCGCTGGCCTTGGGACTCCTCGCCTCGGTGAAGCATCTCCCCTTGGAGCCGCTGGAGCGCTTCGTCTTCGTCGGCGAACTGGGGCTCGACGGCTCCGTGCGGGCCGTGCGCGGCGCCCTTTCCATCGCCATCAAGGCCAGGGCCATGGGGTTTGAGGGCCTCATCGTCCCGAGTGCCAACGTGCGTGAGGCCGCCGTGGTCAACCGTCTCAAGGTCTACGGCGCCGATACGCTGGCCCAGGTGATTGCCTTCCTCGAAGGGAAGGGCGGACTCGAACCGACGGAGATCAACACGCGCGAGGAGTTTTATGCTGCGCAGACGAATTTCCCCTACGACTTTGCCGATGTCAAGGGCCAGCCCGCCGTCAAACGGGCCTTTGAGGTGGCTGCCGCGGGAGGCCACAACATCATGCTCGTCGGCAGTCCCGGCTGCGGTAAGAGCATGATGGCCAAGCGCCTCCCCTCCATCCTCCCACAGCTGACCCTGGCCGAGAGTCTTGAGACGACGCAGATACACTCCGTGGCGGGCAAACTCGGACGCGACACCTCGCTCATCACCATCCGCCCCTTCCGCTCGCCCCACCACACGGTCTCCGACGTGGCCCTCATCGGCGGCGGCACGACCTGCAAGCCCGGTGAGATCAGCCTGGCGCACAACGGCGTACTTTTCCTCGACGAGCTCCCCGAGTTCTCCCGCACCGCCCTCGAGACCCTGCGCCAGCCGCTCGAAGACCGTGAGATCACCATCTCTCGCGCGGCCTATACGGTGACCCTCCCCTGCTCCTTCATGCTCGTAGCCTCGATGAATCCCTGCCCCTGCGGCTACTACAACCACCCGACGCACGGCTGCTCCTGCTCCCCCGCTCAGATACAGCGCTACATGAGCAAGATCTCCGGCCCCTTGCTCGACCGCATCGACATCCAGGTGGAGGTGACGCCCGTGAGCGTAGAAGAGCTGGCCAAGGCCCCCGCAGGCGAGCCCAGCAGCGCCATCCGCGAACGTGTAATCAAGGCCCGGGCCATCCAGACGGCACGCTATGCCGACCAGAAGGGCATCCACTGCAACGCACAGATGACCCGTTCCCTCCTTGAGCGGCATGCCCACCTCGACGAGGAAGCGGCACAGACGCTCTCCCGCGCCATGCGCCGTCTTGACCTTTCCGCCCGCGCTTACGACCGCATCCTCAAGGTAGCCCGCACCATTGCCGACCTGGCCGGCGCCCCCGATATCAGCGCAGCCCACATCAAGGAGGCCATCAGCTACCGCAGCCTCGACCGCGGCGACTGGGGAGAATAAGCCCCCTAGCAGACTCTTGCGGCACCAGCAGGGATAGGCAAACATACCAGCAAGCCGAAAAAAGGCCTGTAGGAGCCCGCTAAAGGCCTTCAGACGCATCAAGCGCATACCTTAAACAGACTCACCGCCCATATCGCGACAAAGCGCAGCTATGGGCGGTGAGTCTGTTTAGGTAGATGGCAGGAAGTATAGCCGGCAGCATGCGGCCAAAGTCCCGTCAGATATCGCTGTTGGCACGGAGCTCGGCATTCCCCTGGTCAAAGCCGTCCCGATAGCCCGAGATATAGCCTTCGCCGTAGCGTCCGCCCCTGTTCGTGGGGACATAGACATTGCCGTCGAGACCGTCCCGATAGCCGGCGCGGTAGCCGTCGTTATAGCCCTCGCGATAACTGCCGCCGTCGGAAGAGGAGCCGGATGAGGAAGCGCCGTACGAAGACGAACTGGCAGTCCTCACCCGCGCACTGCGCTCGGAACGCTCAGCTTCTTCGTCCATTTTCTTTAGACGTTCCGCCTCGGCGATGCTGTCGGCCGCGCGCCGGATGCTGTCCCTGCGCGTGAGGGCGGAATCTACGGAGTCGCCCCATGCCTCAAGTTCTTCAGCCCCATACCCAGGGGCAGGCCGCGGGTTCTTACGGCAGCCACAAAGATTGAGCGCCAGGAGTAGGAGCAGAAAGACGGTAGCGAGATGGCGCATAGAGATGCGGAATTAGAGGATGGAATAAATACCGGGTAAAGATACGGCGTTCGACTCAATCGGCCCCGGACTGATGCCGCTCGGAGACACCTTCGTTGAAGCCGTCTTCATAGCCTTGCTCATAACCGACACGATAACGGATGGCAGAGCGGCCGCGATAACCGTTGCCGTCATCGAAGCTATATTCGCGGGAATGCCCCTCACTGCCATCCCGGTAGCCATCGTCATAACCATTGTGGTAGCCGTCGTCATAGGCTTCCGAGGCGGGGCTCGGAGGGGGAGGTGCAGGGACGGAAGCGCTTGTGGCTACCGGCACGGCAGACGTGAGACTGTCAGACAAACAGCCAGAATCATTATATGCCGTCCCCGGCTGGACTGGATAGATTGAGTCCCCTGTCTCAACAGTCAAAGCGCTGTCAGCGTCCGAGGCTCGGAGGGCATGGTTATCGTCATCGCCCTCACAGCAGGCGAAGTAGAGAACGATGAAAAAGGAAGCAAGGATAAAGTAACGCATGAGAGAGAACCGGGCGATAAAAGAAAAGCCTCCGTCGGAGGGTTATCCGACGGAGGTTCTAACCTTTTAATCTTATGAACCTGTCTTGACTCGACAATTAAGCGAGCTTGCTGACGTGACGCATCACGCTGCTCTTGAGGTTGGCAGCTTTGTTCTTGTGAATGAGGTTCGTCTTAGCGAGCTTGTCCAGCATCTTCTGCACCTTAGGCAGAAGTTCTACGGCAGCTGCTTTGTCAGTCGTTGCGCGCAGCTTGCGCACAGCGTTACGCATCGTCTTGGCATAGTAACGGTTACGCAGGCGGCGCGTCTCCGTCTGACGGATGCGTTTTACAGATGATTTGTGGTTTGCCATTATCGTGTGTAGTCTTATTATTGAGTAGTCCCTAGGAGAGTCGAACTCCTCTTTAGAGAATGAAAATCTCTCGTCCTAACCGATAGACGAAGGGACCGAACCGCGCCATCTGCACGTGGCCTAAACCCACTGTGCCTAATAGCGAGTGCAAAAGTAGGCTATTCAGCTGAAAGAGCCAAAGCGCTGAAGCACTTTTTTTATACTTCGTGCGCATTTGGTCGATAAGCACCCCGACCACCGCCCTTCAGGCAAGAAAAAAGGAAGAAACCTTTGTGGTTCCTTCCTAAAGTAGCGCCTACGGGAATCGAACCCGTATACCATGCGTGAGAGGCATGTATCCTAACCATTAGATGAAAGCGCCATAGCGAGCGGAAGCTGGGGGATTCGAACCCCCGGTACGGAAATTACCGTACGTCAGTTTAGCAAACTGGTGGTTTCAGCCACTCACCCAAACTTCCTTACCTGACTTCCGGAGAGGTCGTGTTGTCTTGTTTTGCGGTGCAAAGGTACAACCTTTTTCCGAACTTGCAAGAGCTTGGGGCAAAAAATCGAAGGTTTTTTCGCCGAGAAGTCTTTTTCGAGGCCTTCGGCGAGCCGCCCAAACACCATGCATCGCACAGACCGGCACGCACTATCCACTGAGACCCAAATCATCCGGTCTCATACCACACATGAGGTAGAAGGGAATACCAACATCATACTAAATCTGACGCGTGCGCTCATTTTCCACCCCAAACGATTTGGCGAGGGGGACATTTATGGGGAAGTTTGCACCACGAAACAAGGTCAACTCCCCTACCCCATGCGAAAGGGCAAGCAAAGGAGTGCCTCGGAACGACACTCATCATTATAACCACACAAAAACATCATCATACATTATGGCACAGATCTATCAAAGCCTGACGGAGCTGGTGGGCAACACCCCGCTGCTCGAAGTGAAGAACGTAGAGACCGAACTCGGTCTGAAGGCTCACCTCATTGTGAAGCTGGAATATTTCAATCCCGGCGGCAGCGTCAAAGACCGCATCGCCCTAGCCATGGTAGAGGATGCCGAGAAGAAGGGATTGCTCAAGCCCGGCGGCCTCATCATTGAGCCGACAAGCGGCAACACGGGCATCGGTCTAGCCTGGGTAGCTTCTGTCAAGGGATACCGCCTCATTCTGACGATGCCCGAGACGATGAGCCTCGAGCGCCGCAATCTGCTCAAGGCACTGGGCGCCGAGCTGGTGCTCACGCCGGGGGCGCAGGGCATGAAGGGGGCCATTGCCAAGGCACAGGAACTGAAGGACGAGAATCCCGGTGCCTTCATCCCGCAGCAGTTTGAAAATCCCGCCAACCCCGCCATCCACAAGGCTACGACAGCCGAAGAGATCTGGCGCGACACCGACGGCAAGGTCGACATCTTCGTGGCCGGCGTCGGCACGGGCGGCACGGTGAGCGGTACTTCGCAGGGCCTCAAGGCTCACAATGCGGCCATCAAGACTTACGCCGTAGAGCCCGCCACCTCGGCCGTGCTCGAAGGAAAGCCCTCAGGCCCGCACAAGATCCAGGGCATCGGCGCCGGCTTCGTGCCTAAGAACTATGACGCCACCGCTGTCGACGAGGTGATCCCCGTCGGCGACCAGGAAGCCGTACACGCCTCCCGTCTGCTGGCTAAGAAGGAAGGCCTGCTTGTGGGCATCTCCTCGGGTGCCGCGCTCCATGCCGCCATCGAACTGGCCAAGAAGCCCGAAAACGCCGATAAGACGATCGTCGCCCTGCTTCCCGACACGGGCGAGCGCTACCTCTCGACCATCCTCTATGCCTTCGACGAATATCCCGCCTGAGGCAAGGCTTAAGCCATAGCACGAATGACCAATCCCGCGCCGAGCATATAACTAACATATGCCGGATGCGGGATTGCTGTTGAAATAGGGGGAAAAGACGGCGCCGTGACGATGTTATCACGAGATCACGTCATTCCATAAAATCGAGGAGTCCCTATTCGTCTGCCGCTTCCGTTTTGCTCCGCCCCATATCCTTTGCCGCCTCAACGGCTGCAATGTTGCGCATGAGACCCTCATATTTTGCTCGCTTCACCGCACTTTTACGGAAAATTTCCCGATAGCGCTCCACGGTTAGCGTGCGCCAATCAGCGTCAGACATCTCCTTGAGCGCGGCTCGGGGACGTAGGGCATCGATCTCCGTGGGGCGGGGGAAGCGGGCGTTATAGGGGCAAGCCTCGGCACAGCGGTCGCAGCCATAGATGCAGTCGCCCATCTGCTTCCCGGTCCCATCAGGCAGATCTCCGCGATATTCGATCGTCAAATAAGAGAGGCAGCGACGAGCATCCATTGTGCCGTCACCGCGCAGCGCCTGCGTAGGGCAGGCATCGATGCAGCGGGTGCAATGGCCGCAGCGTGGGGTAATGGGGCTGTCATAGACATCGGCCTCATCGATAAGGATCAATTCGCCCAGGAAGAAATAGCTACCGCCCCCGGGGATGATCAGGAGCGAATTGCGTCCGCGCCAGCCCAGGCCGGCCTGCACGGCCCAATATTTCTCATCCACAGGTGCCGTATCGACAAAGCAGCGCCCGTCAGTTCCCTCGCTCAGGCCGAGCGCAACCATCAGGCTGCGGAGCATCGCTTTGACCACATCATGGTAGTCGCTGCCATAGGCATAGCGAGCCAGGTGGGGGATAAAGTCGGCAGAACGGCCGGTTTCATCGCACTTTTCCTCCTTCCCCCCTATCTCCCCGGGGTAATAGTTGACGGCAAGAGAGACGATGGTCTTTGCTCCCGTCACGAGGAGGCGCGAATCCAGCTTCATCTCGATGTTGCGGGCCAGATAATCCATCTCTCCCTGACACCCGTCTGCCAGCCATCTCCGCAGCTCCGTCTCGCGTTCCGGCGCAACGCGCCGTGCTCGGGCCAGTCCGCAGGCGCTGAATCCCAGCCGGGCGGCCTCGCGCTTGATTTGTTCGGCTGAGAGCATGGGCGTCTAACGATACATCAGGGTTGTGAGGCGGGCAGGATCGTAGACCTCACGCGCCACGTCCTGCACCTCCTCCGCCGTGACGGCCTCGATCGAGCGGCGCAGGTCTTCGAGACCGCGCAGATTGTTATAAAAGGCGTACCCTTTGGCCATGCGCAGGGCAAAGTCCTCATAGTAGGCCGCAGCCACGGTGAGCTGTCCACAGAGTTGCTTCTTGGCCTCGGCGAGCTGACGCGGGCCCAACCCCTCGGAGCGGAGGCGTCTCAGCTCTTTGTCGAAGAGCCTGCGGCAATGACTCAGGTCGGCATCGTCGCAAGCATAGTATACGTTCCAGAAGCCCGCATCGGGATAGCTGTTGAGGTAACTGTCGACACTGTAGACCAGGCCGGCTCGCTCGCGCAGCGCGACGTTGAGGCGCGAACTCATGCCCGGCCCGCCGAGCACATTGTTGAGCAGCGACAACGCAAAGCGTCGCGGATCGTCACCGGCAAAGGTGGGGCCGCCGATGACCACATGGGCCTGGTGGGTGTCGCGGTGAATGGTCTCTACGATGCCCTCGAAGCGAGGCATAGGGGTAGGAAGATCGGGCACGGCCGGCGGGCACGGGGAAAAGTTCTCCGCCTCGAAAAGTTCTTCCAGCTTGCGCACGACAGAGGGGAAAGAGGCACTGCCGTAGACGAAGAAGACGGCCCGCTCGGGACGGTACCAACGCCGAGCAAAGGCGCAGGCATCGGTCTGGGTATAGGTGCGCAATCGCTCCTTTTTCCCCAGCACATCGCGCCCCAAAGGCTGGCCGGGGAAGAGGAGACGCTCGAAGTCATCGAAGATCAGATCGGCGGGAGAGTCGCGATAACTGTCGATTTCATCGCATATTACCTCGACCTCCCGTTGGATCTCGCGCTGTTCGTACTGGCTGTGGAAGACGATGTCGGTGAGCAGGTCGACCGCCCGTCCGAAGTGGCGGGGCATGACCGTAGCGTGGTAGACGGTCTCCTGCTTGGTGGTATAAGCGTTGAGATCACCGCCCACACGCTCAAGGTAGCGGCTCACGGCAAGGGCATTGCGCCGCGCCGTGCCCTTAAAGGTCATGTGCTCGATGAAATGGGCCATTCCTGACTCTTCATCGGTCTCGTTGCGCGTGCCGGCACAGACGACGTAGCCGCAGTAGACGACCGGTATGGCCGCTTGTTGGAAGACGATGCGCAGCCCGCAGGGCAAGGTATACGTCTCAGTGGGATGTTGCTTCATGAGGTACGGCGCTTACTTCTTAAAGTATTTTCCCACCACGGGGAGGTTGGCAAGGGGGAAGTCGTAATGGATCGTATGTGCGATGAAGAGTGCGATACAGCCCGAATTGATCAGCAGACGCAGCCAGAGCTGGGGCACGTAAGTGCCGGCAAGCTGCATCACGACGAAGAAGACGACGGTTATCAGTACATAGCCGCCGATGCGCTTGAGGGGATAGTTGATGGGATAGTAGCGCTGGCCGACGATATAGCTCAACACCATTGCCGTGCCATAGCCCGCAAAACCAGCCCAGGCGCAGGCCATGTAGCCGCACGAGGGAATGAAGATCACATTGACCGCAATGAGCACGAGGCAGCCGATGCCCGAGAACCATGCCCCCCAGATGGTCTTGTCGATGAGTTTATACCAGAAAGAGAGGTTGAAGTAGACGCCCATCATGATCTCCGCAGCCATCACGATGGGCACGACCTTAAGGCCCTCCCAATACGAGCGGCCGATGATGTGTTTGAGGATGTCGATATACCCCATCACGATGAGGAAGGCCAAGAGGGTGAAGATGAGGAAATACTTCATGGCCTTGGCATAGGTGGCGCGGTTGTCTTTGTCACGCTGTTTGCCGAAGACGAAGGGCTCGTAGGCGTAGCGGAAGGCCTGGGTGATCATGGCCATGATCATGGCGATCTTGACGCTCGCGCCGTAGATGCCGAGCTGCACCTTGCCCTCATGCCCCGAAACCATGCGGGGGAAGATCATCTTGTCGGCCGTCTGGTTGAGGATGCCGGCAATGCCGAGCACGAGGATAGGCCACGAATAGCTCAGCATGCGCCGTGCCAGCGAGCGGTCAAAGGTCCAGCGGAAGCCGGTGAGTTCTTTATAGAAGAAGAAGGTTATCAGTGCGGTGCAGAAGAGATTGATGGCAAAGGCATAGCCCACGCCGTAGGTCGGCGAGTAGATGGCGCTCACCCAGGCCTGGTGGTCGGGATGGGCATAAAGGGCCGGCAAGACAAGAAAGTAGAGGAGGTTGAGCCCGATGTTGAGGAAGATGAAGAGCAGCTTGAGGGCGGCAAACTTGATCGGACGGCGGCGGTAACGCAGGTAGGCAAAGGGGATGCACTGGAAGGCGTCGATCGCCACGCAGACGGCCATCATGCCGAGATATTCGGGATGGGCGGCATAGTCGAGGGCGCGAGAGATGGGGCCGAGGAAACCCAGCACAGCAGCGACAAAGGCCAGGCCGACAAGACCGACCATGATGAGTGTCGTGGAGTAGACGCGCAGGGGATTCTCCTCTTCCTTATTGACGAAGCGGAAGAAGGTGGTTTCCATGCCAAAGGTCAAGATGACGAGCAGCAGGGCTACGTAACTATAGACCTCGGTGATGACACCGTAGCCGCCCGATGACGCGGCGAGTTTGGCCGTATAAAGCGGCACGAGCAGGTAATTGAGGAAACGTCCCACGATGCTCGAGAGCCCGTAGATGGCCGTATCCTTGGCCAAAGCCTTCATGCCGCCCTGACGGGGCTGGACGGTGACGTGTGCGGAAGAGGGAGAGCCTGACATAGCAATGTACGATAAGGTAAAGGGAGAAAGCCCGCAAAGCGGACCGGTTAGCCGAAGAAGAGGTAGCACACGCCGATCGCCGCGATTACGCCGGCCAGGTCGGCCAAAAGGCCGCAGACCACGGCGTGGCGCGTGCGGGTGATGCCCACGGAACCGAAGTAGACGGCCAAGATGTAGAAGGTCGTGTCGGTCGAGCCTTGAAAGATGCAACTCAGCCGCCCTACGAAGGAGTCGGCACCGTAAGTCTGCATGGCATCGACCATCATGCCGCGTGCGCCGCTGCCCGAGAGGGGCTTCATCAGGGCGGTGGGGAGAGCGCCCACCCACCGGGCGTCGCAACCGGTCAGGCCGACGAGCCATTTCACACCGTCGATGAGCCAGTCCATCGCACCCGAAGCACGAAAGACGCCGATGCTCACAAGGATGGCCACCAAATAGGGAATGATGCGCACGGCAGTCTCAAATCCGCCCTTTGCCCCCTCGATGAAGGCGTCGTAGACGTTGACCTTCCGCCGCACGCCGGCCAGAATAAAGGCCATGATGATCAAGAAGAGCAGCACGTTGGCCGTCGTCGTACCGACGAGGTTGATCATCGGCCCGTCGAGTTGGCTGAAGCCCCACAACAGGGCGGCCACCGCAGCGCAGAGGCCGCCGAGCGTGACGAGGATAACGGGCTGGAAGAGGTTGATGCGCTGATAGAGACTCGTAATGATGACCCCCGCCAAGGTGGAGAAAAAGGTGGCGATGAGGATGGGCATGAAGATGTCGCTGGGCTGCGCTGCGCCCATCTGGGCACGATAGACCATGATGCTCACGGGAATGATGGTAAGCCCCGAGGTGTTGAACACGAGAAACATGATCATCGGGTTGGTCGCCGTGTCTTTCTTCGGGTTGAGCGCCTGGAGCTCCTCCATCACTTTAAGTCCGAGCGGTGTGGCGGCATTGTCCAGACCGAGCATGTTGGCGGCAATGTTCATAAAGATATTGCCGTAGACGGGGTGCCCCTTAGGTATGTCGGGAAAGAGGCGGCTGAAGAGCGGACTTAGCAGCCGCGAGAGGGCGTTGACCACGCCGCCACGCTCTCCGATCTTCATCACGCCGAGCCAGAGCGAGAGCACACCGGTCAGACCGAGCGAAATCTCAAAGGCAGTTTTGGCTGTCGAGAAGGTGGAATCCATGATAGCGGGGAAGACCGCCACATCGCCGAAGAAGGCGAGCTTGATCACCGCAATGACGAAGGCCACGGCGAAGAAGGCGATCCATATGTAGTTGAGAACCATGGGAGCTGTAAGAAGTCTTTAAGATGAGTGGCAAAATTACAAATAATGCGTCAGTAAGGAGGAAGATGCACGATTTGAAGCCAGTGATACGGCACCGCCGTCTACCGCGCAGATGCCTTGCCCACAACTGACGGGAGGGAGCGCCACGCGGCCTGACGAACAGCCTGCTCGCCGCGAGGAGCAGGCTGCTCGTCAAAACGGCACGCCTTAGTGATAGAAGCAAAAGGTTTTGCGTTTTTTCTGTCAAGCTGTCATAGCCGCAACACAACTCCTTGGAATTCAGCCCATCATGATCGGCCACAAAATCTAGAAGTGTCAGCTTTCTGTCAGGATCTGTCAGCCGACCTTCATATCACGACCATCGGGAAGGCGGCCGATGATATAGCAAGCTGTCTGCGGCTAGAAAGCTGCAAGGGCCTTGCTGACAGATTTCTGACAGAAAACTGACAGATCTTGACAAAAAGCTGACAGAAAATAAGCCGCGAGAAAATCACTTCCAATTGATTTACAGCGCATCAGGGCACATCCGCTGACATTTGACAGCACTTTCGTCACAAAATACCCCAACGCCGTGACGGGAATCGATGCCGCACCGGCTGACATTTGACAGCACTTTCGTCACAAAATACCCCTTACGCGCGCATGCGCGTAACCTCTAAAGGCCGCTTCTTGCGGAAGCGTGAAGGCGCTTCTGCAACCGGCAGCGACCAAGCCCGACGGCGGCGAGAAACCGCGACCCCGCCAGCCATTTTGTTACTGTCGCCTTATTGGGGACACGCCTTGCTTGCAACACCAGATTAGAAAGGGTACTTTCGCAAATTAAAGAAACCTTACGATAACGCCATTTAAAGATTTCACCTTATGATAATAGGCGACCATATCAGAAACAGACTTACAGAGCAGGATAAAACGGTAGCATGGTTGGCCACTCAGTTGGTTTGCAGCAGGACAAACGTCTACAAGATTTTCGCGAAAGACCATCTCGACACAGAACTTTTAATGAGACTCTCCGTGATCCTCAACTACGACTTCTTCAAGCTCTTTTCCAACGCCCTGCGCGACCACAAGTTATCCAAGTAGAACTATCGAGTTACCTTCTGCTCCATTCGGGGAATCCTGAGCTCCCCACTCCCCTTCTAATCATTAACAACTCTCACTCCGAGGCAGTACCCAAGCGCCACAACCGGCGCTGGCGGTGCTGCCTCGCAAACGTTATGCGCTCCCCTCATCTTTTATAGCGCAAGGGGCATATGCTGACGGCGCAAAGCTTAATTTTGCAAGCGTGAACAACGAAGATACTTTTGATATCAGAGCCGAACAAGCGGCCCCGTCGCCCAGCGAACGCGACTTTGAAAACGCTCTCCGCCCCCTACGCTTCGACGACTTCAGCGGTCAGCTCAAGGTCGTCGACAACCTGCGCGTCTTTGTCGAGGCGGCGAAGTATCGCGGCGAACCCCTCGACCATACCCTACTCCACGGCCCGCCGGGCTTGGGCAAGACAACCCTCTCCAACATCATCGCCAACGAACTGGGCGTAGGCTTCAAGCTCACCTCAGGCCCCGTGCTCGACAAGCCGGGCGACCTGGCCGGCCTGCTGACGAGTCTGGAACCCAACGACGTGCTCTTCATCGACGAGATTCACCGCTTGGCACCCGTCGTAGAGGAATATCTCTACTCGGCCATGGAGGACTACCGCATCGACATCATGATCGACAAGGGACCGGCAGCCCGCAGCATCCAGATAGATCTCAACCCCTTTACCCTCGTCGGCGCGACAACGCGCAGCGGCTTGCTGACCGCCCCTCTGCGTGCCCGCTTCGGCATCAACCTCCATCTGGAGTATTACGACGCCGAGACGCTCCGCCGCATCATCAAGCGCTCGGCAAGCATCCTCAAGGTGCCCATCGACGAAGAGGCAGCAAACGAGATCGCCGGCCGTTCGCGCGGCACGCCGCGTATCGCCAACGCCCTGCTGCGCCGCGTACGCGACTTTGCCCAGGTCAAGGGCACGGGACGTATCGACACGGCCATCGCCCGCTATGCCCTCGAAGCGCTGGGCATCGACCGCTACGGACTCGACGAGATCGACAGCAAGATCTTGCTGACGATTATCGACAAGTTTAAAGGCGGCCCGGTGGGCGTCACGACCATCGCCACGGCCATCGGCGAGGATGCCGGCACGGTCGAGGAGGTCTACGAGCCCTTCTTGATCAAAGAGGGATTTATCCGCCGCACGCCGCGCGGCCGCGAGGTGACCGATCTGGCCTACCAGCACTTCGGACGCTCACGCTACGGCCAGCCCGGCGCAGAGCGCTCACTATTCGACCAACTGATTAACGACGACAAACAAGCATGATTTCATACAACACCATCGACGTGGCGATGCCCCACGTTCCCCATCGCCAGACCTCGGCCTGGGTCAAAGCCGTGGCCGCCACCTATGGCCGCCGCGTTGGCGAGGTGGCCTACGTCTTCTGCAATGACGAGAAGATCTTGGAGGTCAACCGCCAGTATCTACAACACGACTACTACACCGACATCATCACCTTCGACTACTGCGAAGGCGATGTGATCAGCGGCGACCTCTTCATCAGCCTCGACACGGTGCGGTCTAACGCCGAACTCTTCCACAAAACCTACGACGACGAGCTCCACCGCGTGATCATTCACGGCATACTCCACCTCTGCGGCATCAACGACAAAGGCCCCGGCGAGCGTGAGATCATGGAAGCCGCCGAAAACCGCGCCCTCGACCTGCTTCGAGAGATGAAAGAAAAAGAGGGTTAAAACGCATTGCATCCCCACACACGGCAACCGCCGGGAGCATCTCACCAGAAGCCTCCGGCGGCTGCGCAAAAAAATTGGGCTATCCGCGCTTCACAGCGAGGATAGCCCTTCGTCATTTACCTAAAAAACACTATTACCTTATATTTCCTATCTAATATTCTAGGAGAGAAGAAACTTCGACTAGCGGAGGAAACTGCCCGCTTCGTCTCGTTTTCTGATGCAAAGGTAAACAGAAATGTGCCAGGGGGCAAATTTTTTCGACAAACGGGCGATTTATGTCGCCCGATCGGTACTTTTTGTCGAACAAACACCAAATCACTTTACCTCGATCTCGTCGACGAAGAGGAAGCCGGGGTTACCTGCGCCGGGATGCCACGAGGGAATTTCGTGCTCCGAGCGCACCAGCACCTTAACGTAGCGTACCTTGGCCGGTGTAAAGGTCAGGCGGTGGGGATAGATGCGATTGGGATCGGTGGGCTGCATGACGGGATAGCTCTCCGTGGCTAGCTGAGTGAAGGTCTTGCCGTCGGTCGAGCCGCTGACGGTGAAGGCGCGGGCGTCAAAGACCCACGACCCCTTCTCCACACAGGTTTGCAAAGCAACGCTAGAGACGGTTTGCTCGCTTCCGAGGTCGATGACGGCCTCGAGATCGGTGCCGCAGAAGCCCAGCCACTCGCCCGTGCTGTAATTGGTCGTAGCGGCCACAAGGCCGTCGGTCAGCAGGCCGGCACCGGCATAGGTGTAGCTGCGATGGGAGGGCTGGAGGAGCCGGATGGGGCGGGCGGTGGCGAGATTGAAGTGGATCTCGCGGCTCACCTCGCACTCGTTGCCCGTGCCCCGCAGGGCCGAGGCGCGCAACGTGGCGGGACGGGTGATGGCAATGGGGCCTTCATAGCGCGCAGAGGCGGTAGTGGGGGCGGAGCCGTCAAGCGTGTAATAGATCGGGGCGTTGTCGAGGGTTGAGAGACGGGCCATCACGGCGTGGCGCACCGTGTCGGTAGAGAGGTCGGCCTTGACATTGTAGACCGTGCGACAATAATTATAGCCCTCGCGACGATAGAGGTCGATCAGGCGGGGGAGGCGCTGCATGAAGTTGTCGAAATTCTTCTGATGAAGCTCCGTCCACTGGAGTTCGCTGAGCGCCGCCATGCGCGGCAGAGCCATATACTCAGCCTGACGGAAGTTTGCGAGGTGTTCCGACCAGAGATTGGCCTGCACGCCGAGAATGTGCTTCTGTTCGGCGGAAGTGAGTTCGTGGGGCACAGGCTCGTAAGCATAAACCTGCTCTATGGGGAGGTAGCCGCCCGAACCTTCGAAACCGCCGTCGGGGCCGTCGCTCTGGCGGTAGTCGAAGTAGAGATAACGCGCAGGCGTCATCACGACGTTGTGACCCTGGCGAGCAGCTTCGATGCCGCCGCCGACACCGGTCCACGACATCACGGCCACGCCGGGGGCAAGTCCGCCCTCGAGGATTTCGTCCCAACCGATGGCCTTGCGGCCGAGCTTCTCAAGATGAGCCACGGCGTGGCGAATGACATAGCTCTGCAGGCGCTGTTCGGCGGTATGGCCGTCGGCGGCCTCGAGATGGTGTGCCTTGATCATGGCCTGACACTTGGGACAGGCCTCCCAACGGGTCTTAGGGCACTCGTCGCCGCCGATATGGATGTAGTCGGACGTAGGGAAGAGCTTGACCAGTTCATCGAGAATGCCATCGATGAAGTCGTAGACCTTCGGGTTGCCAGCGCAGAGCACGTCGGGGCTGACGCCCCACATGTCCCACACCTTATAGGGCCCGCCGGTGCAGCCCAATTCGGGATAGGCGGCGAGGGCAGCCTGCATATGGCCGGGCAGGTCGATCTCGGGCACGATGGTGATGTGGCGCTCATCGGCATAACGCACGATGTCGCGGATCTCGCGCTGGGTATAGAATCCGCCGTAGGGCACGTTGTCATACTGGCCCGTGTTGTTACCGATGACGGTGCGGTCGCGCATCGAGCCGACTTTGGTGAGAAGGGGATATTTCTTCAACTCCACGCGCCAGCCCTGGTCGTCAGTGAGGTGCCAGTGGAAACGATTCATGCCGTGGAGCGCGAGGAGGTCGATGTAGCGCTTCACGGAGTCGGGGGTGACGAAGTGGCGTGCTACGTCGAGGTGGGCGCCGCGCCAGGTAAAGCGCGGAACGTCATTGACCTCCGTGGCGGGGAGCATAACTCGGGCCGCCGTGCCCTGGGGGAGAGACTTGCGCAAGGTCTGCACGGCATGATAGAGACCGGCGGCCCCACCGCCTTCGAGCATCACGATCTCGCTGTTGACACGGATGGTATAGGCCTCGGCGTCGGGCAGACGGTTGGAGGTAAGCAGACGGATGCACTGACGCTGGGCGGGGATGTCACTCACCGTGAGCTTGAGGCCCGTGGCTTGTTCGATGAAACCGGCCAATTCGGTGGCATGACGCCGCAAGACCTTGTCACCCGAAGGGTAGACGATGAGGGTTTTGGCCGTAAGGGTGAAGGGCGTGCCGCCGAGCGCACGCACCTCACGGGGAAGGGGGACGGTGTGGAAATCGGCGGTCTGCGCTGCCGACGGGGCGGCCATGCAGCAGCAGGCAGCCAGCAGGAGGAAGATGCGATGGAAGATGTTCATGGGCGTTGGGAAGGGGTTATGGTTGCAAAGATAATGTGCGGGGAGGGGGCGGAAGACTTGCGGGCGGCCGTTATTTGCGGGAGCGTCGTTATTACGTGATAACGTTCTAACGTGATAACGATCTCTCGGCGGGAGGCTCGGCAAAGCAAAAAGCAAATCCTGTGGCTTTGCTTTTGCTCTCCACACGCCTTAAATAGGATTGGCTGCGGCTCGGCCATTCAAAAATTCTTTTTGATGGCACTCGCCTTGCGCAATCCTTAAGCTACCTTTGCAGGAAATAATTAAACCAGACATCATGAAGCTCTTACTCTTAGGCAGCGGCGGCCGCGAACACGCCCTCGCATGGAAGATCGCGCAGAGCCCGCGCGTAGACCAACTTCTCATCGCCCCGGGCAACGCCGGCACCTCCGCACTGGGGGAAAACATCGACGTCAAAGCTGACGACTTCGACGGCATCGCCCAGATTGTCATCGACCGCGAGGTAGACATGGTGGTCGTCGGTCCGGAGCAGCCACTCGTCGAGGGCATCTACGACTACTTCGCCCACCACGACCTGCTCAAGGACGTGCCGGTCATCGGCCCCTCCAAGGCGGGCGCTGTGCTCGAAGGCTCCAAGGACTTTGCCAAGGGCTTCATGAAGCGCCACAACATCCCCACGGCTGCCTATGCTACCTTTGACGGTACGCAGGTGGAGGAGGGCTGCCGCTTCCTAGAAACGCTCAAAGCACCTTACGTGCTCAAGGCCGACGGACTCTGCGCCGGCAAGGGCGTGCTGATTCTCCCCACCCTCGAAGAGGCACAGCGAGAACTGCGCGAGATGCTCGGTGGCATGTTCGGCAATGCCTCCAGCCGCGTGGTGATCGAAGAGTTCCTCAGCGGCATCGAGTGCTCGGTCTTCGTCCTGACAGACGGCCGCCACTACAAGATTCTCCCCGAAGCAAAGGACTACAAGCGCATCGGCGAGGGCGACACGGGCCTCAACACCGGCGGTATGGGTTCGATCAGCCCTGTCCCCTTCGCTACGCCCGAATGGATGGGCAAGGTGGAGCGCGAGATCATCAAGCCCACGGTCGACGGACTCGCCGCAGAGGGCATTGACTACAAGGGCTTCATCTTCTTCGGCCTCATCAATTGCGATGGTCAGCCGAAGGTCATCGAATATAACTGCCGCATGGGCGACCCGGAGACGGAGACGGTCATGCTGCGTCTCAAGAGCGACCTCGTCGATCTCTTCGAGGGGGTTGCGGCCGGCGACCTTGACCGGCGCACGATCGCCTTCGACGACCGCGCTGCAGTCTGCGTGATGCTCGTCTCGGGCGGATATCCGCAGAGTTATAAGAAAGGATTCCCTATCACGGGCACTGCAGAAGCCGCCAAAGAGGGCGTGGTATTCCATGCCGGCACGACGATCAAAGACGGTAAGCTCGTCACCAGCGGCGGACGTGTCATCGCCGTGAGCTGCTACGGAAAAGACCAGCGCGAAGCGCTCGACAAATCCATGGCGGGGGCACGGGCCATCAACTTCGAGGGGAAGTATTACCGAACGGACATCGGTAAGGACCTGCTCCATTAACCCCCTTTCCGCAACCTACCCTACGCACCCGCACCCTCATGCAAAGACGACACACCCTACGCGACCGCATCGTGACCGGCAGCTTTACCCTGCCGGTGATGGCTGTGCTGACTCTGCTCGTATGGGTCATCCCCGACCCTGAGAACGCCATGCGCTGGGTAGGGTTGGCAATCACTCTCCTGACGGCCTACGCCATCATGGAGCTCAATAACCGCAATGCCCTGCTGCGCATCCGTTCGCGCCTGATGAGCACAACCTACCTGATGCTCATGGCGGTCTGCCCGATGCTCCACGGATGGTCAGAGGAGACGATACCCGGGCTGTGCCTGATCATGAGCTACGGCGTGCTCTTCGCTTCTTATCAGCAACCGCGGCCGCAGGGCTATGCCTTCCACGCCTTCCTGCTGATCAGCCTGGGGAGTCTGTTCTTCCCGCCGCTGCTGCTGTGCGGACTGGCATATTTTATCTCCATGATATTCCAGCTGCGCACGTTTACCTGGCGCTCATTTACGGCGGCGCTCCTCGGCGCGGCGGTTCCATATTGGGGCTATGCGGCCTATGCCATCTGGCAAAACCACCTCGACACGGCCTTCCTTTATCTGACAGACTGGTTTCACCCCACCCTGCCCGACTACAGCCATCTGCCGTTGCCGATGATCGTAACGTGCTGCACGGTGCTCTTCTTCTCCCTGCTGGCCTTTGTCCATTTCTTCCACACGGCTTATAACGACAAGATCCGCACGCGCATGTATTATTACGTCATCACGATGCAAGAGGTGCTGCTGATTGCCGGGCTGCTGCTGTTGCCCGACCATGCCTCGCAGATGTTGCGTCTGCTGATCCTCAACTCGTCTCTGCTCATCGCCCATTACTATGCGCTGGGCCGAGGCCGCTTCTTCGGCGGATGGTTCAACCTCTCGTTACTCCTCCTGCTGGCTCTGGGAGTCTATAACCACCTATTCCCAATGCAGTAAATGGACGCTTTCATCGCGTTATTGATTGAGTACGGCGGCCCCGGCATGTTCGTGGCCGCTTTTTTGGCAGGCAGCATCTTGCCCTTCAGCAGCGAATTGGTGCTTGTCGGCCTGCTCGCAGCGGGTGCATCTCCCTGGAGCCTCCTCATCTGGGGTACGGCGGGCAACACGATGGGTTCACTCTTAAACTACGGCATCGGCCGCCTTGGCCGCGAAGCGTGGATCACGCGCTACGCCGGCGTGTCGCCCGAGCGCCTGCGAAAGGGCCTCACCCGGGTCAGGCGTTACGGGGCATGGGCCGGTCTGCTGACCTGGCTGCCCGTCATCGGGGAAGTGCTCACCGTCGCAATGGGCTATCTGCGCGTCAACCTGCTCTACACGATACTGACCGTCACGGTGGGAAAGTTTGTGCGTTACTGGCTCATTGTCCGCGCCTACGCGGTGCTATAAGGGACCGATCACGCCGATAAAAACGGATAGTATCCTAACAGACGCCCATCCCCATCTCTCACCACGAGCTCACTCAACCTTTTCCTTCCATATGAAAACCCTGCTACACCGCCTCACATCCTGCACACTTCTCCTGATGACGACCCTGATAGTCCTGACATCATGCCGCCAGGGCACTGGCGATAACCGCCCGGTGCTGACGGTGAGCATCGAACCGCTGCGCTACATCGTCGAGGCGATTGCCGGCAATCACTTCACGGTGAAGACACTCATGCCCCAAGGGGCTAGTCCCGAAACCTACGAGCCGACGCCACGGCAGATGATGGAGCTCACCAAGAGCCGTGCCGTCTTCCGCACCGGGACGCTGGGATTTGAACGCACCAAGCTCCCCAAAATGATCGACGGGGCGGGAGAAACGCGCCTCATTGACCTCGGACAGGGCATAGATACCATCGAGAGCGATCATCACCACGGCCACGAGGGAGAAGACGCTGACAGCGGCGACCCGCATCTATGGATGTCACCGGCCAATCTGGCGCTCATGGCCAACAACGCCTGCAAGGCGCTCTGTGCGCTCGACTCGGCACACAGCGGAGAATATAAACGCAATTTAGCCCGATTTCATCGAGAAATAGAAGGTCTCGACAAATCACTGCACCAGCAGTTGAAGCCTTTGGCAAACCGCACCTTTCTCATCTACCACCCTGCCTTGGGCTACTTCGCGAGGGACTACGGCCTGCGCCAGCTCGCCGTAGAGCATGACGGCAAAGATCCCTCCCCCGCCTACTTCCAATCGCTCGTAAGCCGGGGACGGCAGGCACAGGTAAGCGTTGTCTTTATCTCTAAGGAACATGCCGGCACCGCTGCCCGACGGCTTGCCGAAACGCTCGATGCCCGGGTGATGACGATCAACCCGCTGGACTATCGCATACCCGACCAGCTGCGCTTGATCGCCTCATCTCTAGCTGACCAGACAAAGAATGGAGCACACAAGTGATACACTCATCAAGATAGACGATGTTTGCCTGAGCTATGGCGACCGCCACATCCTCTGCCACATCAAGGAAGTGGTAAAAAGGCACGATTTCATCGTTCTAACCGGCCCCAACGGCGGCGGGAAGACCACCCTGCTGCGCCTCATCGCCGGGCTGCTACCCCCAACACGGGGACGGGTGGACTGTGAGCGGGGCATCGTGATAGGCTATCTGCCCCAGCACCGCACAATCGACCGTCAGTTTCCCATCACCGTGCGAGAGATCGTGCGCCAGGGATTGGCCTGCCGCAAGCGTTGGTGGCAACGCCTTAGCCCCACGCTCAAGGCACAAGCCGAGGAGACGCTCGCGAGCTTTCACCTGGCCGAATTGGCAGACCGCCAGATCGCCGAACTGAGCGGCGGCCAATGGCAACGCACCCTGCTGGCACGGGCCTTCGTCGGAAGTCCTGACCTGCTGCTCCTCGACGAGCCTGAGACCCACCTCGACGAGGCCTCGCGCGATGAACTCTACGCCCGCCTCACCGCACTGCAGGGCAAGGTGACGGTCGTGGTAGTGAGCCACGAGGAGAAGCTCTTCCCCCATATTGCGGGCCGTCGTATCTGGCACGTGGAAGATACCTGCGTCACGGAGCGCAGCGAGTGGTAAGGGAAACAATCGCCCCTAACATCGCACGCGGTGCATAGACTCCGCACGCCATCGGGATGTCTCGATGAAGCGTGCGGAACCTATGCACCGCGTGCGTTTATTATATAAAGAGCTATGCAGGAGAAACGGCGGCTCAAGGTTTACTTCCCTTCGCCTTCCTGCCATGCCTTGTAGATGCGGCTGGAGAGATCGGCCATCACCTCGGCGGGGAAAGTGAGCTTGGGCTTACGGAAGTCGAGATCGCCCTCAGTCTGCATCGGCACGAGATGGATGTGGGCATGGTTGACCTCCAGGCCGATGACGGCCACGCCAATCTTGCGGCAGGGGACGACCTTCTCAATGGCCTTGGCCAGGTGCTTGGCGAAGACAATCATCTCGCTGAGTTCCTCGTCGCTAAGATCGAAGATGTAGTCAACCTCACGCTTGGGCACCACGAGGGTGTGGCCTTTGGCTACGGGGTTGATGTCAAGGAAGGCGTAGAACTTATCGTTCTCTGCACACTTGTAAGAGGGGATCTCCCCTGCAATGATTCTTGAAAAGATTGTCATAGTCTACTGGCTTTGAGGGTGCTTAAGCACCTACCGTAATATTGAGAATCTCGAGATGGATGGTGCCCTGAGGGATCTTGACCTCAACGATGTCGCCCACCTTCTTGCCAAGAAGCCCCTGGGCGATGGGGGTGGTAGAGGAGATCTTGCCTTCGCGGAGATTGGCCTCGCTCTCGCTGACGATGGTGTATTTCATGATCATGCCCGTCTTGACATTCTTCATTTCGACGGTCGAGAGGATCTGTACCACGTCATTGCGGAGCTTGCTGGCGTCGATGATCTTGGCCGTGGCAATGGTACTCTTGAGTTTGCTGATCTTCATCTCGAGCATGGCCTGTGCCTCCTTGGCGGCATCGTACTCGCTGTTTTCAGAAAGGTCGCCTTTGTCGCGCGCCTCGGCGATGGCGGCCGACGCGGCGGGGCGTTCAATAGTCTCCATGTGACGGAGCTGGGCTACCATCTTGTCGTAGCCCTCTTGTGTCATGTAAGCCATAAATAGGTCTTAGGTATTATATTCTTGCCGCGTCAGGCCGGCCGCATAGGGGTAGTAAAAAAACCGAAAGAACTCCCATACAAACATCGCGCTGGGAATCCTTTCATCGTCACCCGACCGTGTCGAGACGCTAAACTATATTTTAGTGGAAAGTGGTCTGTAAGAAACAAAATCAACCGCCCGCAGAGGCTCGACCATGAGTGCCATGCACCACCGATCTCCGCAGACAGTCTTCATTGTTCTAAAGGCAAAAGTACGTCTTTCGACCGAACGGGCAAACTTTTCCATTAAAAATCATCCCCTTCACATCTTCTGGCCGATTGCAGCCACCGCTCATCATAGCCTCACGCTAGGCATATTTGCTAACTTTGCATCGAGCGCTTTCCCCATCCTATGGAAGGCGCGTCTGCACTCCCTCATCCACTCCGCTATGCATTGGACAGACTACCGCCACACAAACCCTTTGCGCCTTGCCCTGGAACTGGCTTCACGCCACATACCCGACGCCGCCGCCATCGTGCGTCAGGTGGAGGGATGGCAGCGCTTGCGCATGAAGGTGCCCTCGTGGGCAGCGATGAACGACCTGCTGTATCCACCGCGCCTCTCGCTCGAACAATGTTCGGGCGAAACGGCGGCACGCCTCAAAGCTGCGATTGTCACACGCCTTCAAGCCGAAGGCCTGGTGGGGCGCAGACGGATGACAGACCTCACGGGCGGCCTGGGAATTGACTTCTCCTTCCTCGCCCCTCAGTTTGCCCACGCCACCTATGTCGAACGGCAAGAGGAGCTCTGTCGGCTGGCCCGCCACAACTTCCCCCTGCTCGGACTGGAAGGGGCAGAGGTTGTCTGCGACGAAGCGGAGGCTTATCTCAACAAAGCCGAAGCGGCAGACCTGATCTATCTTGACCCAGCCCGCCGGGATGACCACGGGGGAAAAACGGTGCACATCGCTGATTGCCAGCCCGACATGGGTAACCTGATGTCCCGTCTACTCGAAGTGGCACCGGTGGTGGCGGCCAAACTCTCGCCGATGCTCGACGTGAGAGAAGCACTGCGCACACTGGGAACGTCGGTGGCGGAGGTTCACGCCGTAGGAGCCGGGGGAGAATGCAAGGAGCTGCTCCTCATCATGACCCGACAAGGGGCGGCCTCGCCTACGCTCACGGCCCACGAAGCGGAAGAGGAGCTATCCTTCACCCTCGAAGAAGAGCAAAGCGCCGCCCCGCCCTATGCCTCCGTCCCCGGGCGTTATCTCTACGAACCGGGAGCCGCAGTCATGAAGCTCGGGGCCTTCCGCACCGTAGCGCTCCGCTATGGACTTGAGAAACTTCACCCTGACGCACATCTCTACACGGAAGACAAACTCGTGCCCACCTTCCCCGGCCGCACGCTGCGCGTGATCGAGACGTTGACCTTTGGCAAGGCTGACCTGCGACGCCTCAAGGAACTGACGGGCGGACGGGCGAACCTCACGGTGCGGGGTTTTCCCGCCACGACGGAGGCTGTCAGGCGAAAGCTCAAGCTTCGAGACGGCGGGGCATCCTACGTGTTTGCTACGACATTGTCAGACGGCAGCCACGCCCTCATCCTCAGCGAGAAGGTTACGGAATGACAGGAAAAGGCGCCGACAGCTTTCACCAAGTTAGCCTTTTATGCTAATTTCGCAGCCACACTCACGGATTTCATCTTAGTTCAACGAAGAAAAGATATGCTGACGCTCGACCTTATCTATAAGGCGTCGACCGTGCTGCAAGACGTGGTACACCCGACGCAACTCATCCATACCGACAAGATCAACCCATCCAGCAACGTGTGGCTCAAACCCGAAAACCTGCAGGTTACCGGCTCATTCAAGGTGCGCGGTGCGGGCTTCAAGATCTCACAGCTGACAGAGGAGCAAAAGGGCCACGGAGTCATTGCCTGTTCGGCCGGCAACCATGCCCAGGGCGTTGCACTGGCGGCAAAGCGCTACGGCATTCCGGCACTGATCTGCATGCCGGCAGGCGCCCCTATCAGCAAAGTGGAAGCCACGCGCGAACTGGGTGCCGAGGTTTGCCTCGTGCCGGGCGTCTATGACGATGCCTACACCCGTGCCATGCAGCTCAATGAGGAGAAGCACATGACCTTCATCCACCCCTTCGACGATGAACAGGTCATCGCCGGTCAGGGCACCATCGGTATGGAGATTCTGGGCGAGAATCCCGACATCGACGTAATCTTCGTGCCCATCGGCGGCGGCGGACTGGCCAGCGGCGTAGCCTACGCCGTCAAGACGCTCAAACCCTCGGTAAAGATCATCGGTGTGCAGGCCCAGGGCGCTGCCAGCATGAAGGGCAGCCGCGACCACAACCAGATCGAGGCACTCAACAGCGTGCTGACCATCGCCGACGGCATTGCCGTCAAGGAACCGGGCGCCACGACCTTTGAGCTCTGTCAGCAGTACGTCGATGAGATCGTCACGGTCAGCGAAGACGAGATCTGCGCCGCCATCCTCGCCCTCATCGAGCACCATCGCCTCATCGCCGAAGGGGCTGGCGCCGTGAGCGTGGCCGCAGCCATGTTTAACAAGGTAGACGTGGCCGGAAAGAACGTATGCTGCATCGTCAGCGGCGGAAATATCGACGTGACGATCCTCTCACGCGTCATCAACCGCGGTCTGATGAAGGGCGGCCGCACGACGGAGATGCTCATCGAGATGCCCGACCGTCCAGGCTCGCTGCTGGGTCTCTGCCAGGTGATCTGCGACTACGGTGCCAACATCATCTCAATCCACCACGAGCGCAACGGCGAGAGTCCCGACGTCAACTCGTGCAACCTCCGCATGGTGCTCGAGACCCGCAACCAGGCCCACATCGACGACATACACAAGGGCATCGAGAAAGCTGGCTACGCCATCCTGCAAGAGAAGTAGCCCGGCCTCTACCGCACGCAATAAAAGCATTAGCGCCTGCAATGATCCACCCGATTGCGGATCATTGCAGGCGCTTGCCATTTAGATACATGCGTCAGCGCTTCGTCAAGGCACCACGCGCAGGAGCTGCCTATAGACCTGATGAAGCACCCAGGACGAGAGATAGGTGACTATAATCAAAACGGGGAACATCAGCCAGGGATGACCCAGGGAAACGAACCACGACTCGAAGTAGTAAGTGCAGAAGAAGGTGTGAGTAAGCCACATCTCTGCATTGACCTTACCCAACCCCGTCATGATGCGGCTGGACGGCAGGGTGCAGAGACCGAAGCAGAAAAACAGGGACACAAAAGAGTCGAAAATTCCCACAGGGATCAGAAACGTACGGACGCAGATTAATAACACGAGCCCCACCAGCGCCCAGAGGCGCAGTCTGCCACGCAAGGCCTTAAACGAGGCGAACCAGCCATAATGAGCGGCTGCGGCACCCAGCAGGAAGGACAGGCTCAAAGAGATGGTAACCAGGAGGAGATAGATGATGCGATAGGGATAACGTCTGATTACATCCTCACCGACATAGTGTATCGTAAAGCGACAGGCAATGAACAGCACCAGAGCTACCGCCAGCACACGCATCATACCGAACCGGCTACAGGCAGAAAAGATCCACCGCGAGCACAGGCAAAGGACAATCCAAGGGAAGAGAAACCACCACTCGGCATTGTAGGTCCAGTATCCTGTCAGATTGAACAGGATAGTAAGCGGAGTAAAGGTCCAGGGCTTATGAAAGCAAAGCGGTCCCCAGGGAAAAAAGACAATCCCGACGAGCACCACAAGCAAGAGCAGATGAAGCACACGGCGCACGTTACGCATCGGAGCAGGCCGACGACTTACGATCCAGAGCCCGTAGCCGCTGAGCAGAATGTACACCTGCACACAGATTGAACAGAAATTCCAAAGCCACTGTGATAAGGACTTTCCGCCCAGGGTTATGAGTGCCCACTCAGAAGTCGTTGCACAAATATCGGTTCTGTTAATTATGTGCGCATAAAGCATGATCAGGATAGCGAAGCCCTTGAGCTGCGTGCTATCCTCTAAGCTTATGTACTGCGGGGGCTGGGGAGGGGTTAACCAACCTCTTGATAATCAACATATAATGATAATATAAGATGTGTGTAGGCGCTTTTCATCCTACTAAGTTGTGTGGGGGATGCGGAGATAAGACTGGGCCCGCACAAGCACGGGACGGTGCTTATGCGGGCCCAGACTAGATTATTTGCATTTCTCGATCAGTTCGTCGAGGGTGACGCTGTGCTGCTCGCCAGTGGCCATGTCTTTGAGGGAGATGCGACCTTCGGCCATCTCCGTCTCGCCGATGAGGGCGACGAAGGGGACGTGGTGGGCATTGGCGTAGCTCATCTGCTTCTTCATCTTGACGCTGTCGGGATAGACCTCGGTCGGGATGCCGGCACGGCGGGTCTGCTGCGCAAGGGCTACGCAGTGGGCTGCCTCGGCGGCACCGAAGTTGATGAAGAGGAGGCGGGCACCCGCCTCGGTGGCCTCGGGATAGAGGTCGAGCTGGGTGAGGACATCGTAGATGCGGTCGGCGCCGAAGGAGATGCCGACACCGCTCAGGCCGGGGAGACCGAAGATGCCAGTCAGGTTGTCATAGCGGCCACCGCCGGTGATGCTGCCGATCGTCACGTCAAGGGCCTTGACCTCGAAGATGCAACCCGTGTAATAGTTGAGACCGCGGGCCAGGGTGAGGTCGAGCTCGAGGGCATTGTGGAGGTTGCTCTGCTTGAGCGTGTCGAGCACGAAGTCAACCTCGTCGACACCCTTGAGGCCCGTCTCGCTGTCGGCCAGAACGGTGCGCATCGTGGCGAGTTTCTCGTCGTTCGTACCCGAGAGAGCAATGATGGGCTGGAGTTTGGCTACGGCCTCCTCCGTCATGCCGACGGCGCGCAGCTCGTCATTGACCTTGTCGAGACCGATCTTGTCGAGCTTGTCGATGGCCACGGTGATGTCGACGATCTTGTCGGGGGCACCGATAACCTCTGCAATGCCGGAGAGGATCTTGCGGTTGTTGATCTTGATGCAGACGCGGATGCCGAAGCGGGTGAACACTTCGTCAACGATCTGCATGAGTTCTACCTCGTTGAGGAGGGAGTCGGAGCCTACGACGTCGGCGTCGCACTGATAGAACTCACGGTAACGGCCCTTCTGCGGACGGTCTGCGCGCCATACGGGCTGGATTTGGTAACGCTTGAAGGGCATCTGGAGTTCGTCGCGGTGCTGCACGACGTAGCGGGCGAAGGGCACGGTGAGATCGTAGCGGAGGCCCTTCTCGCAGAAACGGGCAGCCAGCTGGGCAGCGCTCTTCTCGCCATACTCGGCAGCGCTTACCTCTGAACGGAAATCACCGGAGTTGAGGATCTTGAAGAGAAGTTTGTCACCTTCCTCGCCGTACTTGCCCATGAGGGTCGAGAGGTTCTCCATCGCAGGGGTCTCAATCTGGCGGAAGCCATAAAGGGCATAGACCTCGCGGATGGTCTGGAAGATGTAGTTGCGGCGTGCCATCTCGACAGCGCCGAAGTCACGTGTACCTTTAGGAATAGAAGGACGTTGGGACATATAGCGGAGAATGTATGGATTTTACGAATAGAAGGGGTGCATCACGACATCTGGCCGGACACGCCGCGTGCGGACAAAATTACGCAATTATCGGGAGAGGGCGCCCGTCTCGATCAGCCGGGTAATGCCGCGACGCACGGAGTCGAGGCCGAACTGTGCCGGATCGAGCTCGTTGAAAGGCACCCAAAGCAGGGCTGCAGCATCATCGTGCGCACTGACATCCTCCGTCGAACGCAGGCAGCAACGGAAGAAGGCATCGGCAGTATGGACGAGGTGGCCGGAGTAGAGATAGGTGTTGGGGAGGGAGAAGAGGAAGGTATAATCACTGACCTCGCCGCCCGTCTCCTCCCGCACCTCACGCACCAGGCCGTCGGTCAGGCTCTCGCTGGGATCGACAAAACCGCCGGGGAGGTCGAGCGTGCCCTTAGCCGGTTCCCGGTCACGACGCGTACAGAGCAGACGGCCCTGTGCATCGGTAATGACGGCCACCGTAGCAGCTGCCGCATCGGGATAATAGACAAAGCCGCAATCGATGCAACGCTTGCTGAAGGCATTATTGATCTCAAAAGCAGCAGAGCCGCAATGGGGACAGAAACGAAAGTCGGAAAGCGGATGTTCCATAACGGAGAAGAGATAAACTGAGACCGGCCGCACCCTGCCGCTGCATGTCATCAGGTAAGAGACACGTGCGGACAGCGGTGCGGCCGGTGATCAGACAGGTAGGAATGGAGGAATGCTCTGGCAAGAGACAGAAAAGGTCTCCAGCCGTTTACTCGCCCGCTGTGGCGCCGGCCTCGGGTGCGAGCTGACCGTCACCTCCCTTGCGGGGACCGCGACGGCGTGAGCGATGCGAACGGCGGCGCTTGGGGCGCCCGCCCTGCGGAGCATCTTCGGCCGTACCTACAGCCTCATCGGCAGTTTCGGCAGCGATGACATCATCGGCAGGAGCTTCCTCAGCTACTACTTCCTCCGAAGCGGGTGAAGCGGCGGATTCATCGGCTGTGGATACCTCTACGGCAGGTTGTTCGGCTGTTGCTTCAGCCTCAGGTTCTGCCCCGGATTGCGTCTCCATACCTTCCGTAGGAATATCGGTGTCCGGAGTTGTCGATGCGTCCTCCACGGAGGAATCCTCTGCCGGCTCAGCCGATGCTTCGGGAGCAGCAGACGTCTCAGGTACTGCAGGAGCAGCAGGCTCTGCCTCGGTGGAAACGGGCTTTTCGTCCGTTTCTGCGGCTACATCCACGTCCTCAGAAGGTATCTCTTCCTTGTCCGAGCTTCCGGAAGGATCCTCCGTACCCAGCAGGAAAGCCTCCAGCGAGATGGGACGGTTGGCTTCACGATTACGTTTGGGCTTACGCGACGCTTCGGAACGGGCCGATGCTTCTTCCACAGGGGCTTTAGATTCGGCTGCAGACTGATTAACCTCGGCAGGAGCGGCTGTTTTCTCGATGGAATCGGCATTTTGTGAGGCGGCATTACCCTGAGGGGCATCAGCGACATCCTCCTCCGCTGCACCGGTAGCATCGATAGTCTCCGCCACTTCGGTCGGCTTGGCGCTTGATGCTTCCTCAACGGGAGCGGTGGCTGTAGGCGTGACGGGAGCCTCTGTTGCCGGAGCCTTAGCGTCCGGTGAATCGGAATCAACGACGGGCGTAGCGGGAGCCTCGTCAACAGGCGCAGACGCAGTAGTCGTCTTCGTCTCTTGCGCCTCGGTCTCCGTCACTACGGTGGCAGGGGTCTCTTCATGATGGGAAAGGCTCATCACCTCCGTGGTCACCGGTTCTTCAACGACCTCCTCGATAATCGTCTGGCTGCAAGCCGGGGCTACGGGAGCGGGTGCTGCAGGAGCGGGCTCGACCTCCTCGACCACGATCGTCTCGGTGACTTCAGCCGTTTCGGGTTGGGCGGCCTCCTCAATCCGGGCATTGCCACGGGAGCGGCGGCGACGATTTTCCTTACGACCGGCCTGGGAGGACTGAGCCTCTTCAGCCTCAGCGGAAGGGACTGAAACGGGCTGATCAACTTCAGCTGGAGTTGCCTCTCTTACCGCTGCTGCATCCTTGGCTGCAGCAGGTTCCTTGGCAGCTTTGGAGCGTTTCGACTCCTTGGGAGCTGCAGAGGCTGCATTGTCCTTGGCGGCCTTCTCCTCAACGGGATTCTCCGTCCTAGTGGTACGGCCCGGACGGCCGGAGCGACGCTCCTCGGCTTTGGGGGCCTCATCGGCGGGCGTTACAGTAGCCTTGGGTTCCTTGGCAACCTTGTTGTCCTTAGCGGCCTTAGGTTCTCCGGCTTCCTTAGCTTCACGCCGTGTACGCTCCTTGCCCTCAGCTCCCTTACGTGGCTGGCGGTCGGTGCGGTCAGCAGGTTCCTTCCGCTCGTTACGGCCACGTGCGGAACGCTTGCCCTGGAGCTCGTCGGTATCGTCGAGCTCATTCTCCTCAGGAGGAGCGGGAATGCCACGCTCAGCATAGTCGGCCGCTGTGCGGAGCTCGGGAGCGGGAGCCTCATCGATCACGTCGTAAGTGGCATCATCATCATATGCCGTCTCATAGGCAGCCTCAGGGTCGGCATGATGGCGGGATTTAGCGGGAGCGTCAGCTGCCGCAGCCTTGTCGCCACCCTTGGCCTTTCCTTTGACGGAAGTCTCGATTTCATCGATTTTCGGGAGCGCAAACGACTCTTCGGCCTCCATGGCCGTACGCTTCTCTTTCGCGCGGAAGATGCTGTCGTAGAGATCGTTGTCCTGACGCATGCGGGTCAGCGCCTCACGCGAGGCCTGCTGCTGGCTGTCTTTCTTGGCGCGTCCCTCGCCGCGACCGAGCACAAGGCCCTCGATGGTAATGACGGTGGTAAAGCCCTTGCGATCGTCACGTTGGGCTTTGTCCGTGAAGTTGATGCGGATGCGGTTCTTCTGGCTCCACTCGAGGAGCTTGCTCTTGAAGTTCACCTCCTTCTGCGCCACTCCGTCGAGATCAACGTAGCGGCCGATGACGCGGTTGGCGATAAACCACTGGCAGTGTTTGAAGCCACGATCCAGGTAGATCGCTCCCATGAGGGCTTCAAAGGCATTTCCGCCGATGTTGGTATGGCTCATGTGTGTGCCCTGAGCGGCCTGCACAAGGCGCTCCAAGCCCATATCGGCAGCGAGCTTATTGAGGGCCTCGCGTTGCACGATCTTCGAGCGGGTCGCGGTGAGGAAACCTTCGCGCTTGCGGTCGAAGTGGTGGAAGAGAATGTCGCTCACTACCGTCTCGAGCACGGCATCGCCGAGATATTCCAGACGCTCGTTGTTAAGGGGTTTGACCGGTGCATCAGCCTGACGGCGACGATTGTTGCTGCCTTTACCGCCGCGGGACGGACGACTGCCGCGGGGCATATCGCTGTTGCTAAGCGATTTGTGGGAGAAGGCGATGCGGTAGATTTCTATGTCATGAGGATAGAACCCCATGATATCGTATAAGGCCGACAGAAACTCCTTGCTCTTGCGGAAGGGGAGTTTCATGCGGTCGAAGAGATTCATTATCATAAGAATAAGGGAGTTAAGGAGTCAAGCGGTCGATTGCTTCTTGCGCAGCCAGCGCTGTAGCGGTGGCTAAGGGAAGTTACGGCCTTGTCTCATCTCCATGCTTACCTTCGATAGAGAAAGGGGTGCAGCCCCACCCTCTCCGCATTGCAGCGGCCCATGACGTGGTTTGGGCCGTCTGCGCGAAGGGAATGGGGCTGCAGGAGAAGAGCGGTTAGGCGTTGTACTTCTTCACGATGCAGCAGGCATTGTGACCGCCGAAGCCGAAGGTGTTGCTCAGGGCAGCGCGCACAGTGCGCTTCTGGGCCTTATTGAAGGTAAAGTTGAGGTTGTAATCGATGTTCTCGTCGCGATCGTCATCGGCGTGGTTGATCGTAGGAGGCACGATGTCGTCATGCACGGAAAGGCAGCAGATAAGCGCCTCAACGCCGCCGGCGGCGCCAAGCAGGTGACCGGTCATCGACTTGGTAGAACTGATATTGAGCTTGTAGGCATGCTCGCCGAAGAGTTTGGTGATAGCCTTAACCTCCGAGATATCGCCCACGGGAGTAGAAGTGCCGTGCACGTTGATGTAGTCGATGTCTTCGGGCTTCATGCCAGCATCCTCCAGAGCGGCGCTCATCACGAGGTGTGCACCGAGGCCTTCGGGGTGAGAGGCCGTGATATGGTGGGCATCAGCCGACATGCCGGCACCGGCAACCTCACAGTAGATGTGGGCACCGCGGGCCTTGGCGTGCTCGAGTTCCTCAAGGATGAGGATGCCGGCACCCTCGCCCATCACGAAGCCATCACGGCTGGCGCTGAAGGGGCGGGAAGCGCCCTGAGGATCGTCGTTGCGCGTAGAGAGGGCGTGCATGGCGTTGAAACCGCCCACGCCGCAGGGCCAGATGGCTGCTTCGGCACCACCGGTCACGATTGCATCTGCCTTACCGAGACGGATGAGGTTGAACGCATCGGCAATGGCGTTGGTCGAAGAGGCGCAGGCCGAGGTCGTCGTGTAGTTGGGGCCGTGGAAGCCGTACTGGATAGAGATCTGACCGGCGGCAATGTCGGCGATCATCTTGGGGATGAAGAAGGGGTTAAACTTCGGACCGTTCTCCTTGTTGAGGGCGTAGTAGCCGGCCTCTTCCTCGAAGGTGTGGATACCGCCGATGCCGACACCGAGGATGACACCGATGCGATTCTTGTCGACCGTTTCGAGATCCCAGCCCGAGTCTTTGACAGCCTCCATGGCAGCCACGAGGGCATACTGCTCGTAGAGGTCCATCTTGCGAGCCTCCTTGCGATCGATGAAGTCATTGACCTTAAAGCCCTTGACCTCGCAGGCGAAGTGGGTTTTAAAGAGGGAGGCGTCGAAGTGGGTGATGGGGCCGGCGCCGCTGACACCGTTCTTGATATTATCCCAAGTTTCGGCAACGGTATTGCCGACGGGGGTGAGGGCACCGAGGCCCGTTACAACTACTCTTTTGAGTTCCATGCGGAGATGTGCTAAGATTGGGGTTGTGAGTGGAGCTTCCGGAGCGTCCGGGCGGATCGCAGACGACCGATGCCTTTAGCAGATTAGCAGACACGCCACCACAGGCAGGGAGACATGCTAATCTTCTAAAACTTACGGAATCCGGCCGACCTGATGAGCTGCCACAATGCGCAGCGGAAGGCGGGAGAGTATGGGAGAGGGAAAGGATAAAGAAATAACGTTTAACGTGCAGCCATCCGGCCACACTGCATGACGTAGGTGACGGGACGCGCAGAACGTTAAACGTTATTCTCTATGTGTGTAGGGAGTCCTCAGGACTGTGGCTACTTACTTTACGTTCTCCTCGATGTAAGCAATAGCGTCACCTACGGTAGAGATCTTCTCTGACTTGTCATCGGGGATCGTGATGCCGAACTGCTTCTCGAACTCCATGATGAGCTCGACGGTGTCGAGAGAATCAGCACCGAGGTCGTTGGCAAAGCTTGCCTCGTTCTTAACTTCAGACTCGTCAACGCTGAGCTTGTCAACGATAATCTCCTTTACTTTAGCTTCGATTTCACTATTAGACATAGCTTCTTTATGTTAGGGTTATGTGATTTATAATCAGTTAGAGGGCTTTACGGGTGCAAAAGTAATCGTTCTCACCAACAGTGCAAAGGATTTGAGGGAAAAACGCGGGAACTTATGCACATTATCTCCAAATCTGAGCAAGACGCATCGATTCAGAAGCCCCAGTTAGCGGGCAGATCTTGTGCCTCAACCGTTTCTTCGACCGCATCAGAGAGGTTGGGGAAGAAGTCGATCCCCGTAAGTTTCTCCAGATCATTGACGCTGAGGGCATTGGCCTTGATGACAGAGAGCGGGGCTTGGTGCTTGTAGGTGTAACCATACTCCTTGTGTTCGATCCAGAAGGCGATCGATGAGTAGGTGCCGTTTTTCACCTTAAGCAGGGCCATGTAGTAATATTTGGGCACGGCTACGCGCTTGCCGTCGTCGCGGGTGACGTAGCCGCTGACCTGATCGCTGCGCACCGTACCGCCCTTGACGACATAGAGGGTGTCGGCAAAGGAGGCGTCACGGCCGAGCTTCTGCACCTGACCCTCGAGGGTGACCCAGTAGCCCTGGTTGAAGGAGGCGAGCTGGGGCGACATGTTGGTCATGTAGAAGGTCTGGGCATTGGCCTCACGCGAATAAAGGCGGTCAGCGGAGGCACAGAGGTGGCCGCGGTTGTAGCGGCCGCCGAAGCCCCACGAACCGATTCGGTAGGCTTCGGGGAGCTGGGGATCGTCGGAGAAGGGCTCGTCAGAACGCGACGTGGTGCGGGCACGGGTGTCGCCGTCGAAGCGGAAGGCCACCCAGCGGGAGTGGAGCTGGGCCTTGTCATACTCGAGGCTGTAGGTCAACACCTCACGTCCGGCGCTGACACTGGTCGTGTGGGAGATCAGGAGAGTCGTGCCGTCGGTCAACACGCGCGGCGTCTCCATGCGGGCGGTAATGTCGGCCGAGGGGGTGACGACGGTCGTGCCGCCGCCCTGGCCGCCTCCGCCGAGGTGGATGTTGTCGTCATCCTTGCTGCAGCCCGTCAGGCCGAGCGCCAGACAGAACAGAGGGAGGAGACGATAGAGGGAAGGAAACTTCATCTATTGGGAACCGGTGGCTCCCCCGCCCTACCCTGCTGACAGGATAGCGGGCGGCGAAGGCACCTTATTATATAAGACAGGGATGATTGAAAAAAAGTATCGGCGACAGCCTCAGCCGTCACCGATACTTCAGGCTAATGGGGGGAATGTCATGCCCTCTTCCCCTGGCGGAAACGGGGGAAGGAGCTCCGCGCTTGCGGCTTATTTGACATAAACCTTACCGCCGGGGCCCGTCAGAGTATAGTCGTCGATGAGAACGTTGCCGCCGGGGTTCTTGCCGTTCATGATGACGAGGCTCACGCGCGTCTCGGCAGAGAGGCTGAAGGTGTAGGTCACCTCGGTCCAGGTGGTCTGCGTGAGGCCGTTGGTGTAGTCACCATAAGTGTAGCTGTCACCCGTGAGTTTGTTGGTCTCAGGCACGACGGCAAAGCCGGGACGGACGGAGCCGCCGGTCGAGGTGGCAGCTTTGGCATAGAACTTCACCGTGTAGTCACCTGCGGGGAGGGTCGTCTCCTCGTAGCCCAGGCGCTTGTTGGCGGAGCTGCTGCCCTCGACCAAGACAGCATATTTTCCGCTGTGGGCATCAGTGCTCTGAGAGAGGGTGGCATTGCCTGCAGAGGAAGCCGTCTTCCAATGGTTGGGCTTACCGTCGGTCCAGTTTTCGAAGTCACCGTTGGTGGCCGTAGCATCACCTGCGTCGCCGCCCTCATTGCCGCTGCTCTCACCGGGCTTACCTGCAGCGATAGAAAAATTCTTCACCTCCCAGGTAGAGCCGCTCGTAGCGTTGGTGTTGTAGCGGAAGGCCAGACGGATCGTCTTGCCCATATACTGGGCGGGGATAGCGATGTCGGCCTTGCTGAAGGTCGTCCAGTCAGCACCCTCGGTGTGCTTGCCGTTGAGGAGCGTCCAGCCCTCGGCAGGCTTGCTCTCGTCAAAGGCATCGGTGATGTAGACCTGCTGGTTTTCGGCACCCTTGTCATAGCGGAGGATATACTCGTAGGCCACGTGTGCCTCCGTCACGTCCTTGAGGCTGATCTCGGGGCTGACAAGGTAATAGGTACCGGCCGTCGTGACTTTTGAAGTGTTGTCATAACCCGTTGCCTTGGCGGTAGAGTAGTCAATGCCCCACTCGCCTGCACCCGAAGTGGTATAGTTCTTAAAGCCGCCGAGCGTCGTGCTAAAGGCTTCGCTGTAGGGCAGCGTTTGGGTACCGGCCTCTTCACCGCCGCCGGGCGTGTAGTCACCGGCGCCCTGCTTGACGAGGAAGTTCTTGACCTCCCACGTTGCAGCCTTCTTGTCAGCCTTGTAGCGGAGGGCGAAGGTCACCTTCTCCTGACCGAGAAACTCGGCGGGGATGTTGAGATTGCCTGAGCTGGTCCAGGTTTCCCAGTCGTTGACCTGCACCTGGTTGTAGTCGAGGGCCGTCCAGGTAGCGTTAGCGGGCAGGCCGCTGAAGTCCTTGCTGACGAGGATCTGGTAGTTGGTCTTGAGCTCGGAGGCGTTGGCGTAGCGCAGGATGTAGTCGAAACTCAGGTGAGCGGCGGCCACGTCCTTGAGGCTGATGGTGGGAGAGACGAGCCAGCTCTCGGCGGCATTGTTTTCCTTGGTGCCGTCTCCGTCGGTATCGACGTAAGAGGTCACTTGGGCAGAGCCGTAGCTGACCTTCCAGGAATAGGTGCCGACGGTATTGATGGCTGAGAAGGAGCCGAGCGACTGGGCAAACGACTCGTTGATCAGCGTCTCGGCGGGCTTATCGCTGCCGCCTTCACCGTTGATACCATAGGGTGCGGGCACGTCTTCACAGGCGGTGAAGCCCAGCGTGAGCAGGCCGACGGCCAGTGCCAGAAGTTGCTTTTTCATATAGGGATATTGCGATTATTCGTTGAATGGGATGGGGTGATTACTTGATGTCGTCGAGCGTGCGGAGCTGCACCTGCCAGCTGTTGTAGAAGCTCAGCAGACCGGTGAAGCTGTGTTCGCCCTGAGGCATGACGGCATAGGAGATGTCGTTTTGCGTCGAGGTGCGGATGGTGACCTTCTGGCTGCCGGCATTGAGGATGCGGTCTACGCCGTAACCGGCGTCCTTGAGCTCATCCGGGGCGAAGATGGCCTTGCCGTCGGCTTCCTTGATAGAGCCGCTGACCGTGACGAGCTGGGGATAGTTGAGATAGGTCTGATTGGCCTTATCCTTGAGCCAGGTCTCATCGAGCGCCTTGGGCTGACACTCGGCCACCGTGACATCGGGCTTGCCGACTAGCTGCACGTGGGTCTTGCAGAGCTCGAAGAGCACAGGACCGAGACGGAGGTTGCCGCTGCTGGTGTAGTAGGGCTGGCCGATCTTGGGGAGCTTGGAGTAGCAGCCGATGTAGAGTCCCTTGAGGTTGACCTTGATGCGCTGTCCTACGGGGAAGTAGGGCGTTAGCCACGTCGTGCGGACGGCCAATACGATGGCCTGGTCGTGCAGGGGATCGGTGGCGGGGAGGCTGCTGTCGATCTGGCGGATGAGGAGGGTCTGGTAGAGGTTGCCGCCCTGGTCATTGGCGCAGACCACGCCCTCGAGGATCTTGTCCTCCTTGACCTCCTCCATGACGTTGCTCTGGGTGAAGAGGTCACTGCGGTCGCTCTTGAGCTGGGCGATGGAGTAGTTGACCTCGCCGATGTCGGTGGGCGACGTTACGAGGTAACCGTCCGTATTGGGCTCGTCGTAGCTGTCCATACAGGCCGTGAGGCTGCAGAGGGAGAGGGCTGCGAGGAGCATCGATATCTTCTTCATAATGTGGTGTGTCTTAGAAGCGGAAGCCAATGTTAAGGAAGGCGTTGAAGGCGTTGGCGTAGTAATACTTGGCGTTGCGCGAGAAGCGATACTTGCGCTTGACACCCGTGTTGTAGTTGTCGTCACGATTTTGCTCGTAGCCGCCCGTCTTGAGGTTGGTATTGTTTGTGATATTTTGAGCGGAGAGGTTGATACTCAGGCTCTTGCCCTTCTTCAGACGGATGTACTTGCCGATGGAGGCGTCGAGCATGAAGCCGCCCTTGGCCTTCTCTTGCTTGGGGGAGTAGCTCTTGGCGATGTTGCCCTGCTGGTCGTAGAGCACGCCGCCCGTCTCGTTGAGTTCGGCCGATGTCACGTCATAGACTAGCTCGGTGGGGCTGGTGGAGATGTAGCTCTTCAGGATGTTGCCCAGTCGGCGATACTCGGAGAAGTCGATGTAGACGCGGTCGTAATAGTTGAGGTTGGCGGAGAAGAACCACCCGCTCACGTTGTAGTTGAAGCCCAGGCTCACGGCGGTGAGGGGCGTGCCGCTCACGCGCATGCCGTTGGCCATGACGCGCAGGGGCATCTCCTGCCCAGTGACGGGATTCTTCCACACGTTGAGCTCCTGGATGGTGGAGGCATTCATGCCTTCATAGTTGACCTCGGCTTGGGGGTTGTTGGTGTATTTGGCTTCGCTATACGTACCAGTGAGGTTGACGGAGAAATTTGACGTGATGTCATACTTCAGCGCGGCCTCAACACCGTAGTGTTCGCGCTTGATGCCGCTCATGGTGAGATAGGTGAAGCGGCTCTCCTGATCGTTGTAGAAGGCCGTCTGCTCTACGCCATTCTCGAAGAGACTGGCATAGCCGGTCACCTTGCCCGAGAAGTTGCCAAAGCGGAACTGGTAAGAGAGCTCGAAGTTGTAGTTGTTCTCCAAGTGCAGATTCTTGACGAAGTTATTCTGGATGCGCGGAGCTACGAAGCTGTTGCGGGCCAGGGGGGCATCCTTCTGCACGCCGAGGCTGAACGAGAGGATCTGCATGCCGGTGGGGCGATAGGTCAGGCCCATACGGCCACCGCCGCCGAGGAACTTGGCCTTTCCGCTCTTGCCGTAAGAGTTCTCCGGGGCACGGCCGTTGCGCATGTTGCCATCGCGCTCGATCGTCGTCCCCTCGATGAAGCCCGAGGCACGATACTGCAGCTTGTCCTGCGTATATTCGTAGTTGCCGAAGGCGCGAACCTTGTTGACGTAGATGTCATAGTCGTAGCCAAATTTATCGTCGACGCCGACCACGCGGTTGGGGTGGTTGAGGTCGTTCTGAGCCTCCTGGCTGTCGCGGCCGTAGTCGTTGGCAGCAAACTTATCGTAGTCCACAAGCGAGGTACCGCCGAGCAGGTCGGCCACCGTCTTGTAGTGCATGCCCTTCGTGCGGTTATACGACGCGCCGAGGGTGTAGCGGTTGTGGGCGTTGATCTCGTGGTTAAAGGCCGTACTGAGGGCAAAGACCATCTGGTCGTTGTGGCGGCGCTCCTGATAATAAAGCGTTTCGCCGCCGGCAGCCACGTTCTGACGGTTGACGTAGTACATGCGGTCCCAGTTGATCTGGCGGTTGGCCTTGTCGCTCGTCCAGTAGTCAACGAGTGTGTTATACTGGTCGAGGAAGCCGGGGTTCTGCGCCAGGTAGTCGGGGTTGTTCTCCTCGGCGGAGTAGACGTCGAAGGCGTTGCTCGGCATATTCTTATAGTAGTCGGGACGGGGATCGTAAGCGTCGCCGTTCCAGCTGAGCGCCGTCGAGCTGTACATGGAGTACTTAAAGCCGGCAGCCGTGGTGAGCTTAAGCTGATCCTTGATCTTCCAGTCCCAGGTAAGGATCGCGGTGGGTTCATAGTCATTGACCACGCGCGAGTTGCGCTTCTTGCCGCCCTGATAGCCCCAGTTGGGATTGTAGTAGTGGGAGTTGGCCAACCAGTAAGCCTCCTCGGTCGAAGCACCCTGCTGTGCTCGCTCGGTGGGAGAACCGAAGGTCACGAGCGAGAGGGCATGGTTGTCACCGATGCGCTTTTCGGCGGAGAGGAAGTAGGAGAGCGAGTTGTAGAAGGTGCCCTCGATCACGCCCTCCTTGGCCCAGCGGTAGCCCACGAGGCCGGCAAAAGCCCAGCCGGAGGGCAGCAGGCCTGTAGCATGGGTAAACATGCCGCGGGCCACGTAGTTGCGGTTCGTGCCCGAGAGGGTCAGTTTGTTTCCCTGCGCAAACTGGCTGGCGCGGGTGTTGACGTTCGTGGCACCGCCGATGCCCGCCAGGCCGAAGCGATTGTAGTCATAGGCCGACGTGCCCTCCTGGTTGCGCGTGGCATCGTTCATGCCGCCCACCATGCTATAGCCGAAGCGGCCCAGCTCGAGGTCGTTGAGCTGGAGGCCGTTCATGTAATAGTTGCTATACATGTTGTCATAGGCCCTGACCCGAAAGCGCACGGGGCTGAAGAGGTAACCCACCTCCGAGTTGTAGGGATCGCTCTTGCCGCCCGTGATGGTCGATACGGTTTGCGCCGCATCGTTGTCTTCGTCAAGCTGCGACTCGGTAAAGGTAAAGTCGTTGTTGTCGAGGACCTGGAGGGTGTCGGCCGGCGTCTGCGCCCACGCCCCCGTAGCGAGGAGCAGGGCGGCAGCCGTAAGTTTTACACCTTTTGTCATATAATAAAAGTATGGCCCCTTCTGAGGGGCGTGATAAATGCAGGATCTGGGAGTTGCGAGACGTAGGACTACCCTCAAGAGCGCCTCCAATTGCTATAGGGCCTACGTTGGCGAAGCAAAGGTAGGAACAGACGGCGGGAAGTCGTTTACAAAAATATGAAATAATCAAGGGTTAGGCCTTACTTAGAGGCACGTTCGGGAATTTATTAAGAACTTTGCCCCACATATACACCTACACACCATCCCTATCCCAACATGAAGAAGTCTCTGCTTTCCCTCTTCACCCTGTTGCTGGCCCTGGTCACGCTGAGCTCGTTTACCACACGCCCGGCTGCCGCCCAGCAGAAGCGTTACGCCCTCTACGGCGTGGCGTTCTACAACATCGAAAACGCCTTCGACACCCTCCACGACGCCGGCAAGAACGATTACGAATACCTCCCCTCCGGCACGATGAAGTGGGGCAAGATGAAATATGAGGCCAAGCTCCACAACATTGCCCGCGTGCTCTCCGAACTCTGCACCGACAAGCTCCCCGCCGGTCCCGCCGTCATCGGCATCTCGGAGATTGAGAACGAGAACGTCATGCGCGACCTCCTCGCCCAGCCCGCACTCAAGGGCCGCGGCTATAAATACGTAGAGTACGCCGGCGCCGACCGCCGCGGCATCGAGTGCGCCTTTATCTATAACCCGCGCTTCTTCACCCTCGACCGCAGCTTCATCGTCCCCTATTGCTACGGTCCGTCGGGCAAGGTCGACGATCCGCTCCTGGGCTTCTACACTGACGAAAAGGGTCAGGTACAGGCCTATCCCGGCCTGCGCGGCGACACAACGCACATCACGCGCGGCTTCCTCGTCATGGAGGGCCGCCTCGCCGGAGAGAAACTGGCCTTCATCGTCAACCACTGGCCTTCACGCGGTGCGGGCGACGAGGTGCGCCAGCGCGCCGGCTATCAGGTGCGCAGCCTCTGCGATGCTCTCCTCAAGGCCAATCCCGAGACGAAGATCATCGTCATGGGTGACCTCAACGACGACCCCGCCAACAAGAGCGTGACCCATCAGCTCGGTGCCAAGAGCGAGCAGAAGGATATCAAGGGCGCCCGGGACTTCTACAACCCCTGGTATAACACGCTCTACAAGGTCGGCCAGGGCACCCTCCTCTACAACGGGAAGTGGAACCTCTTCGACCAGATTATCCTCAGCGGCGGCCTCATCGGCAAAGACCGCACGAGCCTGAAGTATCAGAGCCACGCCATCTTCATGCGCGACTACCTCTTCCAGCAGGAGGGCCGCTACAAGGGCAATCCCCTCCGCACCCACGCCGGCGGCGTATGGCTCAACGGCTACTCTGACCACCTCCCCACACAGGTCTACCTGGTGAAGGAGGTGAAGTGAGGCACCTTTTGACGCTTCACGACCCTTGACAACAAGACTTCAAAGCTGTCGGCGACAAAGCGCTGACACCCCCGATTCCATTCCTACCCATGACCTTCCTCCAACTCTGCAAAGCCCGTTATAGCTGCCGCGCCTACCGCCCCGACCCGGTGGCGGCCGGGAAACTCGACTACGTATTGGCCTGCGCCCGCCTGGCGCCCTCCGCCTGCAACAAACAGCCATGGCGGCTGCGCGTCATCTCCGATGCGACACGGCTCGAACCGCTGCGCGACTGCTACGCCCGTCCGTGGTTTGCCACGGCGCCGGCCGTCATCGTTGTGAGCGTGCGCCACGACGAGTCGTGGGTGCGCCCCTTCGATGGAAAGGCTCACGCCGACATCGATGCCGCCATCATCACCGAGCACATCTGCCTCGCCGCCGCCGAACAGGGATTGGGCACCTGCTGGGTGTGTCACTTCGATGCGCCGCGCGTCCACGAACTCCTCGGTCTCGATGCCGAAGAAGAGGCAGTGGCCCTCGTGCCCATCGGCCTTCCCGCCGACACGGCACCGGCCAAACGGCGCAAGGCGCTCGAAGAGATCGTACTGCCCTAGACTTCACCGGCCGCCTCACTCCACATTCACCCTTTACCCGCTTCACTGCAATGAAACGCTTCCTCCCCCTCCTGTTCTGCTTCTTCTTGGCGCTCGGCGCCCAGGCACAGCTACCCAAGGTATATGACGAGACGATCGCCCCCCTCGCCCAGATCGACAAGGCCGTGGCGCAGGCTGCGGCAAGCGGCAAGCACGTCGTCTGCCAGGTCGGCGGCAACTGGTGCCCCTGGTGCCTGCGACTGGCCGACTTCGTCAAGCGCGACACGGCGGTAGCTCACGTCATCGCCGACAATTATGTCTACATCCACGTCAACTACCCCACCAAAGCCACGCCCGAACCGCTGCTCAAGCGACTGGGCAACCCGGGACGCTTCGGCTACCCCGTGCTGGTGGTCCTCGACGGCAAAGGCCGCGTGATCCACATACAGGACAGCAGCCTCCTCGAAGAGGGGAAGGGCTACGACCCGAAGAAGGTGCTCCGTTTCCTGAAACTCTGGACGCCCGCCGCCTACGGAACGGGCGGTCGGGGCGACAAAAGCTGCTGCGGGGGCAAATAGCGCCATCCGCACCCCCTCCTTACGAGCCGCCTTCCCCGCGCGAGGGGAAGGCGGCTCGTAATTTCTAGAAGGCATGTCGTCTGCACGGCATAGGCACTTCTTTCCCCGACCGCCTCTACAAGCTGCCGCCACGCCCTCCAGGGTATATTTATATTTCAATGCATTTGGGGTGTAGGCAACCTGTCGGTTACCTACACCCCATTTCGACGGGTTGACTGAGATGACATATCTCGCAAACATGCTTACGGGTAGTTTCCGATTTTTGCCTACACTCTGCCACCAGACCTTCTGAAGCGACTACAAATCAACCGTTTAACGGTGTAGGCAAGCATGTGATTGCCTACACTTCGCCTACACCTTGCCTACACCGGTTTGTGGCAAAGCTGGCATGGACGGGGGCGGGAATGGTGGCAGCGTGGTGTAGGCAAAGTGGCAGCAAACGGTATTCTGCCTACACCTCTAAGTATCTGTTTTACAAACCCTACAAGCTGGTTAGTGGCAGGGTGTAGGCAAAAATCGGAAATTACCCGTAAACGCTTCGCCACGGGGCTGTCGTAGCTATAAGCTCTGAGTCCGATCTAGGCGGGCAGGGCGTTCGTTCCTATGCCGGACCCGGTCCGGACCGTATAAAAGACAGAGCCGGGGAAAAGGACACGAAGTGCCAGAGCTGGCCGGATGTCGTATCGCCAGACTCGAAGCCTGAAGGACAAAAACAAATCCTTCGGCTTTGCTTTTGTTCTTCACCCGCCTTGCACTACCTTTGCCTTATGTGGCGTCCCCTACTCTGGCCACGCGATGTGTGGCGATTCTACCGCGACGGCTTCCGGGCAATGACCTGGGGCCGCACGCTCTGGCTCATCATCATCGTCAAACTGGTCATCCTATTTGCCGTCTTGCGCCTCATCTTTTTCCGTCCCGCACTGGGCGGACTCGACGAGAAGCAGAAGAGCGAACGCGTGGGAGACAACCTCACGCGCTGACCCCGCGCAGCCACGCCGCCCCCACCGCATCAACCATCTAACAAACCATAAAGCAGATGAATACACTCACCGCTATCAGCACACTGACCGCCACCGGAGGGCTGGTAGACTGGTCGCGGGCGCAGTTCGCCCTCACCGCCTGCTATCACTGGCTCTTCGTGCCCCTCACGCTGGGGCTTGCCCTGATCATGGGCATCATGGAGACTATCTATTATGTCAAGGGTGATGACTTCTGGAAGCGCACGGCTCAGTTCTGGATGAAGCTCTTCGGCATCAACTTCGCCATCGGTGTAGCGACGGGCATCATCCTTGAGTTTGAGTTCGGTACGAACTGGAGCAACTACTCTTGGTTCGTAGGCGACATCTTCGGTGCACCGCTGGCAATCGAGGGCGTGCTGGCCTTCTTTATGGAAGCCACGTTTATTGCCGTCATGTTCTTCGGTTGGCAGAAGGTGAGCCGGGGCTTCCATCTCGCCTCGACCTGGCTCACGGGCCTTGGCGCCACGCTGTCGGCCTGGTGGATTCTCGTAGCCAACGCCTGGATGCAACATCCGGTCGGGATGGAGTTTAACCCCGAGACGGTGCGCAACGAGATGACCGACTTCCTCGCCGTAGCCTTCTCGCCGACGGCCGTGGTGAAGTTCTTCCACACCGTTTCGAGCGGCTGGATGACCGGCGCCGTCTTCGTGGTCGGCGTGAGCTGCTGGTTTCTCCTCAAGAAACGCAACGTGCGCATGAGCCTCGCCTCTATCCGCATCGCTTCGGTGACGGGCATCATCGCCTCGCTCATCGTGCTCGGAACAGGCGACAAAAGCGGCATCATGGTAGCCCGGGAACAACCGATGAAGATGGCCGCCGCCGAGGGTCTCGAAGACGGCGGCAAGGGCGCCTCCTTCTCGATCGTGCCGGGCGTGGAGGTGCCTAGCGTGCTCTCCCTGCTCGCCACGCACGACCCTGAGGGCTACGTGCCGGGCATCAATGACATCATCAACGGTTACACCACGCCCGACGGCACCGCCCACCCCTCTGCCGAGGAGAAGATGGAGCGCGGCCGCAAAGCGGTGAATGCCTTCGCCGACTTCCGCAAATACAGCCAGAGTGATCCGGCCCGCGCCGCCAAGGCCCGAGAAGAGCTCGAGACCCACAAGGCCTACTTCGGCTACGGCTACATCGCCGACAAGGCCGACCTAGTGCCCCACGTGCCTCTCGTTTACTGGTCATTCCGCATCATGGTGGGCTTGGGCATGGCACTCTTCCTCTTCCTCATCCTCGCTTGGTGGATGGAGCGTAAGCGCATCCTCGAAGGCGCCCGCTGGATGCAGCGTCTCGGACTTCTGGCACTGCCGGCCGTATGGATTGCCGGACAGGCCGGATGGGTGGTGGCCGAAGTGGGTCGCCAGCCCTGGGCCATCCAAGACCTGCTGCCCGTCGGCGCCGCCGTATCGGGCGTATCAACGGCCAATGTCGTGACGACCTTCTGCGTATTCCTCCTCTTCTTCACCGTGCTCCTCGTGGCCGAAGTCAAGATACTCTGCCGCGCCATCAAGGGGCACAACGAAGTCGGAAACGCTTGAGACGCTTCATGAGAAATTAAGAGTACAAAGGAGAAGCCGGCACGGACGGAGCTTACGACGACAAAGCGCCACGCACCCCCGACAGCCTCCGCTTCTTCCCCGCTAACCCCATAGACTACCCGATATGATCACTTATAGTTTCCTCCAATCATACTGGTGGCTGCTCGTCTCCCTGCTGGGCGGCCTGCTGGTCTTCCTTCTCTTTGTGCAGGGCGCCAACACGCTGATCTTCCGCCTCGGCCGTGATGAGACGGAACGCACGATGATCGTCAACGCCACGGGCCGTAAGTGGGAGTTTACCTTCACTACGCTGGTCACCTTCGGCGGCGCGTTCTTTGCCTCCTTCCCGCTGTTCTACAGCACGAGCTTCGGCGGTGCCTACTGGGTATGGATGCTGCTCCTGCTGAGCTTTATCCTCCAGGCCGTGGCCTATGAGTTTCAGTCGAAGCCCGGCAACGTGCTGGGCCGCACGACTTACCGCCGCTTTCTCGTCTTCAACGGCTTTGTCGGCCCCTTCCTCCTGGGCTCAGCGGTGAGCACGTTCTTCACCGGCTCGGCCTTCTTCGTCGACCAGGGAGCCATGGGATCCATCGACGGCCTCTCTCCCGTCATCAGCCGCTGGGCCAACGCCTGGCACGGCCTCGACGCCCTGGCCAATCCTTGGAACTGGGTGCTGGGTCTGGCCGTCTTCTTCCTGACCCGCTTGTTGGGAGCACTCTACCTCGTCAACAACCTACGCGACGAATCGCTGCGTCAGCGGGCCCGCCGGCAGGTGTGGGTCGATACCATCCCCTTCCTCTTGCTCTTCCTCGCTTGGCTGGGCTTCCTGCTCTCTACGACGGGGCTTGTCTATGACACGACGACACACACCTTCAGCGCCGAACCGCTGCGCTACCTCCACAGTCTCGTGCGCCTGCCGCTCGTAGGGATCGGCTTCGTGATCGGTGTGATGCTGGTTCTCGCCGGCATCGGCCGCACCATTCTCAAGAGCTCGTCGACGCGTGGCATCTGGCTCACCGGCATCGGTACGGTCTTGACGGTGCTCTGCCTCCTGCTCCTTGCTGGACTCGACGGCACGGCCTACTATCCCTCAACGGCGGACCCGCAGGCCTCGCTCTGCCTGGCCAACAGCTCTTCGAGCGAGTTTACCCTCACCGTCATGTCGTGGGTGAGCCTCATCATCCCCTTCGTCGTAGCCTACATCTTCTATTGTTGGTACAAGATCGACCTCGGCGGCATCAGCCGCAAGGAGATGGAGGACATTCACACGCACAAATATTAAAATCCTCTCCGAACAGATGAATAAGGAACCTCTTCGCGTCATCAAGGTGGGCGGCAAGGTGGTCGAGACGCACGAACTGCTCGACGAGCTGATCCGCTCGTTTGCCTCGCTCAACGGGGCGAAGGTGCTCGTCCACGGCGGCGGGCGCACCGCAACGGCAATGGCTACCCGCCTGGGCGTGCCGACCGAGATGGTCGGCGGGCGCCGCATCACCGACGCCGAGATGCTGCGCATCGTCACGATGGTCTACGGCGGCTTGGTCAACAAGAGCGTCGTCGCAGCCTTACAGGCTGCTGGCGTCGACGCCCTCGGCCTCACGGGAGCCGACATGGACGTGATCCGCGCCCATCGCCGCCCGCCGATCGATGGTGTAGACTTCGGCTTTGTGGGCGACATCGACCGCGTAGACGCAGCAGCCCTCACGACCCTCATCGAAACCGGCGTGACGCCCGTCATTGCCCCGCTCACCCACGACGGCGCGGGCCACCTGCTCAACACCAATGCGGACACCATCGCCTCGACAGTAGCCCAGGCACTGAGCGCAAATTATGACGTGACGCTGACCTACTGCTTCGAGCATGCCGGCGTACTCACCGACCCCAATGACGAGGAGAGCGTCATTCCCCTCATCACGGCAGACAACTATCATGCCCTCAAGGAGGAAGAAGTCATCACGGGCGGCATGATCCCGAAGATAGACAATGCCCTCGCAGCTGTAGCCGCCGGCGTGAAGCGCGTCATCATCACCCGTGCCGACGCCCTCAACGAGGGATGCGGCACGACGATTGCCTGAAACGTTGGAAGCCCTCTAGGAGTTAAGAAGTTAGAGGAGTTAAGAAGTTAAGCCAATAGTCTCTGAGCGGCGGGGTTCCGCCGGAAGGAGATCGGCTTTATGCTGTCGGGTGATTCGGTCCAGCCGATGGATTCGATTCTACCGATGGATTCGGTTCTGTCGTTTGATTCGATTAAATCGATTCAGTCGACTAAATCCGATAAGAAAGCCCCCCCAGTCAACCCTCTAGCCCCATTCGGCTTAACTCCTTAACTTCTATAATCCCCCTTCGCCCCCCAAACCATGACCTGCAACACCTACGAAGTAATGGCCCCTGTCGGCTCGCGCGAATCTCTCGCCGCAGCCCTCGAAGCAGGAGCCGACTCGATATACTTTGGCATTGAGAGCCTCAACATGCGCGCCCACAGCGCCAGCCGCTTTACCATCGATGACCTGCGCGACATCGCCGCACAGTGCAGCGCCCGCGGCGTGAAGAGCTATCTCACCGTCAACACCATCATCTACGACGAAGACCTCGAGCTGATGCGCACCATCTGCCGCGCCGCCCACGAGGCAGGCATTTCGGCCATCATTGCCAGCGACGTGGCGGTAATGGCCTATTGCAACGAAATCGGCCAAGAGGTGCACCTCTCCACCCAGCTCAACATCTCCAACACGGAGGCGCTGCGCTTCTATGCCCGCTTTGCCGATGTCGCCGTACTGGCGCGCGAACTAAACCTCGACCAGGTCACCCGCATCCACGAGGCCATCGAGGCAGAGCATATCTGCGGCCCCGCAGGAGAGCCGGTGCGCATTGAGATGTTTTGCCACGGCGCACTCTGCATGGCCGTGAGCGGCAAGTGTTACCTCTCGCTTGACAACATGGGGCGCTCGGCCAACCGCGGCAGCTGCATGCAGCTCTGCCGCCGCAGCTATACCGTGCGCGACCGCGAGACGGGCACGGAGCTCGATGTGGAAGGCAAGTATATCATGAGCCCCAAAGACCTCAAGACAATCGGCTTCATCGACCGCATGATGGCGGCCGGCGTGCGCGTCTTTAAGATCGAGGGGCGGGCACGCAGCGCCGAATATGTGCTGACGGTGGTAAAGTGTTACAAGGAAGCCATCGCCTCGGTGATCGACGGCACCTTCAGCCCCGAACGCGTGAAGGCTTGGGACAAACGGCTCGCCACCGTCTTCAACCGCGGCTTCTGGGACGGCTACTACCTCGGACAGCGCCTCGGCGAGTGGAGCGAGGTCTACGGCAGCCAGGCCACGGAGCGCAAGGAGTATATCGGCAAGGGCGTGAAGTATTTCTCACGCCTCGGCGTTGGGGAGTTCGTCATCGAAGCAGACGGCTTCGCACCGGGCGACAAGCTCCTCATCACCGGCCCGACGACAGGGGCCGTCTACGTGACGCCCACCGACATACATGGCGACCAAGGTCCCGTAGCCCGCGCGGAGAAGGGCATGAGCGTGAGCATTGCCGTGCCGGGCAAGATACGCCCCTCCGACAAGCTGTATAAGATCGTAAAGCGCTAAGCGCCTCAAATCAATCACCATCGTGGCAACGGCGCTCCCCGCTGCCTATCCACAGGCCATTCGCCCCTTGAGACTTAAGTCCGCTTTCCCCAAAACGACACATTCACCTCTCCTATCCTCCATGACCATCCTCTTCGACTTCGGCGGTGTGCTCTGCGACCTGGATCGCAACTGCTGCTATGAGGCCTTCGACGCCATCGGCTTTGACGTACGCCCCTACTTGGGCATCTGTCACCAGACAGGCCCGTTCCAGCGCATCGAACGCGGCGAACTGACCGTGCACGAACTCTGCAACGAACTGCGCGCCGCCCAGCCGGGCTTTACGGCCAACGACGAGGCGATCTGCCGCGCTTGGGACGCCTTCCTACTCGGCGTACCGGCCGAGCGGCTCGACCTGATCTTAAAGATACGCCGCCACTACCCCGTCAGCCTGCTGAGCAACATCGGGCCCGAGCACTGGCGACTGGCCGAGGAACAATTCTTCCGCTACAACGGCCTCACCGTCCACGACTTCTTCGACCACATCTTCCTCTCCTACGAGCTGGGCGTGGAGAAGCCCAACCCCGCGATCTACGAGAAGGTCGTGGCCGGCCTCGGCGTGCCGGCGGGCGACGTGCTCTTCTTCGACGACGCAGAGGACAACTGCGCAGGCGCCCGTGCCTGCGGACTCCAAGCCGTACTCGCTCCGGCACACGGCGGCTGGCTCAAATATTTCGACAAAGATGGCAAACTTCAGCTACATTGACTTTCACCCGTGCGACGCTCCGGCCACCACGAAGGGTTGCTGCGCGGCAATCGGCTTCTTCGACGGCGTACACCGCGGCCACCTGCATCTCATCGAACAGGTGAAGCATGAGGCGGCACAGCGCGATCTGGCGCCCATCGTCATCACCTTTGAGGAACACCCGCGCCTAGCCCTCACCGACACGCACTACTGGCCCGAACTCCTCACAACCAACGATGAGAAGCTCCAGCTGCTCAAAGAGGCGGGCCTGGCGGGCTGCGTCATGCTCCACTTTGACCTCCAGATGTCGATGCTCACCTCGGGAGAGTTTATGGACCTCATCCTACACCGCGAGCTCGGCGTGAAGTGTCTCGTCGTGGGCTATGACCACCACTTCGGCTCCGACCTTTCCTCAGGATTTAAAGACTATGTGCGCCAGGGGCAGCAGCTCGACATCGACGTGGTGCGCGGCCAGGTATTTGAAGACGGCGACCTGCGCATCAGTTCCTCCGCCGCCCGACGCTTCCTCACGGGGGGCAATGTCGAGATGGCCCGTGCCTGCCTCGGACGCCCCTACCTTTTGGAGGGGACGATCGTCGAAGGACACCATGCCGGCACGCTGATGGGCTATCCTACGGCCAACCTCCGCCCCGACTGCGCCGAACAGATCGTGCCGGGTCGTGGAGTCTATGCCGCCCGAGCCGAGGTCGAGGGTTTCACCTACCTCGCCATGGTCAACATCGGCTGGCGCCCCACCCTGGCCAACGGCAACGACCGCACCATCGAGGCTCACCTGCTTGACTACGACGGAGGCGACCTCTACGGTGCCCGGATGGGCCTGACCTTCTACCGACGCATCCGCGACGAACACCGCTTCCAGAGCATCGAAGACCTGCAGGCCCGTCTGGGACTCGACGCCAACGCCGTGCGCGAATATTTCAGCCAGCATTAAGCGGATGAAGAGCCTTGCCTACTTCCTGCTGTTCGTATTGGCACAGCTTGCAGCCGCCGTCACGGTGAAGATCCTCAGCACGGGGAGGGCGGTGGAACCTGTCGCCACCGTCCTCACGCTGATGGCCTACGAACTGGTGCTGAGCGCCGGCTTGTGGTTGTGGCTACGCAGGGAACGCCGCCTCACACCGCGACCGACGCCCCCCGCCCCGTTGGGCCGGGGGGTGCGGAGTCTGCCGGCACGCATCGTCTTTGCCTGCTTCGCCACGATATTGGCCGCCTTTGGCCTCTCCCTACTCCTAGAGCCGCTCGGTCTCTCCGACGGGGGGACGACGGCCCTTTTCGATGCGGTGAAAGACAATCCGCTCTGCCTCATCGGCCTTTGTCTCGTTGGCCCCGCCTGTGAAGAGATCTTCTTCCGCGCCGCCATCACGGCCGATATGGCGCGGCGCATGCCTGGTTGGGCGGCAGCGGCCATCGGTGCGCTTGCCTTCGCCTGCATCCACGGCAACCTGACGCAGGGCATCCCAGCCTTCCTCATCGGATGGATGCTGGGCTTGATGTATCTGCGCACGGGCGACCTGCGCCTCTGCCTACCCGCCCATATCGCCAACAACACCTTCGCCGTGGTGACGATGCACTTTCCCCATCTGCTCGACTTCACCCACCGCTGGACGATCATCGCCGTCATTGCCCTCGCGCTGCTCCACCTGGGCCTCTGCGCCATCAACGTGTGGCGCACGGTGAGGCGGTAGCCTCGCCACCCGATAAAGAATCACCGCTATGCCGCCATCACGTGATGACGAAAGGATCAACGTCCGTGATGACGGCACACCGCTTTTACTCCCCTCCTCCTTACGCCCCATGCATATTGGTTCCCTTGATCTGGGCGAGCGACCTTTGCTTCTCGCCCCGATGGAAGACGTCACCGACATCGGCTTCCGTCTGCTCTGCCGGCAGATGGGTGCCTCGATGGTCTACTCAGAGTTTGTTGCCGCCGACGCCCTCGTGCGCTTTGTCGGCAAGACACTCGACAAGCTCACCGTCTGCGAGGCCGAACGTCCCGTGGCCATCCAGATCTACGGCAAAGACCCCGTCGCACTGCGCGATGCGGCACAGATCGTAGTGGAACGGACACATCCCGACGTGCTTGACATCAACTTCGGTTGCCCCGTCAAGCGCGTGGCGGGGAAAGGGGCCGGCGCCGGACTCCTGCAAGACGTGCCCCGCATGCTTGAGATCACCCGCGCCGTGGTCGATGCGGTCGACGTGCCCGTCACGGCCAAGACACGCCTAGGCTGGGACGCCGAACATCTCATCATCACCACCCTCGCCGAGCAGCTGCAAGACTGCGGCATCAAGGCCCTCACCATCCACGGCCGCACACGGGCACAGATGTACAACGGGCAGGCAGATTGGACGCTCATCGGCGAGGTGAAGCGCAACCCGCGCATCCACATTCCCATCATCGGCAACGGCGACATCACCTCCGCGGCCGATGCCCGCCGCGCCTTTGCCGACTATGGCGTAGACGCCGTGATGGTGGGCCGCGCCACCTTCGGCCGTCCCTGGATCTTCAAAGAGATGCGTGACGCGCTCGACGGCGGAGTCCATACCGTCGACTCGGTCATCACCAGCAACTACCCGCCCATGAGCCCTGACTGGAAGCTCGATGTTCTCAAGGAACAGGTGCGGCAGAGCGTGGCACGCATTGACGAGTATCGGGGCATCCTTCACACGCGCCGCCACCTGGCAGCTAGTCCGCTCTTCAAGGGCATCCCCCACTTCCGCGAAACACGCATCGCCATGCTCCGCGCCGACACGGTGGCCGAACTCTACGACATCATGGAGCGTACGCGCCCCCTCATCCGCGCAGCGGCGCAGGCAACACCCGCGATCGGAGACGCTGCAGATGCCTAACATTCCTCAAAAGAGGCAAAAACCGGAGCCGCCCCCTTGCGATGCACGATGGAAGGGTCTACATTTGCACCCTAACCAATCATTGTCAGCGCCTTATGAAACATTACCGCATCGAAGCCCTCATCCTCGCTGCCGGCCTCCTCGTGCTGGGACTCTTCATCTACCTCGGACTCTCCACCTTTGCCGCCCGCGACCGCGTGGTCTCCGTACGCGGCCTGGCCGAACGGGAAGTGAAGGCCGACCACGTCATCTGGCCCTTGGTCTACAAGACCACGGGAAACGATCTGCAAAGTCTCAACGCCGACATTGACCGCGCCGGACGCGAGATCACGCGCTTCCTCACCGCCGGGGGCATACCCCAAGCCGACATCAGCCTCAGCGCGCCTCAGATCTTCGATCGCCGCGCCGACAACTACACCGCTTCATCCTCCACCGGCCTTGATCGCTACAATGTGACGCTCATAGTCACCGTCTCGACCGACAAAGTCGACCTCGTGCGCAACCTCATGTCGCGCTCGGGCGAACTGCTCAATCAGGGCATCGGCATCGCTGCTGGCGATTACGGGTCACAGGTGCAGTATAAGTTTAACGGCCTCAACAAGATCAAGCCCCAGATGATCCAGGAGGCCACCAAGAATGCCCGCCAAGCCGCCGAAAAGTTTGCCAACGACTCGGAGAGCCGCCTCGGCAAGATCAAAGACGCCACGCAGGGACTCTTCACCATCGAAGACCGCGACCAATACACGCCCTACATCAAAAACGTGCGTGTTGTCACCTCTGTAGATTTCTACCTTGACAACTAAGCCCCGTCCACGCCTCACGGCGTAATCCCCCCCCGCAGGGAGTTCGTACGGCTTTGTTCTAAGACAAATATAAGCGCCTGCCAAGCGATTTGGCGGGCGCTTATTTGTAAGAAAAGGCGGAAAGCATTACTTTTGTTGCAGTTAGTTTACCAGAATCGTACCCACACACATGAATATCGCACTGATCGGCTACGGCAAGATGGGCCATATGATTGAACAGATCGCCCGTGAACGCGGCCACCAGATTGTCTGCATCATCGACATTGACAACCCCAACGACTTCGACACCGACGCCTTCCGCAGCGCCGATGTCGCCATCGAGTTTACCACCCCCACCGCCGCCTATGGCAACTATCTCAAGGCTTGGGCACAGGGCGTCAAGGTGGTCAGCGGCAGCACGGGCTGGCACAAGGACCACGAGGCCGACGTACGCCGCGCCTGCACCGAGGAGGGCAAGACGCTCTTCTGGGCATCAAACTTCTCGCTGGGCGTAGCCATCTTCTCGGCCGTCAACAAATACCTCGCCCGCATCATGAATGCCTACCCCTCCTACGACGTGACGGAGGTGGAGACGCACCATGTCCACAAGCTCGATGCCCCGAGCGGAACGGCCATCACCCTAGCCGAGCAGATCGTTGCCAACTTAGACCGCAAAGACGGCTGGGTCAAGGGCGAAGTGCACGAAGCCGACGGATCCGTGACGGGTACGAAGGATCACCCCGCCAACCTCTTGCGCATCGATGCTATCCGCGAGGGAGAAGTGCCGGGCATCCACACCATCACTTATAACTCGCCCGCCGACGAGATCGTCATCACCCACTCCGCCCACAACCGCTCGGGCTTCGCCCTAGGCGCCGTGCTCGCCGCGGAATATACCAAAGACCACACGGGCCTGCTCTCAACCGACGACCTCTTCCAGTTCTAAAGCCACAGACACACACAGATGACCTCCCCTTCCTCATCCTCCACCGCCGGCAAGGGTTCCTCCCGCCGCGCCGGGTGGATCAAGTTTGCCATCGCCACGGCGCTCTACCTCCTCTTTCTCTATTGGGTAGGCTCGTGGTGGGGTCTCCTCGTCGTGCCCTTCATCTACGATGCTTACATCAGCCACAAGATCAAGTGGCACTGGTGGCGTGACCCGCAGCGAAGCCCGGCCGTGCGCACGGTGATGAGCTGGGTCGATGCCATCGTCTTCGCCCTCGTCGCCCTCTACTTCCTCAACCAGTTCTTCTTCCAGAACTTCGTCATTCCCTCGTCCTCTCTTGAGAAGACGATGCTCACCGGCGACTACCTCCTCGTCTCCAAGCTCTCCTATGGCCCGCGCATCCCGCAGACCCCGCTCTATATGCCGCTGACGCAGCACACCATCCCCGTGCTCAACTGTAAGAGCTACCTCGACCATCCCCACTGGGACTACCGCCGCGTCAAGGGCCTAGGCCACGTGAAGCTCTACGACATCGTAGTCTTCAACTATCCCTCAGGCGATACCGTAGCCCTCAACCAGCAGAATCAGGACTACTACCGTCTGGTCTATCAGGTGGGCGACCAGCTCATGGGGCACCAGAATGCCGACCCGGCCAACCCCTTCACCCCGGCCTCGGCCCAACTCAAACCGGGCATGAGCTATGCGCAGCAGCAGGCGGTCTACAGCCGTATCTATGCCGCCGGCGCCGCTTATATGAAGGCCAATCCGCAGGAGTTCGGCGAGATCGTCAGCCGGCCCACCGACCGCCGCGAAAACTACGTCAAGCGCTGCGTAGGCCTTCCGGGACAGACGCTACAGCTGCGCCACAACCGCCTCTACCTAAACGGCCGCCCCGCCCCGGGGCCTGATCCTGAAAACCTCCAGCAGAGCTATGAGGTGACCTTCCGCCAAGACCTGCCCATCGACCTCAAGAAGGAGCTGGGCATCACCGATGAGGACCTCTACACCCAGCGCAACGGCCAGACGGTCATCATGCCCCTGACGCGCAAGGTCAAGGATGTGCTTAGCCACCGCCCCGACCTCGTCAGCAGCATCAAGGAGGCTCCCGCCTATGGCGAGTGGCTCTATCCGCAAAACAAGCTCACGGGCTGGACGACCTCTGACTACGGCCCCATCTGGATTCCCAAGAAGGGTGCCACGCTCCGCCTCACGCTCGATAATCTGCCCATCTACGAGCGCCCCATCCGCGTCTATGAAGGCAACGACCTCGAGGTGCGTGACGGCAAGATTTATATCAACGGCCGCCTCACCGACCGCTACACCTTCAAGCTCGACTATTACTGGATGATGGGTGACAACCGTGACAACTCGGCCGACTCCCGCTTCTGGGGCTTCGTGCCCGAAGACCACGTGGTGGGCAAGCCGCTCTTCGTATGGCTCTCGCTCGACCCCGACTATGGCTGGTTCGACGGCCACATCCGCTGGAACCGCTTCTTCAAGCGCGTCTGGGACATCCGTTGAGTCCCGTACCCGGCTCCCTTCATTCTTCCCCCGCAAGTTCTTACGATGAACATCGTGCGCAAGTACATAGCCCCCTTGCTGCTGGCGGTCATCCTGCTGCTGGCAGTAAGGGGGCTGCTCCTTACTCACATGCGCCTGCCCGCCGAAACGGCTCCCCTCGGGCTCAAGGCGGGCAGCCACGTGCTGGTCAGCCGCACGAGTTACGGCCTGCGTCTGCCGGGGGAGGCGCTGTGGGGCTACCACCGCTGGGGCTACCGCCAGCCCGCACTCGATGAGGCCCTGGTCTATACGCGCACCGACCCCGCCCCCGGAGGCCGCACCCTCACCCGCACGATCGCCGGCATCTGCCGAGCGCTCCCGGGAGACACGGTATGGACCGACCCCGTACGGCGCCTAATCCTCCCGGGACGCACCTCGCCCGACGCCGTGCCCTTCATCATCCCCGGCCGGGGAAAAGCCATCCGCGTCACCCCGGCCAATGCCGTCTTACTCACCCGCATCATGCGCCGCTATGAGGGGAGCCGGGCCAAGGTAGACCAGCACGGCCGCATCTGGCTGCGCAAAGACACCCTCACCTGCCTCTCTACCGCACGCGACTATTACTGGATCGAGACGGCTCCCGACAGCTACGACCTCGTGCCCCAAGACGCCCTCGTGGGCAAGATCATTCCCCTACGCCTGCGCCCCCACTCCCAATAAACCGCCCATGCTCCTGCTCTCCTCCGCATATCTGGCCCCGATACAATATTACGCCCATCTCTACGCCGACCCGGCGGCCTGCGAGGACCGCAGCGAGCACTTCGTCAAGCAGACTTACCGCAACCGTTGCTACATCGCCACCCCCACCGGTCCTCTGGCATTGACCATCCCCGTCGAACGTTCGGCGGAGCGTTCGCTAAGCCACACGCCGATGGCCGATGTCCGCATCTCCGACCACGGCAACTGGCGCCACCTTCATTGGCAGGCCCTCGTCTCGGCCTATGAGAATACGCCCTACTTCATCTACTACGCCGACGACCTGCGCCCACTCTACGAACGCTCCTTTGAGCGTCTCACAGACTTCAACGCCGCCCTGCGCGACACCATACTCGCTCTCCTGAGCCTCTCCCCCGCCCTTTCGCTCACCACGCGTTATGAGGCCGTGCCCCCCACTGGCACAACCGACCTGCGCAGCCTCATCTCGCCCAAAGTTCCCCTTGCGGCCGACACCGCCTTCACCCCTCAGCCCTACTATCAGGTCTTCGCCGACCGCACGGGCTTCCTCCCCAACCTCAGCATCGTCGACCTACTCTTCAATCTCGGGCCGGAGAGCAGGATGGTGCTCAAGGCCAGCATGGGAAGGAGAGAAGTTAAGAAGTTAAACCGATAGTATCTGAGCGGCGGATTTCCGCCGGACATCGATTGGCTCGATTCCACGGGCATTCCCGATGCTGTCGATTGAATCGAGATATTTCCCAAAGGCTCTCAAACCTTTAGCCCCATCCGGCTTAACTCCTTATTTTCTCTCCCCGGCCCCTTTCCCCGCCAACAACAATCATCACATACACAATCTAATCACGTTACCCTTTATGCGCAAAACAGCATTGCCCCTCCTGGCAGGGCTGCTTTCCCTGCCTATCTGGTCGCAGAGCCAACCCTTGGGCGGCTTCTTCTACGGTCAGATGACGGCTCCCACAGGGTGGGAGTGGCAGAGCCCTGACTCGCTGGCCTACAACAAGCAGCAGCCGCACGCATGGTTTTTCTCATTCAACAACGTGGATCAGGCACGTCGCGTGCTCCCCGAAAACAGTTCGCTCTGGCAGTCACTCGACGGCCAGTGGCAATTCCATTGGGCCAGCAACCCTGACCAGCGTCCGAAGGACTTCTACCGCACCGATTTCGATGCCTCTGCATGGGACAAAGTGGAAGTTCCGATGAACTGGAACGTGGCCGGCATCCAGCCCGACGGAACCTACAAGTACGGCAAGCCCCTCTATTCCAACCAGCGCGTGATCTTCCAGCACAGCGTGCGCGTGGGTGACTGGAAGGGTGGCGTTATGCGCGAGCCGAGAAAGAACTGGCTCACCTACACGGACCGCAACGAAGTGGGCTCCTACCGCCGCACCTTCACCGTGCCCGCTGAATGGGACGGCAAGGAGGTATACATCAACTTCGACGGTGTGGACTCCTTCTTCTATCTCTACATCAACGGCCACTACGTGGGTTTCTCAAAGAACTCACGCAACCTGGCCCAGTTCGACATCACGCCCTACCTCAACAAGAAGGGTGAGAACGTGGTGGCAGTGGAGGTCTACCGCCACAGCGACGGTTCGTTCCTCGAAAGCCAGGACATGTTCCGCCTGCCAGGTATCTTCCGCACCGTGGCCCTCACGGCAAAGCCCAAGGTGCAGGTGCGCGACATCAAGGCCGTGGCTGACTATGACGACACGTTCACCCATGCTTCGCTCAACATCTCAGCCGAAGTGCGCAACCTCACGACGAAGGCTGCCAAGGGTTACACCATCGAATACTCTCTCTACCAGAACAAGCTCTTCTCCGACGAGAATACGCTCGTGCCGGGCGTAAAGGCTGTAGCTCAGGTGGGCGAAGTGGGCAAGGAGGCCGAACTCACGGCCAAGGTGACCCTCGACGCTGCTGACAAGGTGAAGCCCTGGAGCGCAGAAGCCCCCTGGCGCTACGTACTCGTGGGCGAGCTCAAGGACAAGAAGGGCCGCGTGGTGGAAACATTCTCCACTTCCGTCGGTTTCCGCAAGATTGAAATCAAGGACACGCCGGCCGAAAAGGATGAATTCCACTTGGCAGGCCGCTACTACTACCTCAACGGCCAGCCCATCAAGATGAAGGGTGTCAACCGCCACGAGAACAACCCCGCAACGGGACACTATGTGACGCGCGAACAGATGGAACACGAAATATTCCTCATGAAGCGCGGCAACATCAACCACGTGCGTAACTGCCACTATCCCGATGCGCCCTACTGGTACTACCTCTGCGACAAGTATGGTATCTACCTCGAGGACGAGGCCAACATCGAGAGCCACGAGTACTACTACGGTGATGCTTCGCTGAGCCACGTGCCCGAGTTCCGCAATGCCCACGTGGCCCGCAACATGGAAATGGTGCACGCCACAGTCAACCATCCTTCTGTGGTTATCTGGAGTCTCGGCAACGAAGCCGGACCGGGCAAGAACTTCGTGGACTGCTACAATGCCATCAAGGCCTACGACACCAGCCGCCCCGTGCAATACGAGCGTAACAACGACATCGTGGACATGGGTTCAAACCAGTATCCTTCCATTCCTTGGGTACAGGGTGCTGTCAAGGGTAACTACAACCTGAAGTATCCATTCCACATCTCCGAGTATGCACACTCCATGGGTAACGCCATCGGTAACCTCGTGGACTACTGGAATGCCATCGAAAGCACCAACTTCTTCATGGGTGGTGCCATCTGGGACTGGGTGGACCAGGCCATCAACGGCTACGACAACGGCACCCGCTACTGGGGCTACGGTGGTGACTTCGGACAGGACAACAAGCCGAACGACGGTATGTTCTGCATGAACGGCGTGATGCGCCCCGACCTCACTCCGAAGGCACAGTACTATGAAGTGAAGAAGGTCTACCAGAACGTAGGCGTGAAGGCCGTCGACATGACGAAGGGCCAGATTGAAATCTTCAACAAGAACTACTTCGAGCCGCTCCGTGGCTACCAGATTGTTTGGTCGCTCTGGAAGGACGGCGTTTGCATGCTCAAGAACCAACCCCTCATGGGCGCCAAGAATATCGTGGGCCCGCGCGAACGTCAGATCTACACGCTCCCCTACGACTACAGCAAGCTGGAAGCCGGATCTGAATATTTCGTAAAGGTACAGTTCCTGCAGGGCAAGGATATGCCTTGGGCTCCCAAGGGCTACGTGCAGATGGAAGAGCAGCTTCTCGTCCGCACTGCTCAGCAGGCAGCTCCCACCATGGCTTCTGTGGCCAAGGCCGACACGAAGCTCAAAGTGGCCAACGACGCGAAACTGACCACCGTGACGGGCGATGGTTTCGAGGCCAAGTTTGACAAGCTGACAGGTTCACTGACTGCTCTCCGTTATGGCGACCAGACCATCATCAGCGAGGGCAACGGTCCGAAACTTGATGCCTTCCGCGCTCCGACAGACAATGACGCCGGTATCGGCTATCCCAACGATTGGTTCAAGAACGGTCTCTACGACCTTCGCCATCGCGTGCTTACCTCTTCCAGCTCCGTGAAGAAGGACGGTTCCGTTCAGCTCACCTTCACCGTGGAAAGCCAGGGCGAAGAGGGTTGCAACCAGGTCTACGGCAACGGTGACCGCAACCCCGAATCAGTTTACACCTTCAACAACGGACGCCGCAAGCTCGGCGAAAGCGACTTCAAGTTCACTACCAACGAGGTGTATACCATCTACCCCGATGGCTCCATCGAACTGCAGAGTTCCATCTCAGCCAGCAAGGCCAACATGGTGCTGCCCCGCATCGGCTTTGCCATGAAGTTGCCCAAGGAACTGAAGAACTACCACTATTACGGCCGCGGTCCTGAAAACAACTACAACGACCGCCTCACGAGCCAGTTCATTGAACTCCACTCGAGCACCGTCGACAAGCAGGGTATCATGCTTCCCAAGCCTCAGGCCATGGGTAATCGCGAGGATATCCGCTGGTGTGCACTGACGAACGACGAAGGACGTGGCGTGGTGTTTGTTTCCGACAGCGTGATGTCTGCCTCCGCTCTGCCTTGGAGCCAGCAGGAACTCACACCTGCCGCACATCCCCACCAGCTTCCCCAGTCGACCGGCACACATCTCCATCTCGATGCCAAGGTGACCGGTCTGGGTGGTGCCAGCTGCGGACAGGGTGGCCCGTTGGGTCCCGACCGTACGCTCTCGACCAACTACGACTTCGGCTTCATCATCCGTCCGCTCAACATCGGCCGCGCAGCCGTTTCACAGATCACCGAGACGGCTCAGGTGAGCCCCTCCGGCGAACGTCCCATCAACATTGCCCACTCTGCTGTGGGTAAGGTGACGCTCAGCACTTCTGCCACCGGCCGCACGATTCTCTACTCCGTGAACGGCAGCAAGAAGCCCCGGGTCTACACCGAGCCTATCGACCTCCGCGCAGGCGGTACGGTCAAGGCATGGTACAAGGAAATGCCTTCCATCAACGTGACCCAGACGTATGCGAAGATTGAAAGCGTGCCTCTCAACGTGGTATTCGCTTCTTCCGTTGAACCGGGTGAGGGCGATGCCGAACACCTGCTCGATGGTGACGAATCGTCCATCTGGCACACCATGTACTCCATCACCTTGGCCAAGTATCCTCACTGGATTGACTTCGACGCCAACGAAACGAAGCTCATGAAGGGCTTCACCTTCCTGCCCCGCCAGAGCGGTTCGAACGGATGGGTGAAGGACTACGAGATCTACGTTAGCCAGGACGGCAAGTCATGGGGCGAGCCCATCGCCAAGGGTACGTTTGCTAACACTGGCGAACTGAAGAAGGTGATGTTCAACAAGCCCGTCAAGGCCCGCTACATCCGCTTCCGCGCCCTCAACGAGCAACACGGCCAAGACTACGCCTCAGGTGCTGAGTTCTCGCTGATCGCCGAATAAAAACGCCCGAGGCTCTTGCCTCACCTACTTCCCCAAGGCGGGGAGCGTCTGCCGTCCGATGACGACAGATGCTCCCCGCCTTTGTATTTGCACCCGAAATCCGCCGGCTTGTCGGGCACAAAGAAATCTCTACCATCTGGTTGAAACCAATCCTATGGTTAAAACCATAGGCTATAATAGGTCGCCCCTACAGAGCTCTATGGAAATATGCATCATTTACCTATGGTTTTAACCCTAGAATTAGGGCGCCGTGTAAACGTAGCCCTGAAGGGGCGACAGACACCAGCCTAGAGATTTATCCCTAGGTTTAAGGCATTTTATTTGATTCGCCGCCAATAAGCGTATATCCGGGCGATATAGGCGGCGAGTCAATGATGGGGGACGTAATCCCGGGGTTTCACCCTAGGCTATTGTCTCATGCCCCTTTGGGGCAACCTGGGCATCCCCTCCAAAACCGGTATTTACCCCTTCCCCGGTAAATGTTCGATTCTTGCCTACACCCTGCCACCGACCTATCTGAAACCGCTGTAAATCATGCGTCCCGTTGGTGTATGCAACCGGTCTTTGCTGCCACCTAGCCTACACCACCCTTACACTAACCGACACTGCCCAGTCCGCCCCGGATAGTGGCAGCCTAGTGGCAGCGAGGTGGCAGCGGGCAGAGGGTTGCCTACACCACAAAACTTTTGATATACAATGGCTCCAGACGGCGTGGTGGCAGGGTGTAGGCAAAAATCGAAAAATTTCCTTAGGTACATCATCCCTGCCACCACGGGCACGACGACCTGCCTTCTCCGAAAAACTACCCGCCTTCCCCGCAAAACGACATGCCTTCCCGTCGCAACGACCCGCCTTCCCGTACCAACCACCCGCCTTCCCGTACCAACCACCCGCCTTCCCGTCGCAACGACCCGCCTTCCCGTACCAACCACCCGCCCCAAAATCCCCCATCCTGCGCCCCCACAAACCCGCAAAATCGTTATCTTTGCTCATCAACGCCCGCACTTCCAAAGGCACACGGCACCTGTGCACAAAGACTGCACAACGACACCGTAACTTTGCCTAACTACACCGCCCACACACAGCATCCCAGCACATGAACCCATCCCAATACGACAGCCTCTTCTCCTACCTCTTCAATATCGCCAACGACGTGCTCGTCAATGCCTTTGAGAAGGGGGACTACAAGAAGATCATCCTCCCCTTCATCGTCCTCCGGCGCCTAGAGCTGCTGCTGGTGCCGACGAAGGAGACGGTACTAAACTTCTGCCGGTCGGAGGCCTTCGCCATGATGCCCCTCGAGAGCCAAGAGCAGCAGCTCTGCCAGATCACGCAATACCCCTTTTACAACACCTCGCCCTTTACCATGGACTCGCTCCGCAGCGAGCCCGACGCCACGCGACTGCGTCAGAACGTCTTTGCCTACCTCGACGGGTTCAGCAAGCACGTGCAAAACATCATCGACTACTTCGATCTCCGCCATTACGTCGAAAAACTCTCGGGCGTTGACCGCCTCGGCCTGCTCATCGACAAGCTCGTCGACCGCAACATCAACCTCGGCTCCTCCCCCGTCATGGAGCAGGTCACCGACCCCGAGACGGGCGAAGTGCGCACGGCCGAGAAGCTACCAGCCCTCGACAACCACACGATGGGCACGCTCTTTGAGGATCTGCTCCGGCGCTTTAACGAGGACTACAGCGTCACCGAGGCGGGCGAACACTATACGCCGCGCGACTACGTGAGCCTGCTGGCCGACCTGGCCATCCTCCCCGTGGCCGACCGCATGCCCAACAAGCGCTACAGCATCTACGACGGGGCCTGCGGCACGGGCGGCATCCTCTCGCTCGTTAAAGACCGCATCCGTCAGCTCGCCGACCGGCACGGGCGCCGATGGGCCACCGAACTCTACGGCCAGGAGCTGCAGCCCGAGACCTTCGCCACCTGCACGGCCGACCTCATGCTCTCCAACAACAACAGTGACAACATCAACAGTTTCACCTACCGTCAGGGGGACGTCAGTCGCGAGCGCTTCATCAAGGGCAGCACCATCAGCCAGGACGGCCACCCGGGGAAGAAGTTCCACTTCTGCATCTCCAATCCGCCCTTCGGCACGCCCTGGAAGGCCGACCTCGAAAACTGGGGCATCACCGACAAGTCACGCATCATCGACCCGCGTTTCGTGCGCACCGTCCGTGAGGGCGGCCGCGAGCGGGTGGTAAGCTTCGTCCCCGGCATCGGCGATGCCCAGATGCTCTTCTTGGCCAACAACGTGAGCCGCATGCTCGACGACGATGAGCAGGGCACCCGCATCGTTGAGATACACAACGGTTCTTCCCTCTTCACCGGCAATGCCGACGGCGGCGAGAGCAACCTCCGCCGCTACATCATCGAGAACGACCTCCTCGAGGCCGTCATCGCCATGCCCGAAAACATGTTTTACAATACGGGCATCGGCACCTTTGTCTGGATCGTCACCAACCGCAAGGAGGCGCGCCGCCGCGGCAAGGTGCAGCTCATCGACGCCACGGCTATCAAGACGCCCCTGCGCAAGAACCTCGGCAACAAAAACTGTGAGGTCAACGCCGCCAACCGCGAGGCCATCGTCAAGCTCCTCACCGACTTTGAGGAGAACGACCGGATCCGCATCTTCGACAACCGCGAGTTCGGCTACTGGCAGATCACCGTCGAGCGTCCCCTGCGTCTGCGTGTCAACCCCGACGCCGACCTCACGGCGGGGAAGCTCACGGCGGCGGAGGTCGAGACCTGCCGCGAGGCGATGGCCGCCGTCAGCCCCGACGCACCCCTGACCGACTGGGACGCCTACGCCCGCGCCCTAGGGCTCAAGAAGGGGCTCCTCAAGAAGCTGCGTCCCCTCATCACCCAGGCCGATCCCGAGGCGGCCCCCGTGGCCGGCGAGACGGACCCCGCCCTGCGCGACACGGAGCAGGTGCCCCTCCTCTACCCCGGCGGCATAGAGGCCTTCATGCGCAGCGAGGTGCTGCCCTACGCCCCCGATGCCTTCGTCGATGAGGAGAAGACGGTCGTGGGCTACGAACTGAGTTTTACGAAATACTTCTACAAGCCCGTCGAGCTCCGCTCGCGCGAGGCCATCACCGCCGAGATCCGCGCCCTCGAGGCCCAGACCGACGGCCTGCTCAACGAAATTCTGGAGGACTGACCCATGAGCTACACGCCACCTTTCGCCGTGACGGCTGAGGCGATCCATAAGATCGCAGACATCTCGGCACAGATCGAGCGCTACGCCATCCGCCTTGAGCAGGCCGACAGTCTGCGGCTGCGCAGGGCCAATCGGATACGCACGATCCACAGTTCGCTGGCTATCGAGGGCAACACGCTCTCTGAGAACGAGGTGCGCGACATCATCGACGGCAAGCGCGTAGTGGCCCCCATTAGGCAGATTCAAGAGGTGAAGAATGCAATCGCCACTTACAACCTCTACAAGGAGCTCGACCCCTTCAGTCTGCACGACTTGCTGCGAGCTCACGCCACGATGATGCAGGCCCTTACCGACGATGCCGGCCACTTCCGCAGGCATGGTGTGGGCGTATTCTCCGAGGCTGGACTCGTACACATGGCTCCGCCTGCCGACCGCGTAGCGCTGCTGATGGACGACCTCTTCGAGTGGCTCCGCACGTCACGCGACCATCTGCTCATCCGCTCCTGCGTCTTCCACTACGAGTTTGAGTTCATCCACCCCTTCAGCGACGGCAATGGTCGCACAGGGCGTTTGTGGCAATCACTCATCTTGGGCCGCCTCCACCCTCTCTTTGAGTTCTTACCTGTTGAGAATATGGTCTTCAGCAACCAGCAGGCCTATTACGATGCCATATCGGCCAGTACGCGAGCTGGGCAGAGCGGCCCGTTCATAGACTTCATGCTCGGTGAGCTCCTCCACACACTCAGGGCGCACCAGGGTGAGGAGAAACCCTCAGCTGAGAGCATGTCTGCTACTGCCGAACAGTTCCGTCGCGTGTTCGGTAATCAGTTCGGTAATCAATTCGGTAATCAGTTCGGTGATACGGAGATGCGTCTGCTGCTGTTGCTGCACTCCTCTCCCACGCTTTCGGCTTCGCAGCTGTCGGATGCGCTGGGGCTGAGCAAGCGCGGTGTGGAGAAGGCGATCCAGCGTCTGCGCGAGATGGGCGCCGTGTCGCGCGCCGGCAGTCCGCGCAAGGGCCACTGGGTGATAAACATAGAGAAACAAGAGCAATGAAGCGATACAGCGAATACAAGGATAGCGGAGTGAAGTGGATCGGGGAGATTCCGGGACACTGGGAGACGCCCAAACTAAACAGACTGGTTACTAAAGTAGGTAGTGGTAGCACTCCTACAGGAGGAGCCAGCGTGTATGTCCCTGAAGGCATCAAGTTTATCCGGAGCCAAAACGTTTACTTCGAGGGTTTCCTCCTTGAAGATGTGGCTCATATATCAAGAGACATACACAATAAGATGAGAGGAACTTGGGTGCATTCGGGCGATGTCCTTATAAACATCACAGGCGGCTCAATTGGGCGATGCATTAACGTGGATGATTCATTAGGAGAAGCCAATGTGAATCAACACGTCTGCATAATCCGCCCAAAGATGATAGAGTCAAAGTACTTGAAGCTTTTCCTTCAATCATATGCTGGACAGTCTCAGGTCATGTTTTACCAGAAGGGAGATAGAGAAGGACTAAGTGCAGAATCACTAAAGGCTTTTCGTATTACCTACCCTCCCCTCCCCGAGCAGCAAGCCATTGTGGCCTACCTTGACCGCAAGGTGGCGCAGATCGACCAATACATCGCTATGTCGGAGCAGAAGATGAAGGCGCTCGACGAGCTGAAGCAGACCATCATCGCTGATGCCGTCACCCATGGCATCAATCCCAACGCTAAGATGAAGGACTCCGGCGTGAAGTGGATTGGAAGGGTGCCGGAGGATTGGGAAGTGGTGCGGCTCAAGCATAAATACAGTTTTAAGACGGGTGCCACTCCTAGCACCGGCAAAGAAGAGTACTTCGATGGTGATGTGAAATGGGCTAACATATCAGACCTAAACCAACGGGTCATTTACGATACAGCCAAACATATAAGCGAGAAGGCAGCCTCCAAGTGCTGTATGACCATTTCTCCCAAGGGCAGTTTAATGTACTCCTTTAAGCTCTCAGTAGGCAATGTCGCATTCTGCGGTGACGACATGTACACCAACGAGGCTATTGCAACATTCGAGAAGGGGGAGAACAGCTTGGAATACCTCTACTATATAGCTCCCGTATTCATAATCCACAACGCCAAGAGGAATATTTACAACGCAGCATTATTAAATCAAGAATTGATAAAGAACGCCTTGATATGTTTTCCTCCCCTCCCCGAGCAGCGCGCCATTGTGGCCTACCTTGACGACAAGGTAGCGAAGATCGACCAGCTGCGCGACAAGCAACAGGCGCAGATCGACAAACTCAGAGAGTATAAGCAGCGACTCATCAGCGACGTGGTGACCGGAAAGGTCTGCGTAACACAGGATTGAGCCTATGATAGACAAACACGGATACCGACGGGACGAACTGGAGGCGTACATCCGACAGGGAGACCCGGGACGACAGCAGAAGGCCTATAACTGGCAGACGGCAATCGGACTGCAGGCGGTGGACGGACTGAAAACGTCGGACTACCTCCTGCAGACGGCGCGCGAGCACATCGAGGGGAGAATCGACATAGACCAGGCAACCGACCTGCTCAAAACCTACTACCGCAGCCGCACGGAGCGGAAGCCGGACGACAACCGGACGGAGGAGGCCGACCGCGTGGCGGCAAACATCGCCCGCATACTCGGCACACGAACCCTGGCATTCAACGCCAACGGCCTTATCGCCCTCCACAGACAGCTCTTTGAGGGGATATTCAAACATGCCGGACAGCTCCGCGACTACAACATCACCAAAGAGGAGTGGGTATTGCGCGGCGACACGGTGAGCTACCTCAACTATGAAGACCTACGGGCCGCCCTCGACTACGACATCGCCTGCGAACGCGACTTCGACTACAGCCCCCTGGACCTCAACGGCGTGGTGAGCCACATTGCCCGCTTCGTCTCGGGACTCTGGCAGATACACCCCTTCGGCGAGGGCAACACGCGCACGACGGCCGTCTTCACCATCCAGTATCTGCGCTCCATCGGATTCGAGATCAACAACGACCTCTTTGCCCGCCACTCCTGGTACTTCCGCAACGCCCTCGTGCGGTCAAACTATAAGAACGCCCGTCTGGGCGTGGTGTATGACTTCAGCTACCTCGAGCGTTTCTTCCGCAACCTGCTCCTCGGGGAGGATAACGAACTGAAAAACAGGTATCTGATCCTGGATCTACCCGAAGCGTGGCAGGAAGAACCGAACAAGTACCGAACAAGTACCGAACAAGTACCGAACAAGCTCGACGGCCCGACCGAACAAGTACGGCCGCCCGTTATCTCCGCCGACCCGTCGGTCACGCTGCTCGTAAGAGCCATAGGGCACGGAGAACGCTCCGTCAAGGAGATGATGGAAGCCGTGGGGCTCAAGCACCGCCCCACCTTTCTGGCAAACTATCTGGAGCCGGCCATAAGGGAAGGCCTGGTCTGCATGCGCTACCCCGACTCGCCCCGCCACCCACGCCAGAGATACCGGCTCACGGTCAAGGGCACGGCCCTGCTCAATCAAGATAACCCGCAAAACCCATGACGCTCATGACTACCGATACTTCCGAAAGAGGGCTGGAGAGCCTCATCGAGGCCTGCCTGCTCGACACCGCCGGACAGCGCGCACCGGAAACGCGCTGGATCAAACGGCTGAGCACGGACTTCAACCGCGACTACTGCCTCGACGAACAGATGCTGCGCACCTTCCTCGAAAGCACGCAGCCCGACAAGGTGAGCCGCGCACGCATCTATGAAAGCCCGCAAAACACGCGCAAGTTTCTCGAACGGCTGCAAAAGCAGATCAGCCTGCGGGGCGTCGTAGACGTCTTCCGTCACGGCGTGGAGCACAACGCCACGCCCTTTGACCTCTACTATCCCCTCCCCCTGGCGGAGAGCCTGCAGGCCGTCGAGGCCTACGGACGCAACCGCTGGAGCGTGGTGCGCCAGCTGCGCTTCTCGACGCGGCGCCCCGACGACTCGGTGGACATGGTGCTCATGCTCAACGGACTGCCCTTCATCACCCTAGAGCTCAAAAACGAGCTGAGCTGTCAGAACGTGACCTGCGCCGTGGAGCAGTATAAAGACGACCGCGACCCGGCGGAGCCGCTCTTCATGCCGAAGCGCTGCGCCGTACACCTGGCCGTGGACGATGCGGAGGTCAGGATGTGCACCGAGCTGAAGGGGCGGAAGTCATGGTTCCTGCCCTTCAACAAAGGGGTGAACGACGGGGCGGGCAACCCGGTCAACCCCGACGGGCTCAAGACGGCCTATCTCTGGGAAGACATCCTGCAGAAACGGCAGCTGAGCCACATCATCGAGAACTATGCCCAGGTAATCCGCGAGAAAGACCCCGAGACGGGGAAGGTGAGGGAGAAGTGTATCTGGCCCCGCTATCACCAGCTCGAGGCGGTGCGCGAACTGCTGGCCGACACGGCCCGCCACGAGGGCGGGCAGCGCTACCTCATACAGCACTCGGCGGGCTCGGGCAAGAGCAACACGATCACGTGGCTGGCCTTTCAGCTCGTGGGCATGAAGCTCGCCGACGGCGTGACGCCGAAGTTTGAGAGCGTCATCGTCATCACCGACCGCGTCAACCTCGACAAGCAGATACGCGACAACATCCGAGCCTTTTGCAACAACAAGAGCATCGTGCAGTGGGCCGACGACAGTGAAGCGCTCAAAAACGCCATATCGGGCGGCAAGAAGATCATCGTCAGCACGATCTGTAAGTTCCCCTTCATCCTCCGCACACTGGGGCAGGAACTGGCGGACCGCCGCTTTGCGGTGATCATCGACGAGGCCCACTCGAGCCAGAGCGGCTCGATGCAGAGCGCCCTCAACCGCGTGCTCTCGGGCTACGGCCACCGCAACGTGGCCCTCACGGACAATGAGGACGGACTCAACGAGCTGCTGGAGTATGTCGTGGCGGGACGCCTGATGGCCCGCAACACAAACTTCTATGCCTTTACCGCGACGCCTAAGAACAAGACGCTCGAGATGTTTGGCACGCCCTATGTCAACGCCGAGGGGGAGACGGCGCACCGCCCCTTCCACCTCTACTCCATGCGGCAGGCCATCGAGGAGGGATTTATCATGGACGTGCTGGCGCACTATACGACCTATGAGAGCTATTATAAGATCGTGAAGTCGACGGAGGCCAACCCGGAGTTTGACAAAGACCAGGCGGCCAAGAAGCTGCGCGTCTGGGTGGAGAGCCGCCCCGAGACGGTGGAGAAGAAGGCACGCATCATGGTAGAGCACTTCCACGAAAACGTGGCCTGCAAGATCGGCGGCGAGGCGAGGGCCATGGTGGTGTGCAACGGCATCGTGCGCGCCATCGACTACTTCTTTGCCATCAAGGAACTGCTCCGCCAGCGCAGCAGCCCCTATCAGGCGATCGTGGCCTTCAGCGGCTCGAAGGAGTATAAAGGCCGGCAGGTGACGGAGGCCGACCTCAACGGCTTCCCCTCGTCGGCCATCGAGAAAACCTTCCGCGGGGGTAACTACCGATTTCTCATCGTGGCGGACAAATTTCAGACGGGCTATGACGAGCCGCTGCTCCACACGATGTATGTCGACAAGCCGCTCAAAGACGTCAAGACGGTGCAGACGCTGAGCCGCCTCAACCGCTGCCACCCGCTCAAGGAGGAGACCTATGTGCTCGACTTCGTCAACAAGGCGGAGGACGTGCAGGCCGACTTCCAGCGCTACTATAAGACGACAATCCTCAGCCGCGAGACCGACGTCAACAAGCTCAGCGATACGCTCGCCGTCTGCGACCAGTCACTAGTCTATGAGGACGGCGAGGTGGAGGAGTTTAACCGCAAGTATTGGGGCGGGGCGCGGCGCGAGGAGCTCGACCCGCTGCTCGACGTCTGCGTGGAGCGCTTCGGCGAGCTGCCCGTGACGGAGGACGCCAACCGCCAGGCGGAGGTCAAGAGCGCGATGAAGCAGTTTTGCCGCCTCTATGAGTTCGTCTCAGCCCTGATGGACCTCCACCGCGTGGACTGGGAGAAGAAGAACACCTTCTTCCGCTTCCTGCTGCGCAAGCTGCCGAAACTCTCGCAGGAGGACTGGACGACGGGGCTACTCGACCTCGTGGACTTCGACAAATACCGCGTGGCGAAGAGCGAGGAGCAGAAGATCAGGCTCGACAACGAGAACACGGCGATAGACCCGATCCCGACGGGCCAGGGGGGCTTTGCGCCCAAGAACCCCGACATGGAGACGCTCGACCAGATCATCGACGACTTCAACCAGGTGTTTGGCGACATCGAGTGGGGCGACCCCGACACGGTGCGCAGCCAGGTGCGCCAGGTGGTGAGCAAGCTGCAGCGCAACGACGAGGTGCGCGACTCGATCCTCAACAACGGCGAGGACGAGCAGATACAGGTGATCCACGACAACGTGGCCTCGGAGCTGGGCATCGTCACGGCGAACAGCAGCGAGATGCAGCGCCGCTACCTCACGCAGCCCACCCTCCAGGCACAGCTCGACAACCTGGTGCTCATGCGCCTGCAGGAGCAAATCAACCCTGAGATCAACGAGCAGCTGCTCACAGAGAAGCTCATCGAGGCCTTCACCGACGACTTCAGCGACCTCTGCGGCGTGAACTTCCGCCCGCTGAGCGAGGTGGTGGAGTGGTTCTTCCGCGTGCTCGACACGCCGACCATCCAATCGCTCGACGGCATCAAGAAGCTGAAGCGCATCGTCAACCTGGCCTATCGCACCAAGGGGCGCGACGAGGACAAGCAAGACTGGCTGCAACACATGCTGAGCCGCTTCGAGGCTTACATGAAGAAGATGTACTACATGGCCCACGGCCGCGAGCTGACGAAGGCCGACGGCTCTCACGTGCAGTTCCTCGACGCGGCGCGTGCCACGGGGGTAAACCGGCTGCACCGCACGACGGATGCGAAGCTTCAGAACCTGCGCCAGTACTACGAGTTTGTGCACAGACAGCGCAACGAGGAGAGCCACAATGCCCCGGTGATCGACGACCGCGACGTGCCGGCGGGCATCCACATGGCGATGGCGACCTATCTCTACGCCACGATGATCAACATCACCGACATGGAGATCGGCGAGGAGACGCTGGAGCGGGCCGGAGCCGGGGGTGCCGGCCACGGAGGCAACACCTATGAGCTGCCGGCCGACACCCTGCCTCTGGCTGCCGAGCCGGAGGAGGTCTAGGGGGGGCGGACACACCTCCCACCAGCCTTCCGTGAGAGCCCCAACGGGGCGTGAGACACCAAGCCTAGGGTTTTAACCCTAGGATCAGGACGATTTCAGATGATTACGGGAAGGCGCTCCTAACGAAGCGTTCTACGCGTCCCACACTGCATCCAATAAAGAAAAAGCCCTGTAAGGCTTGATGGCCTTACAGGGCTTGTAAATATGCTTCACGCGGGTTCTATCGCGATGGCAAAGCCCGAGCAAGCTCGGCTTTGCTCATCACTTAACGAGAACCTTCTTTCCGTTGATGATGTTGATGCCCTTGACGGGAGCGGCGAGGCGGCGGCCGTCAATGCTGTAGATGGCGGCGGGAGCGGTGGCGTCGGTGGTTATGCCGGCGATGCCCGTGGTCTTGCTGCCGTCTACCTTGAAGTTCTTGATCTCCCAGGTGCCGGCAACCTCCGTCGTAGAAGTGTAGGCAAAGGCGATCTGGATCTTCTGACCGTCATAAGCGGCGAGGCTGGCAGAAGCGTCTACAAACGTCCAGCTCATGTAACCCGGCTCGCCCTCATAGGCGAGATCGGTCCATTCGCCGCCCTCGGTGCGCACCTTAACAGCAGTCTGGGCGTGGAAGGTCTCGGCATCATTAAAGAAGTTGGCTGCGTGGCTGAAGGTCAGCTTGCAGTCCTTATAACCCGTGAGATCAATCACGGGAGAGACAAGCCAGGCCTCAGAGGCGAGTTTCTGCTTGTTCACGTAGCTGCTGGCCTTGGCGCCATAGTTCTTACCGGCCCAGTTCCATACATAGTCGGAACCCTCGGGAAGGACCTTGTTGTCGATGGTGAAGTCGCCGAGGCTCTCGGCAAAGGTCTCGCTGAAGATGCCCTCAGCCTCGGGCGTAGGCGTAGGCTCGGGATTGGGCGTGGGGTCTACGGTACCGCCGTCTTCTACGAGGCCGCCGTCGGTAGTCACGATGCTGTAGTCATCCAGCAGAATGTCCTTACCGGGCTTCTTGGGGTTCAACACCAAGAGGTTGAGCTTGGTCTGCGCTTCGAGCACAATGGTGTCTTTCACCTCCGTCCAAGCATCGGCGGTAAGGTTGTTGTAGTACTGGCCATAATTATAGTGATCTTTGTCGACCTTGCCATCTTCCAACACGGCCACGTAGCCGGGACGTACGGCGCCACCTTCAGCGGTTGCAGCCTTGGCGTATACCGTCACGTAGTAGGTGCCGGCCTTGAGGGTGATTTCCTTGTAGGCAATGCGCTTGTTGTAGTCGCTGCCCTTTACCTGCACGGCGTAGCTGCCGTTGTGGGCATCGGTGCTCTGTGCCAGCGTGGCGCTGCTGGCAGTGGTCGAGCTCTTCCAGTTGGTGGGAACGTTTCCTTCCCAAGACTCAAAGCCGCCGTTTTCGACCAAGTTGGTCTGGGCAAAGCCCATCGTCACGGTGGTGGCGAGGGCGATGAGAGAGAGTAATAATTTCTTCATACGCGTAGAAGTGTTTAAAGGTTTGTGAGTTGTTGCGTGGTACAAAGATACGCACGTCTCCGACTTTGCGCGGCGTCAGACGGAATTAAGTTTAGGTGAAAGCGCAAGAAGCCCCGCACGGGTCAGGGACCTGTGCGGGGCTTGAAGGGGTTGTTCCACACCGATTCGAACGATGACTGAGAGAACCAAAAACTCTAGTGCTACCATTACACCATGGAACATCCTGCAAATAATTCAGGTGCAAAGGTAGGGCGAATATCTGGTACAGCCAACTTTTAAGGCGAGAATATGGCGTATGGTGGCTTACTTCCCTTCTTTCAGATAGCGGAGCGCTCGCTTGTAGATGTCGCTGCGCTCGTTGACAAGGCGGAAGTATTCGTTGCGGTCCCAGAGGTCGTAGGCGATCGTGGCCTTGAGGATGAAACGGAGGTCGTCGAGGGTGCTCTGACGCTCCTTGTCGTCCTTGGGCTCTACCTTCTTGCGCTTTCCTTCGGCAAAGATGGAGTCGGTCAGCGACTCGGGCACTTCGAAGTTGGCGAGATAGTCGTCAAAGGAGCGATACTTACGGCGCAAGCTCTTGCGATGCTCGTCGACGTAGCGGAGCGTCCAGTCATTGATGAGGTTGTAGCGGCGCAGGGCGCGGTAGTAGGGTGAGTAGCTGGTTGTGTCGAGGGGCACGAAGATGTCGGGCATGATACCGCCACCACCATAGACGGTGCGGCCCTTGACGAGGGTCTTGTAGACCTTGGTGGAGTCGAGGTGGATGCTGTCGATCGAGGTGAGTTCGCCGCGCGTATAGCGGTTGTCGAGGTCGCGGGCATACTCGTCCTTTTCCCCTTTGACGTAGGGCTTCTGGATGCAGCGGCCCGAGGGGGTGTAGTAGTGGGAGACGGTGAGGCGGATCATCGAGCCGTCGGGGAGATCGATGGGGCGCTGCACAAGGCCTTTGCCGAAGGTGCGGCGGCCGATGATGGTGCCGCGGTCGTGATCCTGGATGGCGCCGCTGACGATCTCGGCTGCCGAGGCGGTGAACTCATCGACCATGACGACGATGCGGCCCTGGTCGCGCATGAGCCCCTTGCCCTCGGAGCGCAGCTCCTGACGCGGGGCGCGGCGTCCGTCGGTATAGACGATCATGGAGCCTTCGGGGAGGAACTCGCTCGCCACCTCCTGGGCAGCGTTGAGATAGCCGCCTCCGTTGAGGCTGAGGTCGAGGATGAGGTCCTTCATCCCCTCCTTCTGCAGTTCCTTGATCTTGTTGTAGACCTCCTCGCCCGACGTGGCGCCGAAGCTGTCGAGATGGATGTAGCCCACGCCGGGGGCGGCGATGTAGGCGGCATCGACGGTGTTGACGGGGATCTTGTCACGCACGACCTTGAAGCGGAGTACTTCCTTGACACCGCGGCGCACGACCTCGAGGTTGGCCACCGTGCCCTTGGGGCCGCGGAGCTTGGTCATGATGGTGTCGCGGTCCATCTTGACGCCGGCGATCTTCGTGCCGTTGACGGCGATGATGCGGTCGCCTGACTGGATGCCGGCGCGCTCGCTGGGACCCTTGCTGATGACCTGAAGGACGATGAGGGTGTCCTTGACCATGTTGAAGCTCACGCCGATGCCCTCGAAGGCACCGCTGAGGGGCTCATTGAGCTTCTTGGTCTCCTTGGCATTGGTGTAGGAGGAATGGGGGTCAAGCTTGGAGAGCATGCCGTTGATGGCGTCTTCGACGAGTTTGGGCTGGTCGACGGAGTCGACATAGAGGCTGGTGATGGCGATCTGGGCCATCTGCAGCTTCTTGACCTGCTCGATGTCGAGGTCGCCGTAGGGGCTCTGGGCGCAGGCCGTCAGGGCGGCAAAGGCAGCGAGGAGGGAGAGGATGAAATGCTTCATTGGGAAGGGATGTATGGGGGCTTCTGGGGGATTAATGTGGGGAGAGGCGCGGCGCGTCGGCTTACTTCGGCCGGGGCAGGAAGGCGGAGACGTCTTTGCCGTAGGCTATGAGTTCGCGCACGACACTGGAGGAGATGTCGGAATATTGCGCCTCGGTGAAGAGCAGCACGGTTTCTACCCCTGAGAGACGGTGGTTCATGGCGGCGATGTCGCGCTCATACTCAAAGTCCTTGACCGAGCGGAGGCCGCGGATGATGAAGGTGGCGCCTTCGCGCTGCACGAGGTCGATCGTCAGGTCGTCGTAGGCTATGACCTTGATGCGTGGCTCATCGCGGTAGAGGGCGCTGATGGTGGCCACGCGCTCTTCGGGGGAGAGGAAGGAGCGCTTCTTGTCATTGATGCCCACACCGATGACGATGCGGTCGAAGAGGGGCAGGCCGCGCTTCACGATGCTGGCGTGGCCGACGGTGAAGGGGTCAAACGACCCGGGGAAGATGGCGATGCGCATGGGGGGAGAGGAAAAAGCTGGGAGAGGTGGATAAAGGCACGGAGGGGGAGCAGCCGCACTTAGAAGTCTTCGCCCTCGGTGAGGTCTTCCTCGACGACGAGGTTGTCGATGATGAAGCCCTGGCGCTCCATGGTGTTCTTGCCCATGTAATACTCCAGGAGCTTGCCGACATTGTCACTCTTGTGGAGGGTGACCGGCTCGAGTCGCATCTCGGGGCCGATGAAAGCCTTGAACTCATCGGGCGAGATCTCGCCGAGCCCTTTGAAACGGGTGATCTCGGGGTCGGGACTGAGACGCTCGATGGCGGCGATGCGCTCGTCTTCGGAGTAGCAGTAGACGGTCTCAAACTCCGAGCGGTCGCTGGCCTGCGCCTTTTTGAGGATGGCTGCGCCGGCGCTCTTGTCGGTCACCGTCTTGGGGCGGGCAGAAGCGGCAGCGCCCTTGGCGCGCTTCTTCTTGTTGCGCACGCGGAAGAGGGGGGTCTGGAGGATGTAGACATGTCCCTTCTTGATCAGTTCGGGGAAGAACTGCAGGAAGAAGGTGATCATCAGCAGACGGATGTGCATGCCGTCGACATCGGCATCGGTGGCGACGATGACCTTGTTGTAACGCAGGCCGTCGAGCCCGTCTTCGATGTTGAGGGCGGCCTGTAGGAGGTTAAACTCCTCGTTCTCGTAGACGACCTTCTTCGTCAGGCCGAAGCAGTTGAGGGGTTTGCCGCGCAGGGAAAAGACGGCTTGCGTATTGACATCGCGGCTCTTGGTGATGGAGCCGCTGGCGGAGTCGCCCTCGGTGATGAAGATGCAGGAGTCCTGACGGGGGTCGTAGGTTTCCTCGTCGTCGCCGCCCTTCTTGCGGCTCTTGGGGGCGGGGTCGTTGAGGTGTACGCGGCAGTCGCGGAGCTTGCGGTTGTGGAGATTGGCCTTCTTGGCCCGCTCGCGGGCGAGCTTGGTGACGCCGGCGATGGCCTTGCGCTCCTTCTCGTTGGCCTCGATCTTTTGCTTGATGATCTCGGCCACGTCGGTGTGGATGTGGAGGTAGTTGTCGACCTGCTCCTTGACGAAGTCGCCGACGAACTTGTTGACGCTGACGCCGGAGAGGGGGAAGGGGTTGCCGTGGGTGTCTTTGGGCGGAGCCATGACCTGCGAGCCGAGCTTGATCTTCGTCTGGCTCTCAAAGAGGGGCTCGATGACACGGATGGCGATGGCGGCGACGATGCCGTTGCGCACGTCCTGCACGTCATAGTTCTTGCCGAAATACTCCTTGATCGTGCGGGCGATGTGCTCCTTGAAGGCGCTCTGGTGCGTACCGCCCTGGGTGGTGTGCTGGCCGTTGACGAAGGAGTAATATTCCTCACCATACTGCCCTGTGTGGGTGAAGGCGATGTCGATGCCCTCGCCCGTGAGGTGGATGATGGGATAGAGGCCGGGGGCGGTCATGTTGTCATTGAGGAGGTCCTCGAGGCCGTTGCGGCTGAGGATGCGACGCCCGTTGTAGACGATGGCCAAGCCGGTGTTGAGGTAGGTGTAGTTGCGGAGCATGTTCTCGACAAACTCACCATGGAAGCGGTAGCCCTGGAAGAGCTCGGCATCGGGCTCGAAGTAGATGTAGGTGCCGTTCTCCTCCTCGGTGTCGGCCTCACGGTCGCTGACGAGCACGCCCTTCTCAAAGCGTGCCTCGCGCATGTGGCCGTCACGCACGCTGCGGGCGGTGAAGTGGGAGGAGAGGGCATTGACGGCCTTGAGGCCGACGCCGTTCATGCCGACGGAGGCGGTGAAGACGGCTGTGTCATACTTGCCGCCCGTGTTGAGTTTCGACACGGCGTCGACCAGCGCGCCGAGGGGGATGCCGCGCCCGTAGTCACGCACCTCGGCGGTGCGACCGTCGGTGATGTTGACCTCGATGCGCTTGCCGTAGCCCTCGTTGAACTCGTCGATGCTGTTGTCAATGCTCTCCTTGAGCAGCACGTAGATGCCGTCTTCGGCATGCGAACCGTCACCGAGGCGGCCGATATACATGCCGGGACGCGTACGAATGTGCTCCGTGTCTTCGAGGTGGCGTATCTTGCTTTCGTCGTAGACGGTCTCTGCCGTCTGCGGCTGGTTGAGGAGATTGGCTTCTTCGGTCATGTGATGGGGGATGGGCTGTTATCGTGGTGCCTTGGTGAGGGGGCGGGGCCAGGCGGGCGGCGCTAGTCGACCTTGCCCTTGTAGCAGCGGCGGCGCTTATGTTGTTCGGTATGGAAATATTGCCACTGGTTCTGCACCTTCTCGTTGAGTTCGAGCTCGGGATTGCTCTCGGCATACTCAAAGCCGAGCTTTTGATAGACGGGGATGAGGTCGGTGAAGAGGAGGGCATTGACGCCCTTGCCCTGATAGTCGGGACGCACGGCGACGAGGAGCAGATCGAGCACCTTGGGGCGCTTCCAGAAGAGCGCCTTGAGCAGATAAAACCAACCGAAGGGCAGAAGCTTGCCCTTGGCCTTCTGCAGGGCGCGGGAGAGGGAAGCCATGGAGATGCCGACGGCCACGATCTCGTTTTGCTCATTCTCGACAATGCTCACCATGCGCAGATCAAGCACGGGAACGTACATCTTCACATACTGGTCGATCTGGCGATCCGTCATGCGGGAGTAGCCGAAGAGGGGCTCATAGGCATCGTTAATCAGACGGAAGATGTCGTGGGCCACGCCCGTGCGGCGTATCTCGCGCTTGCTGGTGAGCTTGCGCGTGTGGAGGTTGTAGCGGCGGGCGATCAGCTCAGAGATGCGACGGTGCTTCTCGGGAATGGCATCGGGAATGTAGATCTTCATCTCCACCCAGTCGGTATCCTTCTGCAGGCCGAGGCGCTCCATGTGGGCGGGATAGTAGGGGTAGTTGTAGATCGTGGCCATCGTCGAGAGCTGGTCATAGCCCTCGATGAGCATGCCCTCGGCATCCATGTCGGTAAATCCGAGGGGCCCCTCGATGTCGGTCATGCCGCGCTCGCGGCCCCAGTCCTTGACCGTGCGGATGAGGGCTTCGCTCACCTCCGGGTCATCGATGAAGTCTATCCAGCCGAAGCGTACAACGCGCTTGTCCCAACGCTCGTTGGCACGGCGGTTGATGATGGCGGCCACACGCCCGATGAGCTTGCCGTCGCGATAGGCCAGGAAGTAGTCGGCCTCGCAAAACTCAAAGGCGGCATTGCGTTCGGGCGAGAAGGTGCCCAGCATGTCATCATAGAGATCGGGCACGGAGTAGGGGTTGTCCTTGTAGAGCTCGTAGTTGAAGCGAATGAACTTCTTTAGCTCACGCCGTGTGGTTACTTTCTTGATTTCGACAGACATAGAGATGGGTGTATAACGGGCCTTTGCGGCATCCGATTTAACGTGCAAAGTTAAGCCATTCAGGCGAGCAGGCAGGAAGGCTTGGCGAAAAGTCGCGTAGGATTTATACGCAAAGGCAGGCGTGCGCACATTGCGACGCCCCTACAGGGCTAAAGGCATACGCCCGTGAGAACCGCCCCAAAGGGGCGGCAGACACCAGCCTAGGGATTTATCCCTAGGTCCACGGCAACACACAAAAAAACTCGCCGCCAACCACGCCCAAAAGGACGTTGATCGGCGGCGAGTAAATAATGTGGAATGGAATCCTAGGGATAAATCCCTAGGCTATTACCTTATGCCCCGTTGGGGCAGTGCATAACGAAGAAGGAAGAGCAACAGCACGGAACCGCCCCAAAGGGGCGGCAGACACCAGCCTAGGGATTTATCCCTAGGTCCACGGCAACACACAAAAAAACTCGCCGCCAACCACGCCCAAAAGGACGTTGATCGGCGGCGAGTAAATAATGTGGAATGGAATCCTAGGGATAAATCCCTAGGCTATTACCTTATGCCCCGTTGGGGCAGGGATGGCGCATCACTTAACGAGCACCTTCTGTCCACCGATGATGTAGAGACCAGCGGGCAGGCCCTTGGCGGCGTCAGCGCTCTTGACATTGCTGCGAAGCAGGGCGCCGTTGATGCCGTAGACGTTGACAGTCTTGGGCAGCACGACAACGGCGGCGTTATCGATCGAGGTGATGTCCTGACCATCGAGGTCGATCGTGGCATCGCCCTTCGCCGACGTAACGAGGAGCTTGCTGCCGTCGATCCAGCCGCTGTTGGGGCCGATGGCGGTCTTGCCGTCAGAGCTCTTGACGAGGCCGGCTGCATCGAGGTAGCCATAGTTGGCGGCGATGGTGTCAGTCTTGGTCAGCGTGCCGACGAGACCCGTAGCCTCCTTGACGCCCGTGGCGTAGATGAAGGTACGACCCTCGGCAAAGCTGTTGGCGTCCTTGGCATATTGGTAGCCGAAGCTGGCCTTGTGGTAGGCGTCGAGATCTTCCTGACCGAAGGCATCGAAGATGAAGGGCGTACCGGCCTCGATCACGGAGCCGGCGAGGTCGGCGAGGACGAGTTGATCCTTGTCGTTCTTACCGAGGATGCTGTAGCAAGTGCCTGTGTAAGACTCACTGATCGAGAAGGGGAGGGTCAGAATCTGCTTGACACCGGGCGTGATGTCCCAGTAAGCCGTGGTGAGCACAGACTCGTCCTGAAGGGTCGTCGTAGGCACTTCTTCGAAGGTGAAGTAGTTGTTGGCGTCTACACCGCCGCTATAAGAGATCAGCTGGAGCCAGGAGGGAGCGTTGATGTAAGCGCTCTCACCGGTCTTGACCATGAAGCGACCTACGAGACCGTCGGGGAGCACGAGGCTGGCCTCAGCGGGCGTGAAGCTCTGGCCTACCTCATCGTTGCCGGGGGCGAAGTACATGCCCGTGCCGACATTGCGCAGGGTGACCTTGCCGTTGCCGCTCTTTTCTACATACCAGAGGTAGCGGGCATCTTCGGTAGCCTGTACGGTGTCGTTAACCTCCGTATCTTCGGTAGGCTTGCCGTCAACGAGGTCATCGTTATTATAGGGGCTACGCGTAAAGTAGAGAGCACCCGACTCGGCAGAGTTCTTGGCGTAAACCTGCGACTTCCAGGAGTTGAGCACCTCATCGGCATTGCCGTTGATGTGGAGGTCAGACATGCCGCGGAAGATGACATAAGAGCCAGCCTTGGGAAGGTTCCACGAGTTGTGGAAGACGGCGACAGCCTCATTGACCTTGGCAACCTCGGCATTGATCTCTGCAGCCGTCTTACCCTTGGTGTCGTAAGCCTTGGCTGCATCGATGGCTGCCTTGAAGGCATCGAGGCCCTTCTGGTTGTAATAGGCGACCTTGGTGTCGTCGAGCCGATCCTCGGTGATGGCACTTGCCACGGTCTGGGCAGCATTGGTCGCTTCAGTCAACAGGGAGGGAACGGGGAGCTCCTTGACGAGTGCATCATAGGCTGCCTGGAGCGAAGCGATCTGCTCCTCGGTAGCCTTGCCCTCCTTGAGCTGGGCTGCAGCCTTGGCGAGCTCGGAGTTGACGAGATTTACCGTGGCTTCGCTCACAAGCTTAATGAGTGAGTTATCGTCATCCTTAACACCGGGATAGGCATTAAACTCGCTCAAAGCCATGAGGAGACCTTCGCCGCTCTGCGTCTTGAGTTCGTTCTCAACAAGGGCAACCTTGAAGTAGCGGTAGCTGCCGTCGAAGAGGACACCGCACGTGCCGATACCCTCGGTAGCGAGAGCACCCTGTGCGTCGGGGATGCCAACGGTCCAGCTTACGGAGCCGACACCCAGGTCTATCCAGGTGGCTGCCTCGGCCTTGGCCGTATCTACCTCATTGCTGCCGAAGAGTCGGATGCTGAGGGGATAAAGGCGATTGGTGGCACGGCGGGCAAACTTGAAGCTGAGGCCGCCGGAGATGGCTTTCTCCAGATCAACGCCGATATAGGCGGCATAGCCCTTGGGACGGGTGGCGTCATACTTGGAGTGCCAATAGGTACTAAAGTCGCCATCAAGGGCGCCGGGGAGACCCTGGCCGTCGCCGGCCTGCGTAAAGGAGCTGAAGAGCTGGCTATCGCTCTTGACGAGGGCGGTCTCGCCGTTGAAGGTCGCATCGAGGGGAGCACCCTTAACGGCAATACCGCTGTTGTAGGTCTCCTTCACGTCGTCATAGAGCTGCTGGAGGCGGTTGTTACGCATCTCCTGCTGAGCTAGGGCGAGGACTTTCTGGAGATCGGCCTCGCTGACGGGCTGGAAGTGGTAGCAGTTGTTGACGGCATCGTTGGCATTCCAGGTCATCACGCCGCCATTGGCGTACTTGGAGTGGAACTGCACATGGCCGTTGGCAGTATTGGTGTTGAGCGTGGCGATGTTCCACGAAGCGGGAGAGAAAGTACCGGTCAGGGTGATCTTGATGGGACCCTCCGCACCGAGCGTCATGTAGCTGCCGGGATAGCCGTCGACCTCCAGACCGTAGGACTTGGCAACATTCTGGTTGACAAACTCACCGTTGATATAGCTGCCGCTTGCGACATTCTGGACAAGGAACTGATCGGCGTTTTCGGTCGGGGAGACTTTCCAGATGTAGGATACCGAGGCTGCATCCAGCGGATCGGGCACCTCGTAGTTGTCGGTCACCGTGAGGAACTCCTGACGGTCCTTGCTGTCACGGGTCTTGGTGGAGGTGGTGAACCATCGCTTGTTGTCACCGTAGATGAAGTAGTAGCCTTCGCTCAGGGGGATGCGGGCATTGACGAGCTTCTCGGCAGCGTCCTTGATGGCTGCGCAGATCTCGTCGGCGCGCTCGTTGGTGAGGTTGGCATCCTGCAGGGCGCTGTTGGCTGCGTTATAAGCCTCAATGGCAGCCTTGACACTGTCGGCATTGTACGTGCCGGGGAGGCCGCCCGTGGGGTAAGAGGCATCGTCTACGCCCTTGGGGAAGTAGACATCGAGATAGGCCATGATCTTGTCGGCACCCGAGTGGGTCATGACTTGATCGGCATACCAGACGTTGGTGTCGTAGTAGGGATAATACCAGGCTTTGTTCTCGTAACCATTGATGAAGTAATACTGCATCACGGGCTGGCCATTGTCGCCCTCGCCCTTCACCTTCTCGGAGCGAGTGAAGACGTAGCCAGGGGTCTCGAGGTCCTGATACTGCTTGGTAGAGGGGTTGATGGCGTAGCTGCGGGAGTCGGCGTTCTCCGTGTCATAGGGGAGAACGGTCATCTGCATGGCCTGGGCCTTGTCGGCCGTCCAGAAAAGAGAGGACTCATCGTCGGGGAATCCCTTGACCAGGGCGGGGTCCTTGACATAGAGCCCGGTCTTGACGCTCTTGAGATAATAGAGGGGCGTGGAGCCGTCGACCTCCTTGCCGACTGGTTCGACGACGAAGATGGAGGCATCTGCCGGAGCCGAAGACAGCGCTGTGCTGCCGCCCGTCAGATAACCCGTGCCCTTCACCGACTCACCGTCACCGGCTACTGAAGGGGTGAGGAAGAACTGCTGCCCGACGAGCGCATCGACAGTCTCGATGCGGTCACCCACGGCAAAGTCCTGCGCCATCACTGGCGACAGCCCGGCCAGCGTAAGCAGGGCTGTCGCAAGGAAAGTGTAAACCTTCTTCATTGTGATGTGGAAAGATGAAGATTGAATAATAAGGTAAAAGATGGATGTTTGCCGGATCGCCCCGAAGCCGCCGGAATGTCCACAGCGCAGGCCACTGCGCGGCCGAAGCCGCGCCGCCCGGTTGAAAGGCAAAAGCAGTGAGGACGGTCTCGCCTGCAAATATACACGATTAATTGGCAAAGCGGCGGGAAGCGAATAATGTTTTTAAGGAAATGGGAGAGGCGAGGGGGAAGGGAGGGCGGCGGTGAGGGCAGGGCGCAGCGACCCGCTGCGCGGGGAGCGCCAAGGGCTCCGCGCGGGGCGAGCATAGCCACTGGGAGTCTTGCCGCCAAGAGCTCGTTATAACGACTCGTCGGGACGATCCATGAGCCCCGCCCAAACAAAAAGAGGGCCGCCGCACATCCCCTGAAGGATGGGCGGCGGCCCTATGAATTAGGAATTAGCGTTTAGCTGATTTGCTCGGCTTTGCTCATCACTTAACGAGAACCTTGCTTAACGCGTGGTTCTCTCGTGACGGCAAAGCCCGAGCGAGCTCGGCTTTGTTCATCACTTAACGAGAACCTTGTTCCCACCGATGATGTAGAGACCGGCGGGCAGGCCCTTGGTGGCGTCAGCGCTCTTGACATTGCTGCGAAGCAGGGCGCCGTTGATGCCGTAGACGTTGACGGTCTTGGGCAGTACGACAACGGCGGCATTGTCAATCGAGTTGATGACTACCTTGCCGAGGTCGATCGTTACATCGTCAGCACCGGCTACGACGGGAGCGGTACCGGCGGGAACATGGATGTAACCGCTGTTGACACCGATCTGCGTCGTGGCGTTGCTGGAAGCGATATTGCCGTTGTTGAAGTAGCCGAAGTCGGCACCCGGGGTGACAGCCTCAGTGAGCGTACCGACGAGGCCGTTAGCGGCTACGGGAGCTGCTGCGTACTCGAAGGAAGCGCCTTCATCAGAGAGAGAGGAACCACCCTGAACGGCATACTCGAACTGAGCCATGCCGAAATGAGCGTCAGAAGACTCGGCATCCTCGTCCGTACGGAATACGAAGGGCTTGCCGGCAGGAATCTCGCCACCGTTGTCGGTGAGGACGAGCTTGTTGTCTTCCGTTACGCCGACGATGTCATAAGCAACGCCGTCGTAAGCTGCGCTGATGGCGAAGGGCAGCGTGATAACCTGCCACTTGCCGCCCCAGGTAACGGGCCAGTAAGCGGTGATCTCGGTGAGGCCGCTCTGGGCAACCTCCTCGAAGGTGAACCAGCTGTTCTCATCGTCAGCATACTTCTTCCAAGTGACGATCTTCATGTTGTTCTTATCGGCAGAAACGGCAGCGTTGAGGTACCGGGCCACGCCATCGGCATCGGTACCGGCCTCTACGGCGAAGACACCGGCCTTGGCGAGGATGATCGACATCTCAGCGGGCGTAGCGCTCTGGAGCACCTTGCCGTCGTGAGGAGCGATGTACATACCCGTACCGACGTTGCGGAGGACGAGCTTACCGGCCTCGGCCTTCTCCACATACCAGAGGTAGCGGTAGTATGCACTGGCCTGTACGCTGTCTTCTACGTTGGTTTGGTAGTCTTCAGCGTCAGGATCGCTCACGTGGTTGGCGTTGGTGAACTTGATGGCGTTCTCCAGTGCGCTGCTGGCAGAGTAGAGCTGAGCACGATAGCCCTCGACACCACCGTCGTTGGTGCTGTAAGGACGGGTGCTGAGCAGACGGAAGGTGTAGTACTTGCCGGCCTCGGGGAGCTGGAGGGTAGCCTTGAAGGCGGCTACGGCAGCCTCAACCTTGGCGATGGCCTCATTGATGGCAGCGGCGGTCTGACCCTCGGCGCTCCACTTAGCGAGTTCTTCGATCGTGCTGTTGAGCGTAGAGAGCGCGCTGGTGGGATAGTAACCTACCTTGCCGTCAGCGAGCATATCCTCGGTGATGCCGGCTGCGAAGGTCTTGGCCTCAGCGATGGCAGCGGTGTAGCGAGTGGGCTCGGGGAGCTCAAGGAGGAAGGCCTCGTAAGCCTTCTTGAGTGCGGCGATCTGCTCGTTGGTAGCCTTACCGGCAGCGAGCTGGGCCTTGGCAGCGGCGAGCTGCTTGGTCAGCTCGTCGAGCGTGGCCTTGCTGACCTGCTCGAGCTTGGAACCTTCGGTCGTGGCGGCGCCGGGGAAGACGTTGAACTCAGAGAGGGCGAAGTAGCCACGATCCAGGTCCGTGTCCATCACGCCGAACTTGATGTAGCGATAGCCCTTGGCGTCGATACCGGTCGTACCGATACCCTTGGCATAGGTGCTGTCCTTGGGCGTAGTGGTCGTCAGGCTGATGTGCCAGTTGACCTTGTTAGAGCCGAGGAAGGTCCAGGTGCCAGCAGTGGTGACTCCGGTAGAGTCGGCTACGGCATCGTTGCTACCGTAGAAGGCGATCACCTCAGGGAAGTCGATGACAGCAGCGTTCTTTGTGTTGACACGCTTGGCCATCTTGGCTACGATCACACCCTCGGCAGCCTTGCCGAGGTCTACACCGAGGTAGTGGAACTTATCGGCGCTGGGAGTGAAAGCAGTGCCCCAGTCGGAGTGGAAGTAGGTGGTGTAGTCACCGTCGAGCAGGGCGGCGAAAGTACCTTCAGCGCTTGACTTGTTCTCGGAGAAGAACTGCTTGGCATTGGTGACGTAGCGGTTCTCTGCGTCGAACTTCTCGTCCTCGGAAGCGCCGGTGTAGTTCAGTGCGCCGTTGTAGGCGGCAGCAGCCGTGTTGTAAACCGACTGGAGCTCGTCGTTGATCACCTGCTGGCGAGCTGCCTCCACGAGGGCATTGGCCTCCTCGGCGCTCACCGTCTCGAAGTGGTAGCAGTTGTTCTGAGAGTCTTTAGCATTCCAGTTCATCACCGTGTTGTTGGCGAACTTAGAGTGGAACTGCGAGCCGGCACCCGTATTGAGATAGGTAGCGATCGTCCAGGTGGGAGTGGTGGCGTTAGCCGTGCCGTTAGGCAGCAGCTTGACGGCGATCTCACCACCGAGGGTAAAGGCCGTACCGTTGTCGGTCTTGGCACCGAAGTCGGTGTTGGCGGGCTTGTAGAAGCCACCCATGTACTTATCGGTCAGGAGGTTCTGCACGAGGAAGCTGTCGGCCACCTCAGTGGGGGTAACCTTCCAGATGTAACCTACGGCAGACGTGGTGAGGGGAGAGGGCTTCTCATAGCCGTCAGTGGCCCATACGAAGTCCTGAGTGACGGTAGCATCCTTCTTGCTCGTGAGGGTCTGGGTCGTCAGGTAACGGCCGTTCTCACCCTTGATGAAGTAGTAACCTGCAGAGAGGGGAATGCGACCGTTGGCGAGGCCCTCGTAAGCAGCCTTGAGGTCTGCGCAGATCTTGTCGATCTGCTCCTGGGTCATCTGATCGACCTTGTTGTAAGCGTCCTGGGCAGCATTGTAAGCAGCCTTTGCAGCCTCTACGGCGTCAGCCTTGTAGGAACCGGGCTCGGTGCCGGCATTGTAGGCATCGACGCCGTTGGGGAAGTACTTCTCCATGTAACCCGTCAGTTTCTCCGAACCAGTCGACTTGGCGAGCTGGTAAACCTGCCATACATTGGTGTCGGTATAGGGAGAGTAGAAGGGCTTGGAGAGACCACCCAAATAGAGGGTCTTGTTGGCGTAATCTGCACCCAGCTCACTGCTGAAGTTCTTGTCACGGGCGAGCACAAAACCCTCAACAGAGAGATCCTGCTTGATGGAGTTCTCGTTGACACCGGCCGTAGCATAGCTGCGGTAAGCAGTAGCATCGTCCGTCTGGAAGGGCAGAACCGTCATCTTGAAGGCCTTGCTCTTGTCAGTGGTAAGCTCGGGATTCCGCTCAGGGTCACCGTTGGTCTCGTCGTAGTCAGAGACATACTTACCGGTAGACTTCTGCTTGAGCACGTACAGGTCGTAGGTGTTACCGTTCTCGGTTACGGTACCGTCCACCTTCTCGAACTGGAAGATGTTGTCCGCACCGATAACCTGTGCGGCACCGGACTCGAAGTCCATGTAGCCGGCGGGGTGGTCGCCAGAAGTACCGGGAGCGTAGAGCACCACATCCTTGCCGACGAGGTCGGCGGTGGTTGTGATCAGCTCTCCGTCCTTGTAATCCTGTGCGAATGCCCCGCATACTCCTACGATAGCGAGTAGGAGCAGCGAAAAGAGTTTGTAGAACCTCTTCATTAGCATAAAAGATTAAGTGAATAGAAAGAAAAAATGAAATCTCAATAGTTTAGCTTCGGTATACGCAGCCGTGGTTCAACGCTGCGTCACCCCATGCGCTCCCGACCTTTGTCAGGAAGCAGCGGCAACGCGGCGGGACAACGATGCATACTCCACCGCCACAAAAGTAACGCCATATGCCCCCATTTTGCGCGACTAAGGGTAACTATTTAACTTTGTTTGTCATTTCCCCCATCTTCGCCCCCTTACTTTCAGGGGACGGGATCGTAGCCGCTCCCACCCCACGGATGGCAGCGGAGGATGCGGCGCAGGGCAAGCCACCCGCCCTTGAGAGCACCGTATTTGAGGATGGCCTCAAGGGCGTATTGGGAACAGGTGGGCGTAAAACGACACGAAGGGGGCTTCAGCGGAGAGAGATAGCGCTGATAGAAGCGGATGGGGAGCACGAGGATTTCGCGCAGCGTGGGGACGATACCCATATAGTAGAATGGAGATGGGAGGGATCTAAGGATGGAGGCGCGCAGCGCAGCGCGTCAGAAGCCGCTCGACGGCACGGGCCACGCGGGCCGTAGGCTGCGGCTGGTCGGAGAGCCAGATAAAGGCGACATGGAGGGCTTCACCCTCCGCAAGAGCGCCGATGAGTATCTCCTTGCGGAGACGGTAAGCCTCACGGAGCTGGCGCTTGGCACGGTTGCGGTCGACGGCATGGCGCAGGCGACGCTTCGCTACGCTGAGCATGACCTTGACACGCGGCCCACGTCCGCCGTAGGGCACGGTCCTGACAACCATGCGCAGGGGATAAGCCGTAAGCCCCCCAAGCCCCTCGGCAAAGAGGGCCTCGATCTCGCTCTGAAGGCAGAGGTGCTCGGCCTTGGGGAAGGTGTGGCGGAGAGTGGGGATAGACATGGTGTAGGACGTTGAATACAGTAGCTGAGGGAGACGGGGGAGCGCAGACTCGGCATGAAGCGATCGGCCTGCTCGAGCGCCCCTCACAAAACAGAAAGACTCGCGGCGGAAGCCTCCGGACAGAAGCCTTCCGCCGCGAGTCTCCGGCAATGGCCCGGCAGCTCGGCGGGCCTATTTATTTTCCTTGGCAAGGAACTGCTCGATGGCGACGGGCATCGACTTGGCCTCAGGCGTGGGGGCACTGAGATCACAGCGAAGACCGGCATCTTCCATCGCCTTGCGCGTGGCGGGACCGAAGCAGGCGAGCTTGACATCGCCCTGCTTGAAGTCGGGGAAGTTCTTAAGCAACGAGTCGACACCGGCGGGGGTGAAGAGCACGAGCATGTCGAAGTCGAAGGGCTGGTTTTTCGGAAAATCGTTGCTCACCGTGCGATACATCACACACTCGGTGTGCTTGAGCTTCTTGGCGTCGAGCATCTTGGCGAACTCGTCGCTGTGGACATCGCTCATCGGCACGAGATATCTCTCTCCCTTGTGCTTGACCATAACAGGCACCAGTTCGGCGAGCTTGCCGGTCGTGCCGTAGAAGACCTTGCGCTTGCGATACTGCACGTAGGTCTGGATATAGAGCGCAACAGCCTCGGATACAGCGAAATACTTCATATCCTCAGGCAACGTGACGCGCATTTCCTTACAGAGTTTGAAAAAGAAATCGATGGCGTGGCGTGAGGTAAAAACGATGGCCGAGAAGTCGAGGATCTGAATCTTCTGCTGACGAAACTCCTTCGGGGTCAGCCCTTCGATCTTGATGAAGGGATGGAATATAAACTCTACGTTTTCCTTAGCCTCGATGTCGAAGTAGGGCGACTTATCCGAGGCAGGCTTGGGTTGTGAAACAAGAATCTTCTTGATCATTTCTTCTACTTGGAGGGGGAGAGTGGAGTGGTTAAGAGTAAACTTGCTAAGACTTGCTAAGAGATCTGTGAGCGAAGGGACGCACGAACGCAATCCTCTGAAACTCTTAGCGTATGGTCAGCAGCAAAGAGTCGGCGAAAACCAGCGCGCGGAAGAGGATGAAGAGGGGTGCCACTTCAAGGGTGCAAAAGTACAAAAAAAGATGTGCGATACCGCCCGGGTAGTTGAAAAAGATGCGGAAAGCCTTGTATAACAAACAAATCTTACCCACCGACACGAGGACCGCGCAAGCCCAAACCATGCCCTCGAAGCTGAGATCGAAATAGGCGACCAGCAGCGTCACGGGCAGCAGCGTCAGCCCCGTATAGAGGATGGAGAGCATGTAGGTGTCGCTCCACCGGCGACAAGCATCGCGCGTAAAGAAGACGGCGTTGACAAAGGCGTAGAGCCCTGCCTTGACAAGGTAATAAACCAAGCAAATGCCTACCGCCGAACCGAGGATAAGGTAGGGCGACACCTGGTTGAAGACCTCCGTCAGGCGTTCCTGGGTATAGTCGAAGAAGAGGAGCCCCAGCACAAAGCAGGTCTGGAAGACGAGGTAGATCTGGCCGCGGAGCTCGCGCTCGGTGCGGGTCGAGAAGAGATTGTCGCGCTGGCGGGCGCTGAAGAAGTCCTTGACCTGGGCGGCGAGGAAGTGGCGCGAACGGGCGATGACCCACACGGCGAGGAAGAAGCTCAGCAGCAGGGCACAGTTGACGAAGTTGTCGGTGCGGAAGCGGTAGGGGATGGGGTCGCCGGCCTTGCCGCGCAAGATGATGGCGCCGGCCGTGGCGTGGTTGCCGGTGATGCTGTCGAGCTCACGGGCAAAGGGGCTCTTCTCTACCCTGAGGAGGCCGTCGCTCCAATGGTCGTCGGTGAGCACCTCGGGGAGCATCTGGAGCTCGCGGCGGGGGGGCAGGGGCATCATGTGCGCCGGGTCGGGACGGGCGGTGTCGGCCGGTGTCTCGGTGCGCCGCCACTGGCGGGGCCGCGCCTGAGAGACGGCCTCTTCACCCTCCTCGGCAAAGGAGTAGGGCGCCTCGACGGGCTGAGCGTGATGGAGAGAATCTTGGAGCATGACGGATGGGAAATCTATGGATCGGCCGCAGTGAGGCTACAGGGCGGCAAATTTGCGCACGGAGGCGTCCCAAAGGGGCGTGGTCTCCGCCAGGCGGAGGGCTTCGGCGGGCGTGGCGGCCACGCGCCAGATGTCGAGGTGGGCCGGACGCATGAAGCACTCGTCGGCCGCCCGCTGCAACTGGGCGAGGAGGGGATCGTAGTAGCCCCCGACGTTGACCACGACGATGGGCTTGAGGTAGAGGCCGAGCTGCTTCCACGTGATGATCTCGAGCAGCTCCTCGAGCGTGCCCACACCGCCAGGCAGGGCGATGCAGGCATCAGAGAGGGCGGCCATGCGCTCCTTGCGGGCGTGCATGTCGGGGGTCACCTCGAGGCGGGTCATGCCCCGGTGGTGCCAGCCCTGTTCGATCATAAACTGCGGGATGACGCCGACGGCCTCGCCGCCGGCCGCCATGCAGGCATCGGCCACGGCACCCATCAGGCCCATGCGGCCCGCACCGTTGACCAGCGTGTGGCCGCGACGGGCGATGAGGGTGCCCAGCTCGCGTGCCGCCTCTACATAGGGCGCGGCGACCGCACCGCTCGAGGCGCTATAGACGGTAATATGCATAAGGCGGAAGGCGTGGTTTAGAGACCGAAGGCCTGCTTGATGGCCTCCACCTTGTCGAGTTTCTCCCAGGTGAAGAGTTCGACCTCGACTGTCTTGTCAGGATGCTCGGCCGAAGGGAATTGCTTGATGACCGTGCGGGGCTCGCGGCCCATGTGGCCGTAGCTGGCGGTCTCTTCATAGATAGGGTTGCGCAGCTTGAGGTCGCGCTCGATGGCGGCGGGGCGAAGGTCGAAGAGCTCGCCGATGCGACGGGCAATCTCGCCGTCGTCCATTGCCACGTGGCTGCGACCGTAGGTGTCGACGTAGATCGATACCGGCTCGGCCACGCCGATGGCGTAGCTCAGTTCGACGAGCATCTCGTCGGCCACGCCGGCGGCTACCATGTTTTTGGCAATGTGGCGCGCGGCGTAGGCTGCGGAGCGGTCTACCTTAGAGGGATCCTTGCCCGAGAAGGCACCGCCGCCGTGGGCACCCTTGCCGCCGTAGGTGTCGACGATGATTTTGCGGCCCGTCAAGCCGGTGTCGCCGTGGGGGCCGCCGATGACGAACTTCCCCGTGGGGTTGACGAGGTATTTGATCTCGCCCCGGTGGAAGAGCTGGCGCACCTCGGGGGTGTGGACGCGCTCCTCAAGCACGCGGGGGATGAGGATGGTCTCGACGTCGTGGCGGATCTGCTCTAGCATCAGCTCGTCGGCACGCTCCTGAGAGCCGGCCTCGGCGGCGGAGACAAACTCGTCGTGCTGCGTAGAGACGACGATGGTGTCGATGGCGCGGGGGCGGTGGTCGTCGTCATAGGCCACGGTGACCTGGCTCTTGGCGTCAGGGCGGAGGTAGGTCATCACCTTGCCCTCTCGGCGGATCTCGGCGAGGACGTAGACAATGTCATGGGCCAGCGAGAGGGCCAGGGGCATGTAGGTGTCGGTCTCGTTGTTGGCGTAGCCGAACATCATGCCCTGGTCGCCGGCGCCCTGATCGAGGGGCTCGCTGCGCTCTACGCCGCGGTTGATGTCGGCGCTCTGCTCGTGGATGGCGCTGAGGATGCCGCAGCTCTCGGCGTCAAATTTATAGTCGGCCTTGGTGTAGCCGATGCGGCGGATGGTGCTGCGCACGACCTTCTGGAGGTCGACGTAGTGAGTGGACTTTACCTCGCCGGCCACGACGACCTGGCCCGTCGTGACGAGGGTCTCGCAGGCCACCTTGGCCTGGGGATCGTAGGCGAGCAACTGGTCGAGTACGGCGTCGGAGATTTGATCGGCCACCTTGTCGGGGTGACCTTCAGAGACAGATTCGGAAGTGAAGAGATATCCCATGTTGGATGTGAGAGAGTGTGTGAGTAGTGTGTGGTAAGACGAAACGAGCCTGCTCTCGCCACGTTGGCGGGGACAGGCTTGAGGATGGGGATTCGGCCGGGAAATGTTCGTACAGGTCCTTCAGACATGCCGCGCAGCCGGCTTGCCCGTCCGGGGGCCTTGCCTCACGCGCCCCGGCGCCGGCCGCCGCTGAGCGCGACAGGGTGAGCGTCCGAGAGTTTTAGCATTGTTTTTGAGAGGTTGCAAGCAGCCAAATCTGTCCTCTTGTCTGTTTCGCCGGCAAAGTTACGAAAAAGGTTGTGCCTCCGCACCGGCGGGGCGTCATCTTTTTTCGCCATGGCGCGGCGGTAGCCGACGGGTTCGGGCTGATTATCGGCCGTTTCGTCGTACCTTTGCACGGCCTTAGCGCCCCGGACCGCCCGCCCGAGCGCCGGAGACGGCCTGCCGCCTTTGCCGGAAGCGGGCTAAAGAGGCGCAGACGCCTACCTATTTTCGTTTCAGGACTGGAAACGAATATTTCCAGTCCTGACCCCAATATTTCCAGTCCTGATCTCTATATTTCCAGTCCTGAAATGAATAATCCCCGCCCGCCCCGCCTTACGGGACGGTGCTGCGGGCCGGCGGGCGGGCACCTTGCCCTGCGCCCCGCCGACACATACTCTATATATACATACCCCACACATTGAAGACATTTGAAGAGCTTGGCGTATCGCCCGAGATACGGCGCGCCATCAGCGAGATGGGCTACGAACAGCCCATGCCCGTGCAGGAAGAAGTGATCCCCTACCTCCTCGGCCACGGCAACGACGTCATCGCCCTGGCCCAGACGGGCACGGGCAAGACGGCCGCCTACGGCCTCCCCGTCCTGCAGAAGGTAGACCCTGCACGCAAGGCGACGCAGGCCGTTATCCTCAGCCCCACGCGTGAGCTCTGCCTGCAGATAGCCGGCGACCTCAAGGACTACTCGCGCTACATCGACGACCTCCACGTGCTGGCCGTCTACGGCGGTTCGAGCATCGAGAGCCAGATCCGTTCCCTCCGCAAAGGGGCCCAGGTGATCGTCGCCACCCCCGGCCGACTCATCGACCTCATGCACCGCGGCGTGGCCCGCCTCGACGAGGTGGAAAGCATCGTGCTAGACGAGGCCGACGAGATGCTCAACATGGGCTTCACCGAGAGCATCGACGAGATCCTCGCCGGCGTGCCCGAGGAGCGCAACACCCTCCTCTTCTCCGCCACGATGGGCAAGGAGATCGAGCGCATCGCCAAGAGCTACCTCCATGACTACAAGGAGATCGTCGTCGGCTCACGCAACGAGGGGGCCGAACATGTCAACCACATCTATTACTGCGTACACGCCAAGGACAAATATGCCGCCCTCAAGCGCGTCGTAGACTATTACCCCCACATCTACGCCATCATCTTCTGCCGCACGCGCATCGAGACGCAGGAGGTGGCCGACCAGCTCATCCGCGACGGCTACAACGCCGAAGCCCTCCACGGCGACCTCTCGCAGGCTCAGCGCGACCTGACGATGCAGAAGTTCCGCCAGCACCACACCCAGCTCCTCGTAGCCACCGACGTAGCGGCCCGCGGCCTCGATGTCGAGGACCTCACCCACGTGATCAACTACGGCCTGCCCGACGACGTCGAGAACTACACCCACCGCTCGGGCCGCACGGGCCGCGCCGGCAAGCGGGGCACGAGCATCTCGATCATCCACCTGCGCGAGCAGGGCCGCGTGCGCCGCATCGAGCGGGTGATCGGCAAGGAGTTTGAGCAGGGCACCCTCCCCGATCCCCGCGAGATCTGCACCAAGCAGCTCTATAAGGTCATGGACGACCTGGAGCGCACGCAGGTCAACGAGGCGGAGATCACGCCCTTCCTCCCCGAGATCTACCGCAAGCTCGACTGGCTGACGAAGGAAGACCTCATCAAGCGCGTGGTGAGCCGCGAGTTCGGCCACTTCCTCCGCTACTACGCCGACGCCCCCGTCATCGAGCAGACCACCGCCTCCCGCGGCGCCAAGGGCGGCCGCACCGACCGCAAGGGAGCCGAGGGCGAGGCCGAAGGCAAACCCCGCCGCGAGCGCCGGGAGCGCAGCGAAGGTCCCCGCGAGGCCGAGCCGGGCTATAAGCGCCTCTTCATCAATCTCGGCAAGCGCGACAACTTCTATGCCCGTGAGATCATCAACCTCATCAACCGCTACGTGCGTCAGGAGAAGGTGGAGATCGGGCGCATCGACCTGACGCCGAACTGCTCCTTCTTCGAGGTACCCGAGGCCAGCGCCGCCCTGGTGATGGCCAAGATGCGCCGCGCCAAGGTGGGCGACCGCCAGGTGGTCGTAGACGACGCCGACCGCACCGGCACGGCTCACAGCGGCGCCAAAGGCCGTGACCGCAAGGGCGACGACCGCCGCTCCGAGGGAGGCCGCAAGCCGGGCCGCACCTATGCCGAGGCCGCCGATCCCCGCCGCCTCAAGCACGACTGGAAGGCCGAGCGCCACGGCGGCGGCGACGCCTTCGCCCCCTACGCCAAGAAGCGCCGCCACGAGGCCAACGACACCTACGAGCCGGCACGCAAGAAGGGCGGCAAGAAGGCCAACGACTGGCGACAGTTCTTCGACAACTAAGGCGACACGGGGGGCCTCGTCACCGCCCTCCTCCCCCACCCTCACCTCACGATCGCTATGCACATCCTCCGCACCCTTTTATTCTCCCTCCTCCTGCCGGCCCTCCCCGCGGCAGCGCAGCACGTGACCTTCACCTTCGGCGGCGGTCTGGCCTCCCACTTCGGCGGGGCGCAGTGCGTCGGCGCCTACAAGGCCGGCGTGGGCTATGAATTGGAGTTCAGCCAGCGCCTCACCTTCACCCCGCGCCTCGAGGTCTACGGCAAGGGCTGGAAAGATCCCAACCAGCGCGTCGCCGTCTTTGACAAGGACGGCAACCCCGTCCTCGACGAAGCGGGCAATCCGCGCACGGGCATCAAAAACCGTTCCGCCACGGCCAACTACCTCGAGGTGCCCCTCCTCCTCTCCTATTACGTGCGCACGGGGAAGCGGCGCTACATCGTCTTTGCCGCCGGCCCCTTTGTGGCCTATGGTCTGACGGGCAAGCAGAAGACCAAGGGCGACACGTCGCAGGAGGGCGCCGAGCAGTTCTTCTATGAGAAGAAGACCTTCAACGAGCCGGGCGCCCACCGCTTCGACTACGGTCTGCGGGCCATGGCGGGCTATGAGTTTGCCAACGGCGTGACCCTGGGCCTCGAGGGCGACTTCAGCCTCGGTAAGTTCAACACCGCCGGCGACCGCAACGTGGCAGCCCTCGTCACCATCGGCTATAAGCTGCGCTGACACCGGCCCCGCCACCGTGCCGCAGCGGCCCGAAAAGCCGCAATTTCCGCGCAAATAGGCTTGAAAATGTGCAATATCCCCCTTTCTAGGTATTCCCAAGGCCTGCAAAGCCCCGTACCTTTGCATCGAGTTAAGTAGAATACTAGATTGTTATGTTCTTGTCCGAAATGAGGCTGTGCAGAGCGCTGCACGGCCTCTTTCATTTGTAGTCGTTACACACCCCCGGCCGCGCCCCTTCCCTAAATTTGTCAACATTTCGGGTAAAACGGCACAAATGAGCAATGCAAGGAAAGAAAAAGCGACCTTTCACTTGCAATCTTCCAAAAAGGACGGTAGATTTGCACCGTTATCGCAAAAAGGTGCCAGCATCCCGCTGACACTCATCCCTGCATACACAGAGCACGAAGAGTTATCAACCCTATATATTTTATTATCGCATGAGAAAGTTTACCAAACTCCTCACGCTGTGCCTCCTTACACTGGGAGGTACAGCAACGGCCTACGCCGGTATCGGCGAGCCGGTTGACCGCTCCGGCTGGACGGTCAATACATCCAGCTGGTGTGACGAAGGCGGAGGCCAAGGCCTGGTCTACAAAATCACAGACGGCAATACAAACACTTATTGGCATTCCAATTGGAAAGAAGGAAACGGCACGGGCGTAGGCGGTTCCATGCCCGAATGGATCCTCATCGACCTGGGCAAGGACATCGAGCTGGGCGGCGTGTCCTATACGCCCCGTCCCGGTGGCGCCAACACCGCCACTGGCTACAAGGTCTTTGTGAAGACCGAGACAGCGGGCAACTTTGACGTGACCACCCCTACGACCACTGCCGACGACAAGACTAAGGCCAGTGAATTGACCGACGAAGTGGTGTCGGGCACGCTCGCCAACGACGCGACAACCAAGCGCATCAAGTTCCCCAACAAGGTCACGGGGCGCTACCTACTCTTTCTGATTACGGAATCTGCCGGCGGCTCGGAGTGGGCAAACTGCGCCGAGTTCAACGCCTTCACTTATGCCAACACGACGACCGTCACCTATAACTACAAGCTGAACGGCAAGACATACGGCACCAAAACCAAGGAGCTGGCAGTCGGCACCACCTTAGCCGCTCCTGACGCAGTAGATTTCATTACGGTGGATTCTTACACCCACGCAGGCGAAACGCTGACGTCAGAGCCTCTGACCGTCGACGTAACCTGCACGGAAGACCTACCCTTCGAGGTTTCCGACGACACCAATACTTACTGGTATGCCATCGATATCCACAGCAACGACACGGGCACCCAAGGCATGGGTACCGGCGCCACAGGCACCCGCACTTGGCTGTGGAAGAATACGGACGCTACCGACAAGATCGAGGTGGAAAACAACGCCTATGCCCAGAACGTAAACATCAGCGACGCTTATCTGTGGAAATTTACGGGCAACCTCATCGACGGCTTCAAGATCTACAACAAGGCTGCCGGCGACAGCAAGACGGTCACCAAAGCCCAGACGGGCAACACCGCCAGCGTGCTGAGCGAGGCCCAAGACCACAACGTCTTCAAGCTCTACAAGAGTTCCCAAATCGCCGGTGCAGCCGCCTTCAAGGCCGACGGTGATACCTACTTCATCAACAAGCAGAATGGTGCGCTCAAAGGTTGGACGGACGCAGACGGCGGTAGCTCTTGCTTCTTCCGCCCCGCAAGCTACTTCCCCCAGCGCTACTTCACCGACTCACTCACCACAGGCGAGATCGTGCCTCCTGCCGGTACGGTTGGCTACGTAGATGAGACAGCAGCCAAGACCGCCTATGACGCCTCCGCAGCCGCTACCTTCGACGACACCAAGACCACGGCACTCATCGCTGCCAACACGACGCTTAAGGAAGCCCAGAAAGCCCAGAAAGCATCCATTCCCGCCGACCTCACGGGCTACTACCGCATCATAAACTCCCAATACGGTACTTATGCTGCCCTCGAGAGCGATGGCAAGCTGAAGGCCACGACGCAGGAGGCCGATGCCAAGGTGGGTGCCGCCCCCATCTTCAAGCTGACGAAGAAAGACGACAACTACACGATCAGCGTTCAGGGCAAATTCCTCGGCACAACTCGCATGAGCGCTGCCACAATCCTTGCAGACGTGGATTCTGTAAGCTATGCACTAACGAACGCTAAAGGTTGCAAGTTTGCCATCAAGGACGTCACGGGGAATAACTACGCTTACCTCCATGCAGCCGGTAACAAAGCTATCGTAGGCTGGGAGACCGCAGCCCCCGCCACCTGGTGGTACCTCGTTCCCGCCACTGATCTTGAGGTTGCGCTCTCTACCCAGGGTGATGCCAGCTATGCCACGGCCTACCTGCCCTTCGGCGTGAAGGCTGTCAGCGGCGCCAAGGCCTATGCCGGCAAACTCAATGGGGCCAAGGACGCCCTCAACCTCACCGAGGTAAGCACGATCGAGGCTAAGAAGGGCGTTGTGCTCGTAGGTGACGCTGCCGCCACCAAGGCTACCCTCACCATCGGCGATGCTACGGCCACCACGACCGACCTCAGCGGTACGCTCACCGCCACCACCCTCAGCGATGACAACCGCGCCGCACAGCTCGTCTTCGGCGTCAACGAAGGCACGGTAGGCTTCTACACCGCCGCCGCCAGCCTCACGGCCATCCCCGCCAACAAGGCCTTCCTCCCCGCTGACCTCGTAAGCGCAACAACGCAGGCCGTCCGCCTCAACTTCGGCGGTGAGGCTACCGGCATCGAGGGTCTCGAGCTGCAGACCAGCGCCGACAAGGCTCCCGTCTACGACCTCTCGGGCCGTCGCGTTCTCGCTCCCGTCAAGGGCGGAGTCTATATCCAGAGCGGTCGCAAGTTTGTCAAGTAAGCGCTAGTCGCTGCTTGCACGTTCATTCACTTCATCTCTTTAATCAGACACACCCATCATGAAGGAAACATATCAAAAACCTGCGGCGCAGAAGTGCACCCTCCTCCCTGAGAGTATGCTTGCCGGTAGCGTTGTGGTCAATCCCGACAAGGAGACGAACATCATCCTCTCCGACAAGCGCGGCTGGTCCACCACTGACTGGGACGCTACGACCGAAGACTGATCTTCGCCCTTTTAAGGCCCGCTGACGGCCTCAACACGCAAGCGCTTCACAAGCCCACCCCGAACGGGGTGAAAGCCTGTGAAGCGCTTTTCTATGGGATAATGCGGGCGTGCAGGCATCCCGCACATGGTGGGGAAAGCGCTGCGCCGAGCATACGTAAAAATACGGCTGACAACCTTGCGATTGTCAGCCGTATGCTGCGTACCCGGAGCCGGGGTCGAACCGGCACGGATTGCTCCATCGGTGTTTGAGACCGACGCGTCTACCGATTCCGCCATCCGGGCGCGAAATGATGGGGCAAAGGTAGCACCTTTCCGCCGTACGACCAAAGGCGCAACCGAAAAAGCGGACGCATACGGCTCACAAAGAGCGCAATATGCGTCCGCTACGGGAATATGCTCCCTCAAATCGGGAGACGACCGCTGACGGGGCGGTGCTTAGAACATATAAGCTACGCCCACGGTGAAGTTGGAGTTGCGGGCATTGAGGTTGTCTACGTCCCAAACCTTCGTGATGCCATGGTCATAACCGAGGCTGATCTGGAACTTGCTTACCTCAACACCTGCGCGGAGACCCCAGCCGAAGTCGAAGACCTGGGCATCGCCCTCGTCGCTGTCGAAGAACTTGCTGTCATAGTCCTTGTTGATGCCGACGTTGGAGTCGACGTTGAACTTGTTCTTACCGCAGACGCCAAAGGCGAAGTAAGGACCGGTCTCACCGAAGATCGAGACACCGTTGCCGAAGCTGTAGCGACCGCCAAAGTGGAGGGGCAGCTCGATGTAGCCGGGGTTCTGGATGAAGGTACCTTTTGCCTGAATGCCCATGGCACCGCCTTCCTCTTCCGTGCGCGTACCCTTCTGGCTGAAGAGGATGCCGAGCGTACCGTACCAGTTGTTGGTGAAGTTGTACTCACCGCGCAGACCGACGTTGAAGCCGATGCGGCAGTCGGTGTTCTGGTCGGAGATGTTGGAGACGTTCATGCCGGCAGTGACGCCGAGACGGAACTGGCCGGCGCTCTGCGCCGTGGCCGTCGTTGCGCCCATAGCGAGGAGGGCGGCTGCGATGAATGCTTTTGCTTTCATAATAGTTGACATTTTTAGGGTGCGGAGCATGCCGCATCAATGTTTGAAAGGGGCAAAAATAGAGGGCTGCCGCATCGTTTGCAATAGTTGGTAAGCTGCGGAACAAAGAACGGGTGAAATCTGCCAATCTTTTCACCGTAGGTTTACAGGCTGCAGCCGCACGGCGGGGCCGCAGATACAATCAAAAGCCGCCGCCAGATGCGGCCCTTAGGGGCTGCGTCTGGCGGCGGGATGGGAGGGGAATAGGGAAAGATCGTCTAAGCGTCGATATTGGCGTAGACGGCGTGCTCCTCGATAAACTGACGACGGGGACCCACGTCGTCCCCCATGAGCATGGAGAAGATATAGTCGGCATCAGCGGCATTCTCAAGCGACACCTGCTTGAGCAGGCGCGTCTCGGGCGACATGGTGGTTTCCCACAGCTGGTCAGGGTTCATCTCGCCGAGACCTTTGTAGCGCTGCGTCTTGATGCTGTCCTCGGAGCCGTCACCGTATTTGTCCATGAAGAGCTGACGGTCGCGGTCCGTGTAGCAGTATTCCTGCACATTGCCCTTCGTGCATCGGTAGAGGGGCGGCATGGCGATGTAGAGGTAGCCGTCCTGGATGATCTGGGGCATGTAGCGGTAGAAGAGGGTCATGATCAGCGTGGCGATGTGCTGACCGTCGACATCGGCATCGGCCATGATGATGACCTTGTGATAGCGGAGCTTGTCAAGGTTGGCCTCCTTGGAGTCTTCACCGAGGCCGAAGCGTATGCCGAGGGCCTGGATGATGTTGTTGACCTCGTCGCTCTCAAAGGCCTTGTGCCACATGGCCTTCTCGACGTTGAGGATCTTGCCTCGCAGGGGGAGGATGGCCTGCGTCTCGCGGCTGCGGCCCTGCTTGGCGGAGCCGCCTGCGGAGTCACCCTCGACGAGGAAGAGCTCGCAGACGGAGGGATCCTTGCTGGAACAGTCGGCGAGCTTGCCGGGGAGTCCGCCGCCCGAGAGGGGACTCTTGCGCTGCACGCTCTCGCGGGCCTTGCGGGCAGCCACGCGGGCTGTGGCGGCGAGGATGACCTTGTCGACGATGAGCTTGGCCTCCTTGGGGTGTTCCTCGAGGTAGTCGGTGAGGGCTTCGCCCACAGCCTGGTTGACGGCGCCGGTGACCTCGCTGTTACCGAGCTTGGTCTTGGTCTGGCCCTCAAACTGGGGCTCGCTGACCTTGACGGAGATGACGGCGGTGAGGCCTTCGCGGAAGTCCTCGCCGGCAATCTCGACCTTGGCCTTCTCCAGCTGCTTGGCGGCGGTATCCTCGGCGTACTTCTTGAGCACACGGGTCACGGCCTGACGGAAGCCCACGAGGTGCGTACCGCCCTCTATGGTGTTGATATTGTTGACGTAAGAGTGGAGGTTCTCGCTGTACGACGTGTTATACATGATGGCCACCTCGATGGGTATGCCGTTCTTCTCCGTATTGATGTAGATGACGTCGTCGAAGAGGTGGACGCGCGAAGAGTCGATGTAACGCACAAACTCGCGCAGACCGAGGTCGGAGTGGAAGACGTCCTTGCGCGTTTTTCCCTCATCGTCTTTGCGCTCGTCGGTGAGGGTGATGGTGATGCCGGCATTGAGGAAGGCCAGCTCACGCATGCGGTTGGCGAGGATGTCGTAGTGATAGGTCGTGGTGGTAAAGATGGTCGGATCGGGCCAGAAGTGCTGGCGCGTACCGCGCAGGTCGGTGGTCCCTACCACCTCGACGGGCGTCTGGGGGTGTCCCTTGGCATACTCCTGACGATAGATCTTGCCGTCGCGGAAGACTTCGGAGACCATGCGGGTGGAGAGAGCGTTGACGCAGCTTACGCCGACACCATGGAGACCGCCGGAGACCTTGTAACTGCCTTTGTCAAACTTACCGCCGGCGTGGAGCACCGTCATGACGACCTCGAGGGCGGAGCGATGCTCTTTGGGATGCATATCGACGGGGATGCCTCGACCGTTGTCTTGTACGATGATGGAGTTGTCTTCGCAGATGGTCACCTCGATGTGTGTGCAAAATCCTGCGAGGGCTTCGTCGATGGAGTTGTCGACGGTCTCATAGACGAGGTGGTGAAGACCCTTCTCGCTGATGTCGCCGATGTACATGGCGGGGCGCTTGCGCACGGCCTCCAGTCCTTCGAGCACCTGAATGTTGCTGGCGCTGTAGGATGAGGGCGTGCCCTGCTTCTCGTTATCTTCCATTATAGAGCGTTGAGTATAGATTTCGTTTTTGAGAGTGGCGTATGCGCCCTCCCGCCGCTTGCCGGGAGCTTTACGCGCATACACGTGCAAAGATACGTCTTTCGGCCCACACGGAGCCTATAAAGGGGCTAAAACGGCATGTGAGCGGCCGTCGGGGATACTTCCCGGCGGCCGCTCACACGGCAGGGGGGCTGCGCACAGCCTTTTTTACTGGAGGTTGACCTGCGCCTCGTTGATCATGCGGCGCACGAAGTCGGGGTCGTTGTTGGGGCAGATCATCAGCATGTCGCCCTCCTGCGAGACGAGGTAATTGTCGAGGCCGGCGATGACGGCTTTCATGCCCTTCGGCAGGCGCACCATGCAGCGCTGCGATCCGTTGAAGAGAATGCGGGCCTTGCCGCTTACGACGTTGCCGTCGGCATCTTGGCGGGAGAGCTCACGCACCTCGGTCCAGCAGCCCACATCGGCCCAGCCGAAGCCGCACTCCATGACCACCACGTTGTGACACTGCTCCAGCACGCAGAGGTCGATCTGCCGCGGCAGGTGGTCGGAGAAGGTGGAGCGGACGTAGTTCATCTCCTCGGCGATGGTGACCATCTGGCGCGCCGCATCCTTGGCGGGGAGGGGCTGCTGGTGGTTGACCTCGGCAAGACGGAGGTTCATCGTCTCCCCCTTCCAAAGGAAGATGCCGGTATTCCAGAGAAACTCCCCGCTGTCCATAAACATGCGGGCGAAGTCTATCGCCGGCTTCTCGCTGAAGGACTGCACACGGTAGAGGCCGCCGCCATTGACGCCCTCACCCATCTGGATGTAGCCGTAGGCGGTGTTGGGCGTGGTGGGGCGGATGCCCATGGCAAGAAATTCGGCGTGCGTATCGACGTAAGCCAGGCCGCGCTCCATATCCTCGATGAAGCGGTCTTCACGCTGGATGAGTTGGTCGGCAGGCGAAACGATGACATTGGCATCGGCATTGGCCAAAAGGGCGTGCCACGTGCCCCAGATCGCGGCCTGCGCCGTGTTGAGCTGCACCGGCTCGGGGAGGATGCAGCTGTCGCTCAGGCCGGGGAGCTGCTCCTTGACCAAGGGGACGTAGTCTTCAAAGGTGGAGATAAAGATGTGGTCGCGGGGAATGAAACGGGCGAAGCGATCGTAGGTCTGTTGCAAGAGGGAACGGCCCGTGCCGAAGAAGTCGATAAACTGCTTGGGCAGCTCTTTGCGGCTGGCGGGCCAAAGGCGGCGGCCGATGCCGCCGGCCAGAATGATGCAGAAGTCGTGGTCGTGGTGCTGTGCTTCCATCTGCTATGTATCTGAACGGATAGGACGTAAGATATCGCCGCCCCGTGACCGGACGTCAAGCCCTGTCGCGCGGGGGATGGCGAGGTAAAAGAATGACCACTGCGAAATTACGCCATTTCGCTGCGCAGGGTTTCTCCGTTCCTTTTAAAAATCACAAAAAGGAACGGAAGATGAATCAGCCTCCCCGCCTATTGAGCCTTCCCTCCCCTTGAGCCTTCCCTCCCCCAAACGACAAGCCGCCAGACAAGGCTCTCGGCGCCTGGGGGCGGGGGAAAGCTTTGTCTGGCGGCTGATCAGGAATTGTCCGGCAGCAGCGGCGTGGAGTGTCTGCGCACTGGGGGAAGACGGCGGAGATTTACTTCACCGCGGCATAATTACATCATCACTGCGGCAGTGATTTACTTCACCGTGATGAGGAAGTAGTTCTTCTTGCCGCGTTGCACGAGCAAGTATTTTCCGTCGAGCAGGTCGTCTGCGGTAATCACCTGGTCAAAGGCCTGCAGCTTTTCCTTGTTGAGGCTGACGCCGCCGCCCTGTGTGAGCTTGCGCATCTCGCCCTTCGAGGCAAAGCACTTCGTTGTCTCGGCCAACAGATCTACGGCCTTGGCGCCGAGGGCCTGGTCGCGGCCGACCTCAAACTGGGGCACGCCGTCGAAGACGCTCAGCAGGGTGGCCTCATCAAGTTTGAGAAGGCTCTCCTTGGTGGCCTTGCCGAAGAGGATGTTGGAAGCCTCGAGGGCCATCTCGTAGTCTTCGCGGCTGTGGACCATGCAGGTCACTTCCTCACCCAGACGCTTCTGCAGGAGACGGCGGCCCGGGTCTGCGCGGTGCTCGGCGATGAGGCTCTCGATCTCTGCTTGCTCGAGGCTGGTGAAGATCTTGATGTAGCGCTCAGCCTCCTCGTCGCCCACGTTGAGCCAGAACTGGTAGAACTTATAAGGCGTCGTATAGCGGCGGTCGAGCCATACGTTGCCCTGCTCTGTCTTGCCGAACTTCTTGCCGTCGGCCTTGGTGATGAGGGGGCAGGTCAGAGCGTAGGCATCGGCCTCAGCGCCCAGCGTGCGGCGGATCAGCTCGGTGCCGGTGGTGATGTTGCCCCACTGGTCGGAACCGCCCATCTGGAGCTTGCAGCCTTTCTCCTGATAGAGATGGAGGAAGTCGTAGCCCTGGAGAAGCTGGTAGGTAAACTCCGTGAAGGAGAGGCCGTCGCGTGCCTCGCCGTTGAGGCGCTTCTTGACGCTATCCTTGGCCATCATATAGTTGACGGTGATGTGCTTACCCACCTCACGCGCAAAGTCGAGGAAGGTGAAGTCCTTCATCCAGTCATAGTTGTTGACCAGTTCGGCGGCATTGGGAGCGTCGGAGTCAAAGTCGAGGAAGTGGGCCAGCTGCTTCTTGATGCAGCTGACGTTGTGGCGCAGGGTCTCCTCGGTGAGGAGGTTGCGCTCGGCGCTCTTGCCCGAAGGGTCGCCGATCATGCCCGTTGCACCGCCGACAAGCGCCAGGGGCTTGTGGCCGGCACGCTGGAAGTGGCGGAGCATCATGACGGAGCAGAGGTGACCGATATGGAGGGAGTCGGCCGTGGGGTCAATGCCCACATAGGCCGTCGCCATGCCCTGGGAGAGCATCTCCTCGGTGCCCGGCATCATCTGGTGGAGCATGCCGCGCCACCGCAGTTCTTCTACAAAGTTCATCGAAGTAGTCGTATCTTGAGAATGATTTGCCTGCAAAGATAGGTAAACTTTCAGGGACCGTCGGCTTAGCCCGCTGCTTTTCAACCTTCCCGGGCCACCCGCCCGCGCAAGGCAGCGAGCACGAGTTCGTTGGCACGGTCGACCTCACCGCCGTCAAGGGCCGCCAGATAGATGCGCGTGGTGCGCTCGGAGTCGTGCCCCATCCCCTCGCTGATGACGGCCAGGGGAACGCCCCGGCTCCGCGCGATGCTGGCCCAGCTATGGCGGGCGACATACATCGTAAGGGGCTCGACAAGCCCGAGCAGCCGGCCCAGCGAACGGAGGTTGCGCCTCACGCGGTGCGCCGCTACGAGGTAAGACCGGCGGCCGGCCACACCGCCGCAATCTACCAGGGGGAGGAGGTAGCCGCCAGCCGCCTGGGCGGCATAGCGGTCGACGAGGGCTTGCATGCAGGGCTCCCACTTCAGGCTCAGCAGCTGACCCGTCTTGTGGCGGCGGTAGACGAGGCGCCCGCCGCTCACCTGGGAGCATCGGAGGAAGGCCATGTCGACAAAGGACATGCCGCGGGTGAAGAAGGAGAAGAGAAACATGTCACGGGCAAAGGCCAAGGCGGGACGGTAACGCAGGTCGAGCACGGCAATGCGCTCGACAATGTCGGCACTCAGCGCCCGCTTGGTCGTACGCGCCACGCGGGTATAGACGCTTCGGAAGGGGTGGGTCTGCGCCACGAGGTCCTGACGGACGGCACGGTTGTAGAGGGCACGAAGGATGCGGAGATAAAACGAACTGCCATTGGCGCTCACGCCGCGACGCCGAAGCCACCGCTCATAGCCGCACACGAGGGTGGAAGTCACGCCATCGACCGATACGTCGCACCCCTCGAGATAGGCCGCGAGGCTGCCCAACGCCGTATCGTAGGCTTCTGCCGTGCGCAGCTGGCCGCCGTCAGACAAGGCCGCCACCACCCGACGGGAGAAGACGAAGAAGCTATCGGTCGGGGGGTCGCTGCAGTAGGCCGAGACCAGGACATCGACGGAGTAGGCCGCGCCCTGTCGGCTGTAGGTCTCGATGAGGTGCTCCCAATGGCTCGCCTCATGCGCAAGGACGGCTGTCAGCGCCAGAAGGGCGATGCGGCGCACACCGCAGGCGGGCACGACGACCGTCTGGCGCACGGCGTCCCACTCGGCAGGATAAAGCCGATGGGGTGTCTTGAGACGGCGCGTCTGACGTGCATGGATCACTTGATAATAGAGATTGCCGGGACGGTCTGAAACCGTCGAAGGACGAAACTTAAGCTTGACACTGGTCATAGGGCAGTAAGCAGATAAGGTGACCGGCCACAGCCGGCCAACAACCACGTCCCTTATCCGTCTCGTGCATCGCACCCGACACACTGCCCCGGGAGAAAGGGATGGCCGCCACGGCCGAAAAAAGAAAGATCACGCGCGAACCTGCACGGCAAAGATAGCCTTACTCTCCCCCACCCGATCCCCCCGCATCGACATGCGGGCTAGAACGAACAAGTCGCCTTCCCGCCGCGACGGGAAGGCGACTTGTTTCGACGAGTTGCCTATGTTTCAAAAGACCCTTCTCTTCAGACACTCCCCCACCCCGCCTGACAGCAAAATCGAACAATCATCAGCACCGAACGCCCTCTGCAATACCCCTTATCACTATAAGTATTTGTTCTATTCAAATTTCTGTCAATCCGTCAGCGCGAAGACATATACCGCTATATTTCAACAAGATACAACGGAGACTTCCAAGGATTTCTGTCAGCTTTCTGTCAGGAAATGTCAGTGATCTGTCAGCCCTCCGGCCTCCTCCGATCCGACTTTTTAACCAGTTTGGCGTGACGGTATCCTGACATTTCCTGACAGAAAGCTGACAGATTTTTTGCCGACAAAACGCCGTAGATCGTTCATTATCAACACATTCTGTCAGAAGCTTGACAGATTGACAGAAAAAGCGGTAAAACGCTCTCTTTAGCCCTTCAGACGATAGCGGTTGCCGGGCAGATGCTTGACAAGCCCGAGGTCTTCGAGGTCGAAGAGGAGGTCGGCCAAGCGGGCGACGGGTTGAGCCAGGGCCTGGCTGAGTGCGTCGAGCGTAAGGCTCTCATGGCCGCGCAAGGCCTCGACAGCCCGTTCCTGGTCGGGGGTGAGCAACGGAAAGAGCGAAGGCTCCGCCTGCGGGGCGGCGGGGCCGGTGGCGGTCCAGCCGAGGGCAGCTACCACATCGTCGGCCGAGGTGACGAGGGCGGCTTTGTTGTCACGGACGAGAGCGTTGCACCCCTCGGAATAGGGGTCGCCCACGCGCCCCGGCACGGCGAGCACTTCACGACCGTAGCTGCCGGCGATGGTGGCCGTGATGAGCGCACCACCGCGCGCCGCACTCTCGATGACGAGCGTGGCGCGGGAGATGCCGGCCACGATGCGGTTGCGACGGACAAAGTTGCCCTTGTCGGGCACGGTGCCCTGGAAGTATTCGGTCAGGAGGCCGCCGTGCTGCGTCATCTCCTCGGCGGTGCGGCGGTGGAGGGCAGGATAGAGGCGGTCGTGGCCGTGGGCCAGCACGGCGATGGTGTCAAGGCCGGCGGCGAGGGCAGCGCGGTGGGCATGGATGTCGACACCATAGGCCAGCCCGCTCACGACGAGCACGTCGGGCACGAGGTCAGCCAAGCGGGTGAAGAAACGCTCGCAGAGGTCCTTGCCATACTCCGTGATGCGCCGCGTGCCCACTACACTCAGGACATGGCGGCGGTTGAGGCTGCCCGTGCCACGATAGAAGAGGACAGGGGGCGGATCGCCGATCTCATCGCTCTGGAGGAGGCGGGGATATTCGTCGCTGGTGAAGGGAATCACGCGGATGCCCCGCTCACGGCAGAAGGCCAGTTCCCGCTCCGCCCGTTCACGGGCAGCGGCACGGCCCGCCCGGTCATGGAGGGCTCGGGCCCAGTCGGCCGTGTCGGGCGAGGTATCGGCCAGGGCGGCACAGGCACTGCCGTAATGGCGCATGAGGACGACGGCCTGAGCCAGCGTCAGACGCGGGAGACGGGCCAAGGTGAGGGCGGCAAGGACTTCGGAGGCTGACGTTGTGTTGTCCATAAACTACGGGTGAATAACGGGTTAATCTACCGCTCCCGCCGAGGGCGGGCAGATGCGGTCGAGCTCAGGCGTGGTGCCGATGCGACCGTCGATGAGGCAAACGCAGTCTACTACGGACTTGAAGACCAACACCTCGCTGGCCTCGCCGCTACGCTCGTCAGGCTGGCGGAGGAAGATATCCTGATAGAAGACGTACTTGATCCCCTGCTTCTCGAGGGCGAGGCGACTGACAAACTCGTCGCCGCTATGGAGCGGGCGCTTAAACTGCAGCTGCATCCGCGCCACGACGGCATCGATGCCGCGGGCATGGAGGTCGGCAAAGCTCACGCCCTTAGACAGCAGGAACTGGTGGCGCGTATGCTCGGTATAATGCTGATAGTTGGCATTGTTGACAATGCCCTGAAGGTCGCACTCATAATCGCGCACCTGAAAGAGAAGGGAATAGATGTATTGCATAAACGTATGGGAAAGGCGGATTTCGCACGGATGCTCACAGCGTACGACCGTCGCCGGTGCGGCCCCGCAGATACTCCGTGCCGAAGCGACAACGGAGGCAGTCCTTGCGATCGCAATAGTGCGTGCGCAGGCGGATGAGGGCCTGGCTGTCTGCGGCATGGGTGACGGTGAGGCCGGCACGCTCCCAGCTGCGCGTAATGTAGTTGCGCTCGGCGGGAAGGTCTTCGAGCAGGAGGAAGGCACGCTCGGCCAGCGCTTCGTCCATGCGGCTGCGGCCGTAAGCGAAGAGGAGGGGCGAGACGGCGTTGATGAGGATAAGGTTGAGCGACGCGTTTTGCAGCACCTTGTCGCCAGCTGTACCCTCCTCGCCGCCAAAGGTGTAACGGGTGCGCCAGTAGTCGGTCACGCCGATGCGGAAGAGGTCGCGCAGACCGACGGCATCACGGGCTTCGAGAAGGCGCGAAAAGCTGACGCGGCCCTCGTGGTAGAGCCGGGCCAGCTGGGAGAGGCGTACGTGAGGGAAATTTTGGGGCCGCAAACGCCCGAAGCGCCACGACCGCGCAGCGATGGGTTCGAGGCCGAACTTATGGCGGAGAAAGGCATATTCCCGCTTCAGCCCCTCATAATAATCGTCGCGCCGCTCGGGCGGCACAAGCGCATCATCGAGCAGACCGGCCTGGCCGAAGAAGAAGGCCTCGACCTGGCGGAGATCGTCGCGATGGCGACCGATCTCGGTGGGCCGGATGGTGGCGGCCCACTGCTCGAAGGCGTCGGCATTGGTCCCGAAGCCGAAGCTGCGCGAGAGGGTGATGAAGAAGGCCCGCTCCCAGTCGCCCCCGGTACGCTCGAGATAACCCTCGACGCGCCTCATCTTCTCCTCCAAACGCTCGACGGTGAGACGGCTCAACCAGGCATGGGAGGTGAGGGCATCGACATGGGGGATGATGCGATAGCAGGGGGGATAGACCTCTTCGGCTTGTAACTCGCGGTAATTGTCTAAGATGCCCGACGGCACGGCAAGCACGACCTGAGGCAGCGAACGGCTGTCGCGGGTCAGAACTTCGCGGTCGGCAGTACCGACAACGTGGAGAATGACGTTGTCATAAGCGGCATCGGTCTCGTGGTGGTGACGATACCAGTCGCTGCTACGCTCGTGCACCTCGACATTTCCCGCCCAGAGGGTGCCGTCTACACGCACCTTGGCATTGAAGAAATCTGGGCCGGAGAGCAGGAGGTTGTGGACACCGGGATCGATGACCTCGACGTGGCGCCCATCCGTGGTAGTGAGCACGGATGGGGCGTAGAGGCGATGTTGCCAGACGAAGTGGAGGAGGTATTCCATAGACGGGCGGATTAATCTGACAAAGGTAAGCCTTGTGCTCCGATCTGAAAAGGTCGCTTACCTTTTTATTTTTCCGCCCTGCCCGCTGCGTGGAGGCTGACAGGCCGCAGGGGACGAGGCGCAGCGGAGCCGCAGCCCACGACATGGGAAAAAACGCGTATCTTTGCCCTTATAAGTTATCACATGCCATGAGCTATTCCCCACTCTACGACGTCATCGTCATCGGCGCCGGCCATGCCGGTTGCGAAGCGGCAGCGGCTGCAGCCCGCATGGGCGCTAAAACCTGCCTCGTCACGATGGACATGAACAAGATCGCGCAGATGAGCTGCAACCCCGCCATCGGCGGCATCGCCAAGGGGCAGATCGTCCGCGAGATCGATGCGTTGGGCGGTCTGACCGGCGAGGTGACCGACGCAACGGCCATCCAGTTCCGAATGCTCAACAAGTCGAAGGGACCGGCCATGTGGAGTCCCCGCGCACAGTGCGACCGCATCCGGTTCATCGAGACCTGGCGCCACAGACTCGAGGGGATCGACAACCTCTATATCTGGCAGGACGAAGCGGCGGAAATCCTCACCGAAGGCGGTGAAGCGGCCGGCGTGCGCACGGTCTGGGGAGCCGAACTCCGCAGCCGCTGCGTCATCGTCACGGCAGGCACCTTCCTCAACGGGCTGCTACACATCGGACGCCGGTCATTCCCCGGCGGACGCTGCGCCGAACCGGCGGCGACCTTCCTGACCCGATCAATCCAGACACTCGGCATCCGCTCTGACCGAATGAAGACGGGCACGCCCGTCCGCATCGACAAGCGGACCATCCACCTCGACGAACTCACCGAGCAACCCGGCGAAAACGACTACCACCGTTTCTCCTTCATCAGCGATCACCGGCCGCTTCCCCAGCTCCCCTGCTGGACCTGCGAAACCAACGAGGCCGTACACGAAGCATTGCGGGCAGGACTGGCCGACTCGCCCCTTTACAACGGACAGATCCAAAGCATCGGGCCGCGCTACTGCCCGAGCATCGAGACGAAGCTCGTCACCTTCCCCGACCGTGACCACCACCCGCTATTCCTCGAACCCGAGGGAGTCGACACCAACGAACTTTATCTGAACGGCTTCTCCTCCTCCCTGCCAATGGACGTGCAGCTCGACGCCCTGCGGTTGATACCGGCCTACCGCGACATGGTGGCCTACCGTCCAGGCTATGCGATCGAATACGATTTCTTCGATCCGACACAGCTCCGCCATACGCTGGAATCGAAGAAAGTGCCCGGCCTCTACTTCGCCGGACAGGTCAACGGCACGACGGGTTATGAAGAGGCAGCCGGACAGGGACTCATCGCCGGCATCAATGCCGCCCTGCGCTGCAGCGGCGGAGAGTCTTTCACGCTGCACCGCGACGAAGCTTACATCGGCGTATTAATCGATGACCTCGTCACGAAGGGTGTCGATGAGCCCTACCGCATGTTTACCTCCCGTGCCGAATACCGCATTCTCCTCCGCCAAGACAACGCTGACGCCCGCCTGACCCCCTACGCCGAGCGGCTCGGTCTCGCAACGCAGGAACGAAGCCAACGTTTCGGAGCCAAGAGGACACGCATCGATGAAATCGTGTCCTACTGCAAGCAGACTACGGTCAAGCCCACTTTGGTCAACGATTATCTTACAACGGTGGGTGCAACCCCGGCACGAGGCGGGAGTCGTCTCAGCGAACTCATCAACCGTCCGCAGGTAACATTGGCCGGGCTCAGCGAAGCGGTGCCCGAACTCAGAGCACTCATAGAAGCGCCCCTGGCCGATCGGAAGGAGGCGGTGGAAGCGGCGGAGATCGCCCTCAAGTATGAGGGTTACATCGCCCGTGAGCGAGCCTTGGCCGACAAGATGCAGCGCCTTGAGGAAATCAAAATCCGCGGCCGCTTCCGTTACACCGAGATCCACCAGCTCAGCACCGAAGCCCGGCAAAAGCTCGAAGCCATCGACCCCGAGACGCTGGCACAAGCCGGGAGAATCCCCGGAGTCTCGCCCAGCGACATCAGCGTCCTCCTCGTGCTGCTCGGACGATAAACAAAGGCGCAGCCTGAGGCGGGAAGCTCTCACCTCAAGTAACGCTTCAACACGATGCGCCGGCAGACGCCTACAGATGGCCGAAAAGGCCATTTTTAGCGCCTCTAGGCTCACGTTCCACGTGAAACAAACAAAACTACCATTACTATAAATCAACGCGATATGAATCAGAAACTGTTACTCGACAACCTGCGAAACGTGCCCGACTTTCCGAAGAAAGGCATCCACTTCAAGGATGTCAGCACACTCTTCAAGAATCCCGCATGCAACCGCGAGATGGTCGACGAACTCGTCCGAATCTACCGCGACAAGGGCATCACCAAAGTCGTAGGCATCGAGAGCCGAGGCTTCGTCATCGGCGCTATGCTGGCCGACCGACTCGGTGCCGGATTCGTCATGGCACGCAAGCCGGGCAAGCTACCCGCCGAAACACGCAAGGCTACCTATCTGAAGGAATACGGCTACGATACGATCGAGATACACGCCGATGCCATCGTACCGGGCGACGTCGTGCTCATCCATGACGACCTCCTCGCGACGGGCGGATCGATGCAAGCCGCCGTAGACCTGGTGCGCCACTTCGATCCGGTGAAGATCTACGTCAACTTTCTCATAGAACTCAAGATGGAGGGCCTCGAGGGCAGGAAGTTCCTCGGCAAGGACCTTGACGTCACCACCCTCCTTACCCTGACGGAATAATCCGATGAAATCAAGCGCAGGAAGTCCGCCCCAAAGCCGGCGGCGCTTCCTGCGCGTTTTTTATCTACGAGTCGCAAGCACACAAGCCATGCAAGACAAGACCGCTCTCGAAGCTTACCTCAGGGGCATTGTCCTCAATCTGCCCGAGACGCCGGGCTGCTACCAGTATCTCGATGAAACGGGCAAGATCATCTACGTCGGCAAGGCCAAAAACCTCAAACGGCGCGTCTCGTCCTACTTCAACAAAGACCAGCACAACCTGAAGACGCGCCGGCTGGTGCAGCACATCCGCGACATCCGTTACATCGTGGTCAAGACGGAGGAGGATGCCCTCCTGCTGGAGAACAACCTCATCAAGCGCTACAAACCGCACTACAACGTGCTGCTCAAGGACGACAAGACGTATCCGTCGATCGCCATCACAAGCGAATATCTTCCGCGCATCTTCAAGACACGCCAACGGGGAAAACGCGGCGCCGTCTACTTCGGCCCCTACAGCCATGTGCCAACGATGTATGCCCTGCTAGATCTCTGCCGTGACCTCTACCATCCCCGTCCCTGCCACACGCCGATGACGAAGGAAGGGGTGATGCAGGGGAAATATGAGGTCTGCCTTGACTACCACATCCATCGTTGCAAGGGCCCCTGCGTCGGTAAGCAGAGCCACGAAGACTATATGAAGTGTATCGAGGCCTGTAAGGAAATATTGCGCGGCAATACGGCGGCCGTGGCCCGCAAAATGAAGGAAGAGATGGTACGCCTGGCGGGAGAATTGCGATTTGAGGAGGCACAGGCGGTGAAGGAACGCTATGAACTCATCGAGGGTTTCCGTGCCCGGAGCGAGGTGGTCTCGTCGGTATTGCACAATATCGACGTATTCAACATCGAGAGCGAGGCCACGATTGCCTACATCAACTATCTGCACGTCACCAATGGCTGCATCAACCAGGCATTCACCTTCGAATATAAGAAGCGGCTGGAGGAGACCGACCGCGAACTCCTCACGCTCGGCATCATCGAGATGCGGGCTCGCTACGGGAGCACGTCAAAAGAGATTGTCGTACCCTTCGAAGTAGACATTCCAGAAGAGATGGCACATCAGACCATCCCGCAGAAGGGTGACAAGAAGAAGTTGCTCGAACTCTCCCGTCTCAACGTAAAGCAGTATAAATTTGACCGCCTCAAGCAGGCCGACAAGCTCAACCCTGAGCAGAAGGCCGTGCGCCTCATGGACGAGATCAAGCGCGACCTGGCCCTGCCCCACCTGCCGCTGACCATCGAACTCTTCGACAACTCCAACATCAGCGGTACGGATGCCGTAGCGGCCTGCGTCGTCTTCCAGCGCCTCAAACCGGCCAAGAAGGAGTATCGCAAATACAATATCAAGACCGTTACCGGCCCCGATGATTATGCCTCGATGCGCGAGGTCGTGATGCGCCGTTACAGCCGCCTCAAGGAAGAGGGCAAGCCCCTCCCCGACCTCATCATAGCCGACGGCGGACGGGGCCAGATGGAGGTGATCCGTAGCGTGGTGGAGGACGAGCTAGGCCTGCAGATCCCCATCGCTGGCCTGGCCAAAGACGACCGCCACCGCACGCACGAACTCCTCTACGGCTTTCCGCCCAAGACTATCGGTCTGAAGCCCGAGAGCCAGCTCTTCCGCACCCTGACGCAGATGCAGGACGAGGTGCACCGCTTCGCCATCGCCTTTCACCGCGACAAGCGTTCGAAGCGCCAGACCGCTTCGGAGCTGGACCGCCTCAAGGGGGTCGGACCGACGACCAAAGACCTCCTGCTGCGCCAATACAAGAGCGTCAAACGCGTCAAAGAGGCCGCCTTGCCCGAACTTCAGCAACTACTCGGCACAAAGCGCGGAGAGCAACTCTATAATCAGCTCCACCCGGCAGCAGGCGAACAGCACACACCGGCATAAGATGCAGACACGGCATAAAAGGAAGTAAAAGCCTTCCTTATCCCTTCCCCGCACACTATCTTTGCTCTACAAACCACCTATGAGAGTAGTCATCCAGCGCGTAAGCCGCGCATCCGTCACCATCGACGGGCAGGTCAAATCGGCCATCGGCCGGGGCCTGCTCATCCTGCTGGGCATAGAAGAGGCCGACACGACCGAAGACGCCGACTGGCTCTGCCGCAAGGCTGCAGGGCTGCGCATCTTTGACGATGAAGCCGGCGTGATGAACCGCAGCATCATCGACATCGGCGGTGAGGCCCTCGTCGTGAGCCAATTCACCCTCATGGCATCGACCAAGAAGGGCAACCGCCCCTCCTACATCCGTGCCGCAGGCCACGCCCACGCCATCCCCCTCTACGAGTACTTCTGCCAAGCCCTCTCCGCCGCCATCGGCCGCGAGGTGGGTACGGGAGAGTTTGGCGCAGACATGAAGGTGGAGCTTCTCAACGATGGCCCCGTCACGATCTGCATGGACACGAAAAACAAGGAATAAAGTCCTCCCACGGCCTATGTCTTCCCCCGAAACCTTCCCCGACCTCACCCGCCTCGAAGCACCGTCCCCCACCCTGGCCGAGGCACAGCGCAAGGTGGACGAATGGATCCGCACCTACGGCGTGCGCTATTTCAGTCCGCTGACCAACATGGCCTGCCTCACCGAAGAGGTGGGCGAACTGGCCCGCATCATGGCACGCAAATACGGCGACCAATCCTTTAAGGCCGGCGAGCCGACAGACCCCTCCGAGGAACTGGCAGACGTGCTTTGGGTGCTCCTCTGCCTGGCCAACCAGACGGGCGTAGACCTAACCAAGGCCCTCCACGAGAGCCTGGAGAAGAAGACACGCCGCGACGCCACGCGCCACAAGAACAATCCCAAGCTCGAAGCTTAACCCATTATTTTCCCCTCATCCTATGACCGACAATCACTGCCACTGTCATCACGACCACGACCACAATGACGCCCCCAAGAGCGTCTACGAACAGGCCTTTGCCAAATATGATCTCCACCTCCACGACGAACACGTCAGCGAGGCCGTACACAAGCTCGTCAGCGAGCACGCCGCAGCCTACGATACGCCCGAAGTGAAGCGCCAGCTCTTGGGCACGGTCGAACTGACGACCCTCAAGGTGACCGACTCTCAGGAGAGCGTGCTGCGCTTTACGGAAAACGTCAACCGCTTCGCCGACGAGCACCCCGACCTGCCCCACCTCGCCACCATCTGCGTCTACCCCAACTTCGCCAAGATCGTGAGCGAGAGCCTAGAGGCCGACGGGGTCGAGGTGGCCTGCGTAGCCGGCGGCTTCCCCTCATCGCAGACCTTTGTCGAGGTCAAGACGGCCGAGACGGCCCTCGCCGTGCACGACGGTGCCACGGAGATTGACTGCGTGCTCTCGGTCGGCGCCTTCCTGAGCGGCGACTATGAGACCTGCGCCGACGAGATCAGCGAAATCAAGGCCGCCTGCGCCGAGCGCCCCCTCAAGGTGATCCTCGAGACCGGCGCCCTGCAGACCGCCGTCAACATCAAGCGCGCCTCTCTGCTGGCCATGTATGCCGGGGCCGACTTCATCAAGACCTCTACGGGCAAAATAGAGCCCGCTGCGACGCTCGAAGCGGCCTATGTGATGTGTCAGACGATCAAAGAATATAAGGCCCTCACAGGCCGCGAAATCGGCTTCAAGGCGGCTGGCGGTATCAAGACGGTCAGCGAGGCCGTAGCCTTCTACACCGTCGTGGGCGAAATTCTCGGTGAGGACTACATCAAGCGCGGCCTCTTCCGCATCGGCACGAGCCGTCTCGCCAACCTCCTCGTGAGCGACATCCTGGGCGAAGACGTGAAGCCCTTCTAAGCCCCCACCAACCCGCAACAAAGACAATGGCGGCTGCACCCTCAGCAGGATGCAGCCGCCATTATTATTATCTGTATGTCAACGCATTAGCCTACAACGCAAGGGGCGTCACAGGTTGCGCTCAATCACGAAGTCGAAGTAGTCGGACAGTGCCTTACGCACCGCCTCATTGTCCCATTGGGCGATCAGGTCGTTGGCCTCCTTGCGGAGCTCCTCCATCTTGCCGCGGGCATAATCTATGCCGCCCGAGCTCACGGTGAAGTCAATGAGGCGGGCAATGTCCTCGGCCTTGGCCGTACCCTGCTTCACGCGGCGGGCCCAATCGTGCGCCTCGCCCTCTTCGTGCTGTGCCAGGGCAAAGACCGCCGGCAGGGTAAGCTTGCCCTCGAGCATGTCGTTGCCCGAAGGCTTTCCCGTCTCGCGCGAGGGAAAATAGTCGAAGATGTCGTCGCGTATCTGGAAGCAGATGCCCACGAGTTCGCCTAGGCGTGTGGCGCGGCTGATGTAGCTCTCAGAGCCACCGGCCGTCAGCGCACCGAGGCGTGCACAGGCGGAGAAGAGGGCCGCCGTCTTGTGCTGAATGATGTGGAAATAAGCCTCTTCCGTGGCCCGCTCCTTGCGGATGTTCGCCAGCTGATAGATCTCCCCCTCCGAGAGCGTACCGCCGAGGCGCGAGATGATCTTCACCACCTCGATGTTGTTCGTCTCCGCCGCTACGAGGAGCGACTTCGAGAGGAGATAGTCGCCCAGGAGCACGGCCACCTTGTTGTCATAGACGGCGTTGACCGAGCGCTGGCCGCGTCGTTCACCACTCTCGTCGACCACATCGTCGTGTACGAGCGAGGCGGTGTGTAGAAGTTCGAGCGTCACTGCGGCGCGCAGCGTATCCTCGCTCACGGGACCTAGTTCGCGGGCCATGAGGAGCGTGAGGATGGGTCGCATCATCTTACCCTGACGCTGTCGCACGTAGCTGAGCGCATGACCCAAGAAGTCGTCATCATGCGCTGTCGATGCCATAAAGAGGGCACGATAACGCACCAGATCAGGGTCAACGGGGAGGCGGCTAAGAGCTAGTTTGTCCATGGGTAAAACTTCTGTCTGCAAAAGTAGTGCATGACGCGCGGAAGGCAAAGCGCCAAGGGCACGTTTTGCCCGCCAGCCGCCCCATTCGGCAGCACGGAGCAAAAATCTAGGCGCCGCGTACCGACCGAGGGAAGCGTTATGCGTACATTTGTATCAAACCACACGTTTACGTCACACTCTACCCCATGCAGACTCTCTACCTACTCGACGCTTACGCCCTGATCTACCGCGCCTACTACGCCCTGATACGCTCACCGCGCATCAACTCGAAGGGGCAGAACACGTCGGCCATCTTCGGCTTCGTCGGCACGCTGCAGGACGTCATCCAGCGCGAGCATCCCGACTACCTCGGCATAGCCTTCGACCCTCCCGGCGGCACCTTCCGCCACGAGGCCTACCCGGAGTATAAGGCGCAACGCGACAAGACGCCTGAGGACATCCTCTCCGCCGTGCCCATCATCAAGGAGATCATCCGCGCCTACCACATTCCCATCCTCGAAGTGCCTGGTTATGAGGCCGACGACGTGATCGGCACGCTCTCACGGGCTGGTGAGGCGGCGGGCCTCGAGGTGCACATGGTCACCCCCGACAAGGACTACGCACAGCTCGTCACGCCACGCGTCATCATGCAGCGGCCCTCGCATGGCAATATGCCGATGGAGCGCCTCGGCGTGACGGAGGTCTGCGCCAAGTATGGCATCGCCTCGACCGAACAGGTGATCGACCTGCTTGGCCTCATGGGCGACACGGCCGACAACGTGCCGGGCTGCCCCGGCGTGGGGGAGAAGACGGCGGCCAAACTCATCGGCCAGTTTGGCAACATCGACGCCCTGCTCGCCCACACCGACCAGCTCAAGGGGGCAATCAAGAAGAAGGTGGAGGAGAATGCGGAGCAAATTCGCTTCTCACGCTTCCTCGTCACGATCAAGACCGATGTGCCTGTGAGCCTCGACCTCGACGCGCTCAAGTTGGGGGAGTCCGACACCGACGCCCTGCGCAAGCTCTTCACCGACCTCGAGTTCCGCAACTTCCTCAAGAAGCTCGACAGTGAAGGCGACGAACCGGCCCGCAAGACGCCAGCACAGCCTTCTCTGTTTGACGTATTGACGGACACTCCACAAGAAACGCCCACCGACACGAAGCACAAGCAGCTCAAAGACGTGACACACGAGTACATTCTCGTTGAAACAGACGAGGATGCGCGCGCGCTTCGTGATTTATTGATGACATTTGACACGATTAGCCTAGACACGGAGACCACCTCAGTCGATGCAATTGCCGCTTCGCTCGTCGGATTGAGCTTTGCCGTCGAGGGAGGGCGCGCATGGTACGTCGCCGTTCCACGTGAAACGGCCGCGGCACAACAGCGCGTCGAAATCTTCCGACCCGTCTACGAACACGAGGGGATGACCAAGGTAGGACAAAACCTTAAGTATGACCTCACCGTCTTGGCCAACTACGGAATCGCCCTGCGAGGCAAGCTCTTCGACACAATGCTCGCCCACTACCTCGTGCAGCCGGAGCTACGCCACAACATGGACTATCTCGCACAAGTCTACCTCGACTACGACACCATCCACATCGAGGAGCTCATCGGACCGAAGGGTAAGGGGCAGCGCAACATGGCCGACCTCGCCCCAAGCGAGGTGCGCGACTATGCCTGCGAAGACGCCGACGTGACCCTCCGCCTCATGGCCCCGCTCCAAGACGAACTCAGGAAGTATGAACTCGAACAGGTGTTCCACGAGATCGAGATGCCCCTCATGCCCGTGCTCGCCCAGATGGAACGCAACGGCGTGCGCCTCGACACTGAAGCCCTCGCCGAGACGGGCCGTCTCTTCACCGAGCGGATGAAACAACTCGAGGGCGAGATCTACGAACTGGCGGGTGAAATCTTCTTGCTCACCTCACCGCGTCAGGTGGGCGAGGTGCTCTTCAGCAAACTCCAGCTAGACCCCAAGGCGCGCAAGACCAAGAGCGGGCAGTGGTCCACGAGCGAGGAGATTCTCGAACGCCTCAAGCCCCGCCATCCGATCGTAGCCAAGATACTGGCGCACAGAGGGTTGAAGAAACTCCTATCGACCTACATCGAAGCGCTGCCCCGCCTGATCAACCCGCAAACAGGCCACATCCACACGTCTTACAATCAGGCTGTTACGGCCACGGGACGCCTTTCGTCGTCGAACCCCAACCTGCAGAACATCCCCGTACGAGGTGATGACGGCCGCGAGATACGCAAGGCCTTCATCCCCGAACCGGGCTGCACCTTCCTCTCCGCCGACTACTCCCAGATCGAGCTGCGCATCATGGCCCACCTCAGCGCCGATCCACACCTCGTCGACGACTTCCGCCACGGCCGCGACATCCATGCCGCCACCGCCGCACGCATCTACCACAAGCCCATCGAAGAGATCAGCCGCGACGAGCGCCGCAAGGCGAAGACGGCCAACTTCGGCATTATCTACGGCATATCGGCCTTCGGCTTAGCGGAGCGTATGGAGGTGAGCCGCACCGAGGCTAAAGAACTAATAGACAACTACTTCGCCACCTATCCGCAGGTACGCACGTACATGGATGAGAGCATTGAGGCCGCCCGTCAGAAGGGTTACATCACTACCCTATTCGGCCGCCGCCGCTACCTGCCCGACATCAACTCGCGCAGCGCTGTGACCCGCGGCTATGCCGAACGCAACGCCATCAACGCCCCCATCCAGGGCACCGCCGCCGACATCATCAAGGTAGCCATGATCCGCATCGCACGCCGCTTCGAGACCGAAGGCGTGCGATCAAAGATGATCCTCCAGGTGCACGACGAACTCTGCTTCTCCGTCCTCCCCGAGGAGCACGACCTCGTGCGCCGCATCGTCATCGAGGAGATGGAGGGCGCCTGCGCCCTGAGCGTCCCCCTCGTGGCCGAATGCGGCGAAGGTTCCAACTGGCTCGAGGCCCATTAATTTCCCCTTTCTTCCCCCAGATAGTGGGGCAACGATAGGCGCCACTAGCTAAACCTGCGTACAGCACGCGTGACAACGACATACAACGCAACGATCTGCGCGATACACGTTTATTTTCAATAGAATACAAAAGTAGCGGCTACACGCGTGTAGTCGCTACTTTACGTTATATAGGTTCTGTGATACGGTGCGCGTCGAGCCATTACTCACGACTCACGCGCCATAAAGCGCTTATGCCTAGAAAGAGAGTTTGATCTGTGCTCCGTAGATGCTCATCGGGCCAGCTACATAGGTCGGGAAGCCGATCTGGTTGCCCGTATTGCCGGCATCGATCATGACGTTTCCGTTTAGCTATCAGGGATCCCCACCGCCGGTGCTTGCCACCCGATTTGAGGGCTCAGCGCTAGAGCGTTATGCGCGGAAGGGTAGGAAGAAGCATTTATTCGTAAATTTGCAGTCACTGTATCAGGATGATACCTCGGCGCACTGCGGGCCTGACCGCGTGCAAGTTCGTCTCAAGACAAAATTCCCCAACGCTTTATAATGAAGAAACTTCTCACCATCCTCACCCTCCTGCTCCTGACTGCCGTGACGGCGGTGCAGGCTCAGGTGTCGTTCTCCGTCGCCTACAAGCGGGTCAACCCTACGACTGTCGACATCGTCTTTACGGGCAAGGCACAGCCCGGCTGGCACATCTACTCCACCAACATCGGCGAGGGCGGCCCCACGCCGGCCTCCTTCGGCATCGACCACATCAAGGGCGCCCGCCTCAAGGGCGGTCTCAAGGGCGGACCGGGAGCCAAGACGATGCAAGACCCCATCTTTGAGATGCAGGTCAGCTACTACGAGGGACACGCCACCTTTACCCAGCGCGTCGAACTCCTCGACAAGGATTACGACCTCAAGGGCTATCTCAAATATGGCGCCTGCAACGACGAGAGCTGCCTGCCCCCCACCACGGTCAACGCTTCGCTCAAGGGCACGGACGGCCCTGCCCCCACCGCAGAGAGCAAGGCGGCTGAAGCAGCTGCCGAAGCGGCCGCTCAGGGCATGGCAGCCACCCAGGCCACAGCGGCCTCACCCGCCGACAGCCTCAACCCCGCAACGACCACCGACGAGGCCACGACGGCAGCTGCCGTCACCCCCCTCAACAGTGCACAGATCAAGGCCCTCTGGACGCCCGTCATCAAGGAGCTGAAGGCTTATGGCAGTGAAGCCGGTGACGTAGCGGGCAAAGCTTGGTATGTCATCTTCGCCCTAGGCTTCGTAGGCGGCCTCATCGCCCTCTTCACCCCTTGCGTATGGCCGATCATCCCCATGACGGTGAGCTTCTTCCTCAAGCGCTCGGGCGACCGCCGCAAGGGCATCCGCGACGCCGTGACCTACGGCATCTCGATCGTCGTTATCTACGTAGCGTTAGGCCTCATCATCACCGGCGTCTTCGGCGCCAATGCACTCAACGACCTCTCGACCAACGCCGTCTTCAACATCCTCTTCTTCCTCATGCTGGTTGTCTTCGCCGCCAGCTTCTTCGGCGGTTTCGACATCACGCTGCCCTCTTCGTGGGGCGATAAGGTCAACAACAAGGCCGACGCGACAACGGGTCTGCTGAGCATCTTCTTGATGGCCTTCACCCTCTCGCTGGTGAGCTTCTCGTGCACCGGCCCGATCATCGGGTTCCTCCTGGTCGAGGTCAGCACGTCGGGCGGCTCGGCCCTGGCGCCCACGATCGGCATGTTGGGCTTCGCCGTGGCACTGGCACTGCCTTTCACCCTCTTCGCTCTCTTCCCCACATGGCTCAAGAGCGCTCCCAAGAGCGGCGGCTGGCTCAACAGTGTCAAGGTGGTGCTCGGCTTCCTCGAACTGGCCTTCGCCCTGAAGTTCTTCTCCGTGGCCGACCTCGCCTATGGCTGGCACCTGCTCGACCGCGAGACCTTCCTCGCCCTCTGGATCGTGATCTTCTCTCTCCTGGGTGTCTACCTGCTGGGCGCCATCAAGTTTCCCCACGACGACGCCGACGAGCGCCACACCAGCGTGCCCCGCTTCTTCCTGGCCCTCATCTCTCTGGCCTTCGCCGTCTATATGGTGCCCGGCCTCTGGGGCGCTCCGACCAAGGCCGTCAGCGCCTTCGCCCCGCCCATCTCGACGCAGGACTTCAACCTCGACCCCGTCAAGATCGAAGCCAAGTTCCGCGACTATGAGGCCGGCATGGCCTACGCCCGCTCGGTGGGCAAACCCGTCGTCGTAGACTTCACCGGCCACGGCTGCGTCAACTGCCGCAAGATGGAGCTCGCCGTATGGCACGACCCCAAGGTGCGCGACCTTCTAATGAAGGACTACGTGCTCATCTCGCTCTACGTAGACGAGAAGGCTCCCCTACCCCAGCCCATCGAAGTGCAGGAGAACGGCCAGACCACGACCCTCCGCACCGTGGGTGACAAGTGGAGCTACCTCCAGCGCTCAAAGTTCGGCGCCAACGCCCAGCCCTTCTACGTGCTCCTCGACAACGAGGGCAAGCCTCTCAACGGCTCCTATGCCTATGATGAAGACGTGGACAAGTATGTAAACTTCCTCAAGACGGGCTTGGAGAACTATCGCAAGTAAGCCTCCCCGTCTTCGCTTAAACCGCTTCGCGGCGCTCGCCTTCAACTTTAATATATAAAGCCGCAACTGCGGCACACGCAGCAACGCAAGGGTCCCTACCCTATCCTTTTATATAATATATTTGAAGACGCCGCACCCGCCGCAAGGCACTCCTAAGCCGCGATCCACAAACAACATTCGCCGCCGATAGCATTTCTTCCCCGTCACAAAGGGAGGCCTGCTATCGGCGGCGAAGCGTTTATCTGGTGGTCAGAACGAGCGGACGGCTACTTTGCCGAACGCACCGTGCGCTGCAAATAAGTGGTAATGCGACGCGCCATGAGCGTGGCGCCGGCAGCCGAGGGATGCAGGCGATCGGGCATGAGCTCGGGGCGCCACTTGCCGCGTATGACGCGGTAGATGTCGATGAGGGCGCGCAGCTCCGCCTCAAACTTGGCGTGGTGCACCCAGTTGTAAGGCTTCATGTCGTTCGTGCCGAGCTTAATCAGTACAATATTCGGCGCAAAGGCATGCGAGACAGCACAGGCCACTCGCACAGGACTTGTCGGGGCATCGTTCGCAGCGGCTTGCACAGCCGTTTGTGCCGCAGCCGGCACCAACAGGCCCGCCAGCCAAGTGAGGGAGAGAAGAAGAATGCGTCTCATCATATTAGAAAGTACTTGCATCGGGCAAGCGGCCAAGCGCCGCCGGTTGTTATCGTAAACTCCATTTGATGGGCGCGGCGACATCTCCGCAGCGCCCTTTCATACCGGCACCTCGCCTGTTCCGTTTATTCATACTCCCGCGCCACGCACTCTCCGCGCAATACGGACAAAGCATTGAGCGCCAATGCCTCCATCTCGTCTTCGCCGGGATAAACATAGACAGGCGCAAGATAGTCGATACGCTCCTTGAGGTGTTCGGTGATGTAGGCGCTGTGGGCGATGCCTCCCGTGAGGATCACCGCATCGACCCGTCCGCAGAGCACCGCCCCCTCGGCAGCAATGGCCTTCGCCGTGTGATAGATCATGGCGTCAATGAGGAGGCGCGCATGAGCGTCGCCGCCGTCGATCATCCGCTGGATTTCCCTGACGTCGGTCGTGCCGAGATGGGCCATGAGGCCGGCCTGCCCCGCCACGCGTCGCTTGAGCTGGTCCTCGGTATAGCGGCCGCTAAAGCAGAGGTGGATGAGGTCGGCCGCGGGCAGCGACCCGGCTCGCTCTGGCGAGAAGGGACCCTCGCCGTCGAGGGCGTTGTTGGCATCGATGGCCCGCCCGTGGTCGTGGGCCGCCACGCTGATGCCGCCCCCCAGGTGGCAGATGATCAGGCGCAGGTCTTCGTAGCGGCGGCCCGTCTCGCGGGCAAAGCGGCGGGCAATGGCGCGCTGGTTGAGGGCGTGCCAGATGCAGATGCGCGGCATCAAGGGCGAACCGCTCACATGGGCCTCGGCGCACATCTCGTCCACCGTGCCCGGATCGGCGATGAGCGGCAGGGCCGCGGGCGTCTGCATCCGCGAGAGTTCGGCGGCAATGATGCAGCCGAGGTTGCACGCGTGCTTACGCATGGCGTAGTAAGTGTCGTAACACATCTTGCGGTTCACGCGATAGACTCCGCCCGCCATAGGTTTCGTCAGTCCCCCGCGCCCGATGATGGCATCAAAGTGCAGCGGCTGCCCCGCCTCACGCAACCAGTCGAGCACCACCTTGCGCCTGAAGGCGTGCTGGTCGACCACCTGGGCGAAGGGCTTCAGCGCTTCGGCCGAGTGGCGAATCGTGGCCTGTGCGAGGGGCCGTTCGTCGGCGTAGACGGCGACCTTCGTCGACGTGCTGCCGGGATTGATCACGAGGATGCGATAAGGGTGTGACATGCGGGGGAAAGAGATGAAGAGGGGTACCGCCCGCCTCAGCCGCGCAGCGAGGCAAGGGCTAGGAGCAGACTGTGATATTTCGCTTCGGCCGCGTCGCCCCGCGAGGGGAGCACCACGGGGGCTACTGTGCCCGAGAGGAGGCCCGCCATGCGCGCTCCGCCGAAGAGGGGCAAGGCCTTATAGAGCACGTTGGCGGCTTCGATGTCGGGTAGCACGAGGCCGTCGGCATCGTGCGTGAGGCGCGAGGCGATGCCCTTGACGGCCAGCGCTTCGTGGTGGCAGGCCGTGAGGAGATCGAGCGGACCGTCGACCACCGCCCTACCCCACTCGCCCGCTTCGGCGCGGCGGCAGAGATCCGGGTAACAGGCTACGAGGGGGAAGCGCTCGCTCAGCGTCTCGGAGCAGTGAACAAGGGCCACCTCGGGCACCGCCACACCCAACGCGTGAAGCAGGGCGATAAGGCGCTCGAGCTGGGCCACCCGCTGGGCGGGCGTGGGGAAGGGAATGACGGCGGCATCGGTGAAGCAGAGCAACCGCCCGCGCCCCGCAATCTCAGCCACGGCCATGTGGGTCAGCACCCCGCCTTCGGGCAGCAGACCGCCCTCACGATCGAGCACGGCGCGCAGCAGCACGGGCGAAGGGATCAGTCCCTTGACGAGCACACCGGCCTCACCGCCCCGCACCAGAGCCACGGCCTTCGCCGCGGCCTCGGACTCGCTCTGCGCCGCGACAAAGCGGCAGGACGACTCCGCGATGCCATAAACGGGCAGTGCGCGGCGTACCTCATCAACCGTCCCGACAAAGACAGGATCAATCAGTCCCTCGCGCCAGGCGCGCCCCAGGGCGGTGAGGCTGTGGTCATCGTGACCGCAGACGACGGCAACGCTACGACGCTGACCGCGACAGCGGTCGGAAAGGTCGGTAAAGGAACGGATGGCGGACATAGGCAGGAAGGGCAGGTAATAGGTGGAGTAACGGGCAAAAGCGGAAAACGAGAAACACTTGCGCGGGAGACTTCAGGAGCACGGGCGGAAGGTACCCGGGAGTGGCCCTGCGCACGGAGGGTGCCCGTCCCTGCGAAGATACGCCAAACCTTCCACGCATCCCACCTGACAGCGGTCGAAAGCCGAAAGATCAGCCATTCTTTCCGCCATCACCGATGCACGATGAGCAGACAACACGCCTACGGGTAATTTCCGATTTTTGCCTACACGCTGCCACTACCCCCTCCGGAGCGGCTGTATTTCAACAAGATAATGGTGTAGGCAGGGAGCCCGTTGCCTACACCTAGCCTACACCTGGCCTACACCGGTCTTACGCCCGCAGCACGACAGCAGAACTCCAGTCAGGTGGCAGCACGGCGGAAGAGATGCAGACAAGTGGCAGCCCAGTGTAGGCAAGGTGTAGGTAAACGGCCCTTTGCCTACACCTCTAAGAATCTGTACTTCAATCGTTTGAAGAGAAATAGTGGCAGCGTGTAGGCAAAAAGCGAATCTTTTCCTTAGACGGCATGTAGGCCGTAGCAGACACTGTCTCGTGAGAACGAGATGCCTTCCCGTCGCGACGAGTTGCTAGGTCGTACGGACGGCCACGGCCGGGCAGGCAGGGCCAAAACCAGCGGTTTGGCCTTTGCGCACCGCCCGCCATGCACTACCTTTGCCCATGCGATGACGCCGGCGGGCGCACGCACAGCGTTTCACCTTCTAACACCCCCTACCCTATGCTGACCCTGTCACCGATCATCATCGCCGTGATTATCGTCGCCGCGATCATCGTCCTCTCAATCTTCTTCCACTTCGTACCCTTCTTCCTCTGGCTTTCGGCCAAGGTCTCGGGCGTACACATCTCGCTGATGCAGCTCTTTCTGATGCGCATCCGCAATGTGCCGCCTAACATCATCGTGCCCTCCCTCATCGAGGGCCACAAGGCCGGATTGCGCAACATCACGCGTGACAACCTCGAAGCCCACTTCATGACGGGCGGACACGTGCAGCGCGTGGTACACGCTCTCGTGTCGGCCTCGAAGGCAGGCATCGACCTGACCTTTGAGAAGGCTACGGCCATCGACCTCGCAGGCCGCGACGTGTTCGAGGCCGTACAGACGAGCGTCAACCCCAAGGTGATCGACACACCGCCCGTGGCCGCCGTGGCAAAGAACGGCATCCAGCTCATTGCCAAGGCCCGCGTGACGGTACGCGCCAACATACACCAGCTCGTCGGCGGCGCCGGCGAAGACACTATCCTAGCCCGCGTGGGCGAGGGCATCGTGTCGAGCATCGGTTCGGCCGACACCCACGAACAAGTGCTCGAGAACCCCGACTCCATCTCTAAGCTCGTGCTCTCCAAGGGTCTCGACGCCGGCACGGCCTACGAGATTCTCTCTATCGACATTGCCGACATCGACGTGGGCAAGAACATCGGTGCCACGCTGCAGATGGATCAGGCCAATGCCGACAAAAACATCGCACAGGCCAAGGCCGAAGAACGACGCGCCATGGCCGTTGCCACGGAGCAGGAAATGAAGGCCCGCGCCCAAGAGGCCCGCGCCGAGGTGATCACCGCCGAAGCCATGGTGCCCAAGGCGCTGGCCAAGGCGCTCGAGGATGGCAACATGGGATTCATGGACTACTACCGACTCGAGAACCTCAAGGGCGACACCTCCATGCGCGACGCCATCAGCCGCATCAACCCCAACGACCTGCTCGGCAAGAAGGGCTGATCTGCCCCGTCGCCCCCCTAGCGCCGCCACACTAGCGGCCCAAGGCATGCCTCCGCACAGACTCCGCGTCACAATGCCCGCGCCGCACACCACGCGGCCGGGCACGATGCCCTATATACCACCCACCACACATCATGCAAGTAATCAACCTCGGCGACCGCTCATCGGTCATCAACTCTCACATGGCGCAGCTGCGCGACGTCAACATCCAGGGCAACCGCACGCTCTTCAGACGCAACCTCGAACGCATCGCACGCGCCATGGCCTACGAAGTGAGCCGCACACTCAACTACTCTGACAAGATCATCACCACGCCGCTCGGACAGAAGGCCGTGCCGACTTACGACGACCGAATCGTGGTGGGGACGGTGCTCAGGGCCGGACTGGCATTTCATGAAGGATTCATCGACACCCTCGACCAGGCCGACTCGGCCTTCGTGGCCGCCTATCGCGAGGAGGGATCGAAGGACGACATCAAGATCCACGTCAACTACATCGCCGCGCCCTCGCTCGACGGCTGCACCTTCCTCATGGTCGACCCCATGCTCGCCACCGGCGGCAGCCTCGAACTGTCGTACAAGGCATTCCTCTCACACGGCACGCCGGCACGCCTACACATCTGCTGCGCCATCGCCGCGCAAGAGGGCATTGACCACCTCGTCAAGGTGTTTCCCGAGGACAACGTCACCCTCTGGGTGGCCGCCATCGACCCCGAGCTCAACGAGGAGGCCTACATCGTGCCCGGACTGGGCGACGCGGGCGACCTCTCATTCGGCCCGAAGCTCTAAACACGCTAACTATAGTCACTGAGATAAGTAAATGAACTTCACACAACTGCTCAAGAAGGGCTGGCCCGACCTCGTGGCCATCGCGCTCTTCCTCATCATCAGCACGGTCTACTTCCTCACACCGCTCAGCCAGGGCCAGGTGTTGGGAGGCCACGACAGCGTGGCAGCCGTCGGCCTGGGACACGAACAGCAACTCTACCGCGAAGCCCACGGCGGAGAGACGACACGATGGTCGAACGCCATCTTCTCAGGCATGCCGACCTACCAGACGGCACCCTCGTATGGCGCCACCGACACCGTGTCGACCCTCTCGATCGTCTACGGTCTGGGCACCAACAAGTGGTTCCCCGCCATCAGCTACCTCTTCCTCTACCTGCTGGGCTTCTACATCCTGCTCCGCGCATTCAACTTCAAGCCCTACCTCGCAGCCCTCGGCGCCGTGGTGTGGGCATTCTCGTCCTACTTCCTGATCATCATCGCCGCCGGCCATATCTGGAAGGTGATGACGCTGGCCTTCATCCCGCCCACCATCGCCGGCCTCGTGCTCTGCTATCGGGGCAAATATCTCTGGGGCGGCGCCGTGACGGCGCTCTTCACGGCATTCCAAGTGATGAGCAACCACCTGCAGATGACCTATTACTTCCTCTTCGTCATGGGACTTCTGGTCATCGCTTACGCCATCGACGCCGTGCGTAAGAAGACGCTTGGCCGTTGGATCCGCGCCACGCTGGTAGCCCTCGTTGCCGGCCTGATCGGCGTTGCAGCCAACCTGCCCAACATCTACCACACCTACCAGTATGCGCAAGAGTCGATGCGCGGCAAGGCGGAGCTCTCTCCCCTGCCCGCCGCAAAAGGCCAGACTACCAAGGCTACTTCGGGACTCGACCGAGATTACATTACCCAGTGGAGCTACGGCATCGATGAGACGCTGACCCTCCTCATACCCGACTATAAGGGCGGCGGTTCGACCTCGATACTCGATCGTGAGGGAGTAGAGGAACTCCCCGGCTACGACGACTTCTACAACAGCGCCGCACAGACGCAGCAGGCCCTCCAGCAGAGCGGCGTGCAGGCCTACCCTCCCGGCATACAGCTCTACTGGGGCGACCAGCCCTTCACCGTAGGGCCCGTCTATATCGGTGCCCTCATCTGCTTCTTCTTCGTGCTCGGCATCTTCTACGTCAAGGGCCCCGTCAAGTGGGCCCTCGTGGCCGCCACGGTGGTGAGCCTGCTCTTCGCTTGGGGTAAGAACGTCCCCGCGCTGACCGACTTCTTCATCGACCACCTGCCGATGTACGCCAAGTTCCGCACAGTCAGCTCCGCCTTGGTCATCGCCGAGTTTACGATGCCCCTGCTCGCCGTGCTCTGCCTCTATCGGATCTTCCGCGAGCCGCGGCTCTTTAAGCTTACGGAGTGGAAGGGTGCGCCGCGCCGCATGCGCATCGGCCTGCCCGTCGCCCTGGTGACGACGCTCGGCCTCTCCCTGTTGCTGTGGTTCTCGCCCTCCGCCGCCGGCAACTGCATCTCCTCGGCCGACATGGAGACCTTCCGCGCCCTGCAGCAGGCAGGCTTCCCCACCGACCTGCTCGCCACCTACCAGCACGCCATTACGCAGATGCACCACGCCATCCTCTCCGCAGACGCCCGCCGCTCGGCGCTGATCATCGTGCTGGGCATCCTCGTCACCTGGGCCTATGCCCAGGGCTGGATCAAGAGCTGGCTCGCCTGCATCGGCCTCACGGCCATCTGTCTCGTAGACCTCTGGCAGATCGACAAGCGCTACCTCAACGATGAGAGCTTCACCGACCCCACAGCGCTGGCCGAGGGCTTTAAGATGACCCCCGCCGACCGACAGATCCTTCAGGACAAGAGCTACTACCGCGTGGTCAACATCGGCGCCGGCAACCCCTTCAACGAGACGACCAACGCCACCTCATATTACCATCACTCCATCGGCGGTTACCACGCAGCCAAGCTCCACCGCTACCAAGACCTCATCGACCGACAACTCAACGGCGAGCTCCAGCGCTTCGTGGGAGCCATCAATGAGACGCAGGGCGACCTGAACCGCATCAACGGCGACAGCCTGGCCCCGGTGCTTAACATGCTCAACACGAAGTACTTCATCTTCGGCCAGGGTGACCACTCGCAGGCCGTGCAGAATCCCTATGCCAACGGCAACGGGTGGTTTGTCGGCAAGCTCACCTTCGTCAAGGGTGCAGATGCCGAGATGGCCGCCCTCACGGGCCTCGACACGAAACACGCCGCCGTGGCCGATGAACGCTTCAAGGCCCTCCTCGACGGCACGCCCCTCGACAGCGGCAACGTCACCCTCACCAGCTACGCCCCCAACGAACTCCGCTACACCATCGAGAGCCCCCGCGGCGGCGTGGTGACCTTCTCCGAAGTCTACTATCCCGGTTGGACCGCCACCATCGACGGCAAACCTGCCGAACTTGGTCGCGTCAACTACGTGCTGCGCGCCCTGCGCATCCCCGCCGGACGCCACGAAGTCGTCATGATCTTCAAACCCGCCTCCGTAGCCCTCACCAACGGCATCGGCTACACCGCCCTCGCCATCATCATCATCACCTTCCTCGCCGCCCTCTTCGTCAGCCTGAGGAAGGGACGGGAAACGGCTGGAGAGCGTAACGAAAACGTAGCAACCGAGGCGTAAATCTCCGTTTTGCCAAGGCCACCTTTCGTCTGCCGCCGTGCAAACGGAAGGGGGCACGAGGCAGACGAAATAATTTGCGTTAAATCGCTGACGTACTTCTTCGATTTACGTACTTTTGCCGCGGTGAATAAGGCCTCCAAAGCCCCATTTCACTACGAGGCGACAGGCCTCACAGACAAAGCAAACCTCTAACTCATTAAACTCATAAATCATTATGGCAACATTAGATTTGTCTAAGTACGGTATCACCGGTGTGACCGAGATCGTTCACAACCCCTCTTACGAGCAGCTCTTTGAGGAAGAGACCAAGGCTGGTCTCGAGGGCTATGAGAAGGGTAAGGTGACTGAGCTTGGTGCCGTAGACGTAATGACCGGTATCTACACCGGCCGTTCGCCCAAGGACAAGTTCATCGTAGACGATGAGAACTCCCATGACACCGTATGGTGGAACACGCCCGAGTATCCCAACGACAACCACCCCGCCTCTAAGGAGACCTGGGAGGTCGTTAAGGATCTGGCTAAGAAGGAGCTCTCCAACAAGCGCCTCTTCGTTGTCGATGGTTTCTGCGGTGCCAACAAGGCTACCCGCCTCGCTGTCCGCTTCATTGTCGAGGTAGCTTGGCAGGCTCACTTCGTCACCAACATGTTCATCCGCCCCACCAAGGAAGAGCTTGAGACCTTTGAGCCCAACTTCATCGTCTACAACGCTTCTAAGGCTAAGGTTGAGAACTACAAGGAGCTCGGCCTTCACTCTGAGACCGCCGTTGTCTTCAACATCACCAGCCACGAGCAGGTTATCCTCAACACTTGGTACGGTGGTGAGATGAAGAAGGGTATGTTCTCTATGATGAACTACTACAACCCCCTCCGCGGCATCGCTTCCATGCACTGCTCTGCCAACACCAACATGGACGAGACCAGCACCGCTATCTTCTTCGGCCTCTCCGGTACGGGTAAGACCACCCTTTCTACCGATCCTAAGCGTAAGCTCATCGGTGACGACGAGCACGGATGGGACGACGAGGGCGTCTTCAACTACGAGGGCGGCTGCTACGCTAAGGTTATCAACCTCGACAAGGAGAGCGAGCCCGATATCTACGGTGCCATCAAGCGCGACGCACTGCTCGAGAACGTAACCGTTGACGAGAATGGCAAGATCGACTTCGCCGACAAGAGCGTGACTGAGAACACCCGCGTCAGCTACCCCATCTACCACATCAAGAACATCGTGAAGCCCGTCAGCAAGGGCCCTGCTGCAAAGCAGGTAATCTTCCTCTCTGCCGACGCCTTCGGTGTACTGCCTCCCGTTTCTATCCTCAGCTTCGAGCAGGCTCAGTACTACTTCCTCTCCGGCTTCACCGCTAAGCTCGCAGGTACCGAGCGCGGCATCACCGAGCCCACGCCGACCTTCTCTGCTTGCTTCGGCCAGGCATTCCTCGAGCTGCACCCCACGAAGTACGCTCAGGAGCTCGTTAAGAAGATGAAGGCTAACAACGCCAAGGCATACCTCGTCAACACCGGCTGGAACGGTAGCGGCAAGCGTATCTCTATCCGCGACACCCGTGGTATCATCGACGCCATCCTCGACGGTTCGATCGACAAGGCCGAGACGAAGACCATCCCCTACTTCAACTTCGTTGTGCCCACGGCTCTCCCCGGCGTAGATTCCAAGATCCTCGATCCTCGCGACACCTATGCTGACGCCAGCGTATGGGAAGGCAAGGCTAAGGACCTCGCTGCACGCTTCATCAAGAACTTCGCTAAGTATGAGAACAACGAGGCTGGTAAGGCTCTCGTAGCCGCCGGTCCCCAGCTCTAATCAGCTGAAGTCCACAACTAAGCAATAAGCCATGAAGGGCCGACCCTCAAACCGAGGGCCGGCCCTTCTTGTCGTTTTGATGCCAAGACTACGCCGCAGATCTGTCCTGTAAGATCGCTGTGTCCGGTAAAAGCTTGATAAGCCCTCCCCTACCCCTTTAAGATGCGCTTGATGTCATTGAGCTTGTTGAGGGCCTCGAGGGGAGTCAAATTGTTGACGTCAAGGTGGAGGAGCTGGTCGCGGATCTGGGTAAGGACGGGGTCATCAAGCTGGAAGAAACTGAGCTGCACGCCCTCTTCCTGCTGCGTACGGCTCTCGGCGTCGGGCACCGAGGCTGCCCCTACCCCACTCTGCTCAAGGCTCTTTAAGACCTGTTCTGCTCGGCGCACGATGACGGCGGGCATGCCGGCCATGCGGGCCACGTGGATACCGAAGGAGTGCTCCGAACCGCCCCGCTGCAACTTGCGCAGGAAGATGACCTTGCCCTCAGACTCACGCACAGAGACGTTCCAGTTCTTCACGCGGGGGAAGCGGCCCTCCATCTCGTTGAGTTCGTGGTAGTGGGTAGCGAAGAGCGTCCGGGCATGGGCCTTGGGATTTTCGTGGAGATATTCCACGATGGCCCAGGCAATGGAGATGCCGTCGTAGGTCGACGTGCCGCGTCCCAGCTCATCGAAGAGCACGAGCGAACGCTCGGTGAGGTTGTTCATGATGTTGGCGGCCTCGCTCATCTCCACCATGAAGGTGCTCTCCCCCACGGAGATGTTGTCGCTCGCCCCCACTCGGGTGAAGATCTTGTCGACCACGCCCACGTGGGCTGAGGCTGCGGGCACGAAGGAGCCGATCTGGGCCATCAGGGTGATCAGGGCGGTCTGGCGCAAGAGGGCGCTCTTACCGGCCATGTTGGGGCCGGTCACGATGATGATCTGCTGTTGCTTGGTGTCAAGCTCCACATCGTTGGCCACATACTCCTCGCCTGGGGGCATGAGCGTCTCGATGACGGGGTGGCGCCCCTCATGGATGTCGAGCACCAAACCTTCATCTACGACAGGCCGCACGTAGCGCCGCTCGCGGGCCACGCTGGCGAGGCTCTGCAGACAGTCAAGGAGACTGAGGGCGGCAGCGTCGCGCTGGAGCGGGGTGACATAACCGGCCACCTGCTTCACCAGTTCGGCATAGCGCTGCGCTTCGATCTCCAAGATCTTGTCTTCCGCCCCGAGTATCTTGTCCTCCAGTTCCTTCAGCTCCTGCGTGATGTAACGCTCCGCCTGAGCCAGGGTCTGCTTGCGCACCCATTCGGGCGGCACGCGGTCTTTATAAGTATTGCGCACCTCGAGGTAATAGCCAAAGACGTTGTTGAAACCGATCTTCAGGCTGGGAATCCCCGTACGGTCGCTTTCCGTCTCCTGTAGCTGCAGGAGTACCTGCTTGCTCGAGCGTGAGATGTGGCGCAGCTCGTCAAGTTCGGCATCATAGCCGTCAGCAATGACGCCGCCCTTGGCCACCAGAATGGGCGGATCGGTGCGCAAGGCCCGCTTGATCAGGTCGCGCAGGGGGAGAAGGGCGTCGAGGCGCTCCCCTACCCCCTTGACCGCCGGCGTCTCGGCGTGGGCACAGGCATACTTGATGAGCGTAGTGCTCTCGAGGGCGGCCCGCAACTGCTGCAATTCGCGGGGATTGACGCGCCCTACGGCCACGCGGGAGACGATGCGCTCCATATCGCCGATCTTGGGCAGCTCCATCTCGCAGAGTTCCCGGAAGTCTGGATGCTTGAAGAAATGTTCCACCCCGTCGAGGCGCTCCGTGATTTCGCTCACCGACCTCAAGGGGAAGAGCAGCCAGCGATGCAGCAGGCGCGCCCCCATCGGCGTGAGCGTACGATCGATCACGTCGAGGAGCGACGAACCGCCCTCCGCCATCGGCCGCACCAGCTCTAGGTTGCGCGTCGTGAAGCGGTCAAGGCGCACAAAGCGTCCCTCCTCGATACGCCGCAGCGAGGTGATGTGGCTCGTCTGCGTGTGACCCGTCTGCTCGAGGTAACACATCACCGCGCCGGCCGCTACAAGGCCGTCTTTGAGATGGTCCACGCCGAAGCCCTTGAGGTTCTTCACCTGGAAATGGCGCGTCAGGCGGTCTTGCGCCGTCTGCAGCGTAAAGGCCCAGTCATCGAGTTCAAAGATGAAGTACTTCCCCCCAAAGATATTCTCAAAACGGCCGCGCAGCCCGTGGCGCACGAGCACCTCTTTGGGTGCGAAGCCCGAAAGGAGCTTGTCGACATACTCGACCGTACCCTCCGCCACGAGAAACTCTCCCGTGGAGATGTCGAGGAAGGAGAGGCCGACCGCCTCGGCGCCGAAATGGACGGAGGCCAGGAAGTTGTTTTCCCGCGCGTTGAGCACATTGTCCGTCATCGCTACGCCGGGCGTCACCAGCTCGGTGATGCCTCGCTTGACGAGTTTCTTGGTCAGCTTCGGGTCTTCCAGCTGGTCACAGATGGCCACGCGGTAGCCTGCCCTGATGAGGCGCGGCAGGTAAGTGTCGAGCGCATGGTGGGGGAAGCCCGCCATCTCCGTTGCTGCCTGTCCCTTGTTGTTACGCCGCGTCAGCGTTATGCCGAGGATCTTGGAGGCCGTTACGGCATCTGAGGCATAGGTCTCATAGAAGTCGCCGCAGCGGAAGAGAAGAATGGCATCGGGGTTCTTCGCCTTGAGGTCGAAGAACTGCTTCATCATCGGCGTAAGTTCGGGTTGGGCCATGGAGCTAGAGATAATAATAGAAGAAAAACAAAGCGGACGGACAGGGCCCTCCGCCAACAGGATAGAACTTCACGCAAAGTTACGCACATCCCTCCTACCCTGCTGCATCGGCGGTGAAAGTCTCATGGGAATGACATGGAAACGGAGGCAGGACAAGGCTCATCGCCCTGCGCGGCTGTCCAGCCAGGCCTGCACGGTAGCGGCCATGCAGTCGTAGACTGCTGAAGCTTCCTTTACGTCAAGCCCGGTTCGTTCAGCCAAGCTCGAGAAATCCTCACGGACTGGTTCGATGCGGTCGTTGACAGAAGTCGTATGATAACCGTTCATTCCCCCACCAGGCAGGAGATCAAAGGCAGGAGCGAAATGCCAACCGTCGGCGCGGCGGATGAAAGCAAAATTCTTCGCATGGTCATCTTTGTTGCCGATGAGGTAATTGAACACCATCAGGCGATAGACCTTCCAGAGCTCTTCCATATTGTGGGTCAACGCCGTACATACCTGGAAGATGTGGGCATAATCCATGCAGGGCAGACGGTAGTCTGCGCCAATCAGTCCCGCGACGCTCACCACGTGGAGCCGCTGGCCAGCAACACGGTCGAAACGCTCGACGCCAAAATATTTCCCCTCAAAAAGCCGCGTCTCAGGCATCTCGATACCACACCGGCGGGCCAGGAGGGAATAAGCGTATTCCTCTTCTCCGATGCCCTCTGGGTCAAGCCGGGCACGGAATTTCACCAGCCATTCACGACCGCCCCACAGAGTGAAAATCTTCGGACGTGCGCCGCCGGGCGAACCGCCGCGACGCTGAAACTCCTCTATACCCTCCCCACGATAGTCATCACTCCCCAAAATGGCTTCGGCCTCACGGGCCAGTTTCTCAAAATCGGCATAATCCTGCTGCCACATGACGCTTCTGTCGGGACGAAAGGTCAAGGCACCGCGACCAGCCGAACCGACCAAAGCCAAACGATCAAGGAGTGACAGGTCGCGGGGATTGATGCCCTGGCGCTGCAGATAGCGGTCAAGCACCAACAGTCCCCACCCATCGGGCAGGCTGTCGTCAAACACGCCAAAGCCGCCCTCAAAGGGTCGGGCCTTGGCCACGGTTACGCCATTGCGGAGCGGCAACTCGAAAGGGGATATGGAAAAGCCGTCTCTCAACCACTCTGGCGCATACTCAAAGAGGCAAAGGCCGTCTCTTCCGAGTGCCAGGCGCCCTACGAGGCGCTCACCGCACCACACCTCGATCTGTCTGATATCATGCATTGCGCTTACCACGTTTACGTTTTACTTCCACTTCGTTAAGCGCCTCGTCGAGGGTAGCGTACTGCCGCCTCACGAAGAGGACATCGAAGTCTGCGAGGGCATCGAGGGCAAAAGCTACCTGCAGCAGGCCGCGCAGGGATATGGCACCCGTCTGCTCAAAACGGCGATAAGTAGCAAACTTCAGACCGGCCCGCAAAGCAAGCCCCTCCTGCGTCAGATTGAGCTCCAGGCGCCGTGCCTTGACTCGTGCCGCCAGCTTATGCGCCACTTCGAGCGGAGAAATATAATCAATTGCTATCATATGGTTTGTTAGAGGGCATAACAGCAGGTAACGAATAATATCATATCACTTGCAAAGATACGATTTCGGTGCGACCAGTAGGATGGAATGAGTAGAAAGAAACAATACCGGCACAGCCGGCCGGAACAAAAAAACAGCCGCACGCTGCAGAGCGTTCTGCAACGTGCGGCTACCGCAATGCGTACCCCTGACGAGAATCGAACTCGTATCACTGCTTTAGGAGAGCGGTGTTCTATCCATTGAACTACAGGGGCCCGTCTTTGTGAGGGGCAAAATTACGATAAAGGGGGGAATGGGGAAGGTTCGCTGGGGCTTTTTGCCACACGCAGAGCACTAACCGCCCCGCATTACGCAACCGCCCGCTGACGCAAGGGCAAAAAAAATGGGATACCGCTGTATCCCAACCTTGTTAACCTTAAATCTAATACTATGAAAAACACGTTGCAAAGATAGGAGACTATTCCGCAAAATGCAAGGGCAGCGAGCAGAAAAATGGATCAGGAGACGAAAGTTTAACACTCACATTTGGCAAGAGATGGGGCTGCCGCCAGAACTCTAGGAAACGTTAACGGACATAGATAGCTGAGCTTCAGATATTTCAGAATACCGACCGGTCGTAAGCAGAGCACAATGGGGCGGGGTAGGGCGCCATGCTCAAAAAAATCTTCCTACTTTCGCCTCGTGAACCAGCTAGTAACCCATCTCCAGCGCACCCTGCGCCTGCTGCGCCGCTGCGACCGACGCGCAGGCTACGGCATCCACTCGCCCTTCGCCTTCAGCTTCGTGACAGGCGTCGTCTACGAGCGGGCGCCCTACTATGGCTATGCCGCGCTCGACCGCTTCACGGCCGCCACGCCGGGCCGACGCCTCCGTCAGCGCGACTACCGGCTGCTCTTCCGCCTTGCGAACTTCCAGCGGGCCACGCGGGCCTTCATCGCCGCCGGAGCCGATGAGCCCTGCCTACGTGAGGCTCTCACAGCGGCGCGCCCTGCCCTGCGCTGGACCGACCTGCCCGATGAGGCGGACCTCTGGGTCATCGACAGCCTAGACACGCGCGCCGCGACCCACATCGGTTTGCTCCGCGAGGGCGCCCTTGCCGTGGTCATTGACGTAGCCTCCACGCGGCGGCGCCGCGAAGCCTGGCAGGCCCTTGCCGGCCAACCCATAGCCAGCGTGACCTTCGACCTCGGGGACTTCGGCCTGATTTTCTCCCGTCCCGACCTCCAGCGCCAGCACTACGTCATCGCTTACCGCTAAGGCCGCCGGATTAGTCCGGACCGCAGCCTTTTTCCGTTTCAGGTCCTGAAATGAATAGATCCAGTCTGGAAATATTCATTTCAGGACCTGAAACGTATATTTCCAGACTGGATCTGTAAACGGGCCGCCAGCCCAGCTTTAAAAGGTGCGCCCTGCGGAAATAGGGCCACAGGCTGTGTCAGGGTAGGGCGGGGCGCCAAGGCTAGCGCTTCACCGTCAGTTCGCCCCAAAGCCCTTTGTGGTCGGTGGGCCATACGCCACGGGGCGTGACGAAGCGCTCCCCACGCAGTGCGGGCACGCGCCGGCCGTAGGCGATGCTGCCCTCGGGACCGAATACCTTCGCGTCACGCGCCGTCATGTCTTGTCCCTTTACAAACAGATAATCAATCCTTTCGCGCTCATCAGCGCGCGGTTTCTAGCTGAGCCGCGTCGTGGGGACGTCCTTATTGTCGGCGGGAAAGGTAAAGCCCGGCTGCGTCAGCGGGTCAGGGTGGACGGCACGGAAGGCATCTACATAGCCGGCCTTTGCCAAGCGTTTCGTGGCGGGCCACGCCATCACCACGCCGTGGTGGTCATAGAGGTAGCGCGTGGCGGGCGGTAAAGTCGCGGTCGTGGTAGTTGCGCACCTCGCTGAGAGTCACGAAGTCGGGCTGCAGGCGCACCAATTCGTCGACGATAGCCTCATAGCCGCCGTCCACCTGCGTACCCTCCTGCCAGATGTTCCACTGCAAGAGGGTAAAGGTTTCGTCCTTCACCGCCGCACGGGCGGGCAGTAGGATCACGGAGAGAAGGAAGAGCAGGGCCAGGCGCCGCAGCGCCGGAAGCAGGGTAGGGGAGTAGTTGATTGCGTGAGATAAGACTTGACGCCGGCAAAGGTAGGGGAAGCCTCCCTATCCGCCGCCCCTTGCTGAGAATTGATTACCTTTGCAATATATTATCCAGCATACAACACCACGACATCATGAATATCGAAGCACAACTTTCCCAAGCCGTCATCGAGGCCGTCAAAGCGCTCTATGGCACCGATATCAAGCCCGAGCAGGTCACGCTGCAGAAGACGAAGAAGGAATATGAGGGTCACCTCACCCTGGTCGTCTTCCCCTTGCTGCGCATCTCGCGCAAGAAGCCCGACGCTACGGCTCAAGAGATCGGTCAGTGGCTCGAGGAGCACACCCCGCTGGTGTCTGCCTTCAACGCCATCGGCGGCTTCCTCAACCTCACCATCGCCCCCGCCGTCTGGGTGAGTCTGCTCGAAGAGATCAGCGCCGATCCCGACTACGGCATCACGAAGCCCACAGACAAGAGTCCGCTCGTGATGATCGAATATTCCTCCCCCAACACCAACAAGCCCCTCCACCTGGGCCACGTGCGCAACAACCTCCTCGGTTGGGCCCTCTCCAATGTCATCGAGGCCTGCGGCAACCGCGTCGTGCGCACCAACATCGTCAATGACCGCGGCATCCACATCTGCAAGTCCATGCTCGCCTGGCTCAAGTGGGGCAACGGTGAGACGCCCCAGACTTCGGGCAAAAAGGGCGACCACCTCATCGGTGACTACTACGTGGCCTTCGACAAGCACTACCGCGCCGAGGTCAAGGAACTCCAGGCTAAATATGAAGCCGAGGGTCTCAGCGCCGACGATGCCAAGGCCAAGGCCGAACGTGAGGCTCCCCTCATCAAGGAGGCCCACGCCATGCTCGTCAAGTGGGAGGCCGGTGACCCCGAGGTGCGTGCCCTCTGGCGCAAGATGAACGAATGGGTCTACGCCGGCTTCGACGAGACCTACAAGGCCCTGGGCGTCAGCTTCGACAAGATCTATTACGAAAGCGACACCTACCTCGAGGGCAAAGAGAAGGTGGAGGAAGGCCTCGCCAAGGGCATCTTCTACCGCAAGCCCGACGGCTCCGTCTGGGCCGATCTCACGGGCGAAGGTCTCGACGAGAAGCTCCTCCTCCGCGCCGACGGCACGAGCGTCTACATGACGCAGGATATCGGCACGGCCAAGCTCCGCTTCCGCGACTTCCCCATCGACAAGATGATCTACGTCGTGGGCAATGAGCAGAACTACCACTTCCAGGTGCTCTCCATCCTCCTCGACAAGCTGGGCTTCGAGTGGGGCAAGAGCCTCGTGCACTTCTCCTACGGCATGGTCGAACTCCCCAACGGCAAGATGAAGAGCCGTGAGGGCACGGTCGTCGATGCCGACGACCTCATCGCCGGCATGATCGCCCAGGCCCGCCAGACGGTCGACGAGGCCGGTAAGTTCGATGACATGAGTGAGACCGAGAAGGCCGAAGTGGCCCGCATCGTGGGCCTCGGCGCACTCAAGTACTTCCTCCTCAAGGTCGACGCCCGCAAGAACATGCTCTTCAACCCCGAAGAGAGCATCGACTTCAACGGCAACACGGGCCCCTTCATCCAATACACCTACGCCCGCATCCGCTCGATCCTCCGCAAGGCTGCCGACGCCGGCCTCAGCGTGCCGGAACATCTGCCTCATGATGTAGAACTCTCCACCAAGGAGGAAGAGATCGTGCAGCACGTGGCCGACTTTGCCGCCGTCGTGCGCCAGGCCGGCACGGAATACCAACCCGCCGCCGTGGCCAATTACTGCTACGACCTGGTGAAGGAATATAACCAGTTCTACCACGACTTCAGCATCCTCCGCGAGACCGACGCCAAGAAGCAGGCCTTCCGCCTAGCCCTCTCCGCCGCCGTGGCCAAGGTCGTGCGCCTCGGCATGGGCCTCCTCGGCATTGAGATGCCGGAGAGAATGTGATTTAGCTCAAGAAGTTAAGAAGTTAGAGGAGTTAAGAAGTTAAGCCAGATAGGGCTAAAGGCTTGACTGAGCGCAAGTGGGCGGCGGACGCATATTGCAACGCCCCTACAGGGCTAAAGGCATACGCCCATGCAGGAACCCAGGGCTAACGCCCTGGGCTCCGTTGCTACGCCCCCTTGGGGCTTTGCCCTGGACGTTTGTTGTCGATTGGGACGCATTGTTGCGGTAATTGGCGGCGAGTAAATCAGGAAGGGCAATGACCTAGGGAAAATTCCTAGGCTATTATCTAACGCCCCTTTGGGGCTGGCCCTGGACGCTAATAATCTTCGTGTATCCAGCCTTTAGTCCCATCCGGCTTAACCCCTTAACTTCTTAACTCCTAAATCTTCCAGACTCCTTTACTTCTAAAGAACCCAAGCGTACCATCCCTATGCCCTCGAAACCCAAACCGAAATTCTACGTCGTGTGGTGCGGCACGGAGCCAGGTGTCTATACGACGTGGGAGGAATGTCAGGCCCGTGTGCTCGGCGTGCCGGGGGCTAAATACAAAGCCTTCTCCACGCGTGAGGAAGCCGAGGCCGCCTTTGCCGCCAAACCCGCCCGGGCCGTAGCGGCCAAGGAGAAGGATGCCACCGTCCCACGTCGCCCCGCAGGGGCCGCACCTTTCGGCACGGCCTCAGCCGGTAAGCACACTCCGGCTCACCGCAGCGAAGGCCTGCCCCCCAATCCGCCCGATGACCGCCACGACACCGTCCTTCCCCTGCCGCCCGAAGTGACGGCAGACGCCTGGGCGGTGGACGCTGCTTGTTCAGGCAACCCTGGGGCTATGGAATACCGCGGCGTAGACCTTGCCACGGGGGCGGAGATCTTCCACCTCGGGCCCATCAAGGGCACGAACAACATCGGCGAATTTCTCGCCATCGTCCATGCCCTGGCCCTCCTCCAGCGCAGCGGCCTCCACAAGGCACTCTATTCCGACAGCCGCAACGCCCTCTCCTGGATTCGTGCCCGCAAGTGTCGCACGAAGCTTCCCCTCGATGCCTCTACGCAGCCGGTCCATGACCTCATCCTCCGTGCCGAGCGCTGGCTCCAAACGCACGACTTCAGCCATACGCCCCTCTTCAAGTGGGAGACTGAGCGGTGGGGCGAGATTCCCGCCGATTTCGGGCGGAAGGGGTGAATCGGGCACGGATGAGTATCTTATGCAGGCGGACGCATATTGCGATGCCCCTACAGGGCTAAAGGCATACGCCCATGTAGGAGCCCAGGGCTAACGCCCTGGGCTCCGTTGCTACGCCCCTTTGGGGCTATCCCGTGAGATGCGCAGGAATTTTCCGAATGGCAACCTATGCGGTTATTGGCGGCGAGTAAATTTATAGCCGACATGACCTAGGGATAAATCCCTAGGCTATTGTCTTACGCCCCTTTGGGGCTCTCTCCAGTCAAGGGGCTTGACCGCTACACCTTACGCCCCTTGGGGCTTTCCCTTCTCCACCTCAAATCCCACGAAAACGACAGTCGGCCGGCGTCACTCACGTGACGTCGGCCGACTGCTTTATTATCGTATACGCTCAGCGCCACAGAGCGCTAAGCGGGGCGGGGTGGAGAGGTTAGTCCTCGTCGCTGTCGCTCCAGCGGTCAGAAGACCAGCCGCGGCTAAACTGCGTGCCGGCACCCTCTACACCGTCGTTATACTTGTGATCATTCAGTTTGGGATCGCTGCCGGCCAGCATGCTCTCGGTCTGGAGGGCAAGGCGCTGAGCAGCGGGTTTCATATAGGTCTTCATAATCTATGCTGTGCTTTTTAGTATAAGCTATCGGAGTCAGAATTACTTGACGAGCACCTTCTTGCCACCGATGATGTTGATGCCCTTGACGGGAGCCGTGAGGCGACGGCCGTCGAGGCTGTAGATGGCGGCAGGCGTCGTAGCCGTAGCGTTCGTTACGCCCTCGATACCCGTGACATTACCCTCAAGAGCAAAGCCCTTGGCAGCAGCTGCGCTGACGCCCTCGGGCAGACGGAGGTAAGCCTTGCCGGCAGCGCTCTCAAAGGCGTCGCCGTTCTCGTTCTCATAGAAGAAGCCGAGCACGGCCTTGTCACCTTCCTTAGAGTAGGTCAGCTCGTAGTACTTACCGGCCTCCTCAGGCGTCGTAGCCTTCGTAGCGCCGAAGAGCACGTTGTCGGCGGGAGCCTTAGCGTCAGAACTTACCACGAGGGCATCATAGCTCTGACCCTTCGTGCCCTTGACGAGCAGGGCCGTACCGGCGGGCACCGTCGTGCCGGCCTTATACTGCCAGTCCATCTTGAGGCTGTTGGCGGCAGCGTCGTAGCTGATCGTCGTGCCCTCGAGACCCTCAGGCATGATGAAAGCCTTGTCGGTGTAGTAGGTGGCATAACCCTCGGCCGTAGCGATGGCGGGGATCGTCACCACGTGTGCATAGAGCAGGGGCATAACGGCGTTCTTCTGAGCATCGGTATAGACACCGAAGGTGGTGAACGTACCCTGGCCGAACTGCATGAAATAGCCGTTCTGCGCGATCTTAAACGTACCGTTCTCCTGAGGTTCTACCGTCCACGCTGCAGGCGTATCAGCCGTATTGAAGCTCTTGTAAGTGCCTTGCTGGATGTAGTAGCGGCCCAGCGCATCCTTGATGGAATAGCCGCCGTCCATGCTCTCAAAGGTGAAGGCATCGTCATAGGTGCTCTTTACCTTGATCTCGTCTACCGTCCCCGTGATCTCACCCGTAGAAAGGTAACCATAGGTCTTGTCGGCAGAGAGGGGGTTAGCGTAATAGGTAGCCTCGTCGCGCTGGGCTACGAGGAGGTACTGTGCACCGCTGGTGAGCGTGGAGACCTTCTTATAGACGTTGTTGGTGAAGACGGTGATCGTCACGCTGGCCGTACCGGCCTCAAAAGCATCGTTGGCCTCGGCCGTAGCGGTAATCTTGGCTGTACCCTGTGCACCGGCGAGGGCAATGTGGCCCTCGGCGTCAACGGTAGCGACAGCCTCGTTGTCAGAAGCGAAGGTTACCGTAGCTGTCGTAGCCTTGGTGAACGTAGGAGCCGTGAAGACATCAACACCATCCTCGATGGAGATGCTCGTCTCGCTCCAGGCGAGACCGGCGTTCTTCTTATAGACGGTGATCGTCACGCTGGCCGTACCGGCCTCAAAGTCATCGTTGGCCTCGGCAGTTGCCGTGATGGTAGCCTTACCCTCACCGCCGGCGAGAGAGATCACACCGTTAGCGTCAACGGTAGCGACAGCCTCGTTGTCAGAAGTGAAGGTGACGGTAGCGGTCGTAGCCTGGGTGAAGGTCGGAGCCGTGAAGGCTTCACCCTGCTCGAGCGAGAAGCTCGTCTGGCTCCAGGCGAGGCCGGCGTCCTTCTTGCTGGGCGTAACCGAACCCGTGCCTACGACCTTGACATCGTCGAGGAAGAAGCGGTTACCTTTGCTGGTACCCTTGAAGGTAATCTGCGTAGCGGCCGTACCGCCGGAGATCGTTACCGTATAGTCAGAGAATTTGCCCTTCTCAAGCGTTACAGTCTCCTGGTCAAGCGTACCGCCACCTACGATCTCAAGGGTCAACGTGGTTGCGTCCTTAGCCCAGGCTGCGGCCTTGAAGGTCAGCGTGGCGTTGCCGTTCAGCTTCGTGAGGGCAGGCGTTGTAACAGAGCCGGCATTCTTTGATTGGCCGACCGAGACACACGCGGAGGCAGCATTGGCCTTTTCAACCGTCCATCCGGGATTATCTGTAAGCTCATCGGATATCTCCTTTTGGCCACTGATACCGGAGAACTTTCCGTCATTACCGCCCATACCTGCGCAATTCGCAAACGTCTCCTCAAAGATGACGTTCTGCGCCCATGCCGTGCCCGTGGCGAAGGTCAGCAGGCAGAGCAGCAGGAGGCTCTTAAGCGTAAAGATTGTTCTTCTCATAAACCTAGTGTTTTTGAAGTGAATATAATGTGTTTGTTATCTCATTGTCGTTTCATTCCGTCTAGAGGACCACGGACTTGACGATGCACCCCGCAGGGCCCCTTCTTAGACGCTGCAAAGGTAAACGCTCCCGTCGCTCCACAGCATATCCTAAACGATTAATTTTAAGTGAAGTCTGACCACACCGGCGGCATCGCACGCAAGGCTGTCCTGATCCTCTGCGCACCGGCCCTCACACCACGCGGATCAGCGTCAGTCCGTCGCGCTCGGGCAGGATCACCTGCTCCACGCGCGGGTCAGCCGCCACGCGGTCGTTGAAGGCCCGGATGCCCTGCGTCTGGGCGTCGCGGTCATAGTGCGGGTCGATGACATGGCCGTCCCACAGCGTGTTGTCCGCCAGGATCCACGCCCCGGGCTTCAGCACCGACATCAGCAGGTCATAATAGGCCACATACTCACGCTTGTTGGCGTCGACAAAGGCCAGGTCGATATCCAGCCCCATGGGGGGCAGAAGTTCGAAGACATTGCCCACCCATTGGCGGATCGTAGGGGGGAACGGGCTCCCCTCGAGCCAGGGCTGCGTAAACCGTGCCTGCTCGTCGCTGATCTCAAAGGTGTGGATCTCCGTCCCGGCCTCCATCCCCGAGGCCATCGCCAGGGCGGAGTAGCCGGAGTAGGTGCCGATCTCCACCACGCAGCGGGGCCGCACCATCTGCATCAGCATCCGCAGCAACTGCCCCTGCAGCGGCCCGGAGGCCATGCGGGGATAGAGCAGGTGGAGGTGCGTCGCCCGGTAGAGGCGTTGCAGATAGGGGTGCGGCCGCGTCGTATGGGCCTCGAGATAGTCGGTCAGGAGGGAAGACATAAGCGGAGCGGGGGATTGGGAAGTCAGATTGCGCTTTCCCGCAATCAATTCGGGAAACTTTCCTCGCCCTCGGTCTCAAAGAGATTCTTGACGATGTTCATCTCCATAAACGACGTGCGCTGCTCCTTGCGCTGCGAACCGAGGTAGCAGATGCGGTCCTCGGGATGGAGCATGCCGTCGGAGAGGAGTTTGCGCAGGGCGGCGAGGAGAAACTCATGGCCGTAGCTCTTCATCGGCATGTAGATGGCGTAGACGCCATACTGCAGGGCCAGGTGGCGCACCGTCTTCGCTTTGTAGCAGATGGCCAGGATCGTGCACTCACCGCGGAAGGAGCTCACCAGGCGCGCCGTGCGGCCTGTGTAGGAGTCCATGATGATGGCGCGCAGCTTCATACGCTTCGTGGCCATCACCGCCTCCTTTGAGAAGAACTCCGACACATCGGGATTCTCGGAGAGGGGAATGTCTACGGCGCCAAACTCCGTCTGGATGTCCTTCTCGGCCTGCCATGCCACGGTGGCCATCACCTTGACGGCCTCCTCGGGATAGTCGCCATAGGCCGTCTCGCCCGAGAGCATCAGGGCGTCGGCACGCATATAGACGGCGTTGGCAATGTCGGTCACCTCCGTACGCGTGGGACGCGGGGCACGGATCATGCTCTGCAGCATCTGCGTGGCCACGATGACGGGCTTGTGGGCGCGGATGGCCTTGTCAATCAGACGGCGCTGGATGCCGGGAATATACTCCTGGGCCACCTCGATACCGAGGTCACCGCGAGCGATCATGATGCCGTCGGCTGCCTCGAGGATCTCGTCGATGTTGTCCACACCCTCCTGGTTCTCGATCTTGGCGATGATGCGGATGTCGCTGTCCTTGGCGTCGAGGATGCGGCGGATCTCCTCGACGTCCTCCTTAGAGCGCACGAAGCTGTGGGCAATGAAGGCCACGTCATAGTCGATGGCAAAGGAGATGTTGCGGCGGTCCTTCTCCGTCAGGGCGGGGAGATTGATGCGCACGCCGGGCACGTTCACGCTCTTGCGCGAACCCAGCGTGGCGTCGTTCTCTACGTGGCAGATGAGCTTGTCCTCTTCCTTATGATCCACGATGAGGCCCAGGTCGCCGTCGTCGATGAGGATGTGTGCCCCCTCGTTGACGTCCTTGACGAAGTCAGGATAAGAGACGGCGATCGTCTCGCGCGTGGTCTGGCGGTCAGGTTCGCCCACGATGGTGACGATCTCACCTCGCGTATATTCGATCGGCGCCTCCGTGACGGTGGTACGCACCTCAGGGCCCTTCGTATCGACGAGGATGGCGATGTGGCTCGACACCTCGCGCACGTTGTCGATGACGCGCTTCATGCCCACAGCATCCTGGTGGGCGGTGTTGAGGCGCACAACGTTCATGCCTGCGTCGTAGAGACGCTGTATGAGGCCGACGTCACAGCGCTGGTCAGAGATAGTCGCTACAATCTTGGTTTTCTTATACATAGTGATTAGTTAGCTTATCGGGTTAATGAAAGGGGTGTGGAAACGGAGCCCAGCAGCCCCAAAGGGGCGTCAGACAATAGCCTAGGGATTCATCCATAGGTCACGGCCCACCCTGATTTACTCGCCGCCAACGACCGCGGTCATGCAGCCCAATCGAAGACAAACGTTCAGGGCAAAGCCCCAAAGGGGCGTGGCAACGGAACCCAGGGCAAAGCCCCAAAGGGGCGTCAGACAATAGCCTAGGGATTCATCCCTAGGTCACGGCCCACCCTGATTTACTCGCCGCCAACGACCGCGGCCATGCAGCCCAATCGACGACAAACGTTCAGGGCAAAGCCCCAAAGGGGCGTGGCAACGGAACCCAGGGCAAAGCCCCAAAGGGGCGTCAGACAATAGCCTAGGGATTCATCCCTAGGTCACGGCCCACCCTGATTTACTCGCCGCCAACGACCGCGGCCATGCAGCCCAATCGACGACAAACGTTCAGGGCAAAGCCCCAAAGGGGCGTGGCAACGGAGCCCAGGGCGTCAGCCCTGGGTCCTAAAGGGGCGTATGCCTTTAGCTCCAACGGAGCGTCGCAATATGCGTCCGCCGCCATCTGTCACGCCTTTAGCCCCATTCGGCTTAACTCCTTAACTCCCGGCCTCAACTCCTGCCAAGGTGCTTCAGCGCCTCAATCGCCAACCGGTACGAATCGAGGCCGAAACCGCAAATCACGCCCTCGCACGCCGCCGATATCATCGACTCGTGACGGAACGCCTCACGGCGGTGCACATTCGAGATATGCACCTCAATCACCGGCAGGGAAATCGAACGGATGCAATCCCCCAGCGCAATGCTCGTGTGGGTGTAAGCCCCCGCGTTGAGCGCAACGCCGGCCAGACCCTCCGTGCGGGCCTGCTGCAGACGGTCTATCAGCGCCCCCTCGTGGTTGCTCTGATAATAGTCGATCTCGTCTTCGGCATAACGCGTACGAAGGTCGGCCAGACAGGCCTCCATCGTTGCCGAACCATAGATGCCCGGCTCGCGCTCGCCCAGCAGGTTGAGGTTGGGGCCGTTGATGATGAGGAACTTCATAAGTAAGGAAATTGGGTATCTTTGCAGTGCCCGCCGAGGCCCGCCAACTCCTCTCTAGGGAGCGGCCGTTGCCGGCAGGGCAGGGCTTTCCGCCTGCGAAGTTACGCCAATCGCCGCGCTTGCTCAAAGCCACGTTCCCTTTTCACGCGTAGCGCCCCGTCAGAAGTTCCACATTTCACGCCTTTTTAATCTCGGCCTGCACATTTCCCACCCCACACCCATGCCCATTGTCTCACCCAACGAACTCCTCCGACGTCACGACAGCTGGCTCTTGCTCGAACGCGGCCTTTCCGACAACACGCGACGGTCTTACCGCTTCGATATCGAGCGATTCTTCGACTACCTGCAGGGCGAGGGGATCGAACCCCAGGCCGTCACCCTCGACGACCTCCACCGCTTCGCCGCAGCACTCTACGACCTGGGCATTGCCATCACCTCCATCTCGCGCATTCTCTCGGGCGTACGCTCACTTTATACCTTCATGCTCGACGACGGCTACATCGAGAGCGACCCGACCGAACTCCTCGAATCGCCCAAGCGCCCTGACCGGCTGCCCACCGTACTGACCATCGACGAGGTCGATGCCCTCGAGGCCGCCGCCGATCTCAGCACCCTCGAGGGCCGCCGCGACCGCACGATCGTCGAGGTGCTCTACAGCTGCGGGCTGCGTGTGAGCGAGCTCTGCAACCTACGTCTCAGCGACCTCTACCTCGACGAGGGTTTCCTCCGCGTCACGGGCAAGGGGAGCAAGCAGCGCCTCGTGCCCGTTTCGCCACGCGCCATCAGCGAACTCGGCCTGTGGGAGACCGACCGCTGCCACATCGACGCCCGGCCGGGGGAGGAAGATTACGTATTTCTCTCAGCCCGTCGCGGCCGCCACCTCTCGCGCATCACCGTCTTCCACAACCTCAAGGTGCTCGCCGAGGCTGCCGGCATCAAGAAGCCCCTCTCGCCTCACACGCTGCGCCACACCTTCGCCACCCACCTCCTCGAGGGCGGGGCCAACCTCCGCGCCATACAGGCCATGCTGGGTCACGAAAGCATCGCCACCACCCAGCTCTACACCCACCTCGACAAACGCTTCCTGCGCGAACAGGTGCTGGAGCATTTGCCGAGGAATGGGGGGACCGGCCCCAAAGGGGCGTAGCAACGGAACCCAGAGCATAAGGGCCAGCCCCAAAGGGGCAGGAGACAATAGCCTAGGGAAAACAGGCGTTCAGAGCAAGCCCCAAAGGGGCGTCAGACAACAGCCTAGGAATTTATCCCTAGGAAAATGCCCACCCATCAACGACTCGCCGCCAACAACCGCAGC
>DAVZJV010000006.1:0-152985 GCA_052272595.1 Alloprevotella sp.
GATGTGCTTAAAATCTTGTGAGGTGGTTTTAATGGGCGTTGGCCGGGCTTTACTTCACGAGCACCTTCTGGCCGTCGATGATGAAGACGCCGCCCTTAGAGAGCTTGCTTACGCGGCGCCCCTGGAGGTCGTAGATGGCCTTGGGGGCGTTGGTGTTGGCCGTAGCGCCTTCGATGCCCGTCACGCTGCCGTTGAAGCGAAGTGCCGTGGCGCCGGCAGCCTGAGCGGCGGGAACGTATGCCTTGAAGCCCTTCATCTCCGTGCCGGTGTAGGTGTAGAAGCCGGGTGCGCCGTCAATGTTCTGGAGCGTCAGCGAACCGTCAACCAGAGCCTCTGCCTTGATCGTACCAGTTAACCCGTAGCTGGTCGTCGTGGTCTCATTGGCAGCGTCCTCGGAAGCGATGGCGAAGTCATAAGTGTTGGCAGTAGCCTCGAGCACGACAGGCGTGTTGGCGGGGATGGTGCCGGTGAGCGCCGTCAGCACGAGGTAATCACCATTACGCTCGGCGGTGTAGGCCTTCACACCCGTGGGGATGGTGACGGCTACAGGTAGGTTGAGTGTAGAGAACCCCGCGTTTGTAACCGTCACGGGCAGCGTAGTAACGGCCTCGAGAGAGAAGTCTACGGTACCGGTTGCGATATCTTTGGTACCTATTGCGAGCACGTCGCTGTAAGCCGTGCTTGTGTTGTTGTAGCAGAAAAGCTCGCGGGGAATGTTGTCGAAGTAAATGCTGTAGTAACCGGCGTTGCCGTTAGCTGAGGCGTGGAAGCTTACACTGATCAATGAACCACTGCCTGTTGCACCGGCATAACCCACCAATGAACTGGTTGTGTTGTAGAGCTGGTAGCCATTGGCATATGCCGTGAGGCGAGATCCGTCATAGTAGAATACCGTATTGTTGTCGGCCGTCTGTTGGAAGGCGGCCACCTTCGGACGGTTTGACGTGGTGGCATTCAGGGCAGAGAAGTAATAACCCGTATTCTTCGACTTAATTCGCAAGAAGCTGCCGGCAGCGGGCATGTTCAGGCCACCCGAAGCGAGAAGAGAATTAAGGCGAGCACCAGCCCAGTAAACATCGCTACCGGAGAAGGACTCTGCGCTCTGCACCTTAGTACCCTTTTCGATTGCAGTAGCGAGATCTTCCTTAATCGTTGTGGGATAGTTGTACTGGCCATAGTCCGAACCGAACGTTAGGCTGTTCAGCGTATTCTGCAGCGTCGTAGCGCTTGTCAGAGCCGTTTCGAGAGCTTGCGTCAGAATAGGCTTCGCCGTGCTTGATTCATCTTCCTTCTCAATTACCCAAGTCGTGCCTTCGTTGTCGTTGGATTTGGGCCAGTAAGCGCCTACGCCAGTGTTATTGACGTTTGCGTCCAAGGCATCGTTACCTCGATGATTCTCCATCGTCTTTACAGACAGCATGTAGCCGTTCGTGTTGTAAGGATTGGTAAGCACATAGAAGGTGCCTGCCGTAGTGCTGGCATTAACGCCTCTCAGATACTTGCCGCTGCGAGACAGCACATGCACACCCTGGCTGGCGTCCGATGCACCATTCACGGCAATGAAGCACCATGAACCATTGTCGCCGGTGTAGTCCACGTGGCTCAGAGAGCTGCCGTTTACGGAGAGTACGCCGCCACGGTTGTAGCTCTTGATGACGTACCACGTCGTGTCGTTTGCCGTTGTCAACGTGGGCAACGTCAACGTAGACTCCGTGGTCTGCGCCATCGCGCCTGTGGCACCACACAGGAGCAGCGCAGCTGTAAGGGTAGAGATTTTATTCATATTGTTGAACAGAAAAAATGTAATAAGTCAAAAGCATGTGGCGAAAAGCGGGCGGCTGCCGCCCCGTCTTTACCGCCTTCAAAGCGGCGCAGGAACCGTGAACCATTAAGCGACAACTACTTCTCACGCGACGCAAAACTATACAAGCAATGTGAAAGAACTAACAGGGGGGGGTAAAAAGTGTTAACTGTGTGAATTTTTTCGCGCGCTCCCTCTTTTTTGTCACGTTTGCAGACCGATTGGCGCGGTCAAGAGGTTGGGGCTTTATCCGCTCGGGCCGCTGAACTTGCATTGCCCAGCGGTCGCAACAACTCGCCTTCCCGCCGTAACGCCAAGGCTTCCCGGCGTGACGGGAAGCCTTGGCGTTTTTTGCGGAAGCCATGGCGACAGCCCCTCTCCTTGCTATAAGGCACATTTATAAGATGTGCCTACACACTGCCACCCATCCCGCTGAGTGGTTTGAAATACAAAAATTTAGGGGTGTAGGTAGGTTGTCGGTTACCTACACCTTACTGCCACCCTGCTACCACCCCGATAGGGGCTGTAGGGGTGTAGGTAGGGTGGCAGAAGGGTGTTGGTGCGCGAAATCTACCTACACCCTTAAAACGTTGACTTACAGGTTGCCCAAGCTAGAAGGTGGCAGTGTGTAGGTAGGTCCTATATACTTGTTTATGCAGGCGTTTAGATGCATATTCTCCCCCTCACCGCTCGGCGAAAGCCAGACTTTGCACCATCTGCCCCCTGCGGCACAAACGCACGCCGCCCGCCAGGCTAGCAAAGCGCTTGGCGGGCGGAACGTCAAAGGGGAGGGAAAGGGGCAGGCGGCCAGCGGGCGGGCGGCGTTGCTACAAACCCAGCATCAGGCCAAACGAAAGGGAGGAGAAGGAGGGCGCAAAGTCGGCATTGATCACGCGGCAAGGGTTGTAGCGCACATAAGCCCCCACGCTGCGCCAGTGCAGTCCGGCTTGCAGGTCTACCGTCACCTTTTGCTGGTGCAGCCCCTTGTGGAAGGCCACTACCTTGTGGCGCACCACCTCGCCGGGCAGCAGGTCGGCATCGTCCTCTCGCCACTCGCTGCGCAGCGAGGCATAGGGCGTAAGGCGCAGCGTGGCCCCCAGGCTGGCCGACCACCCGGCGCCCAGCCACACGTTGTAGCGCAGGGGAAAGCCCACGCTAAACGTTTTGAGTCGCGAGCTGGCCGTCTCGGTGGCCGCCTCGGGATAGGGCTGCACCACCAGGGCGCCGTCGGGGGCCAGTTCGTAGCGCGTGCGGCCCGTCAGGCGGTAGTTGCGCCACAGAAAGTCGAGGCCCAGCGACACATGGCTGCGGCGGTTCGCCCCTAGGTAGCGCCTGTATTGCAACGGCTCGAAGCCCACCTCGAGCGAGGCGCCGAGGTCGTTGGCATAGGGTGCGGGTGCGCCGGCGGCCTTCACAAAGCCCAGCGTCACGTTGCCGCAGTAGAAGCGGTTGCGGCGCTGTTGCCGCCACTTCGACCACCGCGAGGCCCAGGCCTTGTTGGGCATGTCGGCGCGGCGGGCACTGTCGGCACGGGTGGCGCCGCTGCAGCACGCCGCCTTGGGGGCATTAGGTTTCACACTGTCGGTCGGGGCGGTCTGCGCCACGCCGACACTCGCCAGGCAGGCGCCTATATATAAAAGGAAGAGCGGACGGGAGAGGAAGGAACACTTCATAAGCTATTGGAAGTTGGGGCGCGCCCTGCGGCACGCGGAGATGAAAGAATAAGGGAAGCGCAACAGGCGGTAGCGCCGCACATTAGAAGGTAAAGCCCACGGAGAGCATGCGGCAGTTCAGGCCCCGGGCGCCGGTGAAGAGCTTGAAGGGATCGTACTCCACATAGAAGCCGCCCCACTTCTTGTTGTAAAGGCTCAGGCGCGTGACGGCCGAGAAGCGCCGCACGTTGAGGTTGCGGTAGGTGTCGCGATATTTCAGTCCGTCGATGGTGTAGCGGTTCTTCACCACGGCCTGCCGCCACTCCGGCGTCACGGTGAGCCGGAGCGTCAGCTTGCGGAAGTCGTGCGAGAAGCTTACGGGCAGTCCCACGCTCAACGTTTGCAGCAGCGAGCGGGCATGCGTGGTGCCGGGGCGCAAGGCCCAGGTACTCACGCGGCCCCCCTGGCGCACCCACTGGCGTTCGCCCGGTTGCCACAGCAAGTTGGTTCCGAGGGAGAGCCCTAGATGGAAGGCATTGTGGTAGTCGGGCAGGTGCATGGCCCAGTCCACCACGTCGAAGCCCGCCTGCAAACCGCAATGGCTCCCCACGTCGCCAGCGCCCGCCACGGGCACCGCCACGCCCAGCCTAAAGTTGCTGAAGCCCGTCACCTCAAAGCGTTTGCGCGCCGCCTCGTGGTCCTTGCCCCGAAGGCGCGATCCGTCCAGGAGCGGCACGGAGAAGTCCCAATTAGAGGCGTGTTCGCCGATGGTCGTCATTTGTTCGCCGCCGGCGCCCTGCGCCATGCGAAACACGTAGGCCGAGTCGCCCTGGCGGCCATACACCGTCAGGAGCACGGCCGAATCGTTCTGCACCACCACCACGCTATCGGGGCGCAACACCTTGGCAAGGGTGTCGACGGGTTCGGCGGGCGGCGCGGTGCAGGCGGCCCGCAGCTGCGGCGCACAGGCCGTGCTCAGGCAGACGGCTCCAAGCAGAGCACGCCCAAAAGGGCGGAAGGGAAGACGAAGATTCATAAGCAAGAAAGAGAAAAAGCGTGTGATACGTGGTAGAAGAAACAAAGGCGGTCGGCGCCGGCACGACGGCTGCGGCCTTATTTTCCGAAGAGCTGTTTGAGGCGTGTGATGGTGGCCGATCCCTCCATATAGATGAGTGTGATTTGAGGCTTCCGGCCCGCTGCGGGGCGCAGGGCGTCGTTGCGGTAGAAGAGGTAGCGGCGCACCTTGCCGCGGGGCTTGAGTTGGTAGAAGGCATAATACACCTTTCCGCCCTTGAGCGACACCTCCTTGTCCACCGCCCCCTTGCCGTCGGCCCGCACCAGTCGTTCGAGGGTGGGGGCGTCGGCCGCTGCGGCCTGCAAGGTGATGCTGCGAAAGAGCGTCAGCTCGTAAGGCGCTAGGCGCCGCCCCTTGAGCCACACCTCGGTGGCGTCTTTGCGGTCGTGGTAGCGGCCGTCAAAGAGCGGGGCAATGTGCAGGCCGCTTTGTGCCGCCACCCTGACGCACAGCGCCAACGCCAAGAGGCAAAGCGCCAGCGTGCGGCGCAAGATTGTGTGATGAGACATAGATAAGCGTGAGAAAGAAGATTCGCTCGGCGTGAGCATATTTCTATATATAATGACCGTGTTGCGCGGCCGCCGCGGGGTTGACGTGGCGTCAGTCAAGCGTTCGCACAAGGTCTTGTAGCTGCCGCTCCACCGAAGGCTCTCCCGTGGGTGCCGCCACATGGCGCACTGAAGCCTGCATGGCGCCCATCACCTCGGCGGCGTCGGTCACGCGCTGACCGTGCACATAGGCCACGCAGCGGTTGTTGGTGCGATAGGTCGTCACCGCCAGTGTGGCCGCCCCCGCCAGCAACGCCACCACGGCTGCCGCCACGCGGCGCGCCATTGCCCGCCGGGGCCGCACCGCCAACGGGGTCGCCTGTCTCCGTGCGCCGTAGGCCGCAAAGCCCATCACGGCGCGCACCGTGTCGAAGCGCGCATCGGCTCGCCCGGGGCCCACGGCCACGAAACGGCGCAGCGCCGCTTCTTCGGCCTCGGTCGTGGCGGCCTCGAAGTATCTGGCGGCCAGGCGCAGGGCCTCCTCGGGGGTTAGAAAGGGCATGGGAACAATCATTGTGGGGAAAGAGAAAATGAGGTGTATAAAGGAGGGTAGGACAGCCCGCCGCTCAGGGCGCTGTGCCGTCCAGATAGGCCTGTCGCACCGCCTTGCGTGCCCTCGACAGTTGCATGCGCACCGCCGTCTCGCTCATGTGGAGGCGGTGGGCAATGTCGGCGTAGGGCACCCCTTCGTAGTCGCGCCAGTGCAATATTTGCCTCGCCGCGGGCGTCAACACGCGCTGCATCAGGACCTCCACTTCGCGGTATCGCGCTTCCGCCTCTGCCGCCTCGTCCGCATCGTCGATCAGTGCGGCCGCCTCGGTTTGGGCGTCGCGGTCTTCGTCGAGCGCCATCAGTTGGGGCGCAGCCGCTTGCCGCCTCCGCCGGTCTATGCTCAAGTGCTTCACCGTGGTGGTGACCAGGGCCGCCGCCTCGTCCTCGGTGGCAATGGCGTCGTGGCGGCACCACAGCTTCACAAAGGCGTCTTGCAAGGCATCGTCCGCCGCCGCGTCGTCTCCCACAATGCGGGCAGCCATCCGCCGCAGGTTGTGGCGCAACCGCTCAAAGGCGGCGGTGAGTGGTTCGGCAAGGGGGCGTTGGGCCATAGAGGGAGGGTTGTATGAAGGGGCGGAACGGCCGGGCCGAAGGCTGTGAGCTTCGCAACGGATCCGCTGCTACAAGGCTAACGCAGCGCCGCAGGATTTGTAACAAGTAGGGAGGGAAAAACTTTCGTTCGGCTCGCACGGCGGAATGGGAGGCTCCGTCCGTCACCCGAGCCAAGGGGCGGCGCGGCAAGCGCGGACGGGCCGCACCCATGCGGGGAAAGGCGTGCAAAGTTAGCGCTTTTCCATCCGCCATGCCTTACCCCTCCCGCTTGTCCGCTCTTGCTGCCCCGCCGCCGCCGTTGCCGTCCCATCCCTCCGCCCGCCGCCAAGCCGTGCATTTGGGGCGCAATGCCTCCCCGAAGTCCCGTCATTTCAAGTCGCCGACTTGAAAATCCTAGCCGCCGACTAGAATTTTCTAATCGCCGACTTGAAAATCCTAGTCGCCGACTTGTTTTTCCCTCCTCCTGCTCCCCCTTTTCCATCCCATTTCGCAGGCCACGCAAGGCCGACCGCGCACGTTGCTGGCGGCGCCGCGCGACCGCCCGAAGGCGCGGGCCGCACAAAAAGCCGTGGGCGCAAGACGCGGCAACTGCCTTTTTTATACCTTTGCGCAATGTGGGATGGCCACTTTGCCGCTGCAAACACCGTCTGCCGCGGGCCGATACCCCGCCGGGCTTTGCCGCGCAAGGCGTGCCGCAGCGCTTCGCCGCAGCCGCCCTTTTGCCACTCACACACCCTCCGCACCAACCCCCTTCGCACCCATGTCGATCAACGATTTCTTCAAAAACCTCTTCAGCAAACGCCTTATGACGGGCTGCCTCGGCATGGTCTTGGTAACCATCTTGCTCGCGGGCGGTGCCTTGCTCTTCGTCAATGTCTATACGCACCACGGCGAGGAAATCAATGTGCCCGACATCTGCGGCATCGACCAGAACGTCGCCATTCGCAAGCTTGAGGCACTGGGACTCAAAGGAGAAGTGGTCGATACGGGCTATGTCTACAGCGCCGCACCTTATTCCGTGTTGGAACAGTCGATCAAGGCCGGCGAGAAGGTGAAGCCCGGCCGCATCATCTATCTCACCATCAACGCCAACGGGCCGCGCCTGATTGCCATACCCGACGTGGCCGACAATTGTTCGCGCCGCGAAGCCGAAGATAAGCTCCGCATCCTGGGCTTCCGCCTGGGGCCGACGGAGTATGTCATGGGTGAGCCCGACTGGGTGGTCAGCGTCAAGGTGGGCGGTAAGAACGTCCCTGCCGGCACGAAGGTATCGGCCGGGTCGCTCGTGACCCTCGTGGTCGGTTCGGGCGGCGTCGATGAGGAGTATAACGGCAACGACAGCCTTGACTACATCCTCAACGCCCCCGAGGAAGAACATGACGAAATCATCGAGGGTGGCGGCAACGCCACGGCAGCGCCGGCCACCTCGCCGGCAACGGGTCAGTCGGCCGCTTCGAAAGAGGCGGAATGAGCCCGGGCGAATAACTTCGATGTAAGCAGGCTCAAACTCATCATCCCCCCCCAACCACACCTAAAATTCCCTCTGTGACCACTCCTGACGATATGATTCGCTCGGCCGAAACAGTCGGCATCGACGCAAGCAACGCGTGGCAGGCCGCCGGGCCGGCCGATCAGCCCTTGCCGGCTATCGACGACGAACTGGCGGACGATGCCGATGAGGCCGACGACGAGACCGGCGAAGAGGGAGCGGGGCTCTATGAGCACTATCGCGTCGTGGCCGATAAAGGGCAGCAGTTGCTCCGCGTGGATAAATTTCTCATGGACCATCTGCGCGACACGTCGCGCCATCGCATCCAGCTGGCGGCTAAGGCCGGCTACATCCATGTCGGCGGCCGGCCGGTGAAGAGCAACTACCGCGTCAAGCCCTGCGACGTCGTAACCCTGTTGCTCGACCGTCCACGCTATGACTCTAGCATCGAGGCCGAGGACATTCCCCTCGAGGTGACCTATGAAGACGACGATTTGCTGGTGATCAACAAGCCGGCCGGTCTCGTGGTCCACCCCGGTTGCGGCAACTATCACGGCACGTTGGTCAACGCCATCGCCTGGCATCTGCGCAATGATCCGCACTATGACCCCAACGACCCCGCCGTCGGTCTGGTTCACCGCATCGACAAGGACACGTCGGGGTTGCTCGTCGTGGCCAAGACGCCCGAAGCGAAGACAAAGCTCGGCGTACAGTTCTTCAATAAGACGACGCGCCGCCGTTACCTCGCTCTCGTCTGGGGCAACCCTGAGGGCGATGAGGGCCGCATTGAAGGCAACATCGGGCGCGACCCGAAGGACCGCCTGCGCATGGCCGTATTCCCCCCAGGTTCCGGCATCGGTAAACACGCCGTGACCCACTGGCGCGTGGTGGAGCGATTCGGCTACGTGACGCTCGTGGAGTGTATCCTCGAAACGGGCCGTACCCACCAGATCCGTGCCCACATGCGCCACATCGGCCACCCCCTCTTTGCCGATGCCCGCTACGGCGGCGACCAGATCTTGCGCGGCCAGCCGAGCGCCTCATACAAAGCCTTCGTGCGCCACTGCTTCGAGCTCTGCCCCCGTCAGGCGCTCCACGCCCGCACACTGGGCTTCAAACATCCCCGCACGGGTGAGGAGATGGACTTCACCTCGCCCCTGCCTGCCGATATGGCGGAGCTTATCGAGCGGTGGAGGAAGATGGGGCTGAACGCTTGAGTCCTGTTCTTTAGAAATTAAGGAGTTAAGAAGTTAAGGAGCCGATACTGACGGGACGCTTGAGCTCTTTGGGAGATTAGCCGATACTTCCGGAGCGCTTGCTTCTTGATTATATGCCCCTGCCCACTAGCAATCAAGTAAATACAATCTACATACACATACCCCAATCGTTACAATGAAACGCACCATTGCCATTGTCGCCGGAGGCGACTCGTCAGAACACGACGTATCGCTGCGCTCGGCAGCCTTCATCCTCTCCTCGATGGATCAGGAGAAGTATGACTGCTACCTCGTTGAGCTAACGGAAGGCAGCTGGACCGTTAATTACAAGGAAGAGATCTGCCACATCGATCGCGGCGATTTCTCCTTCACCGCCTCCGACGGGCGCCATGAGTTTGACTTCGCCTACATCACCATCCACGGCACACCGGGTGAGAACGGCATCCTCCAGGGATACTTCGACCTCATCGACATGCCTTACTCCACGAGCGACGTGCTGGTCGAGGCCATGACCTTCAATAAGTTTGCCCTCAACAACTTCCTGCGGGCCTATCCCGACCTCCACATCTCCGACTCCATCCTCGTGCGCCGCGGTCAGAAACTGCCGAGCGACGAGGCTGTGGCCGAGCGTCTGGGCATCCCCTGCTTTGTCAAGCCCAATGCCGGCGGTTCGAGCTTCGGCGTTTCGAAGGTCAAGCGTCCCGACGCCCTTCGCGCAGCCATTGACAAGGCCATGATGGAGAGCGACGAGGTGATGATCGAACGCATGATGACCGGCACGGAGATAACCTGTGGCTGCTACCGCCGCCTCGATGGTTCGATCTACACCTTCCCCATCACCGAGGTGGTGACGTCGGAGGAGTTCTTCGACTACGACGCCAAGTATAACGGCAAGGTGAGCGAGATCACCCCCGCCCGCATCAGCGACGAGACGGCCCTCCGCGTGAGCCAGACGACCCGTGCCATTTACGATCGCCTCGGTTGCTACGGTCTCATCCGCATCGACTTTATCCTCAGCGGTGAAAAGGGCAACGAGCAGATCAACATGCTCGAGATCAACACTACGCCCGGCATGACCGCCACCAGCTTCATTCCCCAGCAGGTGCGCGCCGCCGGCATGGACATCAAAAACGTGCTGAGCGAAATCATCGAAGGGAAGCTGCGCTAGGGCGCTGCGCCTCCGTGAGGTGCGGCCCTCCCCCTTCAGCGCCCAGACAGCGTTGTCACCACATCCAAACATTCTCCCGCCCATGACCATCCACGATTTTGACGCCATCCGCCCCTATGAACCGGCGGAGATCCCTGAGGCCGTCGACGCCCTCTTTGGCGATACACGGTTTCAGGCTATTGCCAGTTCCTTCTATAAAGGTGTGCCCATCGAAGCGCTCCATGCCCGTGCGCGTGGGTGTAAGTCGCTGCTCGAACTGCAAAAGACGCTCATCTATCCGCTGGTCAAGCAATTGGCCGAACCCATTACGCGGGGCTATGAGATGGATGCCTCCGCCATCGCTCCCGAGGCGCGGCGCGAGGGGAGCTTCACCTTCGTTTCCAATCATCGCGACATCGTCATCGATCCCGCCCTGTTGAGCATTCTCCTCCTCGACAACGGCTTTCGTACGACGCCCGAGATCGCCATCGGCGACAACCTGCTCATCTATCCCTGGATCAAGACGCTCGTCAGGCTCAACAAGACCTTCATCGTGCAGCGCTCCGTGGGCATCCGCGAGATGCTCGCCTCGAGTAAGCGCATGAGCGAGTACATGCATTTCGCCATCGCGCAGAAGCATGAAAACATCTGGATCGCCCAGCGTGAGGGCCGTGCGAAGGACTCCGACGACCGTACGCAAGAGAGCGTGCTCAAGATGATGGCCATGGGCGGTGAAGGTTCGGTCATCGACCGCCTCAAAGCGCTCCACATCGTGCCGTTGACGATCAGCTATGAGCTCGACCCCTGTGACTACCTCAAGGCGGAGGAGATGCAGCAGAAGCGCGACAACCCCGACTATAAGAAGACCATGCAGGCCGATCTGGAGAACATGCAGACGGGCATCTTCGGCATGAAGGGCCACGTGCACTACCGCCTCGGACGCCCCATGGACGAGTGGATCGACGACTATGCCCAACTGCAGAAGCAGGAACTCTTCCGCGCCCTTGCCGCTCGCATGGACCGTGAGATCCATCAGGGTTACGAACTCTTCCCCGACAACTATGTGGCCCTCGACCTATTGAACGGCACGGACGCTGAGGCAGCGCACTACACGCCAGCGGACAAGGAGGCCTTTGAGGCCTATCTCGCCGACCGTCTAGACCGCATCACCCTGGCGGACAAGGACGTGCCCTTCCTGCGGGAGAAGGTGCTGACGATGTATGCCAACCCGCTGATCAATTACCGCAAAGCCCAGGGCGCTTCATGATCAGGCTCTCCCACCGCTCCCTCCTGCCGGCGGTTACCCTTTCGCTCGGCCTTTGCCTAGCCCTGCCCGTTCTCACCGCCTGCGGGGCAGACGATGAGGCGGCGTTGCCGGCCTATGTACAAGGGCTGGCCGATCTCGTGACAGACGGCTCGGGGCATGCCGCCACGCTGACTACCGACGATGGCCGTACGCTGACCCTCAGCCGGAGCGTGACCGGCCTGCGGCCCGATACAGCCTACCGCGTCGTGGCGGTCTACGTGCCCGAGGCTGAAGGGAGCGACCGCGTGCGCCTGGCAAACTATTCGCCCATACTCTCCCTCCCTGTGGTGCAATATCGTCCGGGCTTCCTCAAGACCGAACCGCTCGGGCTGACCGCCTGCTGGCGCGGGGCGACCCACATCAATCTCTACTTGGCCGTAAAAGGCACGCCCGGCAAGACACACTATTTCGGTTTTGCCCTGACCGAGGTACTCGACAATGCCGATGGCAGCCGCACGCTCTGTGCCACGCTCTATCACAACGCCGACGGTGATCCGGCCTACGTCACCCGCGACACCTACCTCTCCCTGCCCCTCACGTCTGTAAGCAAACTCCTGCAGACGGGGCGTGACTCCATCCGACTGAGCGTCAACACGCTGAGCGGCTGGTGGCAGAAGACGTTTGCGGTATGATGCGCAGGGCCGGGCCTACTGAACCGGCGGATCTGCTGCGCTTGAGCTCCTGCTGTTCAGTCGGTTAGATCGATTGTTTCGACAGAATCGACGAACAGGCAGAACAATAGCATCTATTATTAGACTGCCCCCCCCTTAAATCCTTTCCCTTCAACATCCCATGTCCCTCCCCTTCCACCCCCTGACCCTGGCAGACAGAGACCTGATAACGGCACGTGTGCGCCCGACTGAGCGGCGCAACTGCGACCTGAGTTTTATGAACCTCTTCAGCTGGCGCTTCCTCTATGACACCGAGGTGGCCGACTATGAGGGATGGTTGCTCTTCCGCTTCCGTGCCGACGGGCATCTGGCTTATCTCTCGCCGGTGGGGCAGGGGGACTGGTGCGCCATTCTCTCCCTCTTGCTCAAGGATGCCGAGGAGATCGGTGAGCCCTTCCTCATGCTCGGCGTGTGCGAGCCGACGCTGGCCCTGCTTGACGAGGCCATGCCGGGCTACTTCTATGCCACGGCCGATCGAAACTTCACCGATTACCTCTACCGCCGCGAAGCTCTGGCCACGCTGGCGGGGAAGAAGCTGCAGCCCAAGCGGAACTTTGCCAATCGCTTTGCCCGCCAGCACCCTGACTTTGAGGTGCTGCCCCTGACACGTGAACTCATTCCCGACTGCATTGCCCTCGATGAGGAGTGGGCGGCCCTCAAGGCCGAAGAGACCGATGCCGGCCGCTATACCTACGATGCCGAGCGCCGGTCGATGCTCACGGCCTTTGATCACTGGGAAGAGCTGGGCGGCCACGGCGTGGTCATCCGCCTCAGTCAGGCCGAAGGGGGCAACATCGTTTCCTTCAGCTACGGCGCCCCGATCAACCACGACACGTTTGACGTCTGTGTGGAGAAGGCCGACACGCGCTATGAAGGGGCCTTTGCCACCGTCTGCCGCGAACTGGCCCGTAGCGTGCCCGAGCAATACACCCTCCTCAACCGCGAAGAGGACCTTGGCATCGAGGGCCTCCGCCGCTCCAAACTATCCTATCACCCCGAAATACTCCTCTCTAAATATACCGTCATGACCAAGCACCCCTTCGGCAAGGAGTGACGAGTCAGAGTAGGGAAGTCAAGAAGTTAGGGAAGTTAAGGAGTTAAGCCGATACTGACACGTAACGCTTGACTGACGCCTTGCTCTTGCCTTGCTCCCTTCTCCCTTTTTTCCCCCCCCCACATATTATCATCGTAACAATGCCTTCCACGCTATTCTCTCCCGAAGAAATCAAGGCGCAGACACGCCAGCTGTGGCATACCTGCTTCCCGCAGGACAGCGAAGATTTTCTGGATATTTACTTCAACGAGAAATATACCGACGAGCGCAACCTCACCGTGCGCTCTAACGGTCAGGTGGTGTCTGCCATGCAGCTGCTCCCTTACCGCATGACGCTTTACGGCACAGTGCTCCACACCGGCTATGTCTCCGGCCTCGGCACACTGCCCGCCTACCGCAGCCGCGGCTATGCCCGCAACCTCCTCTATGAGGCCAACCGCCGCCTTTTCGTCCAGGGCGGTGCGCTGAGCTTCCTCATCCCCGGTTCGGAGGAACTGCGTCACTACTACGAGCAGCCGCATAACGGCTCCTACTGGACGTCGGCCTTCCGCCGCGAACTTCCCCTCGACATTTCCCAGGACGGCCCGACGGACAAGATCACCGTCGAGCGCCCCGATGAGTGGCCCGAGTCGCTCTACGTCTACTACCGCAGCATGACGAGTGCACTCCCCTTCATGATCCACCCCTCGGAGGACGACTTCTTTGCCGCCCTCGAGACGGTAGACCTTGAGCCCGAGGGCTACGTCCTGACGGCCTACCGCAAGCGCCGCCTTGTGGGCGTTTGCGTGGCGGTCAAGGAGGCCAACGGCAAGGTCTACATCCGCACGCTGGCCATCAGTGAGACGGCCACTCGCGCAGCCTTTGTCAAATATCTCTGCAAGGCTTGCGGCGTCGATCAGGTCTACCGCCGCTTTATCATCCCCGGTGCCAACAAGGAAACGGTGCCCTACGCCATGGCCCGTGTGGTCAACGTGCCCCTCTTCCTCTCCGCCATTGCCCGCCCCAACCCGGGTTTCCAGCTCCACGTAGGCGTGGACGGCGACCTCTTCCTGCCCGAAAACAACGGGTGGTATATCATCGAGAACGGCCGCGTACGCCTCACCGACATCAAACCTGACAATATCGTCACGCCCGGCGGCTTGGCTGCCATGTTCCTCGCCGCTCAGCCCGTGGTGATGGATCTGCTGCTGGACGAATAAATGATTTCGCTACAATGAGAAAGTTCATTTCCTCTCTAGCCCTTGCGCTAACCCTGGCGCCTGCAGCCCTGGCTCAGTCGGCACAGCTTCTTGAGCAGAAGTCCCTCTCGCTCTGGGGCATCGGTTCAGGACAATATAGCGGCATCGCTCCGCTCGGTGACGACCGCTATGCCGTTGTGAGCGACAAGGAGCCGACCGACGGTTTCTTCCTCATGCGCATCGCCCAGAGCGGTGAGACGGGTGAGGTCACGGGCGTTTACCTCGAGGGGTTCAAGGGCAACCCTACCCCCCGCGTCGACGCTGCCGGTATCTCCGTTCGCGACTGCGAGGGCGTGGCCTATCTTCCCTCGACCCGCACCCTCTTCATCAGCGGCGAGGGGGATCAGGAGATTCTGGAATATGCGCTTGACGGCCGCCCCACGGGGCGCAAGCTCAACGTGCCCGCCATCTTCTCCCTCCAGAACATCGTGCCCAACTATGGCTTTGAGGCCCTTACCTATAGTGACGCGACCCACCGCTTCTGGACGACATCGGAGAGCACGCTGCCCGCCGATGGCCCGGCAGCTTCGCCGCAGCATCCCGGCGTGCAGAACCTCCTTCGTCTCCAGGCCTTTACCGAAGACCTGCAACCCGTGGCCCAGTATGCCTATCGCATGGACCGCGGCCGTACGGACGACTTCGGCAAGATCTATGTCTACGGCGTGCCCGAACTGACCGCCCTGCCCGACGGGCGTCTCCTCGTGTTGGAACGTGAAGCCAACATCACGGCGGGCGGGCTGAGCAGTGAGTGTCGCTGCAAACTCTACATTGTCAATCCTGCCGAGGGGCATCAGATCGACAGCAGCGTAAGTCTCACGACGCTCGACCCCAACAAATACCTCGTCAAGAAGCTCTTGGCCGACTGGACCACCACGGCCCAGCCCTTCCGCCTGCGCTTTGCCAACTACGAGGCCATGTGTCTGGGCCGCACCCTCAACGATGGCCGCCGCACCCTCCTCCTGCTCTCCGACTCGCAGGGCGGTTACCGCAAGGGCCCCTTCAGCCTCAAAGATTACATCAAGGTCATCGTCTTGGGTGATTAAAGGGCCCGCCTTTTCCCCCCCCTGGCCAAATACAAAACATCCCGCCGCCGACCCTCCGCATCAACATGGTGCGGGGGCCGGCGGCGGGATGTTTCGTGAGTGTTGCTGCCGCTGTCGAGGCTCGTGCCAATGACCACACGTCATGGTAAAGGCCTTCGCTCACACAAAAGGCGCCAGCAGATTGGCCATACGGCAAAACCACTGGTAGGCTCGGCTGTAGGGACGGACAGGCAAGGGATAGAGCTTCTCGACCCGAAGGGTACGCAGGGCCTGGATGAGACGGGGCAATGAGCGGGTCGTGGTGATGACCCTGTAGACATAGGCCATTGCGAGCTGATCTACGCGGCGGGTTACGGCCCGGCGAATGAGGTCGTGCGCAGCGGCGGAGCCATCGTGAAGGGCCGTCGCCTCGGACGGCAAACCTTGGGGCGCTAGCCTGCGCAGGCGGATGATGATGCCCAAAAGGTCGCTGAGCCGCCGCTCGACGGTGGCTGCGTCACGCCGCGTGATAATCGACCCTCGGCTCCGTTGGTAATAATAGGCCGTGAAGGGGGCATCAACCAGCGGCCCCACCTGGAGCAGCAGGCGGGCGGTGAAGTCTTCGTCTTCATGATAGATGCCGAGCGTGAAGCGCAGTTCGCCCGCCGCACTGCGGCGGAACAGGTAGCCGCAGGCCGAGCCGCGCAGGTTGTGCCCGGCCATGTAGGCGGCCCCTGAGGAATAGTATTCCACTGGCGCGTTCGCTGTCATCATCGGGGCGCCTTCACGTAGGGCGCGGGCCGAACGGGTCAGGCGGAAGAAAATCAGGTCGTAACGCTCCTCCTGCGCCAGCGCAGCCACGTGGTCGTAGGCACGTGGGAGGAGGCAGTCATCGTCATCGACGAACTGGATGTAGCGTCCCCGCGCCCGTGCCATGCCGGCATTGCGTGCCCGGGCCAGACCGCCGTTGTCCTGTCGAATGCAGACAATCTGCCTCGTGAGCGCCTCGCCAAGTAAGGGAAATGGGCAAACCTTCGATCCGTCGTCTACAACGATGACCTCCGTCACCGCACCGCCGGCCTTGACAGCCAGCACGCTCCCGATGCAGCGCTTCAGCAAGGGGATGGGACGCTCATGCGTGGTGATGATGAAGGAGATGAGCGGTGGTGTCATCGCTTGAACAGAGACCATAGGCGGCAGAGCGTTTTGAGTCCGAATAGGATGATGAACAAGGCTTTCAATCGGGTGGGGTTGTCCGATAGTGTTTTTACTTGCACGTCTCTCCTTGTGGGGAGCAGTACGCGTCCCGTCAGGGGGAAAACGTCCAGCTGGATGTTTACCAGCGCCATGTAGTAGTGGTCGTCACGCAGCGTAAAGCCGGAGCGCAAGTGGGCATCCAGCAGCATGGGCAGGCCCTTCGCTGCCTGAGAGACGGTGATACCCTGCGGATTGTAGGTATAAACATAGGCTCCGGCCGTCGTCGTGCCAAAGCGTTTGCAACGGCGTAGCAGGCGGGGCATGATGTCCATGTCCTCGAATAGCTGGTCGGGGGTAAACCGCAAGCCGTCAAAGAGCTCGCGGCGGTAAATCTTGTTACATGCCCAGCTATGGGCGTATCCCCGTGTCCTGAACCAATAGCTGTCCGCCTCGGTGTAGGCATGGCTCCCCCAAGAGAGCCGCTCTCCCTTCCGGGCTTTATCCGTCATGCGGATGACTGCGTACTCCAGCAGGTCATAGTCGGGCTGCATCTCCTGCATAACGCTCTGGAGCGTGCCGTCCTCAAGGTAGTCGTCGGCATCGACAAAGGTGACATAGTCCGTCGCGCAATGATCAAGTCCGGCATTGCGTGCCCGGCTCAGACCGCCGTTAGTCTGGTGAATCACTCTGATGCGCCGGTCGCGAGCCGCCCAATCATCGCAGAGCTTGGGGCAGTTGTCCGGCGACCCGTCATCCACCAGGATAATCCGCAAGTCCAGCGCCCCACAATCCTGTGACCGCACGCTCTCCACGCAGCAATCAAGTGTGTGTTCGGCGTTGTAGACGGGGATGATGACGGTGAGGGAGGGCATAGGGGGGAGCTTAGAAGTTAAGAAGTTAGAGGAGTTAAGAAGTTAAGCCGAATGGGTTGGAACGCGGGTTGTCTTATGAGTTTAGCCCAATGTGTTGGAACGCAGGCGCAGCCTATGCGTTTCACGGGATAGCCCCAAAGGGGCATAGGAGAATAGCCTAGGGTGAAACCCTAGGGCTACCGTTTCATCTCTGACTCGCCGCCAATCACGCAAAGATATACGTTTATTGGCGGCTAGTAAATAGAGGGGCGGATAATCCTAGGGATAAATCCCTCGGCTGTTACCTCACGCCCCTTTGGGGCTCTCGGCCGGTGCCCGGGCAATAATCCTGCCGTCCCTTACAACCCTTTAGTCCCATTCGGCTTAACTCCTCTAACTTCTTAATCTCTCGATCCACCTCACTTCCACACATGCTTCCGTCCCTCATACTCCTTCATCAGCGCCTTGTAGGCCGGCAGGGGGCGGAGGTTGGCGAGTTCTTCCTCGCTGAGGCGGTAGGGCGTGAGGCGCAGACCATTGTCGAGGCCCTTGCGCAAGAGGTCCAGGGCCTGATCCGTCTCGCCGAGGAGACTGTAGAGGCGGGCAATCCAGTAGTAGGTTGTGGGGTCTACCAGCACCTTCTCGCCGGCCTCTACCTGACCTTCCCAGGCGCGGAGCACTTCCTTGCCCCACTGCCGGGCTTCGTCCTTACGCCCTAGGTAGTAGAGCGCCAGACCGCGGTTTTGTCCGTCCTCCACAGCTACGGAATCGAGGCGTACGGCCCGTTCGAGGGCAGGCCGTGCTTCCGCCTGACGGCCCAGGGCCATGAGGACGTAGGCCATGTTCATCTGACAGCCCGCAGAGGTCGTGTCGAGCGTTGTGGCATAGCGGGCGTCCCGGAGTGCAGCCGTGAGTCTGCCTAGCTGCAGGGAAACCAGCGCCCGGCGGTTGTAGTAGCCGGCTACGTCCGGACGGAGTTCGATCATCCGGTTCGCATAGCGCAGCGCCTCGTCGGAGCGTCCGAGCTGGTTTAGCAAGTAAGCCATTTCCTCACAGAGCCATGCGCTAGTGGAGTCTGCCTCATAACCCTTGTGCACCACGTCGAGGGCCTCTTCAAATTGCTGCGTCATTTCGAGTGCCGGTGCGAGGATATAGGCCGTCTGCACCTTGTCATCGCGCAGCTTGGCCGCCTCGCGGGCATATTTGAGTGCCGTCTCCATGCGGAGCGTGGCAAATGCCGCACGATATCGTGCATAGGGCAGGTCGCAGTCATCGGGCCAGCGCTTCATGGCGGCGGCCAGCGCCTTGTCGGTCGCTACATAGTCGTGCAGGGCGAGTGAGTCGGTCCAGTTTCGAGCGATGGGGCTGTCGCCGTGCACGCGCCAGAGAGAGGCCAGGTCATTGGCCGCCCCCTCCATGTCGCCCAGATGATAGCAGGCATTCAGGCGGTTTTCATAGGATGCATAGGCCGTGGTGTCGCGCTGGATGATTTCGGTGCTGTAGCGCAGGGCATCAGCCCAGCGCTTTTCCTTGATGGCCACAAAGTCCAGTGCATAACGGGCTATGGTTGATGCCGTGTCGAGGCGCAGCGCCTCCTCCGCCTCTTTTAGGGCGCGGGGGTAATCGTTGAGGTGGAGGTAGAGCATGGAGCGGGTCGCCCGGTAGTCGCCATTGCGCGGGGCAAGGGCTATGGCGCGGTCTAGCTCGCGGAGGGCCGCCGTCGTGTCGCGTATGGCGAACTGCATATCGCCGCGCCAGGCATAGATTTGTGCACGGAAGTTTGCATCACGCTCCGGCACATACCTCAGTGCCAGCTGCGTGCTGCGCAGAGCGATGGCCAGTTGCAATCGTAAATAGCCGAGGCGGCCCATATAGGCGTAGGCATAGCCGTCGTTCTCGTCTTTGTTGAGGGCTTTGAGAAAATATTCCTGTGCCTCGTCATAGTTTTGATTTTTCATTTCCTCGATGCCCCGCTGACAGTTGTAGTCATCGTGGTCAATCTGTGACTGCGCGTCGAGGGGGCACAGCGCGAGGAGGAATAGCGCGGCAAGCGCCAGGATATGTCGGAGAGTCATGGGAGGGGAAGTTTGCTGGTGGGGGGATATCTTAGGAGTTGAGTAGTTAAGGAGTTAAGCCGAATGGGGGCTAAAGGGTTGGGGTAGCCCCAAAGGGGCATCAGACAATAGCCTCGGGATTTATCCCTGGGATGGTGCGTCTTTTATTTACTTGCTGCCAATAAACGTATCGTTTTGGCGGAATTAGCGGTGAGTCGGAGTATGGAATATGGCCCTAGAGATGAATCTCCCTAGGCTATTATCCTATGCCTTCCTGTGTTCCGATACAATCGCCTTAACTTCTTAACTCCTCTAACTTCTTAACCAAAGGCTCACCTCTTCAGATAAGTAATCTTCAGGACCGAGTTGGCATAGTCTATCTCGATGCTGCCGAGGCGTGAGAGGACGGTCTGGCCCAGCAGGAGGGGGGCCGACTGGTTGTGTACGACCGAGGCCTTGATGTTGCACAGCGTCAGGCCGCCGAACTCTACCGAGCGCAGCGTGACGGTCGTGCCCTCAGTGATCTCGCCCGAGGCGTTGCCGTAATACTGTCGCCCGCCGAGGTCATTGCGTGAGAGATAGCCGTTCTTGAGCATAAAGGCAGCCTCGACCGATGAAATCGTCACATCGGCCGCACCGGTGTCGAAGTAGAAGTGGAGGGGCAGGCCGTTGATGGTGCATTTCACCTTATAGATGCCCGCCTCGCGGGTGAAGGGCACCTCCGTCGTCACCTTCACCGCCTTGGCGTCGGCAGGCGAATCGCTCTCCGCCTCGCGGGCCAGTTCGGTGGCGTAAACCTTCTCAAAATGGGATACGAGTTCCTTATAGCGGGGCAATTCGCGCAGGCCGTCCATGTCGTGGTCGTAACGCATGTGCACCAGGTCGCGGTAACCCGCCTCAAAGGCCTGTCGCAGATAGTCCAGTGCGCGGTCGGATTGCCCCATCACGGCAAAGAGGCAGGCAGCGTTGTAGAGATTGCCCGGCCGGTCCGTCAGTTTCGTGCGGGCGAGGATGCTGTCGTTCCAGACCCGGGCCTTGGCCGTATCGCCCAAGGCTGCGAGGGCAAAGATGCCCGAGGACGCTTCGTGGGGGATGCTGTCGAGCCGCACCACTTCCTCATAGTCGCGGCGTGCGGCTGCCTTGTCGCCCAGGCGGTCTTCGATGCGGGCACGGTGTAAGCTGAGACTGGCGTCTCCCGCTTCGAGGAGGGTCATCGCCGTCTGATAGTCATCGAGGGCGCCGTGGTCGTCACCATAGGCCTCACGCAGCGAGGCGCGCAGCGCATAAGCACCGGGCGTGTCGGGGGCCAGCCGCACCGTGCGGTCAGCCTCGGCAAGTGCGGCCTCGCGGCGGTCGAGGTTATAGTAAATGTCCGCTCGCTGCACGGCATAGTCCGCATCGGCACTGTCACCCTCCACAGCCTGGTCGATATAGCGCAGGGCGGTGGGGTAGTCATAGAGGCTGGCGTAGGTGCGTGCCATCGCATAGGCAATGGCCGGGCGCTTCTCCTCATCGCCCTTTTCGAGGCGCTTATAGGCTGCGATGGCCTCCTTGTAGTGCCCCGTATCGCTGTAGATGACGGCGAGAAGGAAGGTCCAGGCCCCGTCGTCATCCTTCTCCTCCAGGGCCTTGGCGCGTAGCTGCGTATCAACGTGAACGAACGCTGAGTCTGCCAGCGCGCTCAACAGGTTGCCTGCTTCCACAGCGTAGTCTCCGCCCATGGCATAGGCGCCGATGGCGTCGGAGGTGGCTTCGCGATATTTCTTCAGGTGGTAGTAACAGATTGAACGTTTCAGTCCGGCCTCTTGGGACGAACCGTTGAGTGCCAGGGCGCGGGTGAGCAGGGGAAGGGCTGCCTGATAGTCGTTGCGGTCCATGGACAGGTCCGCCAGGCCGATATAGGCATCGACGCTCGTCTCTTGGCGGCGGAGCGCCTCTCGGTAGTCCGCTTCGGCCTCCGTCGTCTTGCCCTGCTTATTATAGATATAAGCGCGGTACTGCAGCGGTTGTTCGTACTCCGGATCGATCTCGGCGGCTAGCGTGTAGTCCGCCAGCGCCTTGGCCGTGTCGCCCAGTTCGGCCTGAACGACGCCGCGGCTCGTCAGGGCGCGTGCACGGAAGTCATACGCCTTCTTGGGCAGCAGCTTGAGCGCCTCGTTGAGGCCTTTGATCACCACGTCGCGCTTCTCGCTGTCTATCGCGTAGTGCGTGCAGGCCAGATAATAGGCTGCGAATCCGTTTTTGGGATGTTCCTTGAGTTCGCGCTGCAGGTAGTCCACCGCATCGTCATATTTGTCATTGTCATAAGCCTCTACCCCTCGCTTGTAGTTGTAAGAGTCGGGTTCCTGTGTCCCCTTTTGTGCACATGCGCCGGCAGTGCTCAGCGTGGCGCAAAGCAACGTACCGAACAGATAGGGCGTGATGCCCCGCACTGCGGACCGTAGGCGGGGGAGGAGGGTTAGTGGAAGGTTCATAAGCGCGCTTTTGAGATGTAACGTAGGTTAGGAGCAAAGGTAGCGGAAAGCAAAGAATGAGCAAGGAAACGGACGGATTATTTATATCCTGCTTGCGGTTCCGGGGGTGGACGCGGACTCCGGCAGGTTATGGGCAGGGCAAACTCATCGCTTAGGTATAAACACTCCTATCGCGCCCCCGGTGGAATCCCCCTCAGGCAAGCGCAACCCATTGGTATTTTATTCCCCCTTGCCCCAATTTTAAAAAGCTGCCGGTTCTGGAAAACTACATGCCGTCTCGGCGAGCCTACATGCCATGTCGTTTGACGGAGACGCCATGTTGAAAGAGGTACTACCGGGTAATTTCCGATTTTTGCCTACACCCTGCCACTAACCTTTCTGGGGTAATTGTAAATCAATGAATTCGTGGTGTGGGTAAAGGCTCGTCTGCCTACACCTGGCTGCCACTAAGCTGCCACCGGCCAGAGGCGGAAACTCTCCTGGATGGTGGAGATGTGGTGGCAGCGAGGTGTAGGCTAGGTGTAGGCAAACGAGCCTTTGCCTACACCACGAGATGGTTGTCTTACAATTCGTTCGGAGGACTTGGTGGCAGGGTGTAGGCAAAAATCGGAAATTACCCGTAGGGACATAGTTAATCATCTGCACGGGTCGGGATGCGGTCGGGACCGGATTTACCTTCTGCGCAGCTTCAGCCTCTCCCACAGCCCGTTGGGGATGAGGCGCCAGAGGGCGGTGAGGAGGCTGTAGCGCCAGTCGATGATGGCGATGCGCTGGCGGTGGTATAGGGCACGGACGATGCAACGGGCGGCATGGCGGGGCGTAAGTTGCATGGGGAAGCGGCTCCCCTTGATGAGGTCTGTCGTGACGAAGCCTGGACGGATGTCCGTAACGGTCAGCTTCAGTCCGTCAGTGTGTGCCTGCTGGGCGAGGGCCTGGAGGTAGGTCCATTGATAGCGCTTCGTGGCCGAGTAGGCCGGCGCCGTGCCGATGCCCTTCGTGCCGGCAATGGAGGTGACGGCGGCGAGGTGGCCACCGCCGCGGCCGGCGAAGTAGTGATAAGCCGCGAGCGCCATGCGCGTAAAGCCTAAGGCATTGGTTTCGAGCGTACGGAGTTCGACCGCAGGATCGAGTTCCGGATTTTGCCAGCCTACGCCCGCCACGAGCACGATCAGGTCGGCTCCGCCGAGCGCATCGATGAGGCGGTGCAATTGCTGCGGTGCCTCATCACTTGTCACGTCGAGGAAGCCCGTTACGGTGCCGTCCCCCAGTTCGTCGCGTAGTGCGTCCAGAAGTTCGATGCGCCGACCGGCCGCCCCGATGTGCCAGCCCTGCCGATGAAGTTCTACGGCCAGGGCGCGGCCGATGCCCGATGTGGCGCCGATGATCAGTGCGCGGCGTTGCGAGGAGAGATGTGTCATCCGGTTATTTATAAGGAGTGCAGATCAGGGCACGAAGGTAAGCATAAAACCTAGGCCGGCCATGTGGGTCTAGCGGCGGACGATGCGCGTCTCCACCGTGCCAACGGTGTGGCGGAGCCGTTCGATGAAGAGTCCGTGCAGGGCCGCGGCGGTGCCCTGCGTCGTGAGGTAGCGCGCGAGCGAATCCACGCCCGGTTCGGTGATGGGCTTCTCATTGTCCAAACCCTTGCTTGACCCGCCGTGCAGGTAGATCACCAGTGCCCGTTCCTGTCCGTCTCCTGCAATGTTTGCCTCTCGGTAGGGTAGGGTGATGCCGGCGAAACGGCCGGTGCGGGGAATGAAGGTGGGTGAGCCCGATGCTGTCTGAGCTGAGAGCTGTGAGAAGGGGGCAAGCAGTGCCGACCCGAGGAGAAAGGCGAAGAGCCTGAGTCGTGTCATAGGTCTTTGCGACGGCCGGCGGGGGGGGAGGTTTAATGGGAGAAGCTAGAATGGTTCGTCCTCATCCAAGACAGGAATCGCATTGCTGATCTGCAGATAAAGTCCGAGACGATCAGATATGTTTCTCAAATCCCGCATTTTTTGTCTGTTGTTGGTATTCGAGAAGATATACCATTCTCCAACCTCATGCTGGCATACATGACCATTCTCTGTGGACCGTCTGATTCGGGATACGATATTGATTCCAGAGTGAAGGATACGTAGGCTGGCAACTCGCTCGAAGCCTATGCGATGAATGGTGGCAATATAGGTGGAGATGGTGGTGCGCCTACAAATGACAGTTCCGTCGGGAAAGGCTACTCTGATACCCTCTGTAGGTTTCTTAACGATAGGGTCATTCGAGGCTTTCAATTCCTGTACAGAACTAAGTCTGGCCCTGCTCTCTTGTGTAAACACCTTGGCGTCTGCAAAGTCCTTGATCTTTACCTTGCGGCTGAGTGCCACCTTGATGGGTTCGTTGGGGCTGTATTCCACGACGAGCACCCCGGCGGCCGCATTGACGAGCGCCTCTTCCGCGATGGCCTGCACCCCGTAGAGGAGGGGTATGGGAGGATCACGCGGGAGCTGAAGGGCTTTATTGGGGGGTAAGAAGCCCAGCTTCTTCAATCTTCCTTACCTTTGCACCCAAACCCCCACTTATTCCCATCTATCATGACTAATCCCGTACTTGAAGCGATCAAGACGCGCCGCAGCGTGCGCAAATATCTCTCGAGGCCTGTGCCCCAGGAACTGGTAGACCAGGTGATCGAGGCCGGAACCTATGCCGCCTCGGGCAAGAGCCAGCAGCCGTGGCTCGTCGTCGAGGTGACCGATCCCGCCGTGCGCGAGCGGCTGCGCAAAGACAATGCCCGCATCATGGGCGCCGCCGAGACGGCAGACCCCTTCTATGGCGCGCCCGTGTGCCTGATCATCTTGGGTGAAAGGAGCAACCCCAACCATGTGTATGATGCCACGCTGATGCTCGGCAACATGATGCTGGCGGCCCACGCCCTGGGCCTCGGCTCGTGTTGGATCAACCGTGCGCGCCAGGAGTTCGACGAGCCCGAGTGGCAGGAATGGCTCCATTCCCTCGGCGTGGAGGGCGACTATGAGGGCATCGGCCACCTCATCTTGGGCTATCCCGACGGTGCGCCCCGTCCCGCCAAGGAACGCCGTCCCTGCGTGGTCAAGGCCTAAAGGCAATCCCCTTCTATATACAGCATGGAGGTCAGTCGCTAGCCCCCTTGGGAGCTAGGCGGCGGGCCTCCATGCTGTGTTTTTATATGTCGCGGGGCTTGGGGGGGCTGGGAGGACAACTAGGACCGCTTGCGGTGACTGGGAGGAGCAAAGGCTTGTCGGTGACTGCCGAAGGACTGGCAGCTTGTCGTCCCAGTTACCGCAAGCGGTCCTCGACATGCGAAGGCGAAAGGTCTGTGCGGAGATAGAACAGAATCGCTGGGGAGGGCTAGGGTGAAAGATAAGAATTGTTCCGAAAGGCGGATTTTTGGCGTTCAGGCTGGGGCACGGAGCGGGCGTATCTAGACGTTAAGGGAACGAAAAATGACGGCGGGCGGGCCTGTTTTTCTCAGGATATGAGGGCTCGGAAAACGGGATACGTAGCTAGATAAAACTAGAAGGGATGAAAATCGAACTAGCTACGTACCTAGTCAAAACTTCATAGGTATGCAGTCGGCACAAGTTGAGGGGTAAATGCGCCCAGATGAGGGGAGTTGTGGACGGAGGATACAGCTAATTCGTTGATTGATAGTAAAATGGACGTTTTCTGCGGGTGGCCTTCATATTTTGCGCAGCGGCGGAGCGTGATCGGGTGGGGGCTTTCTGCGCGCGCTATGAAGGCTTTGTGCTGTCCTGTTTGGCGGAATTGTGCCGTGTGGGCCTATAGATTCCGCCTGCACCGAAGGGTTTACACTCTTTTTCAGCCATTCAGAGGCGGTCGGCGCCTTCCCTTTTTAGTACCTTTGCGGCGGCTTATGGGCCTATATAGCCCTGAGCTTCGCTGGGTCAGTGCCTTCGGTGCGGGCGCATGAGGCTGAGATTCAGCTTGTTATCATGCAGCTCGTGCTTGTGGAGCAGTGTGCCATGGCGACCCCTCCTTATGAATGCATTTCCCCCTATGAATCGTCTGCAACGCATCCTCCTCACCCTGATCTGTCTCCTTGCCGTGATGCCCCTGGGGCTGAAGGCGCAGCCGACCGACGGTGCAGCGGTGCAGGGCGGTGCGGGCCATGGCGATGACTCGACGGTGGTGAGCCTGCTGACCTGTTCGCCGGGGCCGCTGGTCTATGAGCTTTATGGCCATACAGCCCTGCGCGTCAGAGAATATCGAGGCAGCGGGTGTAATGACTGGGTGTTCAATTACGGCACCTTTTCCTTTGACCAGCCCCATTTCATGTGGCGTTTCATGCTCGGCGAGACCGACTATGAGCTGGGCGTGGTGCCCTACAGCATCTTCTATGATGCCTATGTGCGTGAGGGTCGCGGCATCTATGAGCAACGCCTTAACCTGACGCAGGTCGAGGCAAAGTTGCTGGTGGATAGCCTGGCTTATAACGTAATGCCTGAGCATGCCACTTACCACTACAACTTCTTTTATGATAACTGCGTAACCCGCGCGATTGACCGCATTACCGGTATCGTGGGTGCCAATAATATCACGTGGCCGCAGCCCCGTAAGGGCGTGACCCTGCGCGGCATGGTGGAGGAATTTTCCGCCGCCAGCCCGTGGAATGAGTTCGGCCAGGACCTTCTGCTCGGTGCGGAGGTTGACCGCCCTGCCTCTCTGCGCGACCAACTCTTTTCGCCCGTCTATGCAGAGCGTTTTGTGGCGGGGGCCAAGGTGCGCCGTGTCGTGACGGACAGCATGGCAGGGAAGCCCCTCGAGACGATTGTTCCGCTTGCCGGCCCGGTGCTGACCCTGCTGCCGCCCCAGCCCGGGGCAGCCGATGGGGCAGGCTTCCCGTTCAGTCCGATGCAGACCTTTGTCACCCTGCTGGTGCTGGTCGTTGCGCTGACGGCTTACGAGCTGTGGAAGAAACGCTATGTCTGGCAAGTTGATACCCTGCTGCTCATCGCGCAGGGAGTGGCAGGCTGCATCATTGCCTTCCTCTTCTTTTTCTCTGCCCACCCCGCCGTGGGGAGCAATTGGCTGGTGACCCTCTTCAATCCCCTGCCGCTGCTCTACTTCCCCTGGCTGATGAAGGCTGCCGTGAGCGGTCGCCGGGCCTGGGGGCTGTGGGTTGAGCTGGCCATGATCGTACTGACGCTTGTGTGGGGCATCTGCGGCCTGCAGACCTTCCCCACCGAGGTCTATGTGATTCTGGCCATCCTGGCCATTCGGACCGTGCGAGCGCTGCTGCTCCCCCTCCCTGCCGTAAAAGCATAACCTGTGGGCGCGTGCCTGCGGCCGCACACTCCTCTTTTTATATAAACAAACCAAACTCTCACCACTTCACTCAGTGAGCTCACGCCATCCACATAATCACAAAGGTTCAGCGGGTCTGACGGTAGCCTTGCCGCTCGTCTCGCTGCTGATGGCCATGAACGTGTTCGCCGTACCCCCCGTCGGTGCGGCGGCTGCCGGCGTGCCCTCTGGCACGGTGCCCCGTGTGGTGGTGAGTATTCTCATAGACCAGCTGCGCAGCGACTACCTCGATGCCTTCATGCCCCTTTACGGGCAGGACGGTTTCGTCAAGCTCCTGCGCGAAGGCCGCGTCTACACCCAGGCCGAAGTGCCCCATTATCGGCCCGACCGCGCCTCGGCGGCAGCAACGCTCGTCACCGGTACGACTCCTTCAAACCACGGCATCGTGGGGATGGGCTGGCTCGATGAGGCTACGCTGCGCCCTGTCTTCTGCGTAGACGACCGGGCCTATGCCGGCGTGGGCACGAAGGACGCTTCGGCCCCCACGGCCCTTGATGTGTCGACCCTGGGTGACGAACTCAAGGTGGCGACGGAAGGCAAGGCCATCGTCTATGCCATCGCACCGACGCGTGATGCCGCCATCCTCACCGCGGGCCATGCTGCCGACGGAGCCATCTGGATAGATGATGCCTCGGGCCGCTGGTGCTCCAGCAGCTACTACGGCGCGGCACTCCCCGCCTGGGTGAGCGTGCTCAACGGCAATGCACCGGCCTCCCGCATCGGCGGGTTGACCTGGAAGCCCTCGAGCGACCTTGTGGGCAACTTCTCCTACTTCCTCTCCGGAGGTATGAAGAAACCCTTTGCCCATCGCTTCAAGGGCGACGGACGCTATGTTTCGTTTAAGACCAGCGGTCTGGTCAATGAGGAAGTGGCTGCCGCAACGGCCCGCTGCCTCAACGGCACGATGATCGGGACGGATGACGTCACCGACTACCTGGCCCTAACGCTCTATGCCGGCAACCTCGACCACAAGACGGTCAGTGAGGCGCCGATGGAGTTGCAGGACACCTATGTGCGCCTTGATGAATCGATCGGCCGCATCATCCGCGAGGTGGAGCAGAAGGTCGGTGCCGGACGCGCCCTCTTCGTCATCACCTCGACGGGCTATGCCGATGAGGAGACGAGCAATCTCTCGAATTACCGCATTCCGACGGGCACGTTTGACATGGAGCGTGCCGTTTCCCTGCTCAATCTCTACCTGACGGCCGTCTATGGTCAGGGGCAGTATGTCGATGCCTCTTACGGCACACAGCTCTACCTCAACGAGCGGCTCATCGAGCAGAAGCAGCTCAACCGTACCGAACTCCTCGACCGCGTGCAGGATTTTCTCCTGCAGCTTTCCGGGGTGAAGGACGTCTATACCTCCGTGCGCCTTATGCAGGGCGCCTGGACGCCGGGCATCAGCCGCATGCGCGGTGCCTACAACCCCCACCACTCGGGCGACGTAATGGTCGAGATCACCCCGGGCTGGCGTTACGTCAACAATGCACAGCACGACACACAGCTCGTGCGAGAGAGTTACATACCCTTCCCCATCATCTTCTTTGGTCAGGGCTGCAAGGCCGACACGGTCAGCACGCCGGTAACCATCGACTACATCGCCCCGACGCTCTCGAAGGCGATTCGTATCCGTGCCCCGAACGCCTGCGCAGCGGCGCCGCTGTTCTGAGGCAGTGGAGCGCTTAATGCCTCTAGAAGTTAAGGAGTTAGAGGTGTTAAGAAGTTAAGCCGGTTGTAATTGAGCGGCTTTGCTTCAAGGCTCTCGATTTATTCGATTAAGACGACTCAATCGATTAAAACGATTAGGACGATTGAATCGATAACCTCCCCAACCTCCCTTTCAACCCTTCAGCCCCATTCGGCTTAACTCCTCTAACTTCTTAACTCCTCAACAACTCTCCACATACGGGGAAATTTCCCCCCATCCCCCTTATCCCTACGTAACTAACATCCACAATGAATATCAACGCAATCCTTAGCAAGCTCTTCGGCAACAAGTCGACGCGCGACATGAAGCTCATCCAGCCTTGGGTCGAGAAGATCAAGGCGGCCTATCCCGCCATCCACGACCTCGACAACGACGCACTCCGCGCCAAGACCAAGGAGCTGCAGGCTAAGGTTCAAGGTTCGGCCGACGACCTCAAGCAGCAGATCGAGGAGCTCAAGGCCAAAATCGAAGACACCCCCATCGAAGACCGTGAGGTAATCTTCAACAAGATCGACAAGCTCGAGAAGGAAGTGCTCGACCGCATGGAGGACGCGCTCAACGAGGTGCTCCCCGAGGTCTTCGCCATCGTGAAGGACACCGCCCGCCGCTTCGCCGAGAACGAGACGATCGAGGTTACCGCAACCGACTTCGACCGCGAGCTCGCCGCTTCGCACGACTTCGTGAGCATCGAGGGCGACAAGGCCATCTATCAGAACCACTGGGTAGCCGGCGGTAACGACACGAAGTGGGATATGGTCCACTACGACGTGCAGCTCTTCGGTGGCGTTGTCCTCCATCAGGGCAAGATCGCCGAGATGGCCACCGGTGAGGGTAAGACCCTCGTGGCCACCCTCCCCGTCTTCCTCAACGCGCTGACGGGTAACGGTGTTCACGTCGTGACGGTCAATGACTACCTCGCCAAGCGTGACTCCGAGTGGATGGGCCCGCTCTATATGTTCCACGGCCTCTCCGTTGACTGCATCGACAAGCACCAGCCCAACTCCGAGAGCCGCCGCCGTGCTTACCAGGCCGACATCACCTTCGGTACGAACAACGAGTTTGGCTTCGACTACCTGCGCGACAACATGGCCATGAGCCCCAAGGACCTCGTGCAGCGCAAGCACAACTACGCCATCGTCGATGAGGTCGACTCCGTGCTTATCGATGATGCCCGTACGCCTCTGATTATCTCAGGTCCCGTGCCCAAGGGCGACGATCAGCTCTTCGAGCAGTATCAGCCCCTCGTGGAGAAGCTCGTCGAGGTGCAGCGCAAGCTCGCCACGAAGTATCTCGCCGAGGCCAAGCAGCTCATCGCCTCCGACGACAAGAAGAAGCAGGAAGAAGGCTTCCTCCAGCTCTTCCGCAGCCACAAGGCCCTGCCCAAGAACAACCCGCTCATCAAGTTCCTCTCTGAGAACGGCATCAAGGCCGGCATGCTCAAGACCGAGGAAATCTATATGGAGAACAATAACCGCCGCATGCCTGAGGCGGTAGAGCCCCTCTACTTCGTCGTCGACGAGAAGCTCAACAGCGTAGACCTCACCGACAAGGGCAACAAGTGGCTCGCAGACCAGGTGCACGATGACCAGCTCTTCGTGCTTCCCGATATCACCGCCGAACTCTCAGCCCTCGAGGCCGACACCACCCTCAGCGAGGAGCAGAAGGTGGCTCGCAAGGACGAGCTTCTGCAGGACTACTCCATCAAGTCAGAGCGCGTACACACCATCCTCCAGCTGCTGAAGGCTTACACCATGTTCCGCATCAATGAGGAGTATGTGGTCATGGATGGTCAGGTCAAGATTGTCGATGAGCAGACGGGCCGCATCATGGAGGGCCGCCGCTGGAGCGACGGTCTGCACCAGGCCGTCGAGGCCAAGGAGCACGTCAAGGTCGAGGCCGCTACGCAGACCTTCGCCACCATCACGCTGCAGAACTACTTCCGTATGTACCACAAGCTCGCCGGTATGACCGGTACGGCCATCACCGAGGCGGGCGAGTTCTGGAACATCTACAAGCTCGATGTCGTGGAGATCCCGACCAACCGTCCCATCGCCCGCATCGATATGAACGACCGCGTCTACCGCACCAAGCGTGAGAAGTATAAGGCCGTCATCGAGGAGATCGAGAAGATGCGCCTCGCCGGCCGTCCCGTCCTCGTCGGTACGACGAGCGTCGACGTCAGCGAGTTGCTCAGCCGTATGCTCGAGCTGCGCCACATTCCCCATCAGGTGCTCAATGCCAAGCTCCACAAGAAAGAGGCCGACATTGTGGCCCAGGCCGGTAAGAGCACGATGGGCAAGGTGACGATCACCGACGAGCAGGGCAACAAGCACGAGGAGGAGCGCATGCTCGGCGCCGTGACCATCGCCACCAACATGGCCGGTCGTGGTACCGATATCAAGCTCACCCCTGAGGTCAAGGCCGCCGGCGGTCTCGCTATCATCGGCACCGAGCGCCATGAGAGCCGCCGCGTAGACCGCCAGCTCCGTGGTCGTGCCGGTCGTCAGGGCGACCCCGGATCATCCGTCTTCTTCGTCTCTCTCGAGGATAACCTCATGCGTCTCTTCGCCTCTGAGCGCATCGCCAAGGTGATGGACCACTTGGGCTTCAAGGATGGCGATATGATCGAGGCCAAGATGATCAACAACAGCATCGAGCGCGCACAGCGTAAGGTCGAGGAAAACAACTTCGGTATCCGTAAGCGCCTGCTCGAGTACGATGACGTGATGAACAAGCAGCGTACCGTCATCTACGAGAAGCGCCGCCACGCCCTGATGGGTGAGCGCGTCGGCATGGACATCGCCAACATGATCTGGGATCGCGTCATCAACATCATCGACAAGAACGACTACCAGGGTTGCCGCGAGGGCTTCATCGAGATCTTCGCCATCGAGGCACCGTTCACCGAGCAGGAATTTGACGCCATGAAGCGCGATGATCTCTATGAGAAGGCGTTCCAGGCTGCCATGGCCGCCTTCAAGCGCAAGACCGACCGCCTCGCCGAGGTAGCTACCCCCGTCATCAAGCAGGTGTATGAGAACCAGGGCGAGATGTACGACAACATCCTCGTGCCCATCACCGACGGTAAACTCATCTATAACATCCGCACCAACCTCAAGCGCGCCTACGAGACAGAGTCGAAGGAGGTGGTGAAGGACTTTGAGAAGGCCATTCTGCTTCACAACATCGACGATGCCTGGAAGGAGAACCTCCGCGAGCTCGACGACCTGAAGAAGTCGGTGCAGAACGCCTCGTATGAGCAGAAGGATCCGCTCCTCGTCTTCAAGCTCGAGAGCGTGCAGCTCTTCGACAAGATGGTCAACCGCATCAACAACGAGACCGTATCGACCTTGATGCGTGGCCAGATCCCCGTCCAGGCTCCCGAGGAAGTGAAGGAAGCCGCTTCCGAAGAGCCCACTCCGCAGCAGCACCTCACCACCTCGCACGAGACCCTCGACGAGGCCGGCGACCCCAAGGCTGCCGCCGCTGCCGCCCGCGACACCCGCGAGCAGAACAACCAACCCTACGTCAAGGACAATGAGCCGGGCCGCAACGATCCCTGTCCTTGTGGCAGCGGTAAGAAGTATAAGAACTGCTGCGGACGTGACCGCGACTAATCTGCGGTGCTGACCCTACGGTCAGCCTGCGATAACACACCAAAGCCTCAGACACCTTTACCATCCGCCTCCGGTCGAAGCGTGTGGTGAGGGTGTCTGAGGCTTTTCCTTTTCTCCGAACAGCTGCCGGCACGGCAGTTAAGATTGTAGTAACCCTCTTATTCCCGACAGATGAAGCACTTTCTCCTCACTATCCTGGCGGTACTGTTGTGGCTGCCCGCTGCTCATGCTGACCGCTATACCGATCTGGCCCAGCATAGCCTCGACTGGCTCCGTACTTCACAAGGCGACAGCCTGCTCGCCCACTGTTCGCCCAAGGTCAAGGCCGCATTGACGCCCGCAATGGTCAACCAGCTGTGGACACAGCTCTGTCTCCAGGCCGGTGAACTGAAAGAGGCACAGCCGTGGCAGGCACAGCAGCTGCAGGGCATGGAGGTGCGTTCGCGGCTGCTCGTCTTCGAGCGTGCCGCCCTGCGCTATGTCGTCGTGCAGGGGGCAGAGGGCTTGATCGAAGGGATGAACTTTGCTCCAGCCCCCATGCCGGAGAAGGCTTCGGCTCCAGCCGACACTGCAGTTGCCGCCCTGCCGGCCGGCGTCGCCGAACGGCCCTTTGCCGTGACGCACGGACGCATCTCCCTGCCCGGCACGCTCACTCTGCCGGCTGCTGCCGACGGCCCCGTGCCGGTCGTCGTATTGGTGCATGGCAGCGGCCCTGGTGACCGCGATGAGAGCCTGGGGCCCAACAAGCCCTTTCGCGAACTGGCCATTGCCCTGGCCCGCCGCGGCATTGCCACCCTGCGCTATGACAAGCGCACCTATGTTTATAAGGAGCGTACGCTCGACGTGAGCGACTGGAAACTGACTTACCGCACCGAGACGGTGGACGATGCGCAGCAGGCGGTCCGGCTGGTGGCCAAGCTGCCTGAGGTGGATGCCCGTCGCATCTTCGTCCTGGGCCATAGCCTTGGCGGCACCCTGCTGCCCCTCATCGCCGAAGGGTGTAAACCCAAGCCGGCGGGGCTCATCGGCCTGGCAGCCATGGCACGCCCCTTCTGGGAGGCGGTGCACGATCAGTTGCAGTATATCTATGGGGCGGAAAACGATTCGCTCGTAAGGGCGGCGGAGCGGCAGATGCTGGCCAGCCTGCCGGAGGAATATCTGGACTTTCAGGCGAAGTATGATCCCCTCAAGGAGGCACGAAAATTGGGGCAGCTGCCCATGCTCTTTGTGCAGGGCGGACACGATTACCAGGTGACCGAAACTGATCTCCACCTCTGGCGCCAGGCGCTGAAGGGCAACAAGAGGGCACGGTTTTGTCTGCTGCCCACCCTCGACCATCTGATGCGTTCACTGCCCACGAGAGCCGTACCGGCCGACTACCAGCGCCTGCTGCCTGTCGACGAGGCTGCCGTTGAGGCCGTGGCAGATTTTGTGCTCCACGGAGCGCAGTAGGCTGCATACTTTAGCGCTACGGGTATTTTCCGATTTTTGCCTACACCCTGCCACCAACCCTCCTGAAAGTTTTGTGAACCAAATGTTTTTAGGTGTAGGCAAAGGCCATTTTGCCTACACTAAGCTGCCACTAAGCTGCCACCATTCTTTACCCCATATCGGTGAAGCTTCTCCAAACCGCTGGCAGCGAGGTGGCAGCTTAGTGTAGGCAATCGTATGTTTGCCTACACCATTAAGTGTCTGATTTATAATGTCTCTGGGAGGGTCGGTGGCAGGGTGTAGGCAAAAATCGGAAATTACCCCTAATAGCCTTTGACGGCATGGTATCTCTGTCAAACGGGATGGCATGCACGTGCACGGAGATGGTATGCAAGCGCGCGGAGACGGCATGTCGTTTTTCTGAGTTCCCCACCTTTTGAACCGTCCCCGCATGGGCGGTCACAGCTCTTTGCCTTTCGATGATCTGAAGGGGCTCCTGCTTGTCGCAAGGATGAGTTCAGGAGCCGATCCGCCATCTGACCTGTAGCGAGAGATCGCTCTTCCAGGGCGAATGGATGGCGGCGATGCCCGATGATTGTTCCGAGCGGTTGAAGAAGCGTGTGCAGCCGAGACGGAGGGAGAGAATAAGGCGGCTGACGAGTCGCCAATCCGCCAGGGCGCTAAGACGGGCTCCGTGGTAGGCGAAGGCATCGAAGCCGGCGGCGCGGTAGAGGCGCGGTTCGTAGGCGTAGAGGGCGCTCTCGTAGTCATCGGTGAAGAAGACTGTTGCGAAGCCTTTGAGGGAGAGCGATTTGGAGGTGGCGAAAGCCATGCGCAGCGAGGGCATCCAACCGAAGGATTGACGGCCCGTCTGACGGGTAGCTAGCGAGAGGTCGAGCTGAGGGGTGAAGACGGCCTTGCCCTGCGTAAGGCTGGCTGCAAGGCGCAGCCGGTGAGTCTGTCGATATTCCATCAGTTTGTAGCCCGTGACGTTGCGCTGACGCGCCTTAAAGCGGTAGCGGAGAGTGAAGATGCGGTCGTTGGCGAGTTCCCAACGCGCCTGCAGCTGTGTCTCCAGTCCTTTGGCACTGGGCAGGGCTGTGGTATAGGTCGGTTGCGGATAGCGGAAAAAGTCGGCGTAGCCCGTCAATTCAAGTGAGCGGATCGGCAGATAGCGCACACTCAGTAGCACGCCCTCTTCGTTGCGCACCGAGCTGCCTTGTTGCAGCGCGTCACCGTAGCGGCTGACAAAACGCGCGGGGAGGAGACGCAGCTGGGCCCCCATTTGCAGCCGGCTTGAGGGGCGATAGCCCACGGCGTGTTCCGTGGCGAGGTGGAACTGATGATCTGCCGCCAACTCACCCGTGAGCGTCCATCGTTGCAGTTGCCAGGCGTAGGAGAAGGATACTCCGCCCGCCGTCTGTCCGCGGAAGACATAGCTGTTGTAGGCTCGTTCGTCGGGACTGACGTAGTGATCGTAACGAGTGGCGTAGCCGTCAAGGTTGAGCATGAGATGCTTGATCGTATAACCCAGGTGTGCGCCCGTTGTGAAGCAGCCCACCGTGCGGCGGCGGTCTATCTCGCTGAGGGTTCGGTGGAGTCCTGTCGTGAGGAGGGTACGCACGGTGTCGTTGACAAGGCGGGCGTCGAGCCGACGGTAGGAGACGAAGGCCATCGCCTCAAAACGGCGATGGACGTAAGAGAAGGCTGCTCCGCGAAAGAAGCGGACCTCTTCGGATGACGTGTGCGCCTTGAAGCGGAGCGGCTGTGTGCGCAGTGCCCCGCCGGCAATGTTGCGGTTGGTGTAGAAGGTGCGGCCGAAGAGCAAGCCCCGTCCGCCCGTCACCTCATAATCGCCTGCGACAAAGGCCCAGGGCCGGTCAACGGTGCGCACGAGGAGATAGCCAGAAAGATAGTCGTAGGGATAAAAGCCCGCCTTGGCGACCGGTTCGCCGGCGTCCTTTTCCATCGTTAGACCGTAGGCCACCTCGCGGCGATATTGGTAGCGGTAGCGCACGATGTGGTGTAGGGCATTGCCCGTGTAATAGTTTGTTGCCGTGGGTTCCGCCGGTGTGCGGTACCCCTGACGTCGGTAGAGCGGCACATCGAGTCGTGTCTCCATCTCGTGGCGTCCGGTGCAGAGGCGTTTAGCCAGTGAGGGCGTCACCGGCCGATAGGTGGCCGGCAGTTCATCGGCTGAGAGCGTAGAGTCGCAGCGGGTGAAGAGGGAGAGATAACGGCGTGTGAAGTAGTCCATGCCGCTGACCAGCTGGAGTTCGCCCAGTGCCTTCAAACCCCGCTTCGCCTTGCGGTAGGCGATGAGCGAGTCGACTTGAGCTTCGGAGAGGAAAGGCAGCAAGAGGAGGTCACTTCGCGTGGCGCGATTGAGCTGAAGCGGCGTAGCCGTAAGTTGCTCGAGGCGGTCGAGGGTCTCGTTGAGCAGGGGTTCCTCCTCCGTCTCCTGCACCAGGTCGGTGTATTCCGCGACAAACTCTTCCCACGTGATCCAGGGATGGCCGGCCATTTGTCCCCAAGAGACGAGGGGAAGGCAGAAGAGAGTCAGGATGAGCAGGAGGCGGGTCATAAGCATGAGGGAGTGAAAAAGCGAAAGGCTGTGCCTTCCCACGAATGTATGGGCAAGGCACAGCCTTACAATCATTAGCGATGAGCTTCGCGCAGTAGGGCGCTCACGATGCCGATGTCAGCCGCAGCCCAATCCAGCGCGGGCAGCTCCTCGAGAGAGAGCCACCGGCTGGCCTGATGTTCCTTGAGGCGGAAGGTCGCAGCGCGGGGTGTGCAGCGGAAGGCCTGCAGCGTGATGGCAAAGTCGGGGTAGACATGCTCGACCGTGGCGACGGGCGGGCCCACGGAGAGATCATAGTCCATCTCTTCGAGCAGTTCGCGTCGCAGGGCCTCCTGCGGTGTCTCACCCGGCTCGATCTTCCCGCCGGGAAATTCATACTTGTAGGCCGTATAGGCAAATCGCGTAGCGCCACGCTGCACGCAAAGCACTTTGCCGTCTTCGGGGCGGACAACGACTGCCGCCACTACATCATAGTGCTTCATCGGGGGATAGCAGGATTGAGAAAAACACAGGTTTGAAATAAAAGTAGGGGGCCGGGATGCGGAACTGCACCTCCAGCCCCCTTACTTCTTCTAGATTCCTATGCCGGCAGCTTATTGCTTGACGAACTTGAAGCTCTTGAAGTAAACCTGCAGATCCTTGCCGCTGACGTTGGTCAGGCGGAGGGCAGAAGCCTTCATACCGCCCAGTTCGTTGCCCGTGTGGATGACGGGATCGTCGGCCTTGTAGTGGAGAAGGCTGACGGTCGTCCATTGGCCGTCTTGCAAGAGCTCGAGCTTGAAGTTCTTGGCCACGTCGGGCGTGCCGAGGTTAAAGTCCATACCGGCGAAGGTGATGTCGCGGTCGCAGGCGATGGTGAGCTCGCCATCCTTCTGCCAGTTGATCACCTCGAGGGAGGGAGCCACGGTGACGTTGTTGCCGTTTACGCTGACGGGCAGGAGGGCAAGCTGCTTGACGTCGGACGTGAGCTTATAGGGATTATAGTCTGCCGTGGCATCGAGTTTTGTGCCGTTGGCAGCGTTATACTTTTCGACCGCTTGCGTAAAGATCTGACCGAGTGTGGGGAGTAGCACCTTCGTGCCGAGCTTGATGCCCGGCTGGAGCGGGTGGCGCACATCGGAGTTTTCGAGTTCATACATCTGCTCCTTGAGCGAGCGGGCCTGTTTGTAGGCGTCGAGGAAGGTCGGGAATGTCTGCACGGTTTGCGGGGCGCTGGCCGTGAGCGAGAGCAGGCAGACCGCTTGGCCGTAGTCGCCCACATTCTTGGCCTGAAGCAGCCAGGGGCGCAGTTCGCGGATCAGCTCGGGATTGCTCTTGTCGGTGAGGAGCACGTCGGCAGCCATCTTCAGCTCCATGCTCTTCTGGATGAGCTGGGCGATGGCCTGTGTGTCGCCCTTGAGCGCCGCAGCGGCGAGGGCTTTGAGTTCGTCACCCTCCTCACGGCGGTAGCCGTGGCCGTTGGGACCTGCATCTTTATTATAGAGGGCAAAGGTGCGGAGTGCGCCGGCATTGTCGGGGAGGACGGCCTGCAGGGCCTTTTCCCAGTCGCGGACGGGGTCGTAGGCCTTCATGTTCCAGGTGTAGTCCGCAATGCCGTAGAGGCTGATCTTGGAAGCCTCGGCATGCTCCATCGGGTTGGAAACGAAGCCCGAGAGATCGACTGCGATGTCAAGGTCATTGCCGTAGGCCGGGCCCAGAAGCAGGTGGTCGCGCACGTAGTCGGAGACGGGGAAGTTGTACCAGATAAAGGGCTTGCGCTTGATGCGGCTGCTCACCCATTCGAGCGTCCCCTTGTCGATGTCGTGCACGACGGTGTTGCCCGTCCACATGACGTTGACGCTCTTGTTGAGCTTGTCGCCCAAGGTGCGGAGGTAGCCCTTCTCGTCGTTGGCCCAGGAGCGGTTATACTCCGTGGGGCAGAGCACGAGGGGAGCTACGTCGCCCTTCTTCTGCACGAAATTATTGTCAATGTAGTTGAGCAGGTCGGCCTGCTTGTCAGCCTTCGCCCCTTCGCCCCAAATGTCGTCGAAGAAGACGGCAAAGGAACGGATGCCCAAGGCATACATCTGCTCGAGCTTGGCCATGAGGGCATCGCGGTCTTCGGTCGTCCACTTGATGTCAACACCCGGGTGGATGGCCCAGTAGAAGTGTACGCCGTGGAGCTTCGCCTGGGCGTTGAGTTCCTTGATGCGCTGAGCCTCGGCTTCGGGGTAGGGCAGACGCCACTTGTCGCGATGGTAGGGATCGTCCTTGGGGCCGTAGATGTAGGCGTTCATCTTGTTGCGGCCGTAAAACTCGATCTGACTCAGGCGTGCGGCGTGGCTCCAGGGCGTGCCGTAAAATCCCTCGACCGTACCGCGGAAGGGCACGTCGGGCCAGTCCGTGACATTGGCCGTCTCGAGTTTGCCCTCGGCGAGAGAGGCCAGCAGCGTCTGCACGCCGTAGTAGAGGCCGCTCTCATCGTTACCGACGATGACGGCACCCTTGGGAGAAAGCTCGAGGTAGTAACCCTCGGCCTTGGCGGGCACGAGGCGGGCATATTTCTTCACGGCCTTGTCGCCCTTGAGGCCGATGGTGACCTTAAAAGGGGCGGTGGTCGTCTGGGGAATGGCCGAGGTTGCCAGCGCCTTGGCTGCGATAGATCCGTTGCGGGCCTTGTCGCAGACGATGGTCCAGGCCTTGGGGGCTTCGGTGAGCGTGGCGCCCTTGTGAGCTACCTCGTGAGGAATGGGGTTGACGAGACTGATCTGCGCACTGAGCGCTGCGGGAGCCAGGGCGGTGAGTGCCAGGGCGGAGAGACGGAGAGAATGGGTCATAAAAGAGGGAGGGAATGTTAGCGGAGGTAGGGGAGATTGACCGTTTCGGACAGTACGGACGGTAAGGATATCGCGTGTGCTGCGGCAGGTCAGGCGGAGATGATCATGCCGTGGGGACACACCGCTTAAGCGTCTTTGTGGAGCGCGGAGCGGATGTATTGCTGCATCATGGAGATGGCGCGGGCATTGTCGCCACCATTGGGGATGATGATGTCAGCATATTGTTTGGTCGGTTCGATAAATTCGTCGTGCATCGGTTTCAGCACATTGCGATACTTATCGATCAGCATCTCCAGCGGATGTCCGCGTTCGGCGATGTCGCGTTCGATGACGCGCAGCAGGCGTTCGTCAGGTAGTGCGTCCACAAAGATCTTGAGGTCCATCAGGTCGCGGAGCCGTTTGTCGTAGAGCGCCATGATGCCTTCGACGATAATCACCTCGTGGGGCTCGACGTGTACCGTCTCCTCGAGACGCGTGCAGGTGATATAGGAGTAGGTCGGCTGCTCGATGGCCTGACCCTTGCGGAGCGCTTCGATCTGCCGGGCCAGCAAGGGCCACTCGAAGGCGTCAGGATGGTCGAAGTTCGTCTTCTTGCGCACCTCGAGAGGCAGCTCGGTCTGGTCATTATAATAGGAGTCTTGCGGGATGACGGCTACGGTGTCGGGGGGAAGTGCATCGACGATCTTTCGCACGACGGTGGTCTTACCCGACCCTGTGCCGCCGGCGATGCCGATGATGAGCATAGGGCGGAGAGGGTGTAAAAAGAAAAAGTAGTGTCATCTGCGAAGATAATGTAAACCTTCCGCCCATCCCCGTCACGGCCTTAAGAAATGTGCAAAAGTTCGGTCTCTTCTTTCTTCGCCGAGGGCTTTGCCGTAACTTCGCGCCTAAAAGTGTGCGCACGCCGAGTGTTATTCTTCGGGGTGGGCCTCAAGAATGTGTCTCTCCATGGCTCCTCTAGTCATCATCGATAAATATTACGCCGACAACGAGCCCCTTCGGCGTCTGCTCATCCACCATAGTCGCCAGGTGACCGACCGTGCGCTTTCCATCGCCAAGGCCCATCCTGAGCTGGGGCTCAACGAGGCTTTTATCGCTGAGGCGGCCATGCTCCACGATGTGGGCATCTACCTCACCGATGCCCCCGAAATCTATTGCCACGGCACGGAGCCCTACCTCATGCACGGCTACCTCGGCGGCCAGCTCATGCGCCGCGAGGGCTATCCCGACATCGCCCGTGTCTGCGAGCGCCACACCGGCACGGGGCTGACGGAGGAGAATATCCGCGAACGCCACCTTCCCCTTCCGCCGGGTGACTATCGCCCCGAGACGCTTGAGGAACAGGTCATCTGCTACGCCGATAAGTTTTACTCCAAGAGCCACCCCCTGCGCGTGCGCACCGTGGCCGAGACAGCCAAGAGCCTGGAGAAATATGGCGCAGCCGGTGTTAAGATTTTCCTCGGCTGGGCCGAACGCTTCGAAGGCGCAAAGCGCTAGTGCCCCGGTTCATGCTCCGGTCGTGGCGCTGTTGATCGAATCGTTTTAGGCGGTCGTCGCCCATTCCTTTTCCCCCTATCCCTTTCCCTCTTTTTCCTCTCAATGCGCAAAGTTCTCCCCTTCGCCTTCGCCCTGACCGCCGCGCTCTGCGTGACGGCCAGTCGTGCATCGTGGGCACCCGCCCAGCGCACAGGGGGAGAAGTGGCCGACACGGCCGTTACGCAGCCCTCCTCTGAACGGGGTGAGAAGCTTAGCGATCCCGACAGTCTCCTATCGCGCCTCGCTACTGACAGCCTGCGGGCCGACAGCCTGCATCGCGGCCGTGCCGCCTCTGACACGACTGCCGTCGATACTGCCGCCACCGACAGCACGAAGAAAAAGGCGGCAGGCATCACCGCTCCCGTGGAGTATGAGGCAAAGGACTCCATCGTCTACGATGCGGCAACCAAACTGGCTTATCTCTACGGCGACGCCAAGGTCAACTACCTCAACATGGAGCTCGATGCCGCCCGCCTGACGCTCAACATGGACTCCTCCCTGGTCCATGCCGAGGGGCGCCGCGACTCGACCGCCGAAGGGGGTATCGCCGGCCGCCCGGTGTATAAGCAGGGCAGCGACAAGTATGACAGTGAGCGGATGTCGTTCAACTTCAAGACAAAGAAGGGCTTCATCCAGAACGTTGCCACTACGCAGGGCAACGGCTTCCTCAACAGCCGCAGCTCGAAGCGCACCTCCGACGGCACGCTCTACCTTGAGAATGCCCAATACACCACGTGCGACGCCAAGCACCCCCACTTCTACCTCCAACTCTCGCGTGCCAAGGTGCGCCCCGGCAAGGAGACGGTCTTCGGCCCCGCCTACCTCGTGGTGGAAGATGTGCCTCTGCCCCTGGCCGTACCTTACGGCTTCTTCCCTTTCAATAAGAAGTATTCCTCCGGTTTCGTCATGCCCTCCTACGGCGATGAGATGTCGCGTGGCTTCTATTTGCGTGACGGTGGCTACTACCTCGCCCTGAGCGATTACATGGATCTCAAACTCCTCGGCGAGATCTACACCAAAGGCTCGTGGGGCACCAGCCTGGAGACGAACTATAACAAGCGCTACCGCTACAACGGCAACTTCTATTTCTCTTACCTCTATACCGTCGAGGGGGAGAAAAACATGCCCGACTACTCTGTCACCAAGAGCCTCAAGGTGCAGTGGACACACTCCAAAGACTCAAAGGCCAGCCCCAACACCACCTTCTCGGCCCGTGTCAACTTCGCCTCGGAGAATTATGAGCGCAAGAATCTGGAGAGCATGTACAACCCCCTCTCCTACACACAGAGTACCCGCGCTAGCGCCGTGAGCTTCAGCCATACCTTTTCCGACATCGGCCTGACCATCTCCGGCTCCGCCAACCTTACGCAGAACATGCGCGACTCCTCCATCGCCATGACCCTGCCCGACCTGTCGATCTCCCTCTCCCGTTTCTACCCCTTCCGCCGCAAGCGTCAGGTGGGCAAGGAGCGTTGGTATGAGAAGATCTCTATGTCCTACACCGGCCAGCTCTCCAACAGCATCACCACCAAGGAGAGCCAGCTGCTCAAGAGCAACCTCATCCGCGACTGGCGTAACGGCATGCAACACCGTATCCCCATCGATGCTACCTTCCAACTCTTCAAGTACATCAACATCTCGCCCTCCTTCTCCTTCCGAGACCTGATGTATGCCACGCGCGTCAATCGCTCGTGGGACCGTGAGCGACAGGAAGAAGTGCGCGACACCACCTACGGCTTCTACAACCTCTACGACTGGAACGTCGGCATCTCCGCCAACACGACCCTCTACGGTTTCTACAAGCCGTGGAAGAAGCTCTTCGGCGGCAAGATCATCGCCATACGCCACGTCTTCAAGCCCACCATCTCTTTCTCTTACGCTCCTGACTTCACCGCTTCGCGCTATGGCTATACGAAGCACTACGAGCGCATCGATGCCAACGGTGAGTCGACGATGGTCTCTTATTCCCCCTATGCGGGCAACCTCTACGGCTACCCCTCGGGCACGAAGCAGGGCATGATCAGCATGTCGGTCTCCAACAATGTGGAGATGAAGGTCAAGAGCGACCGTGATTCGACGGGCGAGCGCAAGATCTCGCTGATCGACGAACTCTCCGCCTCGCTCTCCTATAATATGGCGGCCAAGTCACAGCCCTGGAGCAATCTCTCCACCCGCCTGCGTCTCAAACTGACGAAGAGTTACACCTTCTCCATGGCTGCCGTCTTCGCCACTTATGCCTATAAGTTCAATGAGGCCGGACAGGTCGTCACCTCTGACCGCACGGAGTGGAGCTACGGTCGCTTCGGCCGCTTCCAGGGCATGTCGCAAAACCTCTCTTACACCTTCAATAACCAGACGTGGAAGAAGTGGATGAAGTTCTTGCGCGGCGATCGGGGAACAACTACCAACAACACTGACAACGCCGCTGACGGCGAGACAAACACCGATGTCGAAGATGCCAACGTCGATCCCGATCTCAAGGCATCGCAGGAGGGTGGCAAGCGCAAGAAAACCAAGGCCCGGGTCGATGAGGACGGTTACCTCACCTTCACCCTTCCCTGGTCCGTCACCTTCTCTTACGGCATCACGATGGCCGAGGACCGCTCGCGTCAGATCAACGTGCGCACCATGCGCTATCCCTTCTCCTTCACGCAGAGTCTCAATGCGTCGGGCTATATCCGCATCGCCGAGGGGTGGAACATCTCCGTGGCCTCCGGCTACGACTTTGAAGCCCATAAGGTGTCGATGACCACGATGTCGCTCTCGCGTGACCTCCACTGCTTCGAGATGTCGGCCAGCGTGGTACTGAAGCCCTATTCATCGTTTAACTTCACCTTCCGCGCTCGCGCCTCTGAGCTGATGGACGCCCTCAAGTGGGACAAGCGCAGCTCTTACTCCACCAATGTGGAGTGGTATTAAGCCCGCTACGCCTCCGGAGCTCCGGTTTGAGAGCACCGGCAGCGCTTTTTGCGCTAAGCTCTTGGTCGTTACGAAGGGTTTGCTTACTTTTGCACCCCGTAGAATACCCCTGCAAACAATAAAACATCATACAGCACAATGAAACGCACCTTCCAACCCCACAATCGCAAGAGAAACAATAAGCACGGTTTCCGCCAGCGCATGCAGACCGCTAACGGTCGTCGCGTACTGGCTGCCCGTCGCGCCAAGGGCCGCAAGAAGCTCACCGTATCCGACGAGGTACACGGCAAGCGCTAAACCGCTCCGGCGTTGATGCCACGGTGCATCATCCCTCCATTTTCTCTTCAGACCACAGCACGCCCCCTGCAGACCATCGCGTCCGTAGGGGGCTTTTCCGTTGATATGGCTACGTCCCCGTTAGGTGTAGTAGATGAAGCCTCATGCACCAGATGTCCGTGGCCCGTGGTAAGGCTGTGCTAGGAGATCTTCGCGCCGGAACTTATAAACACAAAATCTCTTCACTGTGGCAGGATCGCTGAGATCGAAGCTGACCATGCAGAATGCGTAGCCGTTGCCTTCCTCCCAGTCTGACGTGGTACCTGTCAGGCCGGCATAGGCCGTCTGGCCTCAGGCGGTCAGGCTCAGCAGTGAGCAGAAGACCGTCAGAAGCATTGAGTAGTAATACTTTCTCATAAGCATTGATATTGTTGAGATGAATAATAGACAAGATCCGTTTTGCCCTGCGTCAGGCTTGATAGGGATGGGGCGGGGCAGCGAAGCATTACCTCTGCAAAAAATATCTAAAAGATTGCTTACAAGAGAGTCTGCACTTACTTTTTTATGCGGCGGGGCGGTATTATCTGACAAAATTGCGCATTTATACCGCTTAATATGGCAGTACTGCGCATCCACCCCCAGCCCGTCAGACGCCTGCCGTCTACCGTCACACCGACTGGAGGTAGCGGGGCATGACGGGTTCGGCCACGTGCCACTCGATGTTCATCGGCCGGTCGCCGTGCGAACTGACATAGTCCACCAAGCCGAAGCAGTGGAAGGGGGCGGTGTTGCCGTAGGCGTCGCGCTTGTTTTCACGCACGAAGAGGAGAAACTTGCGCCTCTCCTCGCGCTGCCGCACGAAGCGGGCTCCGCTGCCGCTGTGACTGTCGCGGTTTTGCGACTGCCAGTGGAAGGCGTGTTCCCCCATTACATAGTCATCATAGAGCGTCGTGGGGGAAAAGTCTTTGTCGCTCTTGTTGAGTGTGACGAAGAGCCCCTCTGTGCGTTTGTCGTCTACCAGGCTGACCGCGCCGCTCACGACGCCCCTCATCGTCTTGTCAGCCCGCTGGCGGCCCATGATGATGAAGATCTCGTCGCGCGTATAACATCCATACTGCTCGAGCGTTTCGGGCAGTCCCTGACCGATGGGGTGTGTTGTGGTGTCGAGCCGGTCGTAGAGGTAGGTGGCGAGTTCTGTGATCTCCGCCGCAAAGAGCGGATAGTCGCTAAGCTTGCCCAGCGCTTCATAGATATCGGCGTATGCCGTCTTCGTGATCGGGGCCTGGAAGAGGGCATAGTAGAGCATGAGGGCATAGGTTTTTCCCTTCGTGTCGAGCGTGTCTGGATCGAGGCGCCCGCCGTTCTCCATCGCCCGAAGGATAAACTGCAGATAGGTCGCCGTGTTGACGTGGCAGAGCGAGCTGATCCCCCTGGTGAGCAGTCGGGTGACTTCGTCGTCGTCGTAGGTGCAGAGGCCGGCGCTGCGTTTGAGAGCTGTCCAGCAGTTTCGCCCCTTGTAGAGCTGACGCACGTCGCCCGTCCTGGTGGCGAAGTCGGCCAGGGTGGGCTGCGTCGTACATTCGTGCAGGGCTTTGACGATGTGCTTGACGTTCCACAGTGCCGATTTGATGTTGTCGAGCACATAGCTCTGTGCAACCTCCTCCATGTGTATCGAACAGCCGCGGGGCAGGAGGGTAAATCCCCGGCTTACCTCACGTTCCAGGTCGGCGTCGGGGCGGCGCATGAGGGCACGCAGGCGGCTGCCGTAGTCGTAGGAGGCATTGAGCTGGGCCACGAAGTCAAAGACAGTCAACAGGTCCTTCCCGGGTGCTAGGCGCAGGCCGCGCCCCAGCTGCTGGAGAAAGATGGTGAGGCTCTCCGTGGGACGGAGGAAGAGGACGGTGTCGACAGCGGGAATGTCGACACCTTCGTTAAACATGTCGACTACACAGAGATAATTGATCGCCCCCTCGGCCAGCCGGCGGCTCAGCACTGCGCGCTCGTCGGCATTGTCGGAGGTCAGAGCCGCCGCGCGGAAGCCCCGCAGGTTGAGTTCCGCCGCCATTGTGGCGGCATGCTCCTTGCTGGCACAGAAGCAGAGGGCGCGGCAGGCATGCTCGTCGGGCAGGTAATAGCGCAGGCGCTCCGTGATGAGATCCATGCGCTGGGAGGTGCAGAGTTTGCCGAGGATCTTGGCGGCATTATACTTGCAGCCATCCATCAGTTCCCGTCCGCGCAGGTCGGTGACGGAGTCGGTGATGCAGAGATATTGGAAAGGGATGAGCAACCCCTCGTCAAGCGCCTGGGGCAGTCGGAGTTCGGCACTGATGCGGCCGCCGAAGTCGGGCAAAAGTGATTGCTCGTCCCCGCGTTCGGGCGTAGCGGTCAGGCCCAACAGCAGGGTGGGGCGCGTGAAGTGGTCGAGGATGAGGCGGTAGCTGTCAGCCGTGATGTGGTGCGCCTCGTCGATGACGATGAAGGCGTAGTGGTCGGCGGGGAGATGGGCGAAGAAGTCGGTGTAGCGCGAGCGAAAGGTCTGGACGGAGACGAAGAGGTCGCCGTCGGCATGGACGGGGCGCTCATTGCCCACCCAGAGGCTGGCAAAGTTGGCATCGGTGAGCGCGCAGCGGTAGGTGTGGAGCGCCTGGCGCAGGATCTCCTCGCGGTGGGCGATGAAGAGGATGCGGTGGTTGCGCCCCGGCGCCTGGCGGCAGAAGCGCAGATAGTCGAAGGCGGAGATCACCGTCTTGCCCGTGCCGGTGGCGGCCACGATGAGGTTGCGCATGAGGCCCTGTGCGCGCACGGTGGCGAGGCGGTCGAGTATCTGCTTCTGCTGGGGGAGCAGGTGGTAGGCCGTGAGGCGTTCGGCGGTCTGAGCCGCGGGCGTGCGCTCGAGCTTCATCTGTTCGCGGAAGCGGTCGATGCCGCCGAGGGCGAAGTCCTCGAAGTTGGGGCTGTTCCAGTAGCGGTCGAAGGTGGCGAGGGCGGCCTTGATGAGGTGCGCATTCTCAACGTGCGTCACGCGTACGTTCCACTCCAGGCCGTCGGTCTGCGCTGAGCGTGAGAGGTTCGACGACCCGATGTAGGCCGTGTCCATCCCCGAGCGGCGCTCGAAGATGTAGGCCTTGGCGTGTAGGCGTTCGATCTTCGTCTGATAAGAGATGCGTATCTCCGTGCGCGGCAGTGCGGCGAGCCGCTCCACCGCCTTGGCCTCGGTGATGCCGCAATAGGTGGTGGTGATGACGCGCAGGCTGTGGCCCTCGTGCTGGCAGAAAGCCTTGAGGCGGTCGTAGAGTAGATTGAGGCCGGAGAGCTTGAGGAAGGATACGATGAGGCTGATGCGGTCGGCGCTGTCGATGTCGCGCACGATCTCTTCGCTCAGCGAGAGGGTGCTGTCGCCGCCGGTGAAGAGGCTGCTCACTCGGTAGCCCGAGAGGGGGCGCACGGGGGCGCGCTTCTCCTGGCGCAGGGTGACATCGCGCTGGCGGCTCATTACGTCGGTGAGCAGATGGTCGGCGTCGGCCACGGCCTCGTCGGGCGTGACGCTCTCGCTCTCGAGTAGGGCGATGAGACGGTTGGCGAGGGTGCGCCGCTCCTCGGGCGTGATGCCGTCTTCGCCCAGCCGGTTGCGCACGAGGCGTGCCACGTGGTCGGCCAGCAGGGCTGGCGCTTCGGCTTGGTCGAGTGGGGCTTCGCGGCATATGAGGCCTGCGGCTTCGGCCTCGTCGATGTCGGCTCGTAGGGCTGAGGTGATGAGATGTTCGTAGCTTCCTTCGGTCAGTGGCATAGGGCGATGGGGGTTGTGCAAGTACAGTCTGTGAGGGGCAAAGGTAAGCAAATGTGCCCGGGGCGCCCGGCGGCGGGCTGCCTTATTGCGTGCCACGGGGGCCGAAACGCAGCAGCCCCGGCCGCTCACCCTGGAGAGGGTGAACGGTCGGGGCATACATTATATATAATGAGGGCGCAGCGCTTATTGCTGTGCGGCGAAGCGCTTGGCTTGCTCGGCGATGAGCTGGGCATCGTCGAAGTAGGTGATCTTCATGGCGCGGCGTACGTCGTCGAGGGTTTGCGCAGCTACCTCGCGGGCAGCTTCGCACCCCTTCTTGAGCATGTCGTAGATGGCCGGGATGTCCTTGGCAAATTCTGCACGGCGCTCACGGATGGGGGCGAGCTCTTCCTCCAAGATCTTGTTGAGGAACTTCTTGACCTTCATGTCGCCCAGTCCGCCGCGGGTATAGTGTTCCTTCACCTCATCGAGGTTTTGGTATTCGGGCCAATAGGCGGCGAAGTGTTCGGGACGGCAGAAAGCATCGAGGTAGGTGAAGACCGTGTTGCCCTCGAGGTGGCCGGGGTCCTCCACGTGCACGTGGAGCGGGTCGGTGTACATCGACATGACCTTCTGCTTCACCTCCTTGGCCGTGTCGGCGAGGTAGATGCAGTTGCCCAGACTCTTAGACATCTTGGCCTTGCCGTCCGTGCCCGGCAGGCGGCAGCAAACGGCGTTGGAGGGCAGGAGAATGTCGGGCTCTACGAGGGTGGGGCCGTAGATGTGGTTGAATCGGCGTACGATCTCCGTGGCCTGTTCGATCATGGGCTTCTGGTCCTCGCCGGCGGGCACGGTGGTGGCGCGGAAGGCAGTGATGTCGGCGGCCTGGCTGATGGGATAGGTGAAGAAGCCTACGGGGATGCTCGACTCAAAGCCGCGCATCTGTATCTCCGTCTTTACCGTCGGGTTGCGCTGCAGTCGGCTCACGCTGACGAGGTCCATGAAGTAGAAGGAGAGCTCGCAGAGTTCGGGTATCTGGCTCTGGATGAAGATGGTGATCTTCTCGGGGTCGAGTCCGGCGGCGAGGTAGTCAAGGGCCACCTCGATGACGTTCTGACGCACCTTCTCAGGATTGTCGATGTTGTCGGTGAGAGCCTGTGCGTCAGCGATGAAGACGAACATCTTCTTGAAGTCGCCCGCTTCCTGAAGCTCGACGCGGCGGCGTAGCGAACCTACGTAATGACCGATGTGGAGGCGGCCCGTAGGGCGGTCGCCGGTGAGTATGACGGTGTCTTTTGCCATAGTTGCTAGGGATGTGTTGCGCGAAGTTAAGCAAAAAGGGGGAGTGGAAGGGGAATTGTCGGAAGTTAAGAAGGTACGACGCGGAACTCAGTTAGGGAGTAAGGAAAACCACATGCCGTCTCCGCATGACTACATACCGGCTCGTTTGACGGAGATGCCATGTCGTAAACGTACCCTATAGGAAATTTCCCGATTCTTGCCTACACCCTGCCACTAGGCCTCCTGAGGTGATTGTAAATCAGTGTTCTAATGGTGTAGGCAAACATGCCTTCGCTGCCACTTGGCTGCCACCATACTGCCACCACTCGGAGCCAGGACTGCCACTGACAGTGTAGGCAAATAGTGGCAGCCAGGTGTAGGCAAGGTGTAGGCAAACTGACCCTTGCCTACACCACTTTATTTCTGATTTACAGTGCGTTCGGGAAGGTTAGTGGCAGGGTGTAGGCAAAAATCGGAAATTACCCGTAGGGGGAGGAAGTCGTCTGATTATGCGGTTGAAGCTGAGGAGTTAAGAAGTTAGAGAAGTTAAGAAGTTAAGCCCAATGGTGCTAAAGGGTTGGAGGGCTGTGATCCGTCGGTCCGGTCGAGAGATTCGTTTAAATCGAATGCGTCGTTAGACCCATCATGCCGCTATCCCGCCGCTCAAGGACTATCGGCTTAACTCCTTAACTCCTCTAACTCCTTAACTCCTAAAGAGCTCCTGGCGTTACCCCAGCTCTTCCCCCGTCTCCACGATCCGCGTGGCCCCCGCTTCGGAGAGGACTTCAGCCGTGTGGTTGCCCCAGGTGACGCCGATGGTGCGGCGGACACCGGCGCGGCGCCCCATCTCGATGTCAAAGGTCGTGTCGCCGATGACCTCTGTGTGGTCAGGGCTGACGCCGGTGAGGCGGCAAAGGGCGAGCACCGGTTCGGGGGCAGGCTTGGCGGCTTTGACGTCTTCGCAGGCCACGATGTGGCTGAAAAGGTGGCGCACGCCGAGGACGGTGAGGAGTTCGTCGGCCGACTGATGACCGCGGCTGGTGGCCACGGCATTGAAATGGCCGAGCGCATAGCGGCGCTCCAGGGCCTCGCGCACACCGGGGAACAGGGTGATCCCCTCTGTGCCCACTTCCTCGAAGAGGACACGGTAAACGTCTGCAGCCTTGACAGCTTCCTCATGGTTCACTCCCGCGAGGCGCTCGATGCTCTCGATGAGGGGCAGGCCGATGGTGGCGCGGATGGCCGGTTCGGTAGGGAGGGGATACCCCATTTGGCGAAAGGTCGCCGTCATTGTCCTGACGATGCCGGGGGCCGTGTCGGCGAGCGTGCCGTCAAAGTCCCAGACACTGAGACTGCGCTCGAGAGTATAGGTCACCGTGGCCCCGTCGCCGGCGAAGCCCTCAATTGGGGGTGCGCACTTCGTGAGGCTCACTTCGGCACGCTTGACGGGGCGCCAGGTGCGGACGATGCGGGCGGCGATGCGGGTGGCGACGCGTTCGAGCAGGGCCGAGGGCCGGGCCATCTCTTCGCGGATGAGGGTATAGACTTCGGCGTAGTTGACCGTAGCGCCGAGTTCGTCTCGGGTCAGCGCCGGGACAGCCGTTGCCTCGTCAAGGGTGAGGGTGACGGTGAGGCGGTAGTCACCGCCGACAATGCCCTCCTGGGGCAGGACGCCGTGGCGGGCGTGGAAGGTAAGATCGTTGAGCGTGAGGGTAAGCATGAAGCGGACGTGTGTTTCGGACCTGCGAAGTTACGCCCTGCGGCGAAGAGGAGCGGACGCATCGGCTGAAAAGTGCGCGCGACACCTCAGCTCGTCTGTGGGGCGGAGGATCCTCGTACCTCTTAATATTACTTAGCGTGGCGGGCCAATCGGGCGGAAAGCACTACCTTCGTTCGCGGACAAATACGTTCAAACATTCCCACATCATGCAAATAGGAGACAAAATACCCGCCTTACTGGGCACGGACCAGGACGGCCACGAGGTAAAGGCCGCCGACTTTGAGGGCCGCACCCTCGTGCTCTATTTCTACCCCAAAGACCTCACGTTGGGCTGCACCGCTGAGGCCTGCAGCTTCCGCGACCACTACGAGACGCTGCTCGCCAAGGGCTACGCCGTCGTGGGCGTGAGCATCAACGACGAGAAGACCCACCATCGCTTCATTGAGAAAAATTCGCTCCCCTTCCCCCTCATCGCCGACACGGAGCACAAGCTCGCTGAGACCTTCGGCGTATGGGGCGAGAAGAAGCTCTATGGCCGCACCTACATGGGTGTGCTGCGCACGACCTTCATCATCGACGGCGAAGGGCGCATCACCCGCATCTTCCAGCCCAAGGAGATCAAGACGAAGATCCACGCCGAACAGGTATTGGCCGAGGCCGGAGAGGTCTGAGCCATTGCCGGCGCTGTCCGGACATACATTATATATTAAACAAGCCGCCGCGGACTAACGACAGTCGTTAGCTTGCGGCGGCTTGTTTACCAGCCTACGGGCAGTCCTTACTTGAGGCTCTCGTCGATCCAGCTCTTGAGGCGGGCATCGCTTACATTGTTCATCAGCAGGCCCTTGCCCCAGTTGATGGCGGGGTAGGCGGCACGGAGCATGTCAGCGCTGTGGGTGATGCTGCTGCTCCCTGAGGTGGCGAAGGGGATGACGCGCTTGCCCTTGAGATCGTGTGCCTCGAGGAAGGTGTTGATGAGGCGCGGGGCGAGATTCCACCAGATGGGGTAGCCGAGGAAGATGACATTGTAATCCTTCGTATCGAGCGCCTTGCCGCCGAGGGCGGGGCGGCTCTTGTCGTCAGTCATCTCGAGCGAGGAGCGCGAACGGTCATTCTCCCAGTTGAGGTCGGCGGTAGTGTAGGCCTTGGCAGGCGTGATTTCGTAGAGGTCACCACCTGTTGCCGCAGCAATGCGGCGGGCGGCGCCGGCGGTATGGCCCGTACAGGAAAAGTAGGCCACTAGGATGCGTTGCCCTTCGGCCGGGGCGGCGGGGATCTCACCGCCCTTTGTGCGGGCGCAGGCGGTGGAGAAGAGGGTAAACATGGCGATGAGTAGGGTGAAGAGATGTTTGTGCATGGCGTGATAGAAAATTAGAGGGAAGGGCGGAGCCCCGGCGTTTTACTTCAGCTTGTCATATTCCGCATCGGTGACCGGTTCGAGCCACTCGTTACGCTCGCCCTCACCGGGCACGGCAAAGGCCAGGTGGGCAAACCAGGAGTCGGCGGCAGCGCCGTGCCAGTGCTTGACGTTGGCGGGAATGTGGATGACCGTGCCGGGGAGGATCTCCACGGCGGGCTTCCCTTCCTCCTGATACCAGCCGCGGCCGGCTGCGCCGATGAGCATCTGGCCGCCGCCCTTGGTGGCGTGGTGGATGTGCCAGTGGTTGCGGCAGCGAGGTTCGAAGGTCACATTAGATACCATGACCTGTTCTGAGGAAATAGGTGCGAGGTAACTCTGGCCCGTAAAGTAGGCGGCATAGGCATCGTTGGGCGCTCCGATGGGGAAAACCATTTGCCGCTGAAAGGCCGCTTTGGCCTTTTCCCTCTCACTGTCCGTATCAGTGGCGGGCTTGTCGGCCCAAACGGCCGTGGCCTGGTTGAAGGCAGTCCAGGCTTTGGGCCACCCGGCGTAGAAGGCGATGTGGGTGATGATCTCGGCAATCTCCGTGCGCGTGATGCCGTTGGCCTTTGCCGTCTGGAGGTGATAGGTCAGCGAGGAGTCGGTGATGCCCTGGCTGATGAGCGAGGTGAGGGTGACGAGGCTGCGGTCGCGCAGGGAGAGAAGGTCGTCGCGGCTCCACACCTCGCCAAAGAGGATGTCGTCGTTGAGGTGGGCAAACTCGGGGGCGAAGGAGCCCAGTTTGTCACGCCCGGCGGTCTGGATGATCTTTTGCTGTGCCATAAGGGATGAAATGCTTGAAAGGGATAACGTCAGTGCCGTAGCTGCCGTGAGGAACAGACGGGAGAGTGTGCAGGTCATGGGCGGGCGAACTTTAGTTAGGATAATATCGATTGATAACGATGCAAAAGTACGGCACGGCCGTGGGGGGCATGCAACCTTTATCAAGGGAATGATTACCCGTTTTACGGATAGATGGCGCCGCCGTTTCTGAGGGCGATCGCGTAACTTTGCAGGCGTTTTAGGCAGCTGCGGGTTTGCAAGCTGCATCCCCGCAGCCGGCAACGCTCCCTCACCCGGCACACGGCGGGGCGGCACGGCGATGCCTTTGATTCGCTACTTGTTAAAGAGATATCTAGTTGCTATGAAGAAAGCCCTGCTTTCTCTATCCTTCGGTACGCTGGCGCTGGGCGTGGCGGAGTTTTCCATGATGGCCATTCTTCCCTTTGTGGCCCAGGCTGTGGGAGTGAGCATCCCCACTGCGGGTAACCTCATCTCCGCCTATGCCCTGGGTGTATGCTTTGGTGCACCGGCCATCGTTCTGCTGCGCAATTACCGCCTCAAGTATCTACTCCTCGGTCTGGCACTGATGATGGTGGTAGGCAATGTGCTGGCCACGCTGGCCCCTAACTACCACCTTCTGATGGCCGCCCGCTTCGTCTCCGGCCTGCCCCATGGCGCCTACTTCGGCGTGGCTTCGATCGTAGCCATCAAGGTGGCGCCCGAAGGCAAGAGTGCCTCTGCCGTAGCGGCGATGGTCGCCGGCATGACCGTGGCCAATCTCGCGGGTGTGCCGCTGGCCACCTTTGTGGCGCACACCCTGTCATGGCGTATCGTCTTCGGCTTTGTCGGCGTGTGTGCCCTGTTGCTCTTCTTCCTGCTCTGGTGCTGGGTGCCCGATGTCGGAGCGCTCCCGCGCAGCACTTTCCGTTCTCAGTTCCGCTTCTTACACAACAGAGCTCCCTGGCTCATTCTGGCCGCTACGGTCTTCGGCAATGGCGGCATCTTTGCTTGGTACAGCTACATCAATCCCATGCTGACGCAGGTAAGCGGCTTCAGTGAGGCACTCGTCTCGCCGCTGATGATCCTGGCCGGTCTGGGCATGGTGGTGGGCAATGCCTTCGGCGGCCCCCTCAGCGACCGCTTCAAGGCCGGTCAGGTCGATGCCCTGATCCAGGGCTTCATTGCCTTGTGCCTATTGCTGATGTTCTTCGTTGCCGATTATCGCTGGGCAGCTGTCGCCTTGATGTTTATCACGACGATGGGGCTCTTCGCCATCAGCGCCCCGCAGCAGACGCTCATCGTACGGCACGCGCCGGGCGGCGAACTCCTCGGTGGGGCAAGCATCCAGATGGCCTTTAATCTAGGCAATGCCCTCGGTGCCCAGGCCGGAGTCCTGCCCATGCGCTTCGGGGTGGTAGACTATCATGATCCGGCCCTCATCGGAGCAGGCATCACCCTGATCGGTTGCCTTTGCATGGTATACTTCACCCGACGCTATGAATAAGGGGAAGCTCCCCGAAACGACTCTGAGAGAGCAAAAGCAGGCGGTTCGCACGAGCGGGCCGCCTGCTATCGTTCTGCGCCCCGGCGGACAGGCCGGATAAAAGCGCCTTGGGTGGCGAGATCGTGGCAGGGCAACCCGTGGCGTTGTGCCCCTTCGAGCCAGCGCTGACGCCGGAAGTAGGGGAGCGTGCGGTCGAGGACGATCCAGACGGGGCGAAAAGTCCGCAGCACGCTGTCGGGCCAGTCACGGCAGCTGCCCGTGACGAGGAGTACATCCAGTGAGACCGGTTTGGCAGAGATGGCTTGCCCCAGGTCGCGGCGGAGGATAAAGAGCTTCTGCCCCAGGCACTGGTAGAAGTCTCCCTCGCGCATCAGCCACCCCTCATCGCTGCGTGGGGCGGTCAGCACGCGGGGAAAGGCCATGTGATGCGGCGCAAAGAAGTTCTTTTCGACATAGTCCAGGCGGAGGCGTGCCGAGTCGGCCGTGGTGGACGTATAGAGGCGGGAGTCATCGGCCGAGCGGATAAACTGTACCGCCGTAGTGCGTGGCAGGGAGTAGATGATCAAGCCCGGTGCGATGCGGTCCGGTCGCAGGCGCCAGGCCTCACTCACCCCCGAGAGGCCCAGCAGGGCAACGATGGCGGCAAGCATCAGGAGACGCGGGCGGCGGTTCCACACCACGAGATAGAGATAGAGGAAAATGCAGCAGACCGTCAGCGCCACGAGCGTCAGGGCGGTGGGGTAGAGCGCGATCGAAGCGCCAGGCCATGAAGCGATGCGCTCGAGGGCCTTGGTCATCAGATTTGTGGCGTAGGCCAACACATTGGCGCAGCACGCCCGAGCCGGTTCCCACGGGATGAGGAAGAAAAGCAAAGAGCCGCCAAGCAATACGTAGGCCGTCGGGATCACCACGACATTGGCCAAGAGGGCGTAGGGCGGCAGGCTGTGAAAATAATAAATGATGAGCGGCGCCGTGGCGATCTGGGCGCCGAGCGATACGGTGATGAAGGGCCACACAATCTTGCGCACCGGCTGATAAGTGAAGCGGTCGATCAGGCGAAGCCGTCGTGAAGGGCGCAGGTAAAGCGGGGCAAGCTCATAGAGTGTGGGGGGCAGCGGGTAGCGTTGCCACACGTAGCGCCCTATGAGCAGTATGCCCGCCACGGCGCTGAAGGATAGCTGGAAGCCCACGTCGTAGAGGGCCAGGGGCGAAACGGCAAGAATGAGCAGCGCTGCAAGGGCCAGGTTGTTGAGCGAGGCCGACTCGCTGCGTTGCAGGCAGACGCCCGTCTGAAGGAGGGTAAACATGGTGGCCGCACGCACCAGGGAGATCGGGGCGCCGGTGAGCAAGACGAAGGTCCACAGAGCCAGAAGGGTAAGGCCGTTGGCCAGCAGGTTGAGCCAGCGGCGGCGTATCCAGCGCAGGTAGGCCCACTGGAGTAGGGTGAAGAGTATACTGAGATGGAGCCCGGAGAGGGCAAGGATGTGGCTCGTTCCTGTGTCGGAGAAGGTGGCCCGTATTTCGGGCGTGAGGAGGGTCTTGTCTCCCAGCGTCAGCGCGGAAAGGATGGCGAGCGTTTCGTCTGAGAAGTGGGTCGCATAGGTTTTGGAGAGCCGCTGGCGCAGCTGCAACAGGCGGGTGCGCAGATCGGGCTGAGGCGCCGGCGCCAGTTGGCGCCAGGCCGTGCTGTCGACGTAGCCCGTGCCGCTGATGCCCTGGGTCTGGAGATAGGCACGGTAGTCGAAGCTGCCGGGATTGCCCGCACGGTGTCCGTCGGTGAGGCGGGCGGTGAAGGTGAGGCGGTCGCCGGGGCGGAGGTTTTGTGCCGACCTGCCTGTAAGGTGCAGGCGGACGGTGTGCCCTACGCCATCTCCATCGCCATCCCCGCGGGGCATCGGCAGCAACCGGAGATTGATCGATATGCCCCTGGCCGTGAACTTGTCGACCGTAGTGACTTCGCCGACATAGACCGCTTCCGTATCAGGCCATGTCACGGTGGTGCGCTTGAGCGCCATGGTGCAGAGGGTTGCTCCGGCGGCGGTGACGGCAAGGTAGACCATCAAGGCAAAGTGGCGGGACGCCTCTTTGCCCTTACCGACCTTCGCATGAAGCAGCAGGGCGAGGAGTAGGAGCATCCCCATAGCCGCGAGCCCTATCACGGGGCTTATCTCTCCATCAGCCCAGCGCCCCGCAGCGATGCCGGCCATGAGGGCCAGCGCCGGGCGCCAAAGGGGGGCCTGGTTGAGCGGGTTGAGGAGGCGGGGGCGGAGGGGATCTGTGAGGAGGCGCATGGCTTGGGGGACTGAGGGGACGAAGGCCGCCGGCGAAATAGGCCCGGGAAACAAACGGGGCGGCCAGGGATGGTGAAGCCTGGCCGCCCTGCGGGTAGGGATTATTTCGGTTGCTTGTCGCCCCAGGTCATCTTACTGGGGCAGGGTGACGGTGTTGAAGGCGGGAACGTCGGAGGCTGTGTGCTGCGCCTTGATGATGGCCTTGAGATTGGCTACGATGTCGGGGTGCTGGGCCGAGACGTCGTGGTCCTCATGGATGTCGGTGGCCAGGTTGAAGAGCTTGCACTGTCCCTGCTTGACGTAGAGTTTCCAGTCGCCCTGACGCACGGCCATTTGGTTCGTCTCGTGAAACTCCCAATAGAGGAAGGGATGTTCCTGCTGGTCGGCGTCGTTGCCCAGAAGGGTCGGGGCGAAGGAGATGCCGTCGAAGTAGTCGTGCTCCAGATTCTTGTTGCTGAATTTCTCCACGTAGTCTTTCTGCCCGATGAGGTCGCAGAAGGTGGGCATTACGTCGTAGAAGGCCAGTTGGTGATCATTGACGCTGCCCGCCTTGACGTGGCCGGGCCACCAGGCAATGAAGGGCACCCGGATGCCGCCTTCGAGACAGGAGCGCTTGAGGCCCTGCAGCTTGCCGTCGCGGCCGAAGAAGGTCGGATCGGCGCCACCCTCCTCGTGGGGACCGTTGTCGGATGAGAATATTACGAGGGTGTTGTCGTCGAGCCCCTTCTCCTTGAGCTTGGCCATGATCTCGCCGACATAGGCATCGAGGCGGGTAATCATGGCGGCAAACTGGGCGTGGGTGTGCACCGTCTTGTGGTAGCGGTCCACGCCGCCGAAGGTCTTGTCGTTGCAGAAGCGTCCCTCATAAGCCTGGAGGATCGAGTCGACCGGCTGATAAAGTTCGGCATGGGGCAGCGTGTAGGTGAATAAGCCGTAGAAGGGTTTCCCCTTCTTCTGCAGGTCGAGCCAGGCAAGCGCCTCCTGATGGATGAGGTCGCCCGAATATTGCGTACGCTTGGCGTAGCTGTCGTCCTGCGGCCCGTCGCCGTATCGGGTGTTTTCCTTTAGTTCAATGCGGATGACCTCCTTGTCGCCCCGGCGGGGACTGTAGCGATTGAGGAAGTTGGGGTAGTATCGGTGGGCCATGTACTGGCAGATATAGCCGTAATACTCATCCACGCCCCGCTTGTCGGGCGTAGAGACCGACCCCTCGTAGCCGCCGGCCCATTTGCCGAACATGCCCGTGGTGTAGCCGTTGGCCTTCATGATCTCAGGCAGGATGACGTGGGCCGGGTCATAAGGCTCCTGCCCCGTGCGGTCGGGTTCTTGGGTGACGCCGTATTTGATCTGCGGTCGGTTTTGCCAATACTCCTTATTGCCTCTGACGTGGGTGTGTCCCGTGTGCTGCCCCGTCATCAGGGTGGCTCGCGAGGGAGCGCTCACCGGACTGCCGGCATAGGCCTGGGTGAAGCGCATGCCCTGGGCGGCAAGGCTGTCGATGTGGGGCGTGGCGATGTAGGGCTGTCCGTAGCAACCGAGGTCGCCATAGCCCATGTCGTCGCAGAGTATAAAGATGATGTTGGGCTTGTCGGCCTGTTGGGCCGAGGCTCCGATGCCGAGCATCGAGGCTCCGGCGGCCAGGAGAAATGGGGTATATTTCATTGCGGGGAGGGGGATTGAAGGGTAAAGGAGGGGAAACTACTTACTTGATTCGTTTGTGGCCGTCGTGGATATAAATCCCTTTGTGGGTCATGAGGCTGACGGGGCGGCCGTCCAATCCGTAGGCCTTACCGGCGGTGTGGCCCTCGGAGTGCTGTGCCGTGGTGAGGCCGGTGGGGATGGCGGGTTTGGCGGCGATGTAGACCATAAAGTCGTAGATCGTGCCGTGCACTTCGTCGTCGGCGCCTTCCAGTTCATTGTCGGTCAGCCGCAGGCGGAGCCTCACCTTGCCGACCTTGGCCGTGTCTGGCACGCGGATGTCCGCTTCGCCCGTAGCTTCCGCTCCGAAGCTGTGAGAGGTCTCAAAGACGCCATCGCCGTCCCAGTCGAAGTAAGCGGTCACCGCATGGAGCGCATCGCCCCCGGAGGCCTCGTAGGCCAGGTGGAAGGTCGTATCGCGCACGATGCAGAGCGAGTCTTTGCGCACGGGCATCCAATAGTCGGTCGGTGCCGTGGTGGCCTGGTAGTTGAGGGGGCGGGTCACCCCTTTGCCCGTCATCGCCACCTGGCGGAGCCAAGCCGTGCCGAGACTGCCGCAGGGCTGGTCGTAGATGCCCAGACGCTTGGCCAGCGCCGTGTGAACGGAAGACTGCGGCGCCTCATAGTCGTAGGGCGTTTCGACGATGTCCCAGTAAGAGTTGGCGCGGTTGTAGCGGATGTGGTAGGCCACCACCTTCCCGGAACTTTCCTGGAAGTTGAGGCCCAGCGTGCCGTCTTTGCCCGCATCGATCGGCTGGTCTGTGCTGCATAGATAGTAATAGCCCTTGAGGCTGCCGTCGTAGGTGTTGCGCTTCACCTCATAGACTACGGGCGAACTACCCAAGCTGACCTGCTGGCTCTCGCCGATGTGGGTCGACTGCAGGTAGCGGCCGCTCGTAACGTTTTGCACATAGTAACGGTCAGCCTCGCCGGTGGGCACGAAGCGCCAATATTGCTTCTGCGTGTTAGCGGCCGCCGAGGCATAGGCCAGGCTGCCCTGCTCGTAGAGATAAGCATTGGCGTTGCCGTTGCGGTGGATGAGATAAGTCTTGCCTGCTTCGGGGCTTGACGTGCTGCCCTGCGCTGCCGCGCTGAGCGATGCGCAGAGGGATAAGGTCAATAAGGTGAAGGGTCTGAGTCGCATGAGGTTAAAAGGTAAGGTGGTGAGGCAAAGATACGTATTTCTTATAATCCATCTTGCACAATCACGCTATTCTCGCAACGTGAGAATAAAAAAACCGCATGCCCGTCCCCTTGGCTTGGAAGCGTCGGGGGCAGAGGCATGCGGCCTCCTTATAATACAAGTGTGCTAAACAGGGAGCGGTGTCGTCGGGCTTAGTCGGTGATGAGGTCGTGGCCCGTCATCTCCTTGGGCTGGGGCAGCCCCATGATGTGGAGAATAGAGGGAGCGACATCGGCCAGTACACCGTTCTTGACCGTAGCGTGGTGGTTTCCCGTCACGTAGATGAAGGGCACGGGGTTGAGCGAGTGAGCCGTGTTGGGCGTGCCGTCAGCGTTGATGGCATTGTCGGCATTGCCGTGGTCGGCAATGATGATCGTCTCATAGTTCGTCTCGTTGGCGGCGGTCACTACGTCCTTGACGCAGGCGTCAACGGCAACGACGGCCTTCTCGATGGCTTCGTAGATGCCCGTGTGGCCCACCATGTCGCCGTTGGCGAAGTTGACGACGATGAAGTCGTACTTATCCTCACGGATGGCAGCGCAGAGTTTGTCCTTCACCTCAAAGGCCGACATCTCGGGCTTGAGGTCATAGGTGGCCACCTTAGGAGAGGCAACGAGGATGCGCTCCTCGCCCTCGTAAGGGGTCTCGCGGCCGCCGTTGAAGAAGAAGGTCACGTGGGCATACTTCTCCGTCTCGGCCGTGTGGAGCTGACGGAGACCCTTAGAGGCGATGTACTCGCCGAGGGTGTTCATGACGTTCTCCTTGGGGAAGAGGATGTGAACGCCTTCGAAGGAGGCATCGTAGGGCGTCATGCAGTAGAACTGCAGGCCAGGGATGGTGTGCATGCCTTCTTCGGGCATGTCCTGCTGGGTGAGCACAACGGTGAGCTCCTTGGCGCGGTCGTTGCGATAGTTGAAGAAAATGACGACGTCGCCCTCCTTGATGCGGCCGTCAACGGCGGCATTGACCAGGGGCTCCATGAACTCATCGGTGTTCTTGTGCTCCTCGGAGTCGGTGTCGTAGCAGCTCTGCACGCCCTCGACCATGTCGGTCACTTGGCGGCCCTTGCCCTCTACGAGCTGGTCGTAGGCAATCTTGACGCGGTTCCAGCGCTTGTCGCGGTCCATGGCGTAGAAACGGCCGATGATCGAGGCAATGTGGGCTCCCGTCTTGTCACACTCGTCCTGCAGTGTCTTGATGAAGCCCTTGCCGCTCTTGGGGTCGGTGTCGCGGCCGTCCATGAAGCAGTGGATGTAGGTGTGCTCGCTGATGCCGTATGTCTTGGCGATATCAACGAGCTTGATCAGGTGGTCGAGCGAGGAGTGAACGCCGCCCGTCGAGGTGAGGCCCATGAGGTGGAGACCCTTGCCGTTGGCCTTGGCATATTCATAGGCGGAGACGATCTCAGGATTCTGGAGGATCGAGCCGTCGGCGCAGGCGCGGTTGATCTTGACGAGATCCTGGTAGACAATGCGGCCGGCACCGATGTTGAGGTGGCCTACCTCGGAGTTGCCCATCTGGCCGTCGGGCAGACCGACGTGCTCGCCCGAAGCGAGGAGCTCGGAGTGGGGGTAGTGGGCGTTGAGATAGTCGAGATAGGGAGTGGGCGTCTCGTAGATGACGTCACCGTGGTTGTGCTTGCCGATACCCCAGCCGTCGAGGATCATGAGAAGCGCTTTCTTAGCCATGCTGCTTGATTGTTATGTAATTGAGTTGTATGTGTGAATGATGGTGCAAAATTAGTGCAAGCGCCCTGACTGTGCCAAATCCTGCGGCCTAGTCTTTATCCTTCTTCACTCTTTATTCGGGCGGCGCCGACCCTTGACCGGGCAGGCAGCCCCTGGGCAAGTCTAAACTCAAATCCTCAGGCTTAGCCTTTGCCCTTCGTCTGCCATGTACTAACTTTGCATAATATAGCTGACGTGTGCACGGAGGCTGCCGTGCACCGACCTTTTTCACAATCATGACATAATGGGACTTTTCTCCAAACTCTTTCCACATAAGAAGGCGGCCAACGAGGCCGGTTGGCGCGTAGGCGGCATGGAAGACTTCATGATGCTCATCCGCGTCTACTACCAGTCGGTGATGGCGGCCAACCTCGGCATCAGCAATCTCTCGGCCCTGCCCGACCTGCGCATCTTCAAGCAGACGCTCAAAGTGCCGACCGTCAATAACAAGCTCGGCCTCGGCGAGAAAAACCGCTGCCGCAAGATGCTCACCGAGATCTATGGCATCGACGACGGCTTCTTTAAGGAAATCGATCAGAGCATCCGCAAACACTGCCGCACGGTCAATGACGTGCGCAGTTATCTCTACCTCTTCCAGGGCTTCACGCAGGAACTGCTCATGCTCATGAGCAACCTCATGAAGTGGAAGTTCCGTCTGCCCTCCTTCATGAAGGGTTCCCTCCGTACCCTCACGGCCAAGGCGGTCAATGAGGTGCTGACGAAGAACGAGTGGAAGGACGACGGCGTACGCAAGGCCTGTCTCTCCGTCCGCCAGTATCAGCACCAGCTGGGCTATAGCGCCGAGTGGATGACGACCTTCGTCTTCAATGTCGTTATCCTCGCCAAGAAAGAGCCCAAGCCCGATAGTGACGACAAGGACTAATCCGCAGCTCACACCGGCAGGCCTGACGTGCGGTGACGCACCTCACTAAACTGTTTAATACTCTCTGACATAAACCATGACCCAGGAGCAAGAGGCACAACTGAAGACCTTCAAGTATCTCGTGGCACGCCTGATAGACGAATATCAGGCGGAGCACAAGCGCTGTGCTTCGCTCAAAGAGCAGGTCGAGGAGCTCAAGCAGCGACTGGCCGCTGCCGAACGCGAGACCGCTGAGGCACGTCACGACTACGAGGTGCTCAAAACAGCCCGTATGCTCGAGGTCAGTGGTGACGACGTGCAGGCTTCGCGTCAGCGGCTTGCCCGTCTGATCAGAGAGGTCGACAAGTGTATCGCCCTGCTCACCGTCTGAGCCCTGCCGGTCTTGTCCCACATTCTCCCTCCCTCTTCTTCTCTCTATGCCCTCAACTGACGATAAATTGGTTATCCAGCTGCTCATTGGCAAGCAGATGCACGCCATCACCGTGCTGCGTGAGCAGGAAGAAATATACCGTAAGGCGGCGAAGCTCATCAACGAGAAGCTTGGCCGCTACGAGCAGTCATATCCTCACTTGGGCACGGAGCGCTACATGTCTGTCGCCTTGCTCGACTTCGCCGTGCAGGTTATCCAGGCGCAGATGCTAAAGGACCAGTCGCCCTACGAGGCCGCTGTGACCGAACTGAGCGAGAGCATACGCGCAGCCCTCGCCGAGGACAAGGAGAAGGAGGCTTAACTCCGACCATTCCTCTTATATAATATATACACAGACCCCACCCATGACAGGAACCATATTGTTCGCACTCGTATGCCTGCTTCTGGGCATAGGGATCGGCTACGGCCTCTTTACCTATGTCATCAAGAAGAAGCGAAACCGCATCATAGATAACGCCCGCCACGAAGCTGACGTACTCAAAGAGAAGAAACTCCTTGAGGTCAAAGAGAAATTCCTTAATAAGAAGGCGGAACTCGAGAAGGAGGTGCAGCAGCACAAACAGCGCCTCCTCCAGGCCGAGAACAAGCTCAAGCAGCGCGACCTCAGCCTTAACCAGCGTCAGGAAGAGCTCGGCAAGCGCAAGCAGGAGCTTGAGCAGACCGCCAACCGCCTCAACAACCAGCAGCAGGCTCTCGCCCGCAAGGAGGAGGAATTGGCCCAGCAGCACCAGCGCGAGATCGCTAAACTTGAGGAGCTCAGCGGACTCTCCGCTGAGGAGGCCAAGAACCGCCTAATCGAGGGACTCAAGGATGAGGCCCGCACGGGTGCCCAGAGCTACATCAACGACATCATGGACGATGCCCGCCTCACCGCCGGCAAAGAGGCCCGCCGCATCGTCATACAGACCATCCAGCGTGTGGCTACCGAGACGGCCATCGAAAACAGTGTCACCGTCTTCCACATCGACAACGATGAAGTGAAGGGACGCATCATCGGCCGCGAGGGCCGAAACATCCGTGCCCTTGAAGCCGCTACGGGCGTTGAGATTGTCGTAGACGACACACCCGAGGCCATTGTCATCAGTGCCTTCGACCCTGTACGCCGCGAGATCTGTCGTCTGGCACTCCACCAGCTCATTGCCGACGGCCGAATCCACCCCGCCCGCATCGAGGAGGTTGTGGCCAAGGTCAAGAAGCAGGTCGAGGATGAGATCATCGAGACCGGTAAGCGCACGGCCATCGACCTCGGCATCCACGGCCTCCATCCCGAACTGGTGCGCATCGTCGGTAAGATGAAGTACCGCTCCTCCTACGGACAAAACCTCCTCCAACATGCCCGCGAGACGGCTAATCTCTGCGCCGTCATGGCAGCCGAACTTGGCCTCAATCCCAAAAAGGCAAAGCGCGCCGGCCTGCTTCACGATATCGGCAAAGTGCCCGATGAGGAAAACGAATTGCCCCACGCCCTCTATGGTGCCAAACTGGCGGAGAAATATAAAGAGAAGCCCGAGATCGTCAATGCCATCGGCGCTCACCATGACGAGATGGAAATGACCACCCTGCTGGCCCCCATCGTCCAGGTGTGCGATGCCATCAGCGGTGCCCGTCCCGGCGCCCGTCGCGAGATTGTCGAGGCCTACATCAAGCGCCTCAAAGACCTTGAGCAGATCGCTGCCAGCTATGAGGGCGTCACAAAGACCTATGCCATCCAGGCCGGCCGTGAGCTCCGCGTCATTGTCGGTGCAGACAAGATCGACGACAAGCAGATCGAGAAGCTCAGCTCCGACATCGCCTTGCGCATCCAAAACGAGATGACCTACCCCGGTCAGGTCAAGATCACGGTCATTCGCGAGACACGTTCGGTAAGCTACGCGAAGTAACATACCGCGGAATATAGCCTTCGAGGGGCGGACGAGCACAAACGTGCCAGTCCGCCCCTCGATTTCGCGTTTTGCCCTAGCATCCCCGGAATCGCATCGTACGGAGACGGCGGCTCGCTTTTCTTAGCCGCCTGCTAGGATTTTCTAGCCGCCTGCTTGTTTTTCCGGCAGGGCGGCTCGTTTTTCATGGTAGCAGGCTTGTCGGGCGGGCATATTCTCAGCCGGCAAATTTGCCAGGTCAAAGATTCTGTGCAAATTTGCTAAATGTTGCGAAGCCGTGCCGTCACGTCGTGCGGGTCGGGGTCTTCGGGGAACGCCTCGAGAGGCCTGCGCAGTCTCCACTTTATTCCTGATTTCCGATCGATTCGGATCATTTTTTTAATATCCTCAATAGAGCCGATCATGGCAAACGATCTTCGCACCCCGTGGAAGTGGGTGCCCACCCTCTATATGGCCGAGGGCATTCCCTATGTCATCGTGATGTCCGTCGCCACCGTTATGTATAAACGCATGGGCTGGAGCAATGATGTCATCGCCTTCTACACCTCGTGGCTCTACCTCCCTTGGGTGATCAAGCCCGTGTGGAGTCCCGTGGTCGATATGGTTGGCACGAAGCGGCGCTGGGCCGTCCTCATGCAGCTGCTCATAGCCCTGTCCCTTGCCGCCATTGCCCTGACGCTGCAATGGCCTGCGTGGATTGTGTGGTCGCTTCCCTTCCTCTGGCTCATGGCCTTCTTCAGCGCCACCCACGACATCGCCGCCGACGGCTTTTATATGCTGGCCCTCGATAAGGGGCAGCAGGCTTTCTTCGTCGGCATACGTTCCACCTTTTACCGCATCGCGAGCATCCTCGGTTCCGGACTTCTGATCATGTTTGCCGGCGCGCTTGAGACGCGGCTGCGCCCGTCAGGCGCCTGGTCGGTAACCTTTGTGCTGACGGCCGTGCTTTTCCTCTTGTTTTTCCTTTTCCATGCCCGCGTACTGCCGCGTCCGCAGGCCGACCATGCCTCCGGCGACGTCAGGTGGCGGCACGTTTTCTCGACTTTCCTCACCACCTTTGTCAGTTTCTTCCGCCGTCCTCAGATCGTGCCCGCCCTCCTCTTTATGTTGCTCTATCGGCTTCCTGAGGCACTCTTTGTCAAGATCTGTCCCCTCTTCATGCTCGACGAGGTCAAGGCCGGCGGTCTGGGCATGACGACCGGCGAGGTCGGCATCGTGCAGGGCACGATTGGCGTCATCGGGCTCACCCTCGGCGGCATTCTCGGCGGTGTGCTCGTAGAGCGCTATGGGCTCAAGCGCCTCCTCTGGCCCATGGTGTTGAGCCTCACACTCCCGAGCATCGTCTATGTATGGATGGCCTATGACCAGCCGGCCGATGCGCTGACGGCGATCTCGGCCTGCGTCTTTGTGGAGCAGTTTGGCTACGGTTTCGGCTTTACAGCCTACATGCTCTACCTCATCATCTTCTCGCGTGGCGAAAACGCTACGGCCCACTACGCCATCTGCACAGGTTTCATGGCTTTGGGCATGATGCTTCCGGGGCTTGTGGCGGGTTACCTGCAGGAGTGGGTCGGTTACTTCAACTACTTCATCATCGCCATGGCGTTGTGCATCGTCACCTTTGTCGTGGCGGCTTTTATCCGGGTTGATGACGAGGCCGGGGAGGCTGCAGGGTAAAAACTCCCCCTCAGGGTGGAAAAAGCGAGATGCAGGCGACAAAAGCTAACTTTTTTGCGTCAAGCCTTGGGAGCTTCACGGCTTTTCCGCAAATTTGCAACAACATAATCACAGCTGACGACTTCTCGCCGAAAGCTGCCACACGCACTGCCCTCGCTTTCTGCCAACTACGACTTACATGCCTCCGTGCAGCAAGTTATTCTGAATGAGCGACAGACGTGCATCGTATAACGTTTTCACTCCGTGAATCATGGAAACTCCCACACAATCGCTCAGCGGACTTCGCCCTGAAGACTTCCGCAAGACCGTACAAGGCAAGGAGGTTGACCTCTTCTTCCTGCGCAACGCTACCGGCATGGAGGTAGCCATCTCCAACTACGGCGGGTCGATCGTCGCCATTATGGTGCCCGACCGCAACGGTAAATATGAGAACGTCATCCAGGGGCACGACTGCATCGATGACTGCATCAACTCTCCCGAGCCCTTCCTCAGCACCCTCGTAGGCCGCTACGGCAACCGCATCTGCCACGGCAAGTTTATGCTCAACGGCAAGCTCTACAGCCTCGCCATCAACAACGGCCCCAACCACCTGCACGGTGGCCCCACCGGTTTCCACGCCCGCGTCTGGGATGCTGAGCAGGTCAACGACCACACCCTCGTGTTGCGCTACATCTCTCCTTATTATGAAGAGGGTTTCCCCGGCGAATTGTCCATGACGGTGATGTTTTCCCTCACTGACGACAACGAGCTGAAGATCGACTACAAGGGCACGACCAACAAGAAGACCATTGTCAACATGACGCACCACGGCTTCTTCTCTCTCGCCGGCATCGCCAATCCCACGCCGACCGTAGAGGACGTGATCTGCCAGATCAATGCCGACTTCTACGTGCCCATCGATGAGAACAGCATTCCCACGGGCGAGATCCGCAGCGTCAAGGGAACGCCCTTCGACTTCACCACGCCCCATGCCGTCGGTGATCACATCGACGATACCGACAACGAGCAGATCAAGAACGGCGCAGGCTACGACCACTGCTTCGTGCTCAACAAGCACGAACCGGGCGAACTCACCTTCGCCGCCAAGATCACAGAACCCAAGAGCGGCCGCACCATGGAGGTCTACACCACCGAGCCGGGCGTACAGTTCTACTCTGACAACTGGGCCGACGGCTACAAGGGCCAGCACGGCGCCACCTTCCCCCGTCGCTCCGCCCTCTGCTTCGAGGCGCAGCACTTCCCCGACTCGCCCAACCATCCTTACTTCCCCTCCGTTGTCCTCAACCCTGGTGAGGTCTATACGCAGAAGACGATCTATAAGTTTGGCGTAGCCGACTAAGGCTTCGGGGCACACGCACGGCCCTCTTCCCACAGCATATTCCATCTTACTACATAACAGATTTATCCTTACACAAACAATCCAATGAGCAACACTCAGAAACAATGGGGCGCCATTATCGTCATGATCGCCCTGTTTGCAATGATTGCCTTCGTGACCAACCTCTGCTCACCCATGGCCATCATCGTCAAGAACCAGTTCGGCGCCAGCAACCTCGAGGCGCAGATCGGCAACTACGGCAACTTCATCGCTTACCTCGTCATGGGTATCCCCTCGGGCATGCTCATCAAGAAGTTTGGTTATAAGAAGACGGCCCTCATCGCCCTCGCAACGGGTATCGTCGGCATCCTCATCCAGTGGCTCAGCGGCTGGGGCGGCTTTGCAGTTTACCTCATCGGTGCCTTCATCTCTGGCTTCACGATGTGTATGCTCAACGCAGTGGTTAACCCCATGCTCAACATCCTCGGTGGTGGCGGCAACAAGGGCAACCAGCTCATCCAGACCGGTGGCGTGTTTAACTCCACGGCTGCCGTAGCTGTCTACATCCTCATGGGTGCCTTGATCGGCGATGCTACCAAGGCTAAGATCTCTGATGCAACGCCCGCCTTGATGATCGCCCTCGCCATCTTCGTGATCGGCTTCATCGTGATTGCCTTCACCAAGATTCAGGAGCCTGAGCAGCATGAAGAAAAAGCCGCTAAGGTTACTGGCCAGAAAGACCGTTACAGCGCCTTCTCCTTCCGTCACTTCAAGCTCGGTATCCTTGCCATCTTCCTTTACATGGGCATCGAGGTAGGCGTACCTACCTACATTCTCCAGTACCTCTCCACTCCCACCAACGAGCCCACCCCCGGTCTCGGCATGGAGGCCAGCATCGTAGGCCTCATCGTGGCCGTTTACTGGCTCATGATGCTCGTCGGCCGTCTCGTAGGTGCGTCTATCGGTTCCAAGGTGTCGAGCCGCGCCATGATCACCACCGTATCGATCGCCACACTCGTGCTCGTAGCCTTCGGTATGTTCGCTCCCACCGACGTGATGGTCAACGTTCCCGGTATCGACTGGGCCGAGCTCAAGCTCATCTCGGCTGAGGTTCCCGTAGGCATCTTCGCCTTCCTCCTCGTAGGTCTCTGCACCTCAGTGATGTGGGGCGGCATCTTCAACATGGCCGTTGAGGGCCTTGGCAAGTACACCGCCATCGCCTCCGGCGCCTTCATGACCATGGTCTTCGGCTGCGCCGTGATGGTTGCCATCCAAGCTTGGGTTGCCGACAAGACCGGCAGCTTCCTCACGAGCTATTGGGTAGTAATGTTCTGCGCCGCATACATACTTTACTACGCATTGTTCGGTTCGAAGAACGTCAACAAGGACATTCCCACCGAATAACGAAACTTTCGTTTGAGGTTACGCGCCCCCTCCGCGGGGTGCGTAACCTTCTTTACTTTATCTAGCTCCATATCCATTTCCTTTTCCTAAAACAGTTACTCCCATGAAACTTACTCTTGAAGACGTGCGTAGCCGCTTTATCGAGCACTTCGACGGCACCACGGGATCTGTATACGCCTCTCCCGGCCGTATCAACCTTATCGGCGAGCACACCGACTACAACGGTGGCTTCGTATTCCCCGGCGCCGTGCAGCAGGGCGTCATCGCCGAGATCAAGCCCAACGGCACCCGCAAGGTGCGCGCTTACTCCATCGACCTGAAGGACTATGTAGAGTTCTCACTCGATGACGAAAAAGGCCCCTCTGCAACCCACTTCCGCTTCATCTTCGGCGTATGCCGCGAGATGATGAAGCTCGGCGTGCCCGTAGAAGGCTTCAACACCGCCTTTGCCGGCGACGTGCCCCTCGGTGCCGGTATGTCAAGCTCCGCAGCCCTTGAGTCTACCTACGCCTTCGCACTCAATGACCTGTTCTATGAGAACAAGATCGACAAGTTTACCCTCGCTAAGGTCGGTCAGGCTACCGAGCACAACTACATCGGTTGCAACTGCGGCATCATGGACCAGTTCGCTTCTGTCTTCGGCAAGGCCGGCAGCCTTATCCGCCTCGACTGCCGTTCGCTCCAGTACAAATATTTCCCCTTCGATCCGAAGGGTTACAAACTCGTGCTCCTCAACTCCTGCGTAAAGCACGATCTCGCCTCTTCGGCCTACAACGACCGCCGCAAGAGTTGTGAGAACGTGGTTGCTGCTATCAAGAAGCACCATCCCGAGGTTGAGCTGCTCCGCGACGCTACCTACGACATGCTCGATGAGGTGCGCAACGAGGTCAGCGAGGAGGATGCACTCCGCGCCAAGTATGTCATCGGCGAGAAGTATCGCGTGCTTGAGGTCTGCGTAGCACTCGAGGAAGGCGATTACGAAGAAGTCGGCAAGAAGATGTATGAGACCCACTACGGCCTCTCTAAGGAGTATGAAGTATCGTGCCCCGAGATTGACTTTCTCAACGACGTGGCCCACAGCTGCGGCGTGACCGGCTCCCGCATCATGGGCGGCGGCTTCGGCGGCTGCACCATCAACCTCGTGAGCGAAGACCTCTACGACAATTTCATCGCTACGGCCAAGCGTGCCTATAAGGAGAAGTTCGGCAAGGAGCCCATCGTCATCGACGTAGTCATCGGCGACGGTTCCCGCAAGCTCTGCTAAGCCATCCTGCATAGCGCCTCGGTGCGCTTCATTATACGAATCGGCCCGCATGCCTGATCTCAGGCATGCGGGCCGATTGCGTTGTGTCAGATTTCGTTTAGGCTAGTCTTTTTCTGCTGCACGTGATGCTGACCGCTGAACATACGGCAACGAGTACGGGATAGTAGAGGTAAGGAATGATCTGGAAGGGACTCAGCGCCGCCAGACCTGCAGCCATGAGTAATTGGGCGCCATAGGGAAGCAACCCCTGTACGACGCAGGAGAAAATGTCAAGCAGTGAGGCCGCCCGGCGGGCGCTTACGCCATAGCGGCTGCTGATGTCCTTTGTGATGGACCCCACCGAGAGGATGGCCACCGTGTTGTTGGCCGTAAAGCAGTTTGTCAGGCCGACCAGTGCAGCAATGCACCACTCGGCACCGCGCCGCGTACTGACGCGGCGCGTAATGCCGCGGACGATCCAGGTCACCCCGCCGCCTTTGCGAACGACCGCCAAGAGGCCGCCGGCCATCATCGAGATCAGGATGAGTTCGCCCATGCCCGCGATGCCGTTGGCCATCGATGTTAGCCAGCCGACGAAGCCATAAGCGCCCGTAATGCCGCCGACGATACCGGTCAGCGCGCAGCCCAGCCCGAGCACGATCAGCACATTAATACCCGCCAGTGCAGCGCCCAAGACGACAAGATAGGGTAGGGTCAACCAGAGATTGGGGACAGCCTGCAGGGCGGCAGCGCCGGAGCTTGCAGGGGAGGCCGGCTGCAGGCCGATGATGGCGTAGAGGATCAGGCAAATCACGGCGGCAGGCCAGATGATGCGAATGTTCGTGCGAAACTTGTCGCTCATGCGACAACCCTGCGTGCGGGTGGCCGCAACGGTTGTATCGCTGATAAACGAGAGGTTGTCGCCAAAGAACGAACCGCCCACGACTACCGCCACTACCAGCGCCGTGTCGAGTCCCGTCTGTGAGGCCAGCCCGGTGGCGACGGGCACGAGGGCTACAATCGTGCCGACGGACGTGCCGATGCAGAGCGAGACAACACACGTGGCGAGAAACAGCCCGTTCAAGATCGCCTGGCGAGGGCAGACGTTCATCGTCATGTCTACCGTAGCCTGTACGGCGCCCATGTCCTGTGCCGAATTGGCAAAGGCGCCGGCCATGATGAAGATCCATACCATCAGGAGCAACTGCTCTTCGCCCGCTCCGCGCGAGAAGGTGGCGATGCGTTCCTCTATGCGGTAGCCGCGCAGTGTCAGCAGCGAGAAGATGCAGGTGATGAGGAAGATGATCGTCATCGGAACCTTGTAGAAGTCGCCGGCAAGGATGCCGACCAGCCCCATCAGTGCCGCCAGCAGGCAGATGGGCAGTAAGGCTACCCAGCCCCTACGGCGGGGGCGGCGCCGACGGGCCGCCTGGGGAGAAGCGGGTATCGCGGCTGGGGCGGCCGAGGTTTGTGTCTGTGTCATAAGTCTGGAGTTGGAAGGTTCATGTCCGTTTCATCGTGGCGCAGTGGCGGGGACTAATAATAAAGGAGGAGTTCGCCCACCTCGTCGACTACGTGGTCAATCATGCCCAGGTCTACGACCTCGCTTCGCCAGCCCGGCCCTTTGACCCACACGCAGCGGCAACCGACGGCATGGGCCGGTAGAATGTCTTTGCCGATGCTGTCACCCACCATGACGCAGGCGGAGGGCGGCAGACCGGCCCGGCTGACGGCCAGACGGAAAATTTCGGGTGAGGGCTTGCGCACGCCGACGCAAGCGCTCTCGATCACCGCTTCGAAGCAATCGAGCAAGCCGTAATCAGCCAGCACGGTGCACAGGTTGCCGTAGAAGTTTGAGACGGCGAGCAAACGATATTTCTCCTTCAGCTTGCGCAGCACCCTTCCGGCTTCGCGCAGGTTGCTTCGAACGAAGGCATCACAGTGCCGGGCCACCGTTTCGACGAAAGCCTCGGGAGACGCATAGCCGGCGGGGAGAGGTTGCCCTTCCGCTTGCAGATAGTCAAGCTCAATGGTCACCTTCTTGCGCAGCAGGTCGAGAAAGGTGTCATCGGGCAAGATGATCGGCCGCTTGGCCAACTCGCGTTCGGCATGGACATAAGCCGGGCGGAAGGCCTCTCCGTCAAGGTTCATGCCGGCATCGAGGTAAGCCTTGTGAAGGATATAAAACCAGTGTACGGCGCGTGTGTCGAGTGTGCCGCCGTAGTCAAAAAGAAAAGCCTGTGGTAGCCGTTTGTCCATAAGCTTGAGGAATCGTGTGGAGGGAGGTTCGTAAGAAAGAGATCAGGGGCGCTTAAGCCTCACTGCGTTCGACCATCAGCCGTTTGTTGCCCACTTTGACAATCATCACGCCGATGGCAATCCAGATAAGTTCTCTCACGCGGGTGTAGAGGCTCGTTAGCAGGCCGATGCCGGGGAGCGAGAGGCCCAGCAGCTTCACGATCAGCGAGAGGCTACCCTCACGGGCACCGAGCTGCATCGGGAAGAAGAACAGCACATTGCCGATGAAGGAGGAGAAGGCCAGCACGATGATCGCATCGACAAACGTCAGGTTGACGCCCAGCGCCAGGAGAATAAAATAATATTCGAAGGCATTGATTACGCGGCCAATATACTCACAGACGAGCGACCGCGCGAAGGCGCCGGGATGTTCGGCCAGGTAAGCGATACCCCGGTCGATGCCCTGCATGTCTTCGCGGTGCTTCTCATAGAAGGGGCGGGTGCGGCGCTTGAGATAGGGCAGATGGGTCAAGGGCTTGAAGAGACGCTCGATGACGCCGTCCTTGTAGCAGATGCGGAAGACCGGCACGACAACTATCAGCAAGAGCAGAAAGAGGCCCATCGCCACCCACAGGCCCGGCGTCATCTTGTCAAAATAGACCACCACGAAGAGCACGGCAGCCGTAGCCCAAAGGCAGAAGTGGGAGAGGATGTGCATCATCGAATAGAGCACGACCGACGACATGGCCTGCCCCACGCCGATGAAGCTCTTGAGCTCCAGCATGCGGTAAGGGCCGCCGCCGAAGCCCATCGGCGTGATGTAGCTGAATGCAAAGCCCGAGACGGTGAGCTTATAGGATGACTTGAAGCTCATCCGCTTAGAGCTGACGACGTTGACAATGATCTGGAAGGCCCGGGCATTGAAGGCATAGACAAAGACCCACACTCCCACGATGGCCGGAAAGTAGAGGCCTGCACGCACCAAGTGGCGCTCCAGCTGGCCATAGTCCACGTCAAAGGTGCAGAGCATCCACACGATGGTCACGAGACCGAAGAGGAGGAAGAGATTGCGTACGATAGGTTTCATGCAGTGGCTTGTAGGGAAGGGCGTTGGGTTAGTGATGGGCTTGTTGTTGCAGGCGTTCCAAGATGCGGGCGCAGAGCTTCTCATGCGCGCCCCGCATATAGAGGAACAGTGCGCCGAGCACGAAGATCTCGAAGAGCAGGTAGACAAGCGGCTTGCCAATCAGCAGTGAGAGGTAGAGCACAATGGCCCTTGTGTTGAAGGTCAGGATATTGGCCCACTTCATCAGGGGACGGCTGCCGGCCAGAAAGTCGGTGCGTATGTCCTCCGGCAGGGCTTCGCCCCGAGCGGCACGCCGGCCTAACTCCTTGCGCAGGGCCTGAAAGCGCGGCGTCATCCGTTCCTGTGACTGCGTATAGCGGCCGTAGAAGAAGAGGAAGACCTTCCACACCGGTTCGCGGCGCCACGAAGCCTTTTGCCAGTCGGCGGCTACGGAGGTAGAGCCATCGAGTTCGCTGCCCTCACGCCCTTTGAGGAAGAAGAGGTGGATGTTGCGGTAGTAATCAGCCAATTTGCACTGGTCTCCGTGGCAGATGAAGCCCGTAAAGGCGCATAGCAGCCAGATCCATAGGCCCCAGTGGCGGTCGGTGAAGGGCATCGGCTGACCTTGCAGGCGCCAGCAGATGGCGAAGTAGATGCAGAAAAACCACACATCGCCCGCAAAGCCGTCGAGGATGCGGCCGAGCCGCGTCTTCTGACCCGTCATGCGGGCCAGCTGTCCATCGGCGCTGTCGTAGAGATTGGCCCAGATGAGCAGGAAGATGCCTGTCACGTTGAGCCACAGATCGTCGAGCGCGAAAAAGCAGGCAGCGGCGATGCCCAACAGAATGCTCAGGATGGTCACCACATTGGGGTGAATGTGGAGCTTGGCGAAAAATACCGCCCAGAGGTAACCCAGCGGACGGGTGAAGTGGATATCAAGCCACTCTTCCGTGTCGGCAGACTTAAAGGTGCCCGCAACAGCTTGCTTGATGGTAGACATGATGTGTCGTGGAGATTAGGTAGTCGACGATGGCGCGTGAGGCCTCGACGTAACAGGGGGAAAAACTGGGAAAGTCGTTGAAATCAATGAGCACAACCTGGCCGTCTGGACGGATAACGGCGTCGCCGCCGTAGACCGCAAAGCCGGCGGCCGATGCCGCCCTGCTGGCCAATCGGCGCAACGCCCCGGGGTCGAAGACTATCTGGCGGGGGCGGCCGTTGTGCGCCTCGTTGCCAAACTTGGAGAAGGCTCCGGTGGCCGTGGCATAGTCGTAGTGGAAGAAACTTTCACCCTCTTCGGTCGTTGCGGCTACGCCGTACCACTTGATGAGGTCGCCTTCCACATGCGTCATGGCCACCGCTTCGCGGATGCCCCGGGCGTGCATTGCCTTAAGGGCGGAGCGTAGGGCGCTTAGGTCGGTGATGAAGACCACATCATCGCCTCGCTGCGCACAACCTTCGCTTCGCTTGAGCCACAGCGGGAAGGAGCAGGCCTTTGTCAGCTCTTCGGCGGTCAGGGCGTCGGCCGCTGCCGTGTCGAGCACGGCATAGGCGGGCTGGGCCACACCATTTTCCTCGAAGAGCCGGCACAGATGGGCCCGCGTGGCGCTGAGCAGTCGGGAGGGGGCGTTGACGATCGGCAGTCTCAGAGCCTCCAGCCGTGCGAGCTGCGCCAGTGAGCGGGGGTCGCGGGCCATGGAGATAATGCCGTTGAAGCCCTCGGGACGGAGGGGCCATAGCTCATCGTAGAGCGAACGTTCTGCCACAGCATCGACCGTCACTCCCTGGGCGCGGAGCCCGGAAATGACGGCCGAGATGATGCGTTCGTCGCGAGCGGTAGATGAGGGGCTAAAGGCCGTGTCGCGTCGGATTGCCAGTATTCTCATTGCGTATCCGTTTTAAGAAAGCGTTCGGCTACGGCAATGTCTCCCGCATGGTCGACATCGAGGATCTTCGTCATCCGATAGGCCTGGAGGTTGAGGCCGGCAGCGACAAGCGCCCGCTGGAAGTTGCGCATGCGGCTCTGCCCCTGGCTGATGCAGGTGCGCAACACGTCCAGCGCCTTGGGGTGAAGGCAATAGATGCCGCCGGATATGAGCGGATGGGGCATTACCTCGGGCGAGGGACATTTGTCGCAAAATGCAGTAATGCGGTCGGCTGCGTCGGTCACCACGTAGAGCGGTTTCTCATCGTCGATAAAGTCCGTTACGGCCATGAGTCCGTCGGGCGCTTCAGTCTCGAAGCGCTGGATGTAGGCCGTGAAGTCTGCCTCGCGGAATATCGTGTCGACCGTCGTCAGACAGAACGGTGCATCGGCCAGACTGTCGGCCATCACAGCCAAGCTGTGCATGGAGCTGGGGGTTGACTGCACGAAGAGGTGGATGTTCTCATCTCCCTGTGCAGCCATGAGCTTGCGCAGATGAGCCTCCACTTCCGGGCTCTCTTCGTTGATGATGATGGTGATGCGCTGCGCGTTGTTGGCGCGGAAGATGCGTATGAGGCGGTCGATCATGGCCTCGCCACAGATCTTAACCAACGGTTTGGGGGCTTCTACCCCCTCTTTGCGGAGGCGTGAGCCGAGACCGGCGGCGATGATGGCATAATTCATTCGACGGAGAAGGAATGGAGGTTAGAGTAAAGTATGCTTGATGATATTTGGCCCCCCGAGCGCCAAAGCGCGGGGAAGGGCACAAGCTATGAACAAGGAAAGACTAGCGATTAGCGCTCCCGGCGGCTCTGGTAAATCTTGGGGAGCGGGTCGGCATGGGCCGCATCGTAGGCGTCACGATTGCGCACGATGTCGATGGCCGCGTAGATGGCCTGACGAAGCGAGGCGGGGTCGGCGATGCCGCGCCCGGCGATGTCGTAGGCCGTGCCATGGTCGGGCGAGGTACGTACAGCGCATAGGCCCGCCGTAAAGTTGACGCCCTCCATCGAGAGCGCCTTCAGCGGAGCCAGGCCCTGATCGTGATACATGGCCAGCACGGCGTCAAACTGGCGATAGGAGCCGGCGCCGAAGAAACCGTCGGCGGGGAAGGGCCCGAAGCACGGTACGCCGGCCTCGCGGAGCGACTCGATCGCAGGGATGATATACTCCTGTTCCTCGCGGCCGATCAGTCCGTCATCGCCGCAGTGGGGGTTAAGACCCAGCACGGCAATGCGCGGTGAGGTGAGGCCGTAGTCGCGTTGCAAGGCTTCATAGAGTAGTGTGGCCTTGCGCTCGATGCGTTCCTGGGTGATCGCCGTGGCCACTTCAGAGATCGGCAGGTGAGTCGTCACCAGCGCAACGCGCACCAATTCGTTGCTCAGAATCATCAGTGCCTCGTCACCCTCATCGGCTAGCCGGCTCTGGAGATACTCCGTGTGGCCGGTAAATTGGAAGTCTCCGCTCTGGATGGTCGCCTTGTTGATCGGTGCGGTGACGAGGGCGTCGATGCGTCCGGCGGCCAGATCGCCCGTAGCGCGTACGAGCGCCTCGCGGGCCGCCGTTCCTGCCTGCGTCTCCGCCTTGCCCCAATGGATGGCGAAGTCCGTCTCAGAGCAGTTGATGATGCTCAGTGTACCCGGTTCGGCATCCACCGCCGTGATGATCTCGCTAAAGGGCGTCTCGAGCGAGAGTGTCTTGCGAACGCTTGCCAACACTTTGGTATGTCCGTAGACGACCGGGGCGCAGAGGTTGAGCATCTCGGGCTCTGCAAAGGCCTTGAGGATCAGTTCCAGTCCCACACCGTTGATGTCGCCCTCGGTGATGCCGATGCGCAACTTCCCTCGACGGGGTAACTGCTGTGTCGCTTGGGGGCGTTTGGGGGCGGCTATTGCTGCAGGCTGTGCGTCCGCAGGCTCCGCTGCGTCAGTCGTAACGGGAGGCGTTGAGGATATCGTATCGTCCATGTGCTGTTTCGGTTGGGAAGAGGGCAGGGCGGTCGCCTGCCTGGGGGGAATGATTCGTATAATAAAAATGTCGGTTGAGCACTTCACGGCTCCGGGCTATGCGCGCGAGTCCAACGGGGCGTCAGGCTTGTTGGCGTGAAGCTTCCTCCTGACGTTTGGTGCTCAGCAGTCCGCAGGCTGCCATGATGTCTTCGCCCCGTGAGGCGCGGATTGTCGTGAAGAGTCCGTGCGCCGTGAGGTAGTCGCGGAAGGCTGTGAGCTGGCGCTGCGTAGCCCCTCGGAAGGGCGTGTCGGGAATGGTGTGAAAGCGGATAAGGTTGATCCGGCAGTCCAGTCCCCGCAGCAGGGAGAGCAGCGCGTCGGCGTGTCGCCGGGAGTCGTTGAGTCCATCGAAGAGAATGTATTCGAAGGAGAGCCTCCGCTGGTGCGACTGTTCTTCGCCCGCTGGGCTGGCGGTGAAGGTTCGGCGACGATTCCATGCTCCGAAGGCGCGGAGCATGTCGACCGTCTCCGTGATGCTCAGGGCCCGCTCCGCCGGCATCATCTCTGCACGTTCGGCCGGTATCGGGTCGTGGAGGCTCACCGCAACGTGGCAGGGGGTCTCCTCCAGCAGACGCATCAGCCCACGGCGTAGCCCCACGGTCGAGATGGTGATGCGGCGCGGACTCCAGCCGTAGCCCCACGGAGCGGTCAGTACCTCCGTGGCGGCAAGCACGGCATCGAAGTTGTCGAGCGGTTCGCCCTGCCCCATGAAGACGATGTTGGTCAGGCGGTCTCGCTCTGGCAGCGAGGCCACCTGGTTGATGATGTCGCCCGCCGTGAGCGAAGCGCTGTAGCCCTGGCGCCCCGTCATGCAGAAGGCGCAGCCCATCTTACAGCCCACCTGCGAACTCACGCAGAGCGTGGCTCGCTCTCCGTCGGGGATCATCACGCTCTCTACGAAGTGGCCGTCTTGGGTAGGGAAAAGATATTTTGCCGTGCCATCGAGCTTAGAGCGCTGCACGTCGAGTGCCTTGTGCCGTCCTACCGTATAGGCCGCCCCAAGTGCCTCGCGGGCCGCCTTAGAGAGATTGGTCATCTGACTGATCTCCGTGACGCCTTTCTTATAGAGCCAGTCGGCGATCTGCTTGCCCACAAAGGGCTTGAGGCCGAGGCTGGTGGCCACGGTTGCCAGTTGCTTCTCGGTAAGTCCCAGCAGGGGCGTCAGAAGGGGGTACATCGTGCAGTTACTAAAGCGTTGAGAGTGAAAAGTGCGGAGTGAGCGGCGGAGAGATTGCCGTGTCGTCAAAGCGGGCATCGGACATTCGTGTGTGCCGTGCCGGCTTCTTGGCATCACGCTACGCAAACATACGCACACACCCCATATCTCTCCTGCCTCACGCCGTGAGAGGAGCGTCAGGACAGGAGCGGTACAGGGGCGTACGCGGTCGTCGGCTGATGCCGGAATAGTGTGCGGTTTCTTATTTGCGGTAGAGCAGCCAAGCTCCGGGATAGCTCTGACGGAGCGTGTTGCGCGAAGAAGCGGCAGAAGCCTTGTCGGCGAAGGAAGAGGCAATCACGCGGAACCAGCCGGTCTGGCCGTTGATCGTCTCGTTGGTCTTGAGGACGCGGGCATCGTAGCCCTGGTTGGTCAGACGATCCTTAAGTCCCTGTGCATTGGCCTGCGTTACAAAGCTGCCCACTACGACGCTGTAGGCTTTGAGCGGATTGCCGCTGATGACCGACACGTCGCCTGCGATCTCGCGCACGTCGGTGTGATCCTCCGTTGCCGGGGTCGTAGTCTGAGCCGGCACGACGGGGGTTACCGTCGTTGTCTCGGTCTCGCCGGCCGTAGCCTCGCTCTCGTTCTGCTGACCCTTATCCTGCGCCATTGCCTTCTCGTAAGCCTGGCGATAAGCGCTCTCACGCGACTTACAGCCCGTCATCAGCACGGTCAGGGAGAGACCGAGTACAAGTACCAAATTCTTCTTCATTGTCGTCTGTCTTATAGGTGTGTAATGGGAATGATGAGTATCTCCGGCCACCCGGATTGCAAAGCATTGGCTCAACGCCCGCCGGGGAGACGGAATATGACGTTTGAGCAAAAGTACAATATTAATGCTTTCTATCCCTCCGCTCTCCTTTAAAACTAGCTAAAGATTCGCGAGTTGCAGCTTCGGCCCCTTCTGCACGGAGAACGGTCGGCAGTTCAGGGGGAAGGGCCGTGCGGTGACAGCGGGGCGCTTGGGAGGGAATCATTTGACGAATGCCCTGTAGTGCGATCGTTAACGGGGGCGGCGCGGGGAACGGTAAAGTCAGGAAACCGGCTTGTGGGTCATGATGTCGAGCACGAAGCGGTCGGTCTCGTCCATGCCGCGGCGGCCTATGTCAGTCAGGTTGCGTATGCTTTGGTCTACATTGTCGTCGATGATGCCTTCCACTGCCGTTACGTGGCGGTTCATGATGGCCAGCATAGCGCTCATGACCGCAGTGCTTACGCCGGTCGTCAATTTCAGCGCGCAGCTGGGCTTGGCTCCGTCGCAGATCATGCCGGTGAGGTTGGCGATCATGTTTTTGACGGCAAACGAGATCTGCTCATACGTGCCGCCCATCAGGTAGGTGATGCCCACGCTGCTGCCCGTCGAGGCCACTACGCATCCGCAGAGGGCCGAGAGTGTGCCCAGGTGCTGCTTGATGTATATGGCGGTGAGGTTGCTGATGATCAGTGCGCGGATGGTTTCCTCTTCGGTGTTGTGGTTTTCTTCGGCAAAGACCACGACGGGCATTGTCGCGCAGATGCCTTGGTTACCGCTTCCGCTGTTGCTCATCACGGGGATCATGGCTCCGGCCATGCGTGCGTCGCAGGCGCAGCTTGTGGCCGATAGGATCTTGGAGAAAATGCTGTCGCCCATGATCCCCTTACCGAGCGGGCTGCACATGGTCTTGCCTAGCTCGTGGCCATAGTTTTGCCGCAAACCGTCCGCCGCGGCTGCCTCGTTTATTTTCTTAGCCTCAAGGATGAAGCTGATGTTTTCTATCGGCTCTGTTGTGGCAAACTCATAGACCTTCTCCAGCGTGAGGGTACATTCTTCCTCTTCTTCCTGTGCGGCAGCCTTTTGGGGCTTGGCTTCAAGCAATACTTCGCTGTCGTGGCGGATGAAAATGAAGTTGGTGTGTGCGTGCTGTATGACGGCCTCGCTCTCATGTTCGCCAGCGCGGCAGATGACGCGGATGTAGAGTTTGTCGGGAGCATCGTCTTTGAGTGAGATGCGGATGCGTTCTCCGGTCATGTATTGCTTTCCCTCCTCAACGGCCTGTCGGTTGCAATCGCGGAGCACTTCGAGCCCGAGTTCGGGGCGGCCTATGAGTACGCCGAGGGCTATCGCGATGGGTAGGCCGATCATTCCCGTGCCCGGTATGCCGACGCCCATGGCGTTCTTCAGAATGTTGGCGCTGAGCTGAATGTCGATTCGCTCAGGGATTGTTCCGAGTACGGCGCGTGCCTTGGCGGCGCAGAGGGCTACGGCGATGGGTTCCGTACAGCCGATGGCGGGCACTACCTGCCGGTGTATGAGTTCGATGATATCTTTTCTTTCCTGAGCTGTCAGCATTTTTGATGGGAAGGCATTTCTGTTTTACAAAGCGACTTGCCTGCGAAGGTAGTCTAAATCGACTGATTTCCCCTGCAAGCACGCTGAAAAGTGGGTGGATCGCTCCTGGTGGGGTGGCATGCCCTTTCATTCGAGTGTTATCCACCTAACGTCAGCATCGCGCTTAAGCCAGGTGAGCTGCTTCTTGGCGTAGACGCGAGTGTTGCGGCGGATCTTGTCAAGGGCAAAGTCGAGGGGCCAGTCGCCGTCAAGGTAGCGGAAGAGTTCTTTGTAGCCAACCGTGTTGAGGGCGTTGCAGCTGCGGTAGGGCATGACGCGGCGCACTTCGTCGAGCAACCCTTCGTCCATCATGAGGTCTACGCGCCGGTTGATGCGGTCGTAGAGGACCTCTCGGGGACGGGTGAGGGCTACCTTCTCGATGCGGAAGGGGCGCTGGCGTTTCGACTTGGTGAGGAAGGAAGAGTAGGGGTGGCCGGTCATGTAGCACACCTCGAGGGCATGGACTACGCGCACCGGGTTGCGCCGGTCACAACGTTCGTAATATGCCGGGTCGAGCAGACGGAGTTCGGCCAATAGCGGATCGAGCCCTTCTGCCGTGAGGCGGCCGCGCAGGAGCGTTCGTGTCGGTTCGTCGATCGTGGGCATGATGTCGATCCCTCGGCAGATGGCATCGACATAGAGCATTGATCCGCCGGAGAGAACGACCGTATCGTGACGGGCGAAGAGGGTGGGCAAGAGGGCCATGACGTCAGCCTCATATTGCGCTGCGCTGTAATAGTCTTCGAGGGCGAGGGTCCCGACGAAGTAGTGCTTGACGCGTTGCTGCTCTTCGGCCGTGGGGGCCGCCGTCCCGATGGGCAGGTCGCGGTAGAGCTGGCGCGAGTCGGCATTGAGTATCGGACAGCCCAGCCGCTCGGCCTCGCGGAGGGCATAGGCCGTCTTTCCCACAGCGGTGGGGCCGGTGATGACGAGGAGGGTTTTCGTGGCGGACATAGCGCGGGTAAAAAAAATGACCGCCACCACGTGCGGGGTAGGGCAACGTGATGGCGGTCAGTGTGTCAGTGTGCGCAGGCTTGGAGCGCCTGCGACAGAGGTAAATAGGGGTCAGAATGAACTACCGTCGCTGATCTCGAAGCCGTCGAGGTCGAGCTCGTCGTCATTGTATGCCCCGCCGCCGATAAAGGCACTCTCATCATAGAGGTCGTCGGAGTCGCTGGCGGCAGCACCTTTTTTGCCTTTTGCTGCTGCGGGGACGAGGTCGGCTGTATCGTCAACGAGAATCTCCTCGGGGGCGTCGCCCTTGCTGCGGGTAACGATGGGTTCGCTGAGGCGTTCGCCTGTGATAAACTCCTTCACCTCGAGGTAGAAGCATCGGTCGTTGAAGGTGTCGAAGAGGAATTGCAGGCGTTGGCCTTCATCTTCGATCAGTTCAGAGAGGCGGGTCTTGTCCATGACGTAGATGTCCTTGAGGTCATCGTCCAGTCCCATGTCTTCGCGCGTGACCTGCTCGCGGCGCTCCCACTCCCGGTTGCAGAGGTAGAAGGAGGTCAGCTGCCCGTCTTCATATTGGCAGGAGGACAGGATGATGTTGTTGAGGTCGAGGAAGGTCGCCTCGCTTTCGATCTTATATTCTCTGAGGAAGCCTTCGACCTCATCGGAGACCATTTTGATACGGTATAGCATGGTATGTAGCGGGTTGGTAAGTCGTGATTACTTGATGATGCCACGCTTTGACTCCGTGACGAAGCGCAGGATGTATTTGATCTCTTCCGTCTGCTCCAAAGCCTGGACAGCCTGTATGTTCTCCGAGCGGAGTTTGCCGGGTTGGTAGAGGAGTCGGTAGGCCTCATGGATGCGTTCGATCGTCTCAGGCGCGAAGCCGCGGCGGCGCAGGCCTACCACGTTGAGACCGCAGAAGGCTACCGGTTCGCGGGCGGCCATGACGTAGGGCGGTACGTCTTGGCCCGTGCGCGTGCCGCCGCCGATCATTACGTAACTGCCGATGTGGCAGAACTGGTGGATCAGCACGGAGGCGGAGATGATGGCGTGGTCGTCGATGACCACTTCGCCGGCAATCTTGGTGGCGTTGCCGATGATGCAGCCGTTGCCGACCACTACGTCGTGGGCTACGTGCATGCTCTCCATCAGGAGATTGTCAGAGCCGACAACGGTCTTGCCCTTTGAGGCTGTACCGCGGTTGATGGTGACATTCTCGCGGATGATGTTGCGGTCGCCGATCTCGGCTGTAGTCTCTTCGCCGCGAAACTTCAGGTCTTGGGGAATCGCACCGATGACGGCACCGGGGAAGAACGTGTTGCCTTCGCCTATGCGCGAGCCTGAGAGGATGGTCACGCTGTTCATCAGTTTGTTGCCCTTGCCGATGATCACGTTGCGGTCGATATAACAGAATGGGCCTATCTCACACCCCTCGCCGATCACGGCCTCAGGATGGACGTAAGCCAAAGGACTTATCATCTTCTTGTGGATCTTTTATGGATGGAATCTTGTCAGCGCCGCGCTGCGCGGTCACTGCGTGCCGGTGGTGGTACACCGTCTGTGCAGCCCTCGGCCGGTCTTACTTATTCTTCGTGATTTGTGCGGTGAAGGTAGCTTCCATGACGACCGTCTCGCCGACGAAGGCGAAACCGTGCATTGAGCTGATGCCGTGGCGGATGGGGGCCATGAGCTCTACGCGGAATAGGAGCGTGTCGCCGGGCACAACCTTCTGGCGAAACTTTACGTCGTTGATGCGGAGGAAGTAGGTGCTCCAGCGTTCGGGCTCTTCGAGTGAGTTGAGCACCAGCAGGCCGCCGGCCTGAGCCATGGCTTCGATCTGGAGCACACCGGGCATCACCGGTTCCTGCGGGAAGTGTCCCTGGAAGAAGGCTTCGTTTGACGTCACGTTCTTGACCGCCACGATATAGTTCGATCCTGTCTCGATTACCTTGTCGACAAGCTGCATGGGGTAGCGGTGGGGGAGGAGCTGGCGGATGCGGTTGACGTCCATCAGTGGCGTGTCGTTGGGATCATAGCTGGGAGCCTGCACCTCGTGCTTGCGGATCTCGCGGCGCATCTGGCGGGCAAACTTGTTGTTGATCGTGTGCCCCGGTTTGGTAGCGATGATGCGTCCCTTGATGGGGCGGCCGATGAGGGCCATGTCGCCGATGATGTCGAGCAGCTTATGGCGTGCCGGTTCGTTAGCCCACTCGAGCGGGCGGCTGTTGAGATAGCCCAGCTTAGTGGCGTCGCGGTGTGCTACGTGCAGGTGGTCTGCCAGCTGGTCGAGCGCCTCCTGGGAGATCTGCTTTTCGTAGATGACGATGGCATTGTCGAGGTCACCGCCCTTGATCAGGCCCGCCTTGAGAAGCGGCTCGATCTCGCGAACGAAGACAAAGGTGCGCGCCGAGGCAATCTCGGTGGGGAAATCTTCGATCGAGTCGAGCGTGGCAAACTGGCTGTTGATAAACTGCGACTCGAAGGAAATCATTGCCGTGATGGAGAACTGCTCGTCGGGCAGGATGATGATGGACGAGCCGGTCGCTTCATCGCGAAACTCTATCTTGCGCTTGATGACGTAGAAGTCCTTAGGCGCGTTTTGCACCACGAGGCCTACGCGGCGGATGTTCTCTACATAGATGGCCGAACTGCCGTCGAGGATGGGAAACTCCGGACCGTTGACCTGGATGAGGCAGTTGTCGATGCCCATGGCATAGAGGGCAGCCATGGCGTGTTCGATCGTGCTGACCCTGGCCTCGCCCTTAGCCACGACGGTGCCGCGCGAGGTGTCGACCACGTTTTCGGCAATGGCTTCGATGATCGGCTCGCCGGGCAGATCGATGCGCTTGATCTTATAGCCGAAGCCTTCGGGGGCGGGGTTAAACGTCACCGTCAGGCTGAGGCCCGTATGGAGTCCCTTGCCATAGAGCGAGAAGCTACCGGCAAGCGTTTTCTGTTTTGACATGCTGTATGAGAGAGTGGGTATACCTTATTATATAATGATGGTGCGGGGGGAGCTATGCCTTCTGGCCTTCCGTCTTGCCGGCGGCAGCCTTGAGGGCATCGAGCTCTTTGCGCAGTTCGCGCAGTTCGCGCTGCAGTTCGGGGAGCTGCTTGAAGACGATGCTCGAGCGTAAGAAGTTCTTCGCATCGATGGCCGGTGAGCCCTGGATCGTCACGTGTCCCTTGGGAATACTGCCGGCTATGCCCGCCTGGGCGCCGCAAAGCACGCGGTTGCCGATGACGCTGTGCCCGACGATGCCGACCTGGCCGCCGAACATACACCATTCGCCGATCTTCGCCGAACCGGCCACGCCGACCTGGGCCGACATCACCGTGTTGGCGCCCACGTCGCAATTGTGGGCCACCTGTACGAGGTTATCCAGCTTGACGCCGTGGCGCACGTAGGTCGAGCCCATCGTCGAGCGGTCTACGCAGCTGTTGGCGCCGATCTCTACATCGTCTTCGATCGTGACGATACCGATCTGCGGTATCTTGTCGTAGCCCTTGGCAGCCGGTGCGAAGCCGAATCCGTCGGCACCGATGACCGTGCCCGAGTGGAGGGTGACGCGGTTGCCCAGACGGCAGTGGTGGTAGACCGTCACGTGCGGATAGAGCAGGCAGTCTTCGCCCAGCGAGGCACCTTCCTCGATGATGGTGCCGGCATAGATCTGGCAGCCGCGACCGATCTTTACTCCCTCGCCGATGTAGGAAAAAGGCCCTACGTAGCAATCCTCGCCCACTTCGGCCGTTTCGGCGATGCAAGCGAGCGGGTGGATGCCCTTGCGCTTGGGCTGGGCGCTCTGGTAGAGCGTGAGGAGCTTGGCTACGGCCTCGTAAGCGTCCGGCACGCGCACAAGCGTGGCGGTTACGGGGTGCTCGGGCTTGAAGTCGTTGTTGACCAGAACAATCGTTGAGGCCGTATCGTAGAGGTAGTGGGCATAGTGGGCGTTGGCCAAAAATGACAGGGCACCGGCTTTGCCCTCCTCGATCTTGGCAAAATCGGAGACGGCGGCCTCGGGGTTGCCCTCGACCGTACCGCCAAGGAAGTCAGCTATCTGTTGGGCTGTAAACTGCATGGGAGATACTTGTTATATCGGGCGAAGATAGCGTGAAAAACGGGAATTTCAAGGCTGTCCCTTCATAAAAATGAGACATGTCTTGCTCGCACGCTATCACTCTGAGCAAAGTTGGCAAAAAAAACTGAGATGGGCCCCGCCCTTTGCGCAAAAAGGCGGTGACTCAGGCAATGGGGAAGCTAAAAGCGGAGTTTCGTCTCTCTGACTTGCACGAGACCCTTGTGTTGCCGTTACCGCGCTTGGCCGTGTGATATTTCCCGGCTGACGGGAGCAACTGGCCCGAAAGATTGCGAACTTTGCACCCCGGCCGTTCCGGTTTCTTCTCCATTTCCTTATGTTCGGCGTAATCGATTGCAACAATTTCTTCGTCTCCTGCGAGCGCGTCTTTCAGCCCCGGCTGCGCGGCGTGCCCGTCATCGTGCTGTCTAACAACGACGGCTGCGCCATCGCCCGAAGCAACGAGGCTAAGGCCATGGGCATTCAGATGGGGACGCCCTACTTTCGCCTGCGTCATCTTGTAGCCGAAGGGAAGCTGGCGGTGCGCTCGAGCAATTATGCCCTCTACGCCGACATGTCGCGCCGCGTGATGAGCGTCATCGGCCGCCACGTCCGGCGGATGGAGCAGTACAGCATCGATGAGTGCTTCATAGAGCCAACGGGCCTAAGCGATCCGGCGGCCTTCGGACGCGAACTCTCCGCCACGGTGCTGAAGTGGACCGGCATCCCCGTCAGTGTCGGGCTGGCCGAGACGAAGACACTGGCCAAACTGGCGAGCAAATTTGCCAAACGTTATGCGGGCTATCGGGGATGCTGTTTCATCGAGACGGAGGAGCAGCGTCTCAAAGCGCTCGAACTCACGTCGATCGAAGATGTCTGGGGGGTGGGTCGACGCATGGGGCAGAGCCTTCTGGCGGCGGGTGTCAAGACGGCCCTTGACTTCTCACGCTGGGATGAAGGGCGCGTGCGCCGCCGTTTCTCCATGCCTGCCGTCAACACGCTACGCGAACTTCGCGGCGAGCCCTGCATCGCGCTCGAGACGCCGGCGGCCAAGCAGACCATTACGTCATCGCGTTCGCTGCGTCAGTCGGTCTCCGACTTCGAGACGCTCCACAGTCTCGTAGCCGGCTTTACGGCCCAAGTCACGGCGCGGCTGCGCGAAGAGGGAAGCACGGCGGGGGCCATCACCGTCTACATCCGCACAGACCGTTTCCGTACCGACCTGCCCCAGCGGGGCGAGGCTGGTATGGTGCGATTTGCCACGCCGACCGATGATCTGCGCGAACTCACCCGAGCTGCCCGCCAGGCGCTCGAGGCGGTCTACCTGCCCCACTATGCCTATAAGAAGGCTGCCGTCACCCTCTCCGAATTTGCTCACGGTTACCGTCGGCGCGACCTCTTCGACACCGTCGACCGCGAGCGTCAGGAGCGCCTCATGGAGACGCTCGACACCATACGCCAACGCCTCGGCCCCGATGCCCTGCGCATTGCGGCGCAAGATACGGCGCCCGATGCCCTGGCCAGCCATGCCCACCGATCGCCTTTCTATACCACACGCCTCTCCGACATCATCACCGTAAGCTGAGAAATCGTCAGCCGGCGGGTGGGGGAGGACTGCTCCGCAATGCCTCATCTGGCGGACTTTCAATGAAAAAGGGCGTTCCGCCTTGGCTATGTGTGCGCGAAGTCGTACTTTTGCACCGCTTTCCGCCCAGCCGCTGTCGGGATGCAGTGTTCCCCGTTAAGCTGGGCCGGGACGAACAACAATTAACTCTATCAATAGACCATTACACAAATGGCTGATTTACTTAAGATTGCTGAGGAAGCATTTGCTACCGGCAAACAGCACCCCGCCTTCAAGGCTGGTGACACCGTGACCGTAGCATACAAAATCGTCGAGGGTAACAAGGAGCGTATCCAGCTCTATCGCGGCGTCGTGATCAAGATCTCCGGTCATCAGGAGAAGAAGCGCTTCACCGTGCGCAAGATGTCGGGTTCTGTAGGCGTAGAGCGTATTTTCCCGCTTGAGTCTCCCAACATCGACCACATCGAGGTTAACAAGATCGGTAAGGTACGCCGCGCCAAGCTTTACTACCTCCGTGGCCTCACCGGTAAGAAGGCCCGCATCAAGGAAAAGCGCGTCAACAGCGCCACTTCCGCAGCCGAGGCATAAGCCCGCAGCGACAATTGTCGGCGGAGCGGCTGACGCCAAGCGTGTATTGCCCGCTTCCCCGACTTTACCCAACACACACTCTAAAGAGGCTCTCTGCCACGGATACGACAATATCACAGGCGGATGGCCTCTTTGCCGTTTTATGATCTCTAGACATCTATGACTGATTCCCATCTTGAGGGTTACCCTGCCGACCCCACGCACCGCGGCATCATCTATCCTTCTCCGATCTTCGGCCCTATCCATAGCCGGCGCCTCGGCGTTTCGCTGGGTATCAACCTCATGCCGGCTGATGGCAAGGTGTGCTCGTTTGACTGTATCTATTGCGAGTGCGGGTTCAACGCTGCCCATCGCCCTCACCAGGCTCGCCCCACGCGCGAAGCGGTGGCCCGTGCCCTCGAGGCACAGCTGCAGCGGATGGCCGGCGAGGGGACGATGCCCGACGTTCTGACCTTTGCCGGCAATGGTGAGCCTACCGCTCACCCCCACTTTGCCGAGATCATAGCCGACACCATCCGCCTGCGCGACCGTTACTGCCCCAAGGCGAAGGTCAGTGTCTTGAGCAATGCCACCCGTTCGATGCTCCCCGCCGTGCGGGCTGCCCTCCTGCGCGTTGACAACAACATTCTGAAACTCGATACCGTCGATCCCGACTACATCGCCCGCGTAGACCGTCCCGTCGGACATTATGATGTGGGAGAAATAATCCGCGCCCTCAAGGCTTACGATGGCCACGTCATCATCCAGACGCTCTTTATGACCGGTACCGACGACAAAGGGCAGAGCGTCGACAATACCGGCGATGCCTTTGTCGGGCCCTGGCTCGAAGCGGTCAAGGACATTGCTCCCCAGAGTGTGATGATCTATACCATCGACCGCGCTACCCCCGAGCACGGCCTGCGCAAAGCAGCCCCCGAAGTGCTCGATGCCATTGCCGCCCGCATCAGAGTGGCGGGCATCGAGGTCGAGGTGGCTTATTAATTCGTTTTCCTAATAATCGGTCTGAGTGCCTTCTTTCTCACTCCATGTCTCCCACCTACCTCATTGCCTTGAGTGGCGGCGCCGATTCGGTTGCCCTGCTTCTCTACCTGCTCGAGCGGGGAGAGGCGGGGGCGGCGGCTCACGTCAATTTCCACCTGCGCGGTGAGGAGAGCGATCGCGACGAGGCCTTTGTGCGAGCGCTTTGCAAGCGCCGTGGGGTGAAGCTCTTTGTCAAAGAGGTCGATACCCGCGCCGTCTGTTCCGAGACGGGTGAGGGCATCGAAGAGGCGGCGCGCCGACTGCGTTATGAGTGGTTTGCCGATCTCTGTGCCCAGGGAGGCTTCACGGCCGTTGCCGTGGGACATCACCTCGAAGATCGTGCCGAGACGCTCCTGCTCAATCTCATCCGCGGTGCCGGTCTGCGCGGGCTGAGCGCCATGGGTATGGAGCGGGTCGACGTGGTGCGCCCCTTGATCGAGTGGTCGCGGGCGAGGATCGAAGCTTTCCTCCGTGGGAAGGGGGAGACCTACGTCACTGACTCCACCAATACCGACACCGCTTATCGCCGCAACTACGTGCGCCATGTGCTGCTGCCTGCTATGGCGAAGCTCAATCCTGCTATTGCCCGCACGCTGAGCGACACGACGGTGCGGCTGGCCGGGGCGCGAAGGCTCGCAGACTACGCCTCGGCGCAATTGCACGAGCAGATCGTGACCCCCCTGGCCGATGGTTTCCGCCTAGACCTCGTGAGGTTGCTCGCCTCGCCTGCCCCGCTGACGCTCCTTCATGAATGGTTGGAGCCGAAGGGATTCAGCACACGCGAAATCAAGGAGGCGCTCACCCTCCGTCGCGGCGGGCTAATCGCTCATGGCGACTGGTTGCTCACCCGATCGGGCGAACGGCTGGAGGTGAGGCTGCGTCCTGCGCCTTTCGCCCCGATGACGTTCACGCCCGGTGCCGGGCGGTGCGTCCTCTCCGTGTCCGGCTGTCAGATCGTTAGCGAACTCATCACCGTCGACCGCCTTGCCTCTCTCGACCTGCGCAACCGCCACCTTTGTGCCGTCGATGCCGACCGTCTGGTGTGCAGTGACGGTTCGCCTGAGTTGACCCTGCGCCGTGTGGAAGAGGGCGATCGCTTTGTGCCGTATGGCATGACGGGGAGCCGCCTCGTCAGCGATTATCTTACCGATTGCCGCCGTTCGCGCATTGACAAGCTTTCAGCCCTAGTCATCACCGATGCGGCGGGTATTGTGTGGCTTGTCGGCGAGCGTCCGGCAGCCCGCGTAGCCTTCAGCGACGCTACGCGCCGTTATCTCACCTTTACGTTGTTTCCCTCATGACTTCCTCCTCCGTTTCTTATCCGTTTTTGGGCTGTCTGGCCTTCTGCGCCATGGCCTTGCTGGCTTCCTGCGGCGACGACCGCAGCGGCGAGCAACCCTTTGCCCCCACCGTCGTAAGTCGTGGGTGCGAGGTCGTAGCCGATTCTGTCGTGATGACCGGCGAAGTGACCGCCTCACCCAACAGCAGCCTGACGCGTTGCGGTTTCGTTGTCGGCAATGACACCCTGCGTCGCGAGGTCGATGCCCGTGAGGTGGCATGGGCCTTTACCGCTGTGGCCGATTCGCTCGAAGCGGGTGATTATTATGCAGTGTCCTTTGCGACCAACGGCATGGGCACCAGTTATGGCGATACGCTGAGGTTTACGATGAAGTAGAGGTACTCTCCTCCCGGCGTTTGCTATAAATGACAAGGCCGTCCCGAAGTAACGTTACCTCGGGACGGCCTTGACGTTTCTATACCGGATGCTTGCTTATACCGCAATCAGAATCGGGCCATTGCCTCTTATAACCTGTGCAGACGGCTCAGCAGCGAGTTGGTCACGACGCAGACACTGCTCAGGGCCATGCAGGCACCGGCCACCATCGGGCTCAGCGTAAATCCGTTGAGCGGATAGAGCACGCCGGCGGCGATGGGCACGCTCACCACGTTGTAGAAGAAGGCCCAGAAGAGGTTTTGCCGGATCGTGCGTACCGTGATGTGGGAAAGTTTGATTGCCTGACAGAGTTTGCCCAGATCGGGAGTGAGGAGGGTCACCTGGGCCGCATCGATGGCGATATCGCTGCCGCTCCCCATTGCCACGCTGAGGTCAGCGCGGGCCAGGGCTGCGCTATCGTTGATGCCGTCGCCCACCATCGCCACGCGATGGCCCTTCTGCTGCAGACGAGCCACATAGTCGGCCTTATCCGCCGGCATGAGGCGTGCTCGGTATTCCGTGATTCCCACCCGACGGGCTACGGCGCGTGCCGCCCCTTCATCGTCGCCAGTGAGGAGCACGGTCTTGATTCCCTGACGGTGCAGACGGCCAATGGCCTCTGCAGCGCCCGTTTTGACGAGGTCGGCCAGTGCGATGAGCGCCAGGATGCGTTCGTCATCAGCCACGGCAATGATCGTGTAAGCCTGACGCATCCATTCCGCTATGCGGGTTGCCTGTCCCTCGTCGGGTTTGCGGCCGAGCGTGGCGAGCCAGTCTAGCGAGCCGATGCTGTAATGACGGTCCTCCACCTTAGCCTCGACCCCCTTGCCCGTGTGGGCCGCGAAGGCTTCGACGGGATGCATGGGGGCGTCCTTATAATAGTCGCCTATGGCCCGTGCCAGCGGGTGAGCGGCTTGGCGCTCGATAGAGCGAATGACTGAGGAGAGCGTCGACTCGTTGGTGTCGTCGTCGATCGTCGTCTCCACCACGCGGGGAGTGCCGCGGGTGAGGGTGCCGGTCTTGTCGAGGATGACGGTGTCGATGCGGTGTGCCGTCTCGAGCGCCGTTGCGTCTTTGATGAGAATGCCCTCGTCGGCACCTTTTCCCACGCCGACGATGATGGCCGTGGGCGTAGCGAGGCCGAGCGAGCAGGGACAGGCCACTACAAGCACGGATACGAAGGCCAGCAGGCCTTGCGTCAGTCCGCCATGGCCGCCGAAGACACACCAGGCGCCGAGGGCGATCAGGGCCGTGATGATGATGGCCGGTACAAACACAGCGGCAATGCGGTCGACCAAGGCCTGTACCGGCACGCGCGATCCCTGTGCCTCGCCCACCATGCGGACAATCTGTGCCAATACGGTGTCATCGCCCACTCCCGTGGCGCGGTAATAGAGTAAGCCGTCCGTGGCAATGGTGCCCGCCATGACCTTGGCACCTTTCACCTTGGCCACGGGGATCGATTCGCCGCTGAGGCTGCTCTCGTCTACGTAAGCTTCGCCCTGGTCTACTACGCCGTCGGCCGCCAGACGTTCGCCCTGGCGCACGAGGAGCAGGTCGCCGGGGCGCACACAGGCGATGTCTTTGAGTTTCTCCGAGCCGTCGGGCAGCACAACGGTGACCAGTTTGGGCTGCAGCCCCATGAGACGCCTCACAGTCTGGGTCGTGCGGTAGCGTGCGTGCGCCTCGAGCCAGCGGCCCACGAGGATAAAGGCCGTCACGCCGCCGACACTGTCGAAGTAAAGGTGGGGGGAAAGGCCGCGAGCGGTGAAAAATTGCGGGAAGAAGAGGTTGAAGCAACTGTAGACGAAGGCTGCCCCCGTACTGAGCGCCACGAGGGTGTCCATGTTGCTCGTGCCGTGAAGCAACAGACGCCAAGCGGTGCGGAAGAAGGGTTTGCCAAACTTCCCCAGAATGATGGCGGAGAGGAAGAAGGCTAGTAAGTATTGTCCGGAGAAAAGGCCGTGCCACATGCTCACGACCATGAGCGGTACGGTGAGCACCAGTGCCCCGATGGCGCGGGAGCGGAGACGCAGGTAATTGTAGAGCGCCTCTTCGTCGGGTGAAAACTTTCGTTCCGGCACGTCGTTCCCTCCGCCGCAGCATGAGGGATGTTTGGCCGGTCCATGCTTGAAGGTCGCCTTTGCGCCGATCAGTCGTTCGGTCGCGTGGGGGGGAGTCGTCGCACGATCGGCGGGGATGCCGTCGGCTTCAGTTCCGTTCGTCTGTCGGGCGGCCGCCGGAGCATCGATACGCAGTTCATAGCCCGCACGCGCTACGGCGCGGGCGAGGTCGGCAGGAGAGAGGCGCGTCTCGTCATAGGTGACGCGGGCGAAGGCCATCGGCAGGTTGACATTGACCTCCGTCACGCCTTCGAGCGCACGCAAAGCCTTGGCCACGTGCGCAGAACAAGAGGCACAACTCATGCCGATGACGGGAAATTGCTGGGTAATCATCGGTGCAAAGTTAGTGCAAGAAGTTGGAGGGGGAGGGAGCATGTCAGGAGTTTGGTACTCCTTATCTTTGCTGTCTGCGAAAAGGGAAGGACGTAAAGCTTAAGCAATCGATATTCATTGCATCCTAAACTATAAGTAGTGTCGGTGGCTGCTAAAGGCTCTTCCCCACGAGGTAGGCAGAGTTGCCTTTGCGGCGGGGACTGCCCTTGAGAAGGAGAATGTTCATGGTGAGTGAAGAAAAGATTGTTTGTCCGTTGTCTGCCTCGGCACGTGCCTTCCGCCGAAAGGTGTCTTAGGCACCTTAATAGCTGCAAAGGTGTAAGGTCTATTACAGTTGTACATTGCGGTGCGGTCTAAAGCATGAGCTCAATAGGGGCTGCCGGAGCGCGTCTTGAGCCCCAAATTGATGGTCTGAACAAGTCGCCTTCTCGTTTTTCCGAGCCGCCTTCCCGTTCGTACGAGCTGCGGACTTGTTTTTCCGAGAAGGCGGCTCGTGATGAGCTTATAAAGAAGCCGTTCGCACAACAACCTACATGCTGCCGCTATACCTCCTGAAACTAATGAAAAATAGCGTATTAGGGGTGTTGATTAGTAGACCCGTTTTGCCTACACCTTACCTACACCTTTGCCTACACCCTTGCGCCGTTCTCTTACATCCCTTCCTTTTCCCGCCCTCTTCAATGAAAATATATCTATCCTTGCCGATATGTCAATTCTAAAACATATTTTTGCACCGTCACTCTGGTGGCAGCTCCCCCCATCGGACACACTATTTGAAACACTACCCGCTAAATAACCCTCCCTTTATGAAAACAACCTATTCACTCTTGACCCTGGCTGCCCTGCTGGCTGTGCCAGGACAGAGCCTGGCCCAGAGTGGCCTGCCGTTGGTCGCGCAACAGCCCGACAACCCCGACAACGAACCAGCCTGCGTCTTCCCCGTGCCCACGGAGCGCCAGCTCAAGTGGAACGAGACGGAATTCTACGCCTTCTTCCACTACGGCATGAACACCTACACCAACAAGGAATGGGGCTACGGCAACGAGGCTGAGAGCAGCTTCGCGCCCACCGCTGCGCCCAACCCCCGCCAATGGCTCGAGGCCGTCAAGGCCGCCGGCATGAAGGGCGGCATCGCTGTCGTGAAGCACCACGACGGTTTCTGCCTTTGGCCCACTGAGACGACGTCGCACAACATCACGAAGAGCGGCAACGCCTTCGGACAGGCCACCAACATACCGCGTGACTTCGCCGCCGCCGCCCGTGACTTGGGCATGAAGTATGGCTTCTACGTCTCGCCATGGGACCGCAACAGCCAGTATTACGGCGATGGCACCAACCGCTATGTCAAAGACGTCTTTCTCCGGCAATGCGCCGAACTGGCCCAGTACGGCACGGATCAGTTCGAGATGTGGTTCGACGGCGCCAACGGCGGCGACGGCTACTACGGCGGCGCCAACACGACACGCTCCATCGACCCCGATACCTACTACGACATGCCCAACCTGCGCGACAGCGTCCACAAGGTCTGCCCCGACTGTGTGATGTGGGGGCTCGGCGGCGAGGCGCGCTGGATAGGCAACGAGTCCGGATGGGCCGGCGAGACGTGCTGGAGCATGGGTAGCGGAACCTCCGGAAGCGAGACCGCCTGGCAGTGGAACCCTGGAGAGAGCGACGCCAAGTTCACCAACAAAGGCTGGTTCTGGCACGAGGGCGAGCAGCCGATGACGGCCGAACGCACCTTCCAGATGTACCTTGAGACCGTCGGTCGCAACGCCACGCTTATCCTCAACTGCCCGCCCGACCGTAGCGGCAGCCTGCCCGCCGCCACAGTCAGCCGCCTCAAGCAGGTCGGCGAGATGCTGGCTAACCGGTTCGGCACCGACCTGGCCCGCGACGCCAAGGTCACGGCCTCGGCCACCCGCGCCGCAGGCACCAGCCGCAACTATAGCGCCGGCAACCTGACGGACGGTGACAAGGACACCTACTGGGCCACAGACGACGGCGTGAAGACCGCCACCATCACCTTCGAGTGGAACACGGAGCAGACCGTGCGCTATGTCGCCCTCATGGAGTATATCCGCCGCGGACAGCGCGTCAAGGGATTCAAGATCGAGACCAGTACCGATGGCACGAACTGGCAGCAGCGCGGCGGCAACATACAGACTACCACCGTCGGCTACAAGCGCATCATCCCCCTCAACGGCAGCACGTCTAGCAGTTATGGCGCCGGTTACAAGGCCAAATTCCTGCGCATCACCATCACCGACAGCCGGGCTTGTCCCCTCCTGCACACTGTCTCTATCTATTAAAACCCCATCCACATGAAACGATATTACCTCTATCTGGGTCTCGCCAGCCTGCTGGCAGCCCTGCCCGCCCAGGCGCAGACGAGCATCGGCTTCGAGAGCGAGACCGGCTACAAGCGCATCGGCGTCTACGACAACTGGCCGCAGTCGCCCTTCCGCACCGGTGCGCTGGCCGGCAACGTCCAAGTGCTCGACAACCACCTCAACGCCCCCGACGAGATGTTCAACGGCGAGGCGCCCAACGCCACGGCAAAGATACTCGGCCTGCAGCGCTCCCGCTTCGGCTCCAATACCTTCGGCGCCCGCATTGACCTGAACGAGCCCTTCACCCTCTCGCCCACGACGCGCTACGTGCACGTCTTGATCAACAAGCCGCGCGAGGGCCGCGTAATGCTCATCGGTCTCGGCAAGCGTACCGACCGCCCTGGGCAGTCGGCGGAGACGGAGCAGTTCTGGGTGCTCTCGTCGAAGAAGGTGACGCCCGGCAAATGGTGCGACGCCGTGTTCCCCGTCAAGGGGGCAGAAGGGATCGAGATCCACAGCCTGGTCGTCGTGCCCGACTGTGAGTCGACGCATGATCTCACCAGCGACTTCGCCGCCTACATCGACCAGATCGAGCTGGACAACTCGTCGTCGGAGCGCATCGTCTACGGCGACTATCCCATCAACTATGACGCGGACACCAAGCTCAACCGCTCTGACCGCTACACCAACACCGTCACGCTCAACAGTCCGTCTGGCGGTGCGCAGACGCTCACTGTCGACCAGCAGACGTCAAAACTGCTCTACACGCAGCTGCTCTCCAAGTCGCTCAGCGCCAAAGCCGGAGAGACGGTCACGGCGACCGCCGGCTACCACGGCACCTGGATGCACACCTATATCTATGTCGATATGGAACAGAACGGCCGCTTCTCCAACACGCTCAACGACGACGGCACTCCAGCCGCCGGCAGTGACCTCGTGGCCTACTCGTGCTATAACAATAAGAACAGCAAGGGCGTGAATGCCAATCCGGGCTCGGCCATCGCACCGCCGGACTTCACGCTGCCCGACACGCTCCGTGAGGGCTTCTACCGCATACGCTTCAAGGTGGACTGGGACAACATCGACCCCGCAGGCAACACCGACAGCGGCAACCCCATCGTGGGTAACGGCGGTGCCATCATCGACACGCGGCTCAATGTCCATGGAGACGAGGTGACCATCTCGCGCACAGGCGGACTCAACGGCGACCTGACCGATGAGAATGGCAACGACCTGACGACGGTCAAGGCGCCTTTCGGCAAGCCCTTCACCATCAAGGCCAAGCCGGCCCCCGAATTTGAGCTCTCGTACGTCCGCGTGCGCCACGGACACGGGCTCGATGGCGACAGCCTTGTGCACGGCACACCGCAGTATGTCGACGAGATCTATTCCGCCGACACCTTCAAGAATGGCCAGCTGACCCTGCCCGCAGAGGTCATCGACGGCGACGTCATCTTGGAGCCGTACTTCGTCAATTCCGGCATAACGTCCTTATCCTCTGTCCAAAACACCTCCATCGAGGTAAGCAAGGGAACGACGCACCTCAACGTTGACGGTGTCAGTGTCAAGGACCTCGCGCTCTATAGTGCTGACGGCAAACTCGCAGCTTCTGCGCCATCTCATGTGCTGCCTATCCAGGGTCTGCTTGCTGGCATCTACGTGCTACGCATTACGGGAACCGACGGCAAGGTTTACTTACAGAAGCTCGCCCTCTAATCCAGGCGATGAGCCACTTTAAATATTGAGAAGTTCTTTCAGAACTTTCAGCGGCGTCCGACAATGTTGGCTTAGCTCCTACATTATCCATGCTTGCACGAAAGTTCTGAAAGAACTTCTTCGTTCTATCAAGACTTTTCAGTCACCCGCTCCACTCTTTCGGCTGCTGTCGGAAAGAGGTGGCAGAAACGTGTGAGGTGGCAGAAGGGTGTAGGTGGGGAAAGTCTACCTACACCCTTTAATATCAGAATAACAGATTGTTCGGCGCGTAGGGTGGCAGTGTGTAGGTAGTTTATAGAAAAGTGCCTAGGGGGAGAAGCTGGAGTGCAGGAATGGATGGGCGCCCGGACTTTCGCTTCACAGCGACATTCCGCCCAACTTGTGAAAATGCCTTACCTTTGTACCCATGAGCACACAATCACTGAAGGAAAAAACAGCTAACGGCCTCCTGTGGGGCGGCATCAGTCAGGGCGGCCAGCAGGTGCTCAACCTGGTGTTCGGCATTTTCCTGGCACGCCTCCTCTCACCGGCCGACTACGGCATGGTGGGCATGCTCACCATCTTTACCCTCATCGCTTCGGCACTGCAGGAGAGCGGTTTTATCTCCGGACTTAATCGCAAGGAGCGGGTGGGGGCGGCAGACTTCAATGCCGTCTTCTGGTTCAACGTCTTGACGAGCCTCACGATCTATGTGATACTCTTCTTTGCTGCGCCGCTGATTGCAGCGTGGTTTCGTCAGCCCGTGCTGGTGCCCCTGGCGCGGCTGTCGTTTTTGAGCTTTGTCATCTCTGCCCTCGGTACGGCTCCCCGTGCCTGGCTCTTCCGTCAGATGAAGGTGCGCGAGACGACCCTTATCTCGCTCGTGGCCTTGGTCGTCTCGGGGGTGACGGGGGTAACGCTGGCGGCGCTGGGCTTTGCCTACTGGGGCATTGCGGTGCAAAACCTCACCTTCTGTCTCCTGATCACCGCCGGCTCGTGGGTAATGTGTCGCGGGTGGCACCCCTCGTGGCACATCGATCTGCGCCCCCTCAAGCCGATGCTGTCGTTTAGCATGAAGTTGCTCGCCACGGTGATCTTTACGCACATCAACAACAACCTGTTCTCCATCTTCCTCGGCCGCCTCTACGGTGAGCGCGAGGTGGGATATTACAATCAGGCCAACAAGTGGACGCAGATGGGGCACACAACGCTCTCGGGCATGGTCTGGAGCGTGACGCAACCGCTCTTTGCCCGATTGTCGTATGACGAGCCCGAAAGGATGTTGCGTGTCTTCCGCAAGATGCTCCGTCTGACGTCCTTCCTCTCTTTTCCTGCCCTGTTGGGGCTGGCCCTTGTAGCGCCTGAGTTCATCACCCTGGCGATCACGGCGAAGTGGCTCCCCTCAGCCTATTTGATGCAGATCCTTTGCGTCGGAGCAGCCTTTGTTCCGATCGCTTCGCTCTATTCCAACTTCCTCATTTCACAGGGCAAGAGCAATGTCTTCATGTGGTGTACGATCGCGCTGTGTCTGGTGCAGCTGGGGCTGATGGTCGGTTTCTATCGCTACGGCATCGAGGCGATGGTGGTGGCCTATGTCGTGGCGGGTTCGCTCTGGACGTTTGTGTGGCACCGTTTTGCCGCCCGCATCATCAGCTTGCGTTTGCTTGACGCCCTGCGCGATGTCTTGCCCTTTTGTGCCATAGCCTTGGTGGCGATGGCTGCAGCCTGGGGTGCGGCGTGGGGCGTGGTCCGGCTGGTAGAAACGGGGACGTATCTGGCCTGCAGTCTGACCCTGCTGACCAAGATCGTGGTGGCCGCCATCGTCTACTTTTGCCTCCTCCGACTGCTCGGGGCGCAGATCATGAAGGAGTGTATGGACTTTGTACGGGAGAAGGTGGGGAGAAGGTGAGGAGAAGGGAGGCGTAAAAATGCATACGGTCATTTACGCTAACGAGGGCGTTCCCTCCGATGTCAGGTTCACCTCCGCCGCCACGCACGATTCTGGCGTATAGGTCAAAATGGTTGGTGAAGGATCGTGGTACGTCTCTATGGGTCAAAATGGTTGGTGAGAAAGTCGTCCCAAGATTTGACCACCCGCAAGTAAGGGCTTACCTTTTATGAACTCCTGCCAGTCTTCCTTCCATTTCACATACCCGTCCAGAAAGTCGGCCTCACTTGGTAAGAGTCCTGAGGAGCTCCTTCAGAGCCCTGGCGGCTAACAGCCTGGGATTCAGCGTCAAGTAGCGCCTCGTGATCTGCCTCATGTGGAACTGGCACATCTGTATCGAATAGCCTTTGAAGAGGGAGGACAAGTGGCGGTTGCCGTCTACGATGATGCCCTTGATCTTGTAATGCCTTGCCTCGATGCTTCCGATCGCCGTGCGGTAATCCTCGGCGTTCTCGTGCTTGATGAAGGCGAGGTAGAGGACGGCTCCGCTCTGGTTGTCTACCGCCAAGAGAACACCGAAATTACGGCCCCAGTAGGTAGCATCGATGTGCACGAATCCGGAAAGGCCGCTCAGGTCGGGTTGCTCCCACTCGAGGGATATCTCCCGCAGGCGTCTCTTGATCGTGGAGGCGCTAACGCGGTACTTTACGGCAAGATCGGCCACTGTCTTCCTTTGGCTCACATATAGGCTCAGAAGCTCCTCCGGTGAGGGCAGGCGGGAGTTGCGGAAATAACGGCCGCAGTCTTTGCTGCAATATCTCTGGTGACCGTTTCGCACGCCGTGCTTGGTCAAGTTGGTGCCGCCACAATAGGGGAATTTTGATATCTTCATGTGCAGTCAGTTAGAGGTATAAACTCCAGCTAAACTAATGAAGATCAAACAATCCGGAGTGATTTACCAACCATTTTGACCCATAGAGCAAATCGAACGCTCGATTTTGTCTCTGAAAGCAATAAACCTTCTGGAGGGTATGTATATCAGCTTGTTACGACTGATTTACCAACCATTTTGACCCATAAGCCGATTTTTTTTTTACACTTTGCCTGCTTCCTATTTACTTCCCCGAATGAGGTGACAAGATGTCTTGCCCCGGACTGTACGGCATGCCGTCTCGGTGTAACGAGGTGCTTTCCAGGCGTAACGGCATACGGGCTGGAACAGTCAGGAAGGTATATCGCCAGGGCGTTCTTTGCAGGTTTCCAGTCTTTCGGGTCGAGACCTTTCGCCGGGTGAAAGATGTGTTCGGATAGGGGCGGGGCGTGATCCGGTGCAGGGAAAAGGTTTTTGCAGATATCCTTCAATCTGTCAGGATGTGATCGGATGATCTCTGATAACCAGTGGAATATGTCTGAGCTTCCTCCTCCGTTTCTGTCACATTACTGTCAGAAATCTGTCAGGAACTGTCAGCCTGCAGGAGGGGGAGCGTCTGCGATGTTGTCGGGCGGTAGGGACGGCCCATACTCGTGCCGACGTCGTGGGATCCGGTCAGTCGCTGAACGGTCGGTTGCGCTGACACTTTGCTGACGGGATCCTGACAGACTGCTGAATGATAAATGTTAATGAAATCTTCGTGAGATGCTGAATTACAGCGTAATACGTTGTTTGGCTGACAGTTTGACGGATTTCCTGATATCTTATATCCGTCAGTATCCTGTATGAGGCGGTGCCTTTAGATGCTGCCCTTTGGGTGAGCTCAAGGCTGGCCGTTTATCATCGTTTTACCTTTTCCAGCACAAGGCGCATCAGGGGCGTGCGCCCCGTATAGACATAGCCGCTCGTGTGTGTATGCCCGCCCAGCGTCTGGCGGAGATCGGGCGTGCCGAGGGGTCGGAGGATGAGGGCCAGTTCACCGGGCTCTTCGACGAGGCGCTCGATGACAAAGGTCATGTCTCCCGCCGCCGTCTGCAGAATGTGGAGCGTGTCGCCGGTCGTCAGGCGGGGCATGCCGGGGCCGGGCGCCAGGTAGGCTCGTGCCGTCTGCGGGCCAGTGACGAAGAGCTGGACCGGTGATTTCTGGCGGATGGAGAGCGTCCGCAGGAGGAAGAATAGGCCGATGCACATCAGGGCGAGGATGGCAAAGACACCGTAGCGGATGATGAGACGTTTCATGATCGTGAGGGGGGGCTTAGTCCGCCAGTTCGAGCTGGTTCTGGATGAGTTCGTAATAGTAACCTCTGGTCGCTACGAGTTCGGCGTGCGTGCCGCGCTCTACCACTTCGCCGTGGCGCAGGACGATGATCTGGTCAGCATTTCTGACCGTCGAGAGGCGGTGGGCGATGACAATGCGTGTGCGGCCCGCAAAGATACGGTCGAGGGCTTCGGTGATGTGGCGCTCGTTCTCGGCATCGAGCGAACTCGTCGCTTCATCGAGCATGAGGTAGAGCGGGTCTTTATAGACGGCTCGGGCTATCATGATGCGTTGGCGTTCGCCTCCGCTCACGCCGATGCCTTCGCTCCCCACCTTTGTGTTGACGCCCAGCGGTTGGTTCTTGAGGTAATCCGTGAGGCAGGCCGCTTCGGTGGCGGCGGTGAGGCGGTCGTCATCGTTCGGTTCGCCGAGGATGATGTTGCTACGCACCGTGTCGGAAAAGAGGAAGTTGTCTTGCATCACGATGCCCGCTACGTGGCGCAGCGATTCCGCCTTATAGGCCTTCAGGCTTTCGCCGCCGAGCAGGATGTCTCCTTTTGTGGGGGCGTAAAACTTCAGCAGGAGCTTCATCAGTGTCGTCTTGCCGCTGCCGCTCTCACCGACGATTGCCGTCATCTTGCCGGCGGGGATGGTGAGGCTGACGCCCTTCAGGGCGGGATGGCCGATGCTGCCGGTATAGGAGAAGGTGAGGTCGCGCACCTCGATGTCGCGGGGGGCGTCGGTGGGTACCGCTTTTTGCAGGCGGCTGTCTTCGTCGGGGCAGAGTTGCACCTCTTCCGAGCGCTCGAGGCTGATCTTGGCGTCCTGAAACTGCTGGAGGAAGCCGATGAGCTGAGAGAGGGGACCGTTGACCTGGCCGATGATGGCTGAGATGCTCATCATCATGCCCAGCGTGAGGCTGCCGTCCACCACCTCGGCGGCGATCCAGCAGGTGATGAAGATGTTTCGCAGCTGCCCGATGAAGGTAAATCCCGTGTTCTGTATCTGTCCCAGACGCAGGGCTTTCTGGCTCATATGATACTGGCGTTCCTGCAGGTTGCGCCACTCCTCGAGCTTGTAATCGGCATAGCCGTTGAGCTTGATGTCGGTGATGCCCGACATGAGTTCGTACTGCTTGTTCTGGTTCTCGGCGCTGACCTTGAACTGCTCATAGTCTATCGCCTTGCGGCGGTGGAAGAACCACGTCATCCAGGCCGTGCTCAGGCCCGTAAGCGCCAGGTAGGCCAGCAGGATCACCGGACTGTACCAGCCGATGATGATGAGGTAGAAGGGGGCTGAAATGATGGAGAAAAAGGTCTGCAGCGTGCTGTATGTCACGAAGCTCTGCAGGCGTCCGTGGTCGCCGAGCCTCTGCTGATAGTCACCGATGCTCTTCGTCTCGAAGAAGGTCATCGGGAGGCGAAGCAGTTTGGTGAGGTAGTCGCTCAGCACGTTGATATTGATGCGTGTCGACATGTAGAGGCTTACCCAGCTGCCGATCAACCCCATGGAGAACGACCCGAGGAAGATGAACAGCTGAGCCAGCATGATGCTTACGATGAGATTCATGTCGCGCATGCCGATGCCGTCGTCGACCATCGCCTGGGTGAGGAAGGGGGTGATGAGCGAGATGAGCAGGCCGAAGAGCATAGCCAGTGCCGACTGGGAGAGTTCCCAGCGGAAGGGCCAGGCATATTTGCGGGCGAAGCGGACGAAGCTGTGCTTCTCCTTCACAGGCTGTTTGCCGTAGAAGGCCTCTGTCGGTTCGATGGCTATCACCACTCCCTGGTTGCCGTTGAGCCAGGCTCTGGAGAAGGTCTCTTCGGAGAGGGTGCATTTGCCGAAGGCGGGATTGGCCACGAGGAATTTCCGCCGCCCCGTAAACCTCCCTCGCCGTATGCCGTAGAGCACCACGAAGTGGTTCTGCTCCCAGTGGAGGATGGCCGGCAGCGGACAGAGCTCCTCCAGCTGGTCGATCGTCATCTGGTATGATGCGCTCTCGGCGCCCAGCTGCCCCAGTGCATCGCGTATGCCCGCCACGCTGACTCCCTCGCGCGTCAGGTGCGACAGCGAGCGGAGATAAGAGAGGGGGTAGTCTTTGCCATAATGAGCGGCAACCATGCGCACACAGGCCGGGCCGCAATCCATCTGGTCAAACTGGCGGGTGAATTTGAAAGACATAAGTGGTACGGGTAGCTATAATCTACGCTGGGAAACGGAGTGAGAATTATCTGGCCTTCTTCTTCGGCTGCACGTTGAGTTTATAGACAATGTGGGCCATGAAGTAAGAGGGGATGACGTTGGTATAGCTTTCGGTTCGTCCCTGCGCGTTGACGGTGCGGGTGACGCTGGAGAGGTCGTGGAGGATGTCGAAGCCGTCGAGGATAAAGGTGAGGTTACCGTTCAGTATGCTGCGCTCGAGGCGGACGTTCCAGACGAAGTTGTCGTTGTTGAGGGACGGGTCTTCGTAGCCCCTGCGCGAGAATACGGTGAAGTCCGTGCTCAGGCCGATCTCGCCGGGCAGGGGGATGCGGGCGGTGAGGCCGTAGCTGTAGTCCCAGGCGCTGATGTTGCGGAAGTCGGAGCGGTTACCCGTGAGACGGTTGTAGCTGCCTCGCACTTTGGCGCTGAGGTTCCAGCCCTTTCGGGCATAGCCCACGGAGAACTGCTCGCGCAGGTAAAGGCTCTTGACGGTGCTCAGCGTGTTGGCGGTCTGCCCGAGGACGTTGGCCATGTCGACGTTGTGGTCGAAGCTGTAGGAGGTATTGTTGTCCCAGCTGAACTGCTTTTGCTTACCGAAGAGCCTGTCGATGGAGAAGTTGCCGTCGGTGCGCCAGTTGCCGTTGACATTGACGGGGCGCACGCTGTAGCCGCCGGTTTGCGGGTTGTAGGTCTGCTCGTTGGCGAAGGCATCGTGGATGCGCTGATAGGAAAGCGTGAGCGTGTAGAGCCTGCGCCATTTTTTAGACGAGTTCAAGCTGAAGTTCACGCGATGGATGATGTAGGGATCGATCTCCGGATTGCCCCGCTGCAGATAGAGTGGGTTGCTGTCGTTGATCAGGTCGATGCGGTTGCTGATATCGGGGAGGCCGTAGCTGAGGGCATAGCTGACGTCGAACTGGGTAAACATCGTTTCGAAATCCCCGGATTGTTGGAGAAAGGATGCGTTAAGCCCCGGTATGGCCTTCGTGCGGTGCAGGTCAAAGGATCGTGCGGCCCGGTCATAGCGCAGACGCTCTACTTTGACGTCCAGAGGCAGATCCAGGTCAATGCGCGTGCGACTACCGTTCTTGCTGCGGTATTGCCATTTCAAAGCTACGTGGTGGGTCCGTGTCCAGCGTGAGGAATGCTCGCTGTTCTGCAGGTCGAGGACATCCTGCAGGGCGGAGTTTGCCGAAGGCAGGGTACCCAGCGGATGCTCCGTACCTTGTCCCCAGCCGTCGAGGTTGTCTAACCGGAAGAGGTCGTTGCGTCCGCTGCGATAGTCTTGCGTATAGCCATAGGTGAAGAACTGCTGAACATTTTTGAGACTGAACACGTAGGTCGCTGTTCCGCCGTAATTGTAGTGCCTCGAAGCCTGGTTGCGGTAGCGGTTGCGGTAATCGTCCGCCAGATCCGTTGCCTTGAAATATTTCAGGTCGTATCGGTCAAAGGCATTGCTCGTATATTTGTCATACGAAGCATTCGCATTGAGTAGAATCATGTCGTTAACTCCTCTGCTTCTGAAGGGCATCCACCACAGCCTGTACGGCTGCCCGCCGACGTTCCAGCTCTTGCCGTTGCTTCTCGCCTCCATTGCGCGGCGGTAGCGGGCCACGGAGAGCAGCCCGTTGCTGCCCGCGCGGAAAAGTTCGTCCAAGGCGTCTCCCGTGACGAAGGCATAAGGGTCGTCGGTGAAAGCACCGAGGAAGCTCCACGAACGGTTTCTGTTTTTGTTGTAAGAGAAGGAGGCGTAGCCACTTTGACGGGCCGTTTTTCCCTCTAATTTGTAGCGGTGTGAGGTGGCTGCGCTTACGCTGTGCCCGTGGTTGTCGCTCCGGCTGAGGCTATAGTCCTTTGTGGTTGGGAGAAACTGCTCGCTGCTGGTGTGGCGGGCCGTGTGGTTATCGGTGTGGGCAGCGTTCCAGTCGCTGACCCACTCGAAGGTCTTGTCGCGTCGCTCATAGTAATATTCCCCTCCTGCCGTGCGCGCCGTCTGCAGGCCGTCGGGCAGGTAGGAGGGCGTCCAGTCACCCCGTGCGCCGGGGCGCCGGGTGTCGTTGGTGTTGTTGACATTGCCGTAAAGGGCCAGACGTGAGCAGTCCGTGAAACGCATGGCGAAGATGCGTCCCAGGTAGCGGTCCTCCGTACCATAGGCCGCTTCGGCATTCGCAATCCATCCCACGGAATACTGCTTCTTGAGATTAACGTCCATCACGAGTGGCCGTTCCGTCTCCTTGAAGTTCGTAAACTTCTCCCATTCGGTTTCCTGCTCATAGACCTTGACCTTGTCGACCATATAGGCCGGCAGGTTGTCGAGGGCCACCTTGGGGTCACCGCGGAAAAACTCCTTGCCGTTGACGAGGAGGCTGCTGACGGGCCTTCCGTTGACGGTGATGACGCCGTTGTCCTTAAGTTGAGCGCCGGGAAGCTGCTCGATGAGAGCATCGAGCATAGAGCCTTTGGAGAGTTGGAAGGCATCTGCATTATAGACGATCGTATCGCCCTTCATGACCATCTTGATCTTGGTGGCCGTGATGACCGCCTCTCCGAGGTTGGTCTCTCGCATATTTTTCGGGCGCTTGCGCATCTTGATGATGCCGGGAATGTCTGCGAATCCTGTGCTTCGTTTTGAAACGCGAATGTGCACAGGGTAGTAGAGCGTTACGTAGTCCTTCTGTGTAAGTCTTAGCAGGAAGTGCCCTCCTCCCACTCCGGTCTTGAAACTGATGATTGTGGCAGTTTTCTTTCCGTTGTCGAAATTATACCCCCAGTCCCCATTGCATATAAATGTTGAATCGGGAGTGAGAAGAGCTACGTTACCATCCTCAATCGGTTCGCCTGTAAATGCATCCTGTACGGTTCCAAAAACTATAATTGAATCGGTTGGGGTCTGTGCACTAAGAGAACCGAATATACTTAATAGAATTGCTGTGAGGGCTATCCGCATCGTTGAAGAGTTATAATAGATGCCGAAGCATAACCATCTCTGATTATGCTTCGGCATGTTAGGCGATGGATGAGTGAATTAGATTAGGCCACAAAGGATGAAGCCACTTCCGGGGGTTGGTGTAGTGGGTATGGGAGTAGTTGTGGCCGCCGGCTCCTTCGTAATATTGAAGCAGAAATCATTTCTGCAGTTTTGATTCCCGCATTCGCCGTTGCCGCAATACTTATTCTTGCAACCCTGATTGAGACAAGGGTCGTTGGTGCAAGGCGAGTTAGGTGATGAGAGCGATGCGGCCGAAGCTACACCGCAGAATCCTCCGCGGAGTTGCCCTTCCGCCGAGTCGGAGAGGGGTGCGAGCAGATGCTCGCAGTCAGACAATAGTCCTTTACGTTTAATAGCCATAGGCAGACGTGTTAGAAGTGAATGATGTTGATTATATGGAGAAGCGCGAATGCGCTAATTCCTCGATTTGACCTGGTTCAGAAGAAAGAGTGCACGGCCCTTCAGTATGGCAGTGATGCGCTCTTCGTCATAACCTTTAGGGCAAGAGACTGTCTCAGGAGCCTCCAGTTTCATCTGGCTGCAACCGCCATGGCAGATGGGGTAGATCCGGCATTTCCTGCAAGTCTCCGAGCCGAAACGGATGGCCATGCGTTTGGCGTGTTGCTCATTCCATCGGATTTCTCCTTCGGGCGTGAGCGTGCCGTCTCTTCTGTCCGACGTGAAGTCCCGTGCCGTGCACTTGAAGAGGTTGCCGTCATAATTGACCACAACCGTACCGGGCTCGTCCGCATAGCAGTAACCCACGTAATAGTCATTGGGCGTGGTCACAGAGAGACCTGCCTTGCGAAAAGCCTCTTCCATCTCTTCCAGATCCTTCATGAGCGTTTGTGCATCCCCTCCATGGTCCTGCCAAACCCGTTGGAAATCGAAATTCAACAGCCGCTTATGTTCCTCCGGCAAACGCTCGAAGTCCAGGAGAATGTCAATAAACGAGGGCAGCGATCTGCGTGTGTAGTTGCATCTTACCGTTACCGGGCAGCCCTTTGCGAGTGCTTCATGGATATGGCTGACAATCGTCTCGTAAGTGAGATGGTTGTCCGTCGTTCGTCTGACCGTATTGTGCACGTGTTTATTTCCGTCCAGCGTAATCTGGAAGGAAGGATGGAAGGGGACTAGTTCTTCCAGCAGGGAGGGCGTAAGCAGGTAGGCATTGGTCGTAAAGTGTAGCGACAGGGAGATGTTGTAGTGTTTGCAAACCTCCGAAACTTCTGCCAGAATGTTCCTGACTACCGTATCATAGTAGAGCAAGGGCTCGCCGCCGAAGAAGGATAATTGCAACTGCTTCAGTTTCCCGCTTGCAGCCCGCTTGTCAACCATCTTTGTAATGGCCAGTGAGACTTCAGGAGACATGGCCGGCATATCCTTATGCTGCTCATAGCAATACCAGCATTTCATGTTGCAGGCCAGCGTCGGGTTGATAATCAGCTTCAATGTCTCGCCGCTCTCGTCCCGCTTGGTCATGTAGTCAATGTATCTCTTCAGTTCGTCTGTTCCGTTATCCACCAGGAAGCCCCGGCAGCATAGATAATCGTAGAGCTCCTGATGCTGTTGTCTGATGATTTCTGGCTGCTCGCGTCCCTCGTTGTAGAGGGCGGCCAGTTTCGGGTAGAGCATAACGATCTGGTCCGACATGGCATTGTACAGCACCATGCCGGTTGCATCGCTCAGGCTGAAGTTGTAAGCGCTTTCCTTCATTGTGTGAGATTTAGAAGTCTGGGATTATGTGGAGGTCGGATGAGTGAAGGTGCGCTCAGAGGCGCGTAGAGCCAATGCAAGATTGCAGAGGTAACCGAAGGCACCGTCAAGACCGGGTTTCCAATGATGCGGATCCTGCGGCAGGAAGAAAGGCAGGTCGATGATATCTTTCAGTCTGGGGAGGAGAATGTGCCAGTTGTCGGAGTCGTAGGCCAGGAACTGAAGTGCATAGCTGTGCGTACGGATGTCAATTCGCTCTCCGGCTTTCTGTAGAGCTTTGGAAGTCGCCGCATGAAGTTCACGGAGATAGTTTTGGTCTAGTGCATGACATTCATGCCGTTCCTTACACAGGTAGAGCCGGTTGACGACATAGCACAAGATGCCTCCCAGACCGGTTTCCAACGTGAAGTCCGAAATGCGTCGGACGTCCCGTTGCATCACCAGTCCGTCAATGCAGTCAAGTTCTTCTCGGAAGTTGGCATCTGCCATGCCATTGCGCAGGAGATAAATCAGTCCCCAGCCTATCCCGCATACACCGTGTGAAAGTGAAACGGGGAGTTCGGCTCGTGGCGTGAGCAATGCACAGATGCGCTCCAGCAGGTCGCAGCCCAAATCGTCATAACAATCAGCCTGAGTGCAGGCCTCATATTCGCAGAGCGAGACAAGGCATCCCATGTAGCCGTCCCAAAGCCAAGGCGAATGGCAGTTTTCGCCTGCTTCGGCGGTGAAACTGGCAAGGGCGTCTATCCGCTTCCGCTCATGAAGGGCCATATGGCGTTTGCCGGACTCCACAACTTCGTTAATGGCTATGACTTGGTTGAAGTCATTAGCTTTGAAGCGCAAGTAATAACTGCGCAGCGCTTCGATCGTGTGGCGGTTCAGTTCCAGCCAGAACTGGATTTCGGCAAGAAGCCTGGGATCTTGCTGATAGGCAGCGGCGTAAGCCCAACATTTGAGCGACGTCGGAAAGAGCACGCAGGAGATAAAGAGGGCGTTGTAATGCATCTGTGCCGTCACGATGCGGTACGGGGGCCTTTCCCTGTATATATGTCCGAAGATCACTTCGGGCAGTAGCGTACAGCCGCCTCCCTCCATCCAGGCTTTGAGGCTGATGTAAGTTTCTTCACTGCCATAGTGCATCAAGCCCTCCAGCCCTCTGATAAGCTTCCAGTAGCGTTTGGAGGCAGCGTAGCCTGCACCAAGTACGCAAGGAATCTTATCGCCGGGAAGCCTGTCATGGCGTATCTCTTCGTTCCAGTGTATGCCGGGGATGTAGTCGTGATAATTGAATGTGACGAAGGCGCCGTCCGTAAGCACGCCCCCTTTGTCATATACGGTTCCGTCTTTGTCCTTTCCCAGAGCCTTGGACTGGCAGCACAGAAGCTGCCTGTCATCGGCATCCAGAACCTTGACGATACGCCGGTGCCAATCCGGCGTGAAACAACGCATATGGGCGTCCAGCAGAAGGAAGTAAGGTGTGTTTACGAGCCGTGCCCCTTTCTCTTTTGACGCAGCAGCACCAATCCGGAATTCGTTATAAATATAGTGTACGTCCAGCCCGTTAAGAGCCTGCTCGTAGTCATAATCGTCATCGGAATGATCGTTGATGACAATGACATCCACTTCGTTGCCGGCCGTCGCCCGTACGGCTCTTACCGTGTTGGCGACTTCATCATACTCGTTGAGAAATGGAATGACTACTGTCAGCTTGTTCCCGGAAAGCGGAATCTGGGTCTTTTCCTCTGAAATCTCTTTGGTGCGTTCTAAAATCCAGTTGGCACCATCAAGTTTGATAAGCTGCGTCTTGTCCGCTTGTTCGAGGCTGTGGGTAGAGGTAATCTGTCCGGATGAGACACGATACTCCAGCACCACTTCCGTCAGGTTGTGGAAAATCACGCCATGCTTGAACAACTCCATCCACAGCCTGTAGTCCTCGGCATATTTGTAAGCCTCTTCATAATGGAGGCCTAGGTCACGGATTGTCTTGGTCCGGAGCATGATTGTAGGATGAGCGATGCAGCAGGCATTGACCATATCGTGCATCGTTACCTTTGCCAAAGGCATAACTACCCCTTGGGCCGCTCCGAACTGTTGCATTCCGCCTCCCAATACACCGACCTCTGGATGCTCTTCCATATAGGCATATTGCATCGCCAGCCGGTCAGGAAGCATCATGTCGTCTGCATCCATGCGTGCAATGTAGGCTCCCTTAGCTTCGCCTAAAAGCAGGTTGAGCGAGGCTATGTAGTCGTGTACGTTGCGGACCAGGCGGATACGCGGGTCCTTATAGCTTTCTGCAATGTGGCAGCTGTCGTCTGTGGATCCGTCGTCGACGATGAGCAACTCAAAGTCCTTGAAGGTCTGGGCAAGGATGCTGTCAATGCACTCGCGCAGAAAGCGCGAGGCATTGTACATCGCCATGCAAACAGAAACCTTCGGCGACTGCCCTTGGGGAGGGTGGGGTGAGCCGTTCATGGGCGGGAGGCAAGTGATTGTACGCTTGCGACTGCAATGTTAGAGTTTTTTTTTAGCTTGCCCAATATTTAGGCTGAAAAAATCCCTGAAAATGGTGATTTCTGTTTTCAGTAGAGATTATGAGTGCCCTTGATCCATGCCGTCCGCTAAAGAAATCGCTAGTCGCTAGTCTTTAAGTTTGGCAAGTGATATGTCGCTATTTCGTTTTCTTCTTTTCCCTGTTAAGCCTCCAAGTAACGGTGAGCATGACGTAGCGGCGGAGGACGTTGGTGTAGGTCTCCTGCTGCATCTGCGCATTGACGGTGTAGCTGTAGGACGACATGCGGTTAAGCAGATCGAAGGCTGTGAGCTTGAAGATGAGGTTGCCCCGGAGTACGGACTGCTGTACGGTGGCATTCCAGATGAGTTGGTCGGTGTTGAAGCGGCTGTCGGAGTAGCCCCGTCGGGAGTACATGCGGGCGTCGGTCGAGATGCGGAATCCGCAATTGAAGCTCTTGGCTGCCGAGGCACCGTAGTTGTAGTCGACGGCGCTGAGCTTGTCGTAACGGTCGGAAGCCGATCGCGTCCAGTTGGCGGCGCCGGAGATGTCGAGGATGAACCCCTTGCGGTTGCTCCAGTCGATGCGCACCCTCTCGCCGAGGATGAGGCGCTTGACGGTGGTGCGGATGCTGGCGGGCTCCGTGCCGAAGTTCACGAGGTCTGCCGAGTGCCGGTAGTCCGCCGTCGTGGTGAGCCAGATGTTCCAGTGTTCCCGTTTGGGGTCGAGGGGGCGGTTGTGCTCGAAGCGTCCCGTGAGTTGCCAGTTTCCGTTGATGCCGTCCGGCTGATAGGTCCTTACGCCGGTGGCGGCGTCGTAGCTCATGGCCTGCACGCGGGCGTTCTGCCAGCGGGTATAAGTCATTCCCGTGTTCCAGAACTCGCTGCGGAAGGTGCGCACGTTGTAGGAGGCGTCGAGCGTGTGTTTGTGCTCGTCGCGCAGGGCCGGGTTGCCGAGGCTCACGACGAGGGGGGTTGCGTCGTCGCGGTAGGGCAGGGTGTAGAGCAGGGAGGGGGCGTTGTGTGAGAGTTTGTAGTTGAGGCGGAAGTGGTGTTCGAGTCCGCCGATCTGTTTGCCGTCTGCATCGCGGTTACCCTCGCGCTCGCGCGTATTGTTGTCGATGGCGAAGTTGAAGGCCGGCTCGGGGAAGAACTTTCGTCGGGTGGGGTGTGCGCTGAGCGCTTCGGGGCGCAGGTAGTCGAGCCGGTCGTAGACGATGCGCAGGGGCATGTCCAGTCTCAAGGACAAATTCCCATTCTTGAAACGGGGTATGCCGTTAGGTTTGAATTGAATGGCGAGCGCGATCTGCTGTTCCCGCGTGAGCGTGCTGGAATATTCGGAGTTTTTAAGGTCCATCCACTGTGTCAGCGCGTCTTTCGTGGAGGCGAGCCGGTCGATGTCCCAGTCTGCTGTGGTCTTGTCGAGCAGGTACTGGTCTCGGTCCGCCCCGCGGTAGCGCTGCGAGAAGTTATAAGATGGGTTGAACGACAGGTAGGCTTTGTCCAACAAGAACGCGTAATTATAGGACGCTCCCGCGTGGTATTCGTAGTTCTTGTCGTCCGTCAGCGTATAGCGGTCACTGCGGTCTGTTTGGAGTGCGCTGATGTTTCGGCGCAGGGCGTGCAGGCGCTGTTTGTGAAACGTGCCGCCGAGATTGAAGTTGAGGAAGTCCGGTGAGATGTAGATTGTCCCTTCGGCCTCCCCTTCGGCGTTCCAAATGTCACCCTTGTAGTGGCCTTGGGTCCGCATGGAGCTGATGAGGTTGCTGCGGTATGCCCCGGCCGCCCCTCCGGCTTTGAAGAGCTCGTCGAGCGCCTCGCCCATGTAACGTTCGGCCAGCTGTGAGGAGAAGTCTGCCGAGAGGGCGAGGGCACGGTTGTCATAGTGGTAATAGCTCACCTTGGGGCGCACCTCCACATAGGTGCGCTGGGGCACCGGGGTGAAGGTGATCTTGAGCTGGTTGACGAGCTGATACCAGGTGTTGTCCGTCACGTTTCGCGAGCGCGAGTAGACGTCTCCTCCGTCGAGGAAGGTGGTGGTGGAGGAGGCCGTGTAGCCGTCGGTCGCCTGCCGCTTGAAGGAAAGCAGGTTGCCGAGTTTGAAGCGTGTCTTGTCCTCCGATGTGAGGAGGTAGTCGGAGATGGCCTCCTGGGTGTGGGCTTTTCCCGAGGCACCGTAGGATCCCCAGCTGCCGTCTCCGCCATAGTAATCGTTGCTCTTGACGTCGTTGGCGTTTCCCACGAAGGCCAGCCTGGCGCGGGGCGAGAAGCGGAGGGCGAAGAGACGGGCCATATAGTGATTGTCCGTGCCGTATCCGGCTTCGGCATTGGCCACCCAGCCGACGGAGTATTCCTTTTTGAGGATGACGTCGAGGGCCAGGGGGAGGTTGCGGTATCCCGCCTCGGTGATGCTCTTGTCCATCCCGAGCGCCACCCATTTGTCGTGCATTTTGCGGTATGCCTTCACCTTGTCAACCATGTAGGCGGGCAGGTTGTCGAGGGCGATTTTGGGGTCTCCTCGGAAGAATTCCTCGCCGTTGACCAGGAGCGTCTGCACCTTCTCTCCATTGAGGAAGATCTGTCCGTCTCGGTCGAGGCGCATGCCCGGGAGCTTGTCGATAAGACGGTCGAGCATCGACCCTTCGGCCAGTTCGAAAGCGTCGGCGTTGTAGACGACGGTGTCGCCCTTCATGACCATCTTCACCTTCGTGGCCGTGACGACGGCCTCTCCGAGTTGGCGGAGCCGCTCGTTTTCCCGCATCTTCCTGGGGAGTTTGCGCATTTTGACCGTCCCAAAACTGAAGGAAGTCTTTCTGTGCGCCTTATAGACGATCTTCGCTTCCTTGTAGGTATCGTAATACCCCTCTTTGCTGAAGCGCATGAGGTAGTGGCCAGGCTTGTTGATCTGTGAGCGTACCTGAAACCAGTTCCACCCCGTGCCGTCGGTACCGTTGATCTCGAAGACCACGGTGCTGTCCTTCGGATTGAGAAAGGCCACCTTGGTGGAGAAGACGGACTCACCGGTAAAAGCGTCCTTGACGAAGCCCGAAATGGGAACCTTCTGTGCGAAAGCAAGCTGAGAGGCCGTCAGAAGGGCGGCCAATGTGTAGAGGCGGTTGGGCATGGGGGGAGTTTTTAGCGTGTGCGATGAAATAGATAAAAAACAGGTGGAGCTGTCTTCAGGAAGAGCGGCTCCACCTGTTTGGGGGCTGGGACATGAAGTCTGGGGACAATGCTCACATGATGCCTGGCCAGGCTCCGAAGGGATTGCCAATGTCACCCGTCTTGGATGACGTAGGGGCATCAGTCGGAGGCTGTACCGTAGAATAGCAGGCACAATTGTTGGGAACATCGTTTATGTCAAATCCGCAGGTGCAGTCATTCGAGACCTTTGGCGGGCAGCCGCAGTTGTCTGCATTGCACTTGCAGTTATTACCCAACTTGCTGCAGGTGCAGTTGTTGGCCGAAGACTGACTAAGGGGGGCAAAGCCTCCTCGAAGGCGTCCTTCACTGTCTTCTGACAGCGGGAGAAAGTCATGACCAGTCATCATGCTTCTAAGGTTCAATTTCTGTTCCATAGGAGTATGGGGTGAGTTGGTTGAGATGCTGTCTGGTTTGAGTGTAAGCGGATTAAGAGCGCTTAGTGATAAGCGTATCCTTATTTCGGAGCGCAATATAGACCTTTGTTTTTATTTGGCAAAGAATTTTAGGGTGTTTCCGCCAAGGATGCTCTGATTTGTCTGGATGCTGTTTGGGTGAAGGTTGCCCGTGAGCCTGAGCGCATGACTTGACATGTATGTCTGGGTTAGGCGTAAGTGTGTCGTCACACTAAGTTGCCTTCCCGTTCGCACGCGTTGCCATCTCCGCGCGCGGAGATGGCAACGCGTTTTGCGGAGATAGTGTCTGGACGAGGCTTTACGGGGATTTTTCGATTTTTGCCTACACCCTGCCACCAATCCATCGGAATAAGTTGAATGTCAATTGCTTGGCGGTGTAGGTGAATGCAGCTCTGCCTACACTACGCTGCCACTTGGCTGCCACCACCTTGTTTGTTTCTGCGGGTGAGCGGTGGCGGAGTTGGTGGCAGCAAGGTGGCGCCGTGGTGTAGGCAGACGGATGGTTGCCTACACCAGATTATGTCTGGTTGTCAGACGTTTCAGGAGGTGTGGTGGCAGGGTGTAGGCAAAAATCGAAAATTACCCGTAAGGCGTATGGAATCGGTGTTTTGGGATGCTCCTTCCTTGCAGTACGAGGGATGCACACTTACAGTGACCTGCCAAGGTTAATAAGTGTGCATCCCTTCGGGCTGCTCTGATTATGACATGGATGCCGGGTACTTCACTATGCTACATGCCTGGTTATCAGTAAGTTTGTTCCTTTGGGATACCTTGAACGGAAGCAAAAATAAAAAAGGCGGCCGATAACCTGTGAGGGTTATCGGCCGCCCGAAGCGGAATCCTCAGGCCGGGCTTGCGCTCAGCCGGGGGGTGAGGGGGTTAGAAGGAGAGGCGGAAGCCCACCTGCATGTGCCAGCGGGAGTTGACCGGAGACTTCGAGGGATAGCTGTTCGTGTTGTAAGCGAAGGTCGGCGTCTGGTTGCCGTCAGCATCCTTTGTCATGCCTGTAACCTGGAGGGGCGAAATGTTGTAGACATTGCCGTAGGTAGCGCCCCAGTGGCGGTTGAGGAGGTTGGCGAAGTTCATGATGTCGAGGGTAAACTCGATCTTGCCGATACCCTTGATGTTGTGGATGTTCTGAGCCAAGTGGAGGTTCACCTCGTTCTCCCAGCGCGTATGGTTAGAGTTGCGCTCGGCATACTGACCGCGGTGGTTCTTGGCGTAGTCATCGTTGACGATCCACTGACGGAAGGCCTCGCGGCTCTGGTCGGCGCTCATCGTGACGTTGCCCTTGCGGTCCTTGATGTCGGAGAAGTTCATCTTAGCTAGTTCGTCATCAGTCGGGATGTAGAGGAGTGAGTTGCCACGGTAGCCGTCGCCGTTGTAGTCGGCGCTCTCATACATCGTCAGGCTGTAGCGGCCACCGGAGGTACCGTTGTAGACAAGGCCGATCGTGGTGCTCATCCAGCCGTTCCAGTAGCGGGGCGACTGATAGTTGAGCTGTACGGTCAGGCGGTGAGGGATGTCGAACTTAGAGTAGCTGACCTCACCCTTACCGTTGGTGTCGCGAGAGTAGTTGTAAGACCAGTTAGAGTAGGCTACGGAAGACGTACCGTCGTTGACCGACTTAGAGTGGCCGAAGGTGTAGCTGGCCATTACGTCGAGGCCGAAGTCGAACGACTTCTGCAGCGTGGCGGTCAGGGCGTAGCTGTAACCCTTGTTGGTGTTCTTGAGGTTGATGATGCTAGAGTAGCCACCCTTGCGCACGCTGTAGTAGGGAGCAGCAGAAGCCTCTACGCCGGGCACGGCATAGACCTTGGCACCGTCCTCGTTGGTCAGCGCGAGGTTCTCGAAGAACACGTTGTTGAGGCCCTTAGAGTAGACGCCCTCGAGGGTAAACTTCACGTCGCCGGGGAGCTTCTGCTCGAGTGCGAGGTTGGCGCGAAGCACCTGCGGATACTTGAAGTTCTTGTTGACCGTCACGATGTCGGAGGGTGCGCCCGTGCCCTGCTTGGAGAGCTCAACGAGCTTGCCTTGGTTGTCGGTGAGGTTGGGGGCATCGCTGACGTCCTTCTTGGAGGAGAAAGTGAACTTCTTCACGTCCATACCCGTGTTGTTGAAGGCGTTGGAGAGCCATACGAAGGGCACGCGGCCAGTGAAGAGGCCCACACCGCCACGGATGAGGGTGGAGTGGTCAGAGGTGGCGTAATAGTTGAACCCGACGCGGGGCGATACCATCAGCTTGGCGGAGGGCGTCTCGCCGACCTTGACACCGAAGTGGTTCTCTTCAGCAAACTTGTTGAACTCCGGGTTCTCCATCGGTGAGTTGAAGATCTTGGGGATGTCCAGACGCACGCCGTAGGTGAGGTTGAACTCAGAGCTGAGCGTCCACTTGTCCTGAGCGTAGAAGCCAAACTGGCCAGCCTTGAGCGTAGGAGCGTAGCGCAGCGAGCCCACGAGGTCGGGGTCGGTGTAGGCAAAGCGCAGACGGTAGGGCTTGTCTTCCAAGAAGTTCTCGAGGCTGCTGTAAGTCCACTCACCGGCAACACCCTGGAGGAAGAGGTTCTTGATCTTATAGATCTCGTTGTGCGTACCGAAGGTCAGCGTGTGGCGACCGAGATAGTAGGAGAGATTGTCCTCGAAGCTGTAGACGTCCTGATCGAGGCGGTTGGCGCCTGAGGAGTACTCCGTACCGATGTAGACGGTGTTGTTCGTCGTGCCGTCGGCAGCCTTGACACCCTCGATCATGACGGAAGGAGCCGTGTAGGGCACCTCACGGTGGTCACGCACGATGGTGGCGGAGGCACGCAGCTCGTTGTAGAGATTCTCGTTGATGTGCGAGTTGAGCTCGGCAACGATGCTGTTGGTCTTGTTGTTGTACTGGAAGCCCGAGTTGTTGAAGTAATACTTGTTGTAGTTCGTTGCCCAAGAGTCGGCCGAGGAGTTGTTGTGCTGGTAGCGGAGAGCGAGGTGGTGCTTCTCGTTGATGTTCCAGTCGATGCGGGCCAGGAGCCCGAGCGACTTGTTGTTGATGTCGCGCTGGTTGTAAGAGTCGGCGTCCTTGATGCCCGTGAGCTTCTCATACTGGTCGAGCACCTGCTGTGCCGTGGCCTCGGTGATGTAGGTCGAGGCATAGCCGGGAGCGTAAGACGAAGGATAGCTCTGGCTCTTGGCTTCGGCGCTGACGAAGTAGAAGAGCTTATTCTTGATGAAGGCGCCGCCCAGCGTACCGCCGAAGGTGCGGTCATACTGCTGAGAAAGGGGGTTGGTCTGGCGCGTAGCCTGGTTGTAGCGGCCGTACATCGACTGGTTGTTGAAGTAGGCGTAGGCCGTCCCGTGGGTCTCGTTGGTACCCTGCTTGGTGATGGCGTTGATACCGCCGCCGGTGAAGCCGCCCTGGCGCACGTCGTAGGGAGCTACGACGACCTGGATCTCCTGGATGGCATCCATCGAGATGGGGTTGGCACCCGTCTGTGCACCGTTGGTGGCGCCGGCAGAGAGGCCGAACACATCGTTGGCCACCGTACCATCGATCTGGAAGCTGTTGTAGCGGTTGTTGGTTCCGGCGATGGAGATACCACCGTTGCGCGACTCAACGACCATGGGGCTGTTCTTGACGATGTCGAAGAGGGAGCGGTCGACGGTCGGGGTGCTTTCGATCTTCTGGAGGCTGTAGTTTACGGCGCCGCCGCCCTGTGCCTTGCGTGCGCCGGTGACGACTGCCTCGCTCAGGTCGCTCTCCTTGGGGCGTAGCGTCACGTTGAGGGGCAGTGCCTGACCGAGCTCGAGGTAGAGCTTGTCAAATGAGCCAGTGGCATAACCCAGATAGCTCACGTTGACGGTGTAGGGGCCGCCCGTACGCATACCTTGGATGGTGTAGCGTCCGTCCTTGTTGGTCACGGCGCGGTAGCGCGTGCCCGAAGGAGTGTGAACGGCGGTGACGGCAGCACCGATGACGGGCTGTCCGTTCTCGTCGGCGACGAGACCCTGCATGGCCGAGGTCGTCACCTGTGCCTGGGCGCAGATGGCAAAGGCCGGAGCGGTCAGGGCCGCCAGCATGAGTTTGGAGTAGTGTTTCATACGATTATTTAGGTTGGAAACTTAGCTTGGGGATGGATCGCGCCATTGGCTTCGTGTCGCGATTGACATTTCAGCGCAGCGCGTCTGCGATGGTGCTCAGATCGCCGTCGTTGGCAGCCGGGGTGATGCCCAGCAGGCGGCAGAGGAGCGGGTAAATTGCGGTGTTGGAGAAGACTTCGGCCTTCCGGTAGCCGTGCTTGAAGCTCGGGCCACAGGCGCGGAAGACTACCTGCATCTCGTGGCTCGTGGGGTCGAAGCCGTGCGTGCCCTTGAGACGGGGCGTGCGGTCGCCCACCGTCCAGCCGGCGTCGGGGCTGATAATGATCGGGCCGATGTTGGGGTTGGTGCCGTAGTGGAGATAGGCCGGCACTTCGCCCTTGCGCCATACCCTGACGTGCGGCATCTGCTGCAGGGCGTCCCATACCTTGCGTTCGTAGCCCTTCCTAGGCCATACGAAGACGGGGAAGGAATAGCTGATGCGCTCCACCCACTCCTTATTAATATAGTCGAGCGGATCGGTGAGGTGCTGACCGTCGATGGGTGCCATGCCGTGGTCAGAGAGGATGATGAGGTTGATGCTGTCGCGCTCGGGCAGGGTGCGGAGCGTGGAGTAGAGTTCTTCGACGACACCGTCCATGTGGCTGACCATGCGGCGTGTCTCAGGGGAGGCGGGGCCGTAAGTGTGGCCCGTATGGTCGGGTTCTTCGAAGTAAACCAGCACGAGGTCAGGGCGTTCCGTCTCCGGCAGGCTCAGATAGCGGGCCACCTCGCCGATGCGCTGGGCAAAGGTCAGGAGCGGGCGCAGCTCATAATCATGATAGTAGTCGGGGTAGCGGCCGCCGATCTTGACGTCGGAGCCAGGCCAATAGACCACGCCGACGCGGCGACCCTGGCGGGCTGCGCCGTTCCATATCGGTTCGCCGCCCCAGAAGCGCGGATCTTGCTTCGTCACCTTGTTGCCGAGTGAGAAGGTCAGGCCGCTCTTGTGATCAAGGAAGGAATTTTCGATGATGCCGTGGTGGTCAGGTACGAGACCGGTCACGAGCGTATAGTGGTTCGGAAAGGTCTTCGAGGGAAACGAAGGCTGCATCACGGCGCTTACGCCCATGCGGCCGAGGCTGTCGAGAAAGGGTGTGTCGTAGCTCTTCGTGTAGTCGGCGCGAAATCCGTCGAGTGAGACCATCACCGTGTAGCGGCGGGCTGCGGCGGGAAGGGCCAGCAGGAGGAAGAGCAGCAGGAGGGTGCTAAACTTATGGTGTGTCATCATAGTTAAAGAACAAAAGAAGCTTGTTATGTTCCTTCCTGCGCGCCCGGGGCGGCTACGGCTGATGGCTCGCAGGAAGTTTTCGACTGCGAAATTAAGGCGGGCACGAAGGCTTTTGGTTACAGTTCGGTGAATATTGCCAAAACACCCTATGATTAACTATCTTTACCTTTGTAGCTGTAGTGTCGATTTGTGTTTTTTTCGTTACCCGGCATGTCGTGCGGTCATACAGCGAGGCGCCCCGTCCGTTTCTCCCTGTGCGGGAGCTCGGGCGGGGTGCACTCTATGTTTCGACCGGTGCATGAGTGATGGAAGGGGAAGTGTCGACCTTTATTTCGGGCAACGCTTTACAACCGGCAATCCTCTGTAGAGGCTTGTCGGTCCATCATCAGCGTTTTCCATCTCTGCTGCTCTGTACGTTCTGTGAGGTAATTTGTTGGCGTGCATGAAAAGGCTTAGCACGCCATGACCGGTCGATAGACAAGGCAACTCCCGTCGCCTGGGGTCGTGAATAATTACGGCAACACCCATCCGCCCTTCGGGACATGCGGAAGGGCAAACGGGCGTCGTAAGAAGAAGGTATGTATCGCGTAGATTGTTGCATTTTGTCTCCATGCAACTTTACACGATTGATAGTAACTAAAATAGGGGGGGGGTATTTTGCAATCTGCACAAGTCAATCTCCGCCGTAGCGAAGGGCTGGCGGGCCTCTGATAGGTATGTTTCGTAGGCTTGTCTCATGACATTATGCAATGCTTGCAAGGGCAAAGTTAGATATAAGATAGAGATATGTTTGCTAATGGGACGGGTATTTTGCAATTTGTCGCCATTTTGGGGACTTTTGAATTTGTGTGACAGACTGCAGCCTTTTGGACCTTGGGCTGTCTGTTCCTTCTTTTGCGTACTCCCTGTTTTGAGTCCTACAGTGCGCCGCCCTTAGGGTTGTGCCTTCTCAGTCGCAGCCTCTCCGCCCCGTTTGAGCCAGAGCTCGTAAAGTGCCAGTCCGAGGATGAACTGCACGCCCGGATCCTGCTCGATCTTCTTTGCGCTGGGCCAGCGCATGAAGGTGTTGAGGCGGAAACGGTTTGTGAGGAAGGAGCGCTTGTACAGGTAGTCCACATAGGCTTTGATGTCACCGCCGAACTTTCCGTAGATGGTGGAGAAGAACAACGGTTTGTTGTGAGAGAGGCTGTCGAAGGCTGTGATTTGGCGCACCAGCTCCTCCTTGTCTGTATTTTTGTCAGTCTCCGCATGCTGGTAAGAGCTGATTTGTTTCCGTATCCTCTTGCATAGCTTGTCACGATTTTCCGAATCAGATGCCTTCCAGTCGAATCCGCCAAGAAAGAAACCAGATGTGAGATGATGATTCCAGTCTCCAAATTCAGCTCTATAACCGGTAGCATTTATCGTGTTCCCGGAGAAGTACCCCAGACTAAGGGTCTTGTCCAAGACAAACGAATTGCTCGGACCTCGCTTGATACCCTTGTCACCGTCTGGTTTGTCCTTGGCTCTTAAATCTTGGTGCAAGGCCAGCAGATCGCCAAGAGTGGCGGCGTCCTTTATGTTGACAGCAGACAAGTGTGCATGGTAGGCAGTGCTATCCTCAGGTGTAGGCTGACCTTCGGCTTTCGCAGGAATGGAGCAGAGAATCAATGCCGTGAGGATGGTCAGAATTTTGTTACGTTTCATAGGGCTATCGGAATGAGTGGGCGTTTCGTGATGGATATTTCCGTAAGATCTCTCTTGCCGCTTCCTGCATGGCCTTTGCATCGGACGAAGGGACTTTGACGGGGTAGGCGGCGAGCCGGGTGGCAGCTTTGCGCAGGGCGGCCGTGTCGCCCAACGCTTCGTGGCAGAGCAGGAGGCCGTAGAGCGGAGTCAGCCGGGCCGGCACCATGTGGTGGGCCGTGATGAGATGGGGCAGAGCCTCACGGTAGCGCTCTGCGGCCATGAGATCGTCGGCAATCAGTGTCTCCGTGTCGCAGTCATTGAGATGACGGGTGAGCCTGCGACAAAGGGTCAGGCTCTCTTGGGTGCGGCCTGCCAGATTGAGTTCTGCCGCATAGCTGTATAAGAAGTCGGGGCGGTCCGCCAAGGCTGCGTTGGCCTGCCCCAATAGAGACAGCCCGGCGTCAGCCTTCCCTTTTGTGATGAGTTCGCTGCCCATCACCCACTGATGCTCGTCGCGGATGCGCCTTCCCGTTACCAGCAAGGTCAGGGCGGCGGGTATGATCCATATCAGCCTTTGCCATAAAGGCTGTTTCCGGAGTTCGAGCCTATACGCCGGGGCGGGCTTTACCACGGGGCGGGCTGCTGCCAAAGAGAGCAGGGCCAGGAGGGTAAGGAATGGGTAGGATGTCGGGTAAGATGTCAGGCACATGACGACAAAAGCCGTCAGCGCTGCAGAGACCGCTGCAGGAGTGCCTGACGCACGGCGTCGGCATAGCGCCAAGCCGAGAAGCAGCATAGCCACGCCACCAAGGCCGTATCTGAAGCAGAGGGCGAGCAATTCGTTGAAAACGTAAGGGACGTTGTTCGCCAGCATCGTGGCCGGATGGTGCGGGTGATGCTGGAGAAATGCCGCTTGGGCTGGCATGTAGTCTCGGAGGATCCCGTCGCGTCCGTGTCCCGTAAGCGGTGCCTCGCTGATGGAGTTGGCTGTGACGCGGTAGACCAGCAGCCTGCCGTCTGCTGAGGCCGGGCGTATGCGATAGAGCGCCGCCGTCAGCATGAGGAGAATGGCCAGACATGCCAGGCCCGCCAGGAACCTGTGCATCGGCTTAAGGCGGTGTATGATCCTTGTCCGTCGGAGCAGCAACCAACCCGTTGCGACCAGTGCGGCTATCCAGGCCGTGCGGGAGGGCGTTGCCCATAAGGCAGTTATGACGAGCAGCGTGAGGGCTGCATAGATGAAGGCGTAAAGGAGATTATGGCGTTTTGTCCGTACCTTTGTTCCTTTGCAGGAAAGTAATCTGTCCAGGACTATGGGAAGGCCCATGGCCAGGGCTGCGCCGAACCCAGCCGTATTGTCAAAGGGCAGCAAGTGGGCAATCCCGCTTCGGGAGGCCAGCTGGCAAATTGCCACTGCAGCGGTGACGGACAGTATGATGGCTTCGTAAGTGCCTTTTCTCAAATCTGTCCGTCTTGCCACAGCCAGGTAAGCCAGAAGGGCGAGCCGGCAGACAATGGTAAAGGATGCATAGGACCCTTCGCGCAGATCGATGAGCGTACACCATCCGATGAGTGCCAGCCCGCACCATTCTACCGCATCAAATTTCGATATGCCGGAATAACCTCTTCTCAGGGCAATCCATAGCATAAGCAGTGCGATGCATAGAACGGCTGTCCACGAGGTGGCTGCATACTTCTCGTCTGAAAAGGCCGCACCCGCCGCCAGCACTCCCCAGAGAGGGAGCACCAGAAGCGGGTACGGTACCAAAGTATGTTTGCAACCTGTGCAAAGGTTCATTTCGATTGCGGATTAAGGATCCATGACTTACTTAGCGGGGATCGAATCAGTCTGAGAAGAGCTTACGGTACTATCCTGAGGCTCTGCAGCCGCAGCCTCCCCGCCGCGTTTCAGCCAGAGCTCGTAGAGGGCAAGGCCGAGGATGAACTGCACGCCAGGATCCTTGCGTAACAATTCTGCAGAAGGATGCTTCATAAAGGCTTTGAGCATGCGAGGATTGGTGACGATAGAATGATCGTAAATATGCTTGGCGAAGGTGGCGGGATCCGATCTTTGATCTTTAAATAGTAGGAAGAAAAGCGGTTTATTCTGCGATAGAGAATCAAACGCTTCTAGGTTGGCCGCCAGGGTGATTCGTGCACTATCGGAATCGCCTTCTTTCAGCCTGTAGGCAGCAATTTCCGCTTTCATGCGTTTCCTAAGTCGGTGCGGTAGTCGCGCGAGGCTGCCTGCCTGTTTCCAATTATAGTTTGACAGCATATCTGGTTGTGCGATAACTCCAGATAGAGCCTGGTATTGGTCTGCAAGATATCCCAATGACCTAGGATTGCCGGGGGGCTTTGTTTCACAGGCTTGCTCCCCAGTCGCAAGGACTGAATATATTGCAAGAATTGTTTTCGGACTAAGTGCTGTTTTTAGTTTATTTGATGAGAGATATTTCTTATAAATATCGGAATCGCATATAGTTGCATGTTGGCAATATGATGGCATTGTTACTATTATTAATAATGCCGTAATGAGTAGTAGTCTGCCCATCTTAGAAACATGTTATTTGCGCAGATAATCTATCGATCGATCCGTCGTATGTAACGATTACGTGTGCTGATCTTTTGTATCTATAGTCGCTTAGATTGACGTCTCCTGTTGCGGTAAATGCTAGATGTGGAGAAGTGCTGTATATGACTTGCATATTGTCATCCTCTCCTGTATTGCTTCCGTATGAAACCTGACATGAAACGTTGTGGTTCTTGTTGCCATAAAATACCCATGAAACGGTAATTCCTGCTCGTCTGTTTACTCCGTTTATTAGAATATAACAATCTCCAGATCCTTCTTCAATACTCTTTGAGCCTCTGAGTTCTGAATTATTCTCCGACATAGACTTGGTCCTTTTGATCTTAATTCTGTTGATATTGAGGACCTTTCCAGTTGGGAATATGATGGTGCTTATATGTCCTTTCTCAATCGCAGCCTTTCTGAAGTCCTCCTCCATCTGCTCAACGGTCAGGACCTGAGCAAGACTGTCGATTTTGTCCTCATTGAGGGTCATGCTGACGCCATACTTCTTGGCGAACTCTTGGCCTTGGCACGGAGAATGTCGGCCTTGGTCGTGGGCTGTGCGGCTTCGGGGGCGCCTTCGTCTGCAGAGCAGGCATAGAAGGCGGTGAGGGTGAACACTGCGAAGAGGGCAGTGACGAGGGTGATTAGTGATCGTTTCTTCATAATGGAAAGGGTGTTGGTGAAAGAAGGGAGTGAGTGGTTCCGAATCGAAATATCCGAAGCGGGTCTGATGCCCTGCGCTTTTGCATAAGGCGCAAAGATTCATGTCGTCTGCGGATTAAGGATCCATGACTTACTTAGCGGGGATCGAATCAGTCTGCGAAGGGACTGCAGTACTATCCTGGGGCTCTTCAGCAACAGCCTCCCCGCCCCGTTTGAGCCAGAGCTCGTAAAGTGCCAGTCCGAGGATGAACTGCACCCCCGGGTCTCGCTCGATCTTCTTGGCGCTGGGCCAGCGCATGAAGGTGTTGAGGCGGAAACGGTTGGTGAGGAAGGAGCGCTTGTAGAGATAGTCCACGTAAGCCTTGATATCTCCTCCGAACTTGCCGTAGATAGTGGAGAAGAACAACGGTTTGTTATGGGAGAGACTGTCGAAGGCGGTGAGCTGGTGTATCAGCTTCTCCTTGTCTGTATTTTTGTAGGACTCCGTATGCAGGTAAGAGCTGATCTGTTGCCGTATTCTCTTGCATAGTTTGTCAACGTTGCCAGAATCAGATGCCTTCCAGTCGAGTCCGCCAAGAAAGAAACCAGATATGGTATGATGGTCCCAGTCTCCAAATTCAGCTCTATAACCGGTAGCATTTATAGTGTTCCCCGAGAAATACCCCAGACTAAGGGTTTTATCAAGGACAAACGAGCTGCTCGGACCGCGCTTGATGCCCTTGTCACCACCTGGCTTGTCCTTGGCTCTTAAATCCTGGTGCAAGGCCAGTAGATCGCTAAGCTTTACCGCTGATGCTATCAAGCTTTTGTCCAAGTATGTATAGAATGCAGTGGAATCAGCTTTCGGCTCCTGAGCTCTTATACTAGGACAAATATAGGTTGTGGCAATGGTAATAAGCAAGAAACTCTTCAATGCGATAATCTTCTTCATCTTATCGTTACACTTGCGGTCTTTTGGGCACAGGTTACCTTGATTGATTTCCGTAGAGAATATCCCTCAACGCTGATGTGTAGAATGCCTGATGCTTCAAAGGTTCCGGATTTAAAATCTTGACTATTATTCGTCGGATTTGTATTCATGCGAGAAGATCCGCTGAGCCTTCCGTCATCACTACTCATGCTAACAGTCACGCTATTGGATGTTTGTAGTCCCAAGGTCCAGCTGACCGTTCCTCTCCCGCTGAAAGCCTCGATATGTGTGACTTCGGTGTCTTCTTCGGTTGTAATGTATTTTACCCTAAGGCTGAAGTCGAAAGGAGCATTTCCGCTGTAGGTCTCATTGCGTTCCTCCTCAAGTGTCTTGTTGGAGCGAATCTTCAATCCTCTCCTAACCAGCTTCGAGGGTTGGGACATTTTCAGCTCGAACTTGGCCGTAGAGAGCGCCTTGAAGTCCTCCTCCATCTGCTCGACGGTCAGGACCTGGGCGAGGCTATCGATCTTGTCCTCATTGAGGGTCATGTTGACGCCGTACTTCTTGGCAAACTCCTTGGCCTTGGCACGGAGGATGTCGGCCTTAGCTGTGGGTTGTGCTGTTTCGGGGGCGCCTTCGTCTGCAGAGCAGGCATAGAAGGCGGTGAGGGTGAGCACTGCGAAGAAGACAGTGACGAGGGTGATGAGTGATCGTTTCTTCATAATTCGGAAGATTTGAATGAATCATTGAAATGAATGTTTCCGCTAAGCAAGGACTGGTCCGTTTGGCTATGCCGTTGCCGGGAAACGACTCGATCGCAAGGATTGCGTGTGGATGATGATGGGTAATTGATTCGTGTGGCTGATGATTGTGTTTGAGGGTGAATGAATAGGTTTAGGATATGCCTGCGAGAGGTAGATAGGGCATCGGCCCTGGTGAGATCAGGGGGTGTTGTATTTGCCGGCTTCTACATCCCGCACAACCCAATCGTGCGGGAAGCGTACGGTGCCGTTAGACTCTACGATGAAGGGAAGCTCTTCCTTGCCGACGTTGAGACACTTCAGCCAGTAGCAGGCACCGACCTCCAGATTGTCAGCGGCAATGACGTTTGTGGCTGCCCGCTGTTCCCATACCTTGGTCCAGCCTGTGGCACTCCACTTACGGAGCTGGTATCTGAGTCCGGGGCGGATGCCGTTGTCTGCATTCTTTGCTACGAAGCGCAGGCGTTCCACCCATTGGGGCTCGGCGAGCTTCAACGTGACGTTGGGCCATCGGTCGGGAGCTGTCTGGACATTGCCGTCATATTCCGCCTTCCATCTGCACTTGTCCAGCGGTTCGTCCATCAGCCTTTGCCATTCGCTGTCTTCACGGGGCGCACCTCCGTCCAGCGGCGTGGGATTGATGATATTCTTATATCCGTGTTTACGCCGGGTGAGAAATTGCAGTTCGGCCAGATGCAGGTGGGGATAATCCCGCGGCGTCTGGACGCGATAGTAGCGGTAGGGGCGTGTTGCACGGATCGGCAGGTCTGTCCACTGGTCGGTGGGCGGCGTAGTGATGACGGCCAGTGTGTCGGCATGGCTGAAATCCAGCGAATCACTGCCCAGGACGACCGTGCCGACATTCCTGGCCGCCAGATCGGCCAGGTGGGGCTTGACCGGGTATTTACGTTTGAGGATTACGCGTACCGTCTTCCCTGTGGGACGGGCCAGCGGCTCCATGCGGTAGCCTTCGGGGCGTGAAGGGTCGGTGTACAGACAGAAGGGCGTTCCGGCAGGGACGGCCGTTCCGGTACCATTGCAGTAGGTGGGGAAGTAGACGTTGTCGGGCACGACCGTGCGGAAGGCGAAGCGGTTGTCCTTCGCGCTGCGCTCACCCCAGGTGACCTCCGTCAGGCCTGCTCCGGACTGGAAGGTGGAGAGATAGGCCAGCCGATGGTCGGCGGGGATGCTGTCGGAGAGCGGCAGCTCGAGGCGGAAGGTCTTCAGGTAACGGGAAGTGACATCCTCTATATAGGGGTTGCCCAGCACCTCGGGCAGCGGTTCGCCCTCTGTCCGCAAGACGGCCGGAACGTTGGTCGTCGGGGCAAAGTGATAACGATAGATGTTGAGGCAACTCGTGTATACGTTCTTACCCGGAACGGGGATGCCGCTCTCGGCGTTGAAGGGCGTCCACCGTCCGTGTCCGTCAGGGATGACGACCATGTAGTGGTGTGACTGCCAGATGCGGTAGGCTACGTTGAACTCTACCGCGGCGGGTACGCCGCAGGCGCGCAGGATGCGTGCGCAATATTCCGCTTGGTCAGCACACTCATGGACACCGGTAAAGAAAAGGTCCGGCAGGCCGAGCAACGTATCAAAAGGATAGGGACCCTGGTAGTGACGCAGCCACCAGAGCGCACGGTTGTAGCGCTCGATGAGGGCGACATAATTACTGGCCGTATCGGCCTGAAGGTATTTGGAGAAGATGCGGCTCAATTCTTCCGCACCGGTGACGAGAGGATAGTCGGCAATGGCCCGGTAGGGCAATACATAGTCCAGGAAGTCCGCCATGGGCATCGCAGCCAGCCGCCTGTTGCGCTGTCTCAGTGCAAAGGCATGATTCACCTGGCGCCGGACGAAGGTGCCGTCGAGGGTCTGTATGTCCGTGCACTCCCGATCGTCTACCTCGGGCTCCTCGAACTTAATCATACCGACGCGTGAGGCTGCCGCCCGCGCGGAGTCTTTGATGGTCTTGTGCAGCGGATTACTCTCCTGCGCCCTGGCAGTGGTTCCCTTGATCAGCTGGTAGTAATGGGTGTCTGCTGCCTTGATGAGGCTGTCTATGCGCGGGTCATAATGTCTGACGCGGCCGCCCAGACTATGGCCGGCCATGTGGGAAATGAGGTAACATGTCGCTGCATATTGCTCCTTGTTTCCCGTCTTGCGGTAATGCAGCAAAGTCTGCTCCAGTGAGGGCCTGTTCGTTCCGGCGCATTTCAGGGCTTCCTCGACCTGGCCGGGGAATTCTGTCGTCTGCCCTTTGAGTAGTGGCTGGCAACTTAATAGAAGGATGGCTATCAGTATGGATGCCTTCATAAGCCTTCGTTCGTTAGGTCGTGGTTACTGTCGCTGGAGATCTTACATGCCGCAAAGTTAAAGCTTGACCGGAATAAAACAAGACCAATCGGAGCAGATTTTTGAGCTTATGGCGGAATGATACGGCATAATGTGGCTTTATGAGGTATAGGTGGCTGGTTTTGTGGCAAAGTGCTAGTGTTCGATGTTGCGAAGGTCATGGGGCGATCGTGTGGTAATGTTGGAAAAGATTATGTACTGTAGGCAGAATGCGTGCTTATTGAGGGGTAGTCAGGCTGGGTATTTGCAGATTGCCGGGGAGGGCAGTTTGCATGCTTCATGCTATAAACACCGCATATGCAAAAAGCGCCGCCCGCAGCCTGTATGGGCTGAGGGCGGCGCCGGTAATGAAATGATGTGTGCGCAGGGCGCGTGGCCGTTAGAAGCTCACGGTGCCGAGGTTGCGGTCAACGAGGAGGCCGTCCTTGGCGCGGAGGGTGAAGCGGCCGGCCTTGCGGGCGCGGAGCTTGATCACGAAGAGCTCTGGATTGCCCTCGTCGAGCAGGAAGTTGTTGCCCCGGTTGACGAAGGTCGGGAAGAGCTCCTTCTGGCCGTTGGTGTGGAGGCGGTCATAGGTGAGGTTGACCATGTCCTTCATGCCCTTCAGTTCGAGACCGACGTACTCAAACTCATCGGTGCTGTAAGGCAAGGCGAAGCTCAGCGCGTTGACATAGTGGAGGCCCTTGCCGCTCACGGTGATGCGGATCTCGTCGCCGGCGGCAAAGGTCTTCTTGTCCGGCGTGAGGACGAGGGATCCCTTGACGTGGTCGTTGCTGTTGCGCACGCCGCCGTCGAGTTCGGTGCTGACGCAGCTGATGTCGTAGGCGTCGATGAGGCCGTTCTTATTGATATCGCCTGCGCTGACATAGTCGAAGTCGGCATCGCCGCGGCGCAGACCGGTGTAGTTCATATAAGAGGTGAGGTCGTTCTCGTCGATGCGCTTGTCGTGGTTGATATCACCCTGGATGAAGGTCTCCGAACCGGGCACCTTGAAGACATACATCTCCGAGCCCGAGGCGAAGTTGCCAACGGCCTGCGTGAGGTGGAGTTTGACATAGCGTGCTTCGGGGTTTCCGGCAAAGGCGAAGCTCTTGAGCGTGCCGTCCTTGGCCCAGGTGAAGGGTTGTGGATCGGTCCAGGTCTGTCGGTCGGTCGACAGGCTGACGGTGCCGGCAATGAGGGTGCCGTTGCCGGCGTCCTCACGGGGCTGGTAGTCGATGCGGTCGAGCTTGCTGACGCCGCGCAGGTCGAGCGTTACGTCGCAGGGGATGGCTTCGCCCTTGCCCCACTTCGTGTGCCAGCTGGTCTTCGGGTCGAAGTCGAAGAGGTGGCCGACGGGCGTGCCGGGCTGGTCTTCGCAGGTGGCCTGCGCCTTGATGCCCTTGATGGCCCACTCGAGCGGGTTGCTCTTCGTGGTGCCCGTCACGGCCGCCCAGTCGGAGGCGCCGTCGGCGTTGACGGCACGGACCTTGAAGTCATAGGCCTTCTCGGCCTCGAGGCCGTCGAAGGTGAAGGCGGTCGAGCGGATGGTGGAGTAGGTCATGCCCCGGAAGCTTACCTCATAATAGTCTGCGCCCTCGACGGCAGCCCATGAGGGCGTGAGCGAGAAGGGGGCGCGGCCCTCTTCCTTGATCTCGGGGACGGGGGCGGTGAGCTGTCCGTGGTGCGTGCGCAGGCGGTCAGCCGTCTGGAAGGCAAAGCCCTCTACCGTCACCTCGGTGGCGTTGGCGGTGATGTCGGTCGGCGCGAGGCGCACGAGGAGCTGCGGGTTGCGCTTGAGGCTCACCTTGGCTGCCTCGCTGCCGGGGGTAGAGAAGCGGTTGAGTTCCGGCTCGGCATCATAATAATAGACGTCCGTTCCCTTCTCGTAAGCCTCGAGGCTCTCGGCGCGGGTGAGTTTCACCTTCTTGCCGCCCACCTTGGCCGTCACCTTCTTGGGCTCGCCGCTGACGTTGATGCGGAGTTCTGTGTGCTTCTTGGGTTCGAATCCTTCAAAGGAGCCGATGGCCGGTTCGATGCTTACCGTCAGGCGGTCCTTGTCTACGTCGGTGCTGATGAGCGTGCGCACACCCTTGCCGGCGAGGTAATCCTGCGTCAGGCCGTCGTCGTCATATTCGGAGAACTCCGTGCCGCCCTGTGCATAGATGTCGTAGGCGCGGTAGTCGGCGGGGATCTGCGAGGGGTTGTTGTTGGGGCGCGTCATGGGGATGATTGCATCGCCTTTGACGAAGACGGGGAGCTTCCAGAGCGGGGCGTCATACTCGTTGATGAGGCGGCCGCCCTGGTAGATGTCGCCATTGTAATAGTCCACCCACGTGCCCTCGGGGAGGTAGATGCCGTTGCGGATGTCGTTGCCCTCCTTGTCGCTGCGCGTGTCCTGATAGACGGGGGCGACGAGGAAGCTCGGGCCGTACATAAACTGATACTGCGTGGCAGGGCCCAGCGTGTAGTCGTTGGGGTAGTCAAGGAACATGGCGCGGATCATCGGCTTGCCGCTCACCGCCGTGCGGGCGATGGAGTAGGTGTAGGGCATGAGCATGCTCTTGAGCTTGAGGTAAGAGCGGTTGATGCTCGTGGCCGGTTCGCCGAGCACTTCGGGATATTTCGGGTTGGCGCCCCAGCCGTCCATGTTGAGTTCCATCGGTGTGAAGGTCTTCCACTGAAACTCGCGCACGTTGACCGGCACGTTCTTACCGCCGAAGATGCCGTCGACGTCGGAGGTGATGTTGGGCTGTCCCGAGAGGCCTGAGCCGATGAAGGTCGGTATGTGGAATCTGATGTATTCCCAATCGCCGCCCGTCTGGTCGCCGCTCCATATGCCGGCGTAGCGCTGCGTGCCGGCCCAGCCGTCGAGGCTGATGATGAAGGGGCGTGCGCCGTTGCCGTAGTAGGGCATGATCTCGCCCACGTCGCTTACGCCGTTGAGACCGAATGAGTAGCCCGCACCGACCCAGGCCACGTCGGTCTTGAGCACGCGCACACCGGCATCGCGCACCTCCTTGACGATGTCGCGCTGCAGAAGCGCCTCGACGCCGGCCTTGGGGTGGAGGTCGCTCTGGGTCCAGAGGCCGATCTCTACGCCCTTGGAGCGGGCGTAGTCGCCGAAGCTCTTGAGGTTGGCTATGTTGCCGTCGAGTGTGCCCGTCTGGCCGTAGCCGGCGCCGTAGCCGTCGTTGGGGAGGAACCAGCCGAGGGGCATGTCGTTGTGGATGTAGCGGTCGATGGCCGCACGGGCGGAGAACTGGTAATTGTTCTTCTCGCCGTTGAGGCTCTCCTTGATGCCGCCGTTGTCTTTTTGGCTCTCGTTGTAGCGCTTGCCGTCTTCATAGAGCATGAAGCCGTTTTCGGCCTCCTTCCAGTAGTCGCGGTTGTAGGCGTTGAGGTGGCCTTCGTAGAAGCCGAACTTAGGCAGCAGCACGGGGTTGCCCGTGAGTTGGTAGAAGTCGGCCAGCAGGTCTACCGGTTCGCTGTCGACCATGAGGAAGACGTCGAGATATTGCTCGCTGTGCTCAAGGATCACCTTGCCCGGCTCAGCCTCGCCGAAGTCGTAGCTACCGGGCTTGAAGGTATGCCAGAGCAGGCCGTACCCCTTCGTGCTCCAGTAGAAGGGGGTGGGTGAGGCCACGCCGCCGTCTACCCAGTTGTTGGTGTTCTCGATGGCGATGCGCTTGCCCTTGTGCGAGAAGCGGCCGTTCTGCACGCCGCCGCCGTAGAACCACTCATCGGCGCGTGCGCTGAGGGTGAGTTTGGTCCCTTCCTTAGAGAAGCTGACGGGAGCGAGGCTCTCGATGACCGGCTGCTTCGTCGTGCGGTCGGTCACGGTGAGGCGTCCCGTTGCGCGGTCAAAGGTGAGTGCGATGCGCTGCGTGCTCACCGTGACGGCAGCCGTGCCGTCTTCGATGCTTACGCCCATGGGCGTGCGGCGCGGATTGTCAACGAGGATCTTTGCCGGGGGCGTGGCTTCCGGGTCACGGATGATGCCCCCCGCGTCGTCGCGGAAGAGGCGCACGATGTTGGGGCCGTAGAAGTCGGCGGTGAGGCAGTGGCCGTCGGCGTAGATCACCTCAACGGTCGTGGGGTTGAGGCGATGCACCTCTTTGATCGGCGTGGCCGTTGCTGCCGTATCGGCTGCGGCGACAGTCTGCAGGGCCGAAGCCGACGGTAGGGCCCGTGCACCGGCGGGCGTGAGGAAGAGGCCGGCGGCTGCCAGGGGCAGAGCCAAGGCCAGGGCGGTGCAGCGCCGCTGACGGCGCAGGGAATACTTGTTCATAGCGCAGAGGCTGGTTTGAGTGGGGTTGAAGCGTGATGAGGGCGCCTTGCGGGGGGCAGGGCACGGCGACGACCGTACCGCGGAGCGCACGCAAAGCTGTTTTAATATCAAGCAAAGATAATGAAAGGATTGCGTTGGGGTCGTTACCGACGGGCGAAAATGACGGATGGCGTCCGTTTTTTTTAATCTACCTACACTTTGTCATCTGATGCGCCGGATAAACTGTCAATCAATCTGTTAGGGGTGTAGGTAGGGGCGATCTGCCTACACCTTTCCGCCACCGGGCCTACACCCCTCTGAAGTCGCCGTCACCCTGTCGGGCGATGGTTCGTTGGTGGCAGTAGAGTGTAGGCGTCAGCGATGTACCTACACCCTTACTTTATTGATATTCAGTGTTTCAAAAATGACGGGTGGCAGTGTGTAGGTAGTTGTGGAAAACTTTCCCGTGGGTGCGTAAACCGAGCCGCCTTCCCCTCGCGCCGAGCCGCCTTCCCCTCGCGCCGAGCCGCCTTCTCGTTTTTGGGGGATGCCTTCCCGTTTTGCCAGGTGGGGAGTAGGGGGAATGTAGCGGGGGATGATGTACCTTTGCAACGATATGGAAAGTAAAGACATGACAAGCCGTGCCTACGTGCTTACCGCCGACGGGGGGAGCACGAAGACGGCGTGGCGCGTGGCTCCGGTCGGCAATGGCGGCGAGGGGCGCGTGATACATACGGCGGGGATGAATCCCTCGCTGGCCGATGAGGCCGATCTCGAGCGGTCGCTCCGCACCGAACTCGTTCCGCTCCTTTCCGCCGACGAGCGTACGGGCATCGTAGCCATCGACTATTACGGGGCGGGTTGCCGTGGAGCCGGCACGGAGAAGATGGTCCGTGCCCTGCAGGCCGTGTGGCCTGCGGCTCGGGTGACGGTGGGCTCTGACATCGTGGGCGCGGCCCGGGCGCTCTTCGGCCCTGAGGGGAGCGGCATCGCCTGCATTCTGGGGACGGGGAGCAACAGCTGTCTCTATCTCGAGGGCGTTGTGGTGCGCAATGTTTCGCCCCTGGGTTTTATTCTGGGTGACGAGGCCAGCGGTGCGGTACTTGGGCGGCGGCTGCTGGGCGATGTGCTCAAGGGGCAGCTCTCCGAGCCGCTGACGGCGGCCTTCTATCGCGAGACGGGCCTGACGCTTGACGGCGTGATAGACCGCGTCTATCGTCAGGCAGCCCCCAACCGCTTTCTGGCTTCGATGGTTCCCTTCATCGTGCGCCACCTCGATGAAGTCGCCGTGAGTGCGCTGGTCCGTGACGAGTTTGACCGCTTCTTCCGCCGCAACGTGATGCAGTATGGCCGTCCCGACCTTCCCGTGGGCTTTGTGGGTGGCGTGGCCGCCGCCCTGCATGACGAAGTGGCCGCCGCCGCGGTCCGTCACGGCTTTACGTTGGGCAAGATCGTGAAGAGTCCGTTGGGATGAAACGTGTCGGTTGGCGGACGTTAGGGGCGGCCGCCGCGGCCGCCTTGCCCTATCGTGCACCGCGCGGCCGCCTGCGTCGCGGCGGGCACATGAAACAAGCGAGCCGACAGCTTCCGATCTCTCTGGAGAGAGGGGAAGCTGCCGGCTCTGACGGGGATTGTTTTACTAGGATGTTGCGAAGTAGTGTGTGGTTCTCGATTGCCGTGACAATCTCGAGTCGGGCGCTGTGCGCCGAGTGCGCTTCTTAGTAGCGTAGGAGCTGACCTGTGCGCAGCTCATCGTTGGCGGAGAGGCGGTTGTTGCGGGCCAGCTTCTCCTCCGTCGTCTCCAGCTTGGCGGCGATGGATGCGAGGGTCTCGCCCTTGCGCACCTTGTAGAAACGCGTAGCGCCGCCGCGCTGGTTAGCGGCCATGACTGCCGTAGCGTTGCCCGTATCCGTCTTGTGGAAGGTATAGAAGTCTGCGGTGACGTCTTGCGCGGGGAAGTTGAAGAGCAGCTCGGGGTTGATGGCCTCGCCGGCTATGCGGGTCTCGAAGTGGAGGTGAGAGCCGAAGGAGCGTCCCGTGTTGCCGCCCAAACCGATAGGCTCGCCGGCGCGGACGATCTGGTCGCCCTCGACGAGTTGTTTGGAGAGGTGTCCGTAGATGGTCTCAAGGCCGTTGTTGTGGCGGATGACGACATAGTTGCCATAACCGCCCTCGTCATAGCGCACGACGCGCACCTTGCCGTCAAAGGCAGCGACGATGGTGTCGCCCGTATAGACCTTGATGTCGAGGCCCTTGTGTACGCGGCGGAAGGCGGGACGATAGCCGAAGCGTGAGGTGACGTTGCGCGAGGGGGTGGGCATGCAGAAGCCGCGGAGGTCGATGCGGAAGCTGTCGGGCACCTCGTCGCTCTTATAGGGGTGGGCGCGGTTGGTTACCCAGGAGGAACGGTAGAGGTCGCTGCTGTAGTTGGTGTTGAGGTCGCGTTCGACGGCACGCTGTATGGTGATGGAGTCTACCGCGCGGAGACGGCGGTCTACGGGGGCTTGGCGGGCTAGGAGGTCTTGCCCGTAACAGGCTGCGCCGAGGCCGACGGCAACTAAAGTGAGCGCGGCGCGGCGCAAGAAGTTGATGATCATTAGGAGAAGGATATTTGCAGAAGCGGGAAGCCGCCGCATCACACGGACGCGGTGTGGGGAAAAGCGCCTTCTTCTCTTCATTTCAGTCTCTGCCAGACGACCTTTCTACACAAGCTGACGGGCGCAGTCACACGACGCGCCCTTCCCATTTGCCTGCAAAAGTACACCTTATTTCCGCGTTTTGATCCGCAAAGCACGTTAAATGATAAAAATCAATTACATTTAGCCGAATCGTGTACCCCCCCGGCAAGCCGGCCGGAAGCCTACTGCGCGGCCCCTCCGATGAAGCGTGCCGTCTCCTCGACGGCGCGGCGGAAGGCGGTGGGCTGGCCCGGCACGGTGATGAAGAGGTGGGTCGTGCCGGGGTAGACGCGCTGCGTGACGGGCACGGTGCCCAGTCGGCGGATGCGCGCCACGAGGGCCGTCGTCTGGTCGAGGAGAATGTCGCGTTCGGCCGAGATCACCCATGCGGACGGCAGCCGCCTCAGCATGCTGTCGGAAGCCAGGCCGACGGAGGCCAGCGGTTCGCGGGCCCGCCCGCCGGCATAGGCTTCTTCAAAGGCCAGGAGGAGTTCGGCATCGTTGCCATACCCCTTGGCGTAGCGCGTCCATGAAGCCGACGGCGCCTCATAGAGGAGCGTCACGGGGTAGATCGGCACGATGCTGCGCACGCCGCTGAGCGTCATGGCGGCGGCGAAGGCCAGATTGCCTCCCGCGCTGTCACCCCCGATGCTCACGCGGGCGGTGTCGATACCCCATGCCGTTCCCTCCGTCCGCAGGAGGCGGAAGGCCTCGCGTGTGTCATCGAGGGCAGCGGGGTAGGGATGGGCCGGGGCGAGGCGGTAGTCGAGCGCCGCCACGATGCAGTCGCCCGCCAGCGCCACCGCCGCGCAGAAGCTGGTACAGCTGTTGATGCTCCCGAAAGCCCACCCTCCGCCGTGGAGATAAAGCAGTGCCGGGCGCAGGCGTGCGGGCTGCATCGCCGTCTTCGTCCGTGCCGCTCCTTCCGTCCGTCCGGCAGCATCCGTCCGTCCTGCCGTCTCCGACTGTCCCGTTTTGTCCCCCGTCCGTCCCGCCGTCCGCGTCGGGATAAAGAGGCAGAGGTCCGGGCGCACATAGCGTGCCTCTACGCCGTTGGGCAACGCGGGCGCCTGGCTGCGGCTGCGGCGGATGTCGCGGAGCGCCGCCGTATCGCCGCGCATGGCAGCCCGCACGGCGAGCGCCTGCCGGTGTTGACGCTCGGCGGGCATGGCGGCCAAGAAGCTGTCACACTCGTGGGTCATGGCCTTGATCGTCTCAAGGTCGGGCTGCGTCTGGGAAAGGCCTGCATCGGGGAACCCGATGAGGAGCAGGCTTGCTGCTAATAGATGGCGGAAGGGAATCATAACGTGGACAAAGGTACACGCTTTGTGCGAGGCTTCGCCCCGTGACTTGCCTGATTATGTCGATGCTTTGGTGCATCTGCTTGGCGGGAATCCGGAAAAAGGCGGAACCGGTATGAACAATCGTCGGAAAAAAGCGTTCGAGGCATCCCTCCGGGAAACCTCGAACGCTTATATTACAGCCATACGGACGAGAAATGTGATCAGTACTCTCATCGTTCATAGATCTTGTTCGTTCCTTATGATATCAGCCGTATACGTCCGGTGAGGAGCTGCTGCATCATGCCTTGCTTGAGCTTCTCATACTTGACCTTCTTCTTCTCCAATTCGGAGATTTCATTGTCCATGTCGGTGAGGATGGAGGCTATGGCGCGTTGCTCTTGCAATGGTGGAAGGGAAACCTCTAAGTTATATATATTCGTCTTTTGTAAAGAAGGGACACCTGTGGCCTCGTTTAGAGCATACCAATCTATTGTACAGAAAAGATAATAAATAAATTTAGAGGTGCATTCAATGAAGGAATGCGTGTAAAATAATGTATCAACAGTCCAGATACAGCCTTTGTGATATAAGGGCTGATTAATGGTTCCTTTCCTGCCGATACAAACCGTTTCCCCTTCGTAAAGACTTTTATTTACATAACACATTATGCCCCCAGTTCCAAAAACGGGAACATTCCCAAATGAAAGATATGAATAATCCCTTCCATTCCCAATTGTCAGACATTCCTGCAACCTTAATGTTTTCCACGGCTCATTGAATCCTTTGAGGCGGGTGCGTCCGGTGAGGAGCTGCTGCATAGCACCTTGCTTGATAAGCCGTTTCTTGGCTATCAGCTTGTCTAGCTCTGCAAGCAGTGCGTCCATATCGCTCAATGCCTTGGCAATATTTTGCTGCTCGGAAACTGGTGGAAGTACAAGTCTTATCTTTTTAAGTGCTTCAGTTGATATATGCACTACTGCATCACCCTGTGCAACTTCTGATTTTTGTCTATTTACTTCAGGGATATTGCAAATATAACCTAGAAACAAAGAATCGCAATCTATCTTGGGGGTTAATATGATAATATCTCCTCCAACGTAGGCTCTTCCGTCTCCTAAAAAGGCAACAGCCTTGGCTATATCTTCTTTCGTCTCTCCAGAGCAAGTAAAAAGAATTTGATGTTTTCTCAGTCGTACAGAAGTATGAGCTACATCCTCTGATATGAATGACTTGAAAGACTTGATGTATTCATTGTGATCTGTGTATATTTCACCATACCGTATTGCAGGAATAATACCTGTGCGTGCATCTGAGCGGGAGATCCCCTTCCCTTTAGAAAATCCTCCAATGGTCTCTAAATTCACACATATCCAGTCCTCAGGAATAAGCCCAATCTCGGTCTGCTTGAATCTCGTTTCTTTCATTCTTGCAATCTTCTTCGTTATCTAAGATTGTGAACGCATGCGTTCACAATTGCCCAACACACGCGGTGCCACAACACCTGGGTCACTTCGACAGATTTTGCACACGTGTGTGCAAAATTGAAAAATGGATAACCTTGATACCTCATGGTTCAAATCCCATTTCTTTCAGGTGAACGTTTACTTTGTCTTCGAGCGAGGCGATATTTGCCTCAATCTTCGGCAGCGGGGTGGCGTAGCGCACGGCTACGGCGTTGACCTCCGCCGTGAGCGTATGCGTAACAGTCTGCATCAGGTCAAGCAGGCGGGTGCGGATGGCCGGCAGCCATTTGCGGTGGATGACCAGCTCACGTACTTCGTCGGGATGCTGGCAAAGGTAGTCATATTTCTTCATGACCTTTTCGGTCAGTGTCTGGGCCTTCTCCTTGCCCGCCTTGTCGATGGCTTTCTTCGCCTTATCGAGTTCCTTGTAAGCCTTGGTCTTCTTTACCTTGGCAGTCTCAGCCTTGATCTCGTCCTCGTCTTCAATGTCCTCGGTTGCATCGGCAATGAGCTGTTGCATCTCCGAAGCCTTGGCCGCACTCTGTTCTTTCAGCTGCTGTATTTCAGCATCCTCGTCGGCAAAGAACTCGTTGACCACAATGTCCACCGGCAGCAGGTCACAGGCCAGTTCCTTGTACGTGGCGTTCTTCTTTGTAGGATAGACGTTAAGCGTCCACCCGTCATGCGCCACCATGTAGCTGTCGTCCTGTAAGGTGTCTTCCCAATACTCCATCAGTTGCTGATAGGCATCATAGGCGTTCACCAGGCGGCTGTCACTGAGCATGATATCAAGCAGTGACTGGCTCCAGCGGTTGATTACCTGCTTGGGCATGCAGTCTTTGCCGTAGGCTTCCATTTCAGGCAGGTTTTCCTTTTCCCACCGGTTGACAGCCTCACTGTATAGCGCGGCCTGATGCGTGAAGCTCTTGTCGGCGTTGATAGCCTCAGTGGGCTGCCCGGTCACGGTGTAGTATCCGGGACGATTGACTATAGGCTTGAACAGCGTATCGCGCAACGTAGGACAGGCCTCCCAGTAGTCCGCCATCTGCTCAATGTCGTGGGCCGGTATGCCACCGTGCAGGTGAGCGTCGATATCCTGCTGCACCTCGGTGTCCGCCGCTGCGATGTAGCGGGGAATGTTCAGGTTGTAATCGTTCTTGTCGCAGATTTCATCCATCGGCACGAAACGGGCGTAGTGCGGTACGTCACGACGAGCGTTCCACGTATCAACGATTCGTTTCACGTCCTGTTCACGCAGGCGGTTCTTCGCACCGTCTTTCATGAAGCCGTCCTTGGCATCAATGAAGAAGATACCCTTGCGGTCGGCAGCGCCTTTCTTGTTGAGCAGGATAATCGACGCAGGGATACCCGTGCCGAAGAATACGTTGGACGGCAGGCCTACGATACCCTCAATATAGCCGTGCTCGATGATCCACCGACGGATGTCATACTCGGCATTGCCACGGAAGAGCACGCCGTGAGGGAGTATACACGCACCTCGGCCCGTGCCCTCCTTCATTGAGGCGATGAGGTGAAGCAGGAAAGCGTAGTCGCCGCACTTGGCGGGCGGACAGAGATTCTCATTCCAGCGGTGGTACTTGTCATTCACACCGGCCTCGCCCAGCCACGATTTCAGGGAGAAGGGCGGATTGGCCACGCACACGTCAAAGGTGTCGAGGTGGCCACCGGTCACAAAGGCCGGATGGTTGAGCGTGTCGCCCTGTTCAATCGTGGCCATCTGCATGCCGTGCAGGAGCATATTGAGAATAGCCAGTGAAGCCGTTGTGTTGTCTTTCTCCTGACCGAAGGGCGTGGCACTGTTGGGCGTTTCGTTGATAGCCCTCAATAACAACGAACCTGAGCCGCAGGTGGGGTCATAGATGGTGGTCTGTCGTGAGGTAAAATCCTCCAGATGGAGCATCTTGGCCATGACACGGCTTATCTCGGCCGGTGTGTAGAACTGCCCCTTGCTCTTGCCGCTCTGCTCGGCAAAGTTCTTCATCAGGTATTCATAGGCATCACCGAGGATATCGTCATCCGCAGAGCGGTTCTGTGAGAAATCCAGGTCTGCGTTCTGGAATACGCCGATGAGCTTCGACAGTGTGTCAGTCATCTGACGGGTGTTGCCCAGCTTGTTGGGGTCGTTGAAGTTAGGAATGGCCAGTTTCTTCAACAACGTGATGTTTTCAGATTTGATGGCTTCGAGTTTCTTGTTGATGCTCTCGCCGATACTGCTACTGCCCTTCAAGGCCACGAAGTCCTTGAAACGACAACCGTCGGGTATGACGAACAAACTTTCAGGGTCGTTCTCTTTGTCACTCAGGTATTTGATGAAAAGGAGTATCAGCACATAGTCCTTGTACTGGCTGGCGTCCATCGAGCCACGAAGAGCATCGCAGGCGCTCCAGAGCGTGCTGTATATCTGTGATTTTTTGATTGCCATATATTCTGTTGGTTATAGATTTGCCACCGCTATACGGTGCAGCTCAATGATTTGTTCAGGTGTGCTGTCGGCTCCACAAAGGATGGTCAGGTCCCTGATGCAGTGCCTGTATGGGTTGGAGTTCTTTATCTTGAATCCGGCGTAAGCTTTTGTGGCGAAGAAGTCTTCTATTTTGCCGATGAGGGCCACGACTTCATCCTGTCCGGTCAGTGATGTCCAGTCCTTGCGGTTGTTCCACAAAGCCCGACCTACTTGTGACGTGATACCGTCAGGAGCTTTACTATGCCCTTTCATGTCAACGAGCAGCTTGATAAGCTCGCGGATTTGTTCCGTCGTCTGCCGGGTCGTGTCGTTCATGTCATCGATAATCTTTTGCAGACGCTGTGCAAAGGTGAGGGCGGTTTCATGGTCACGGGCGTTCCAGTCGTTGATTACGGAGCGCGCCTTGGCAGCGATTACTTCCGCTGCGCCCTTTTCCCGGCCTCCGGCGGTCTTGACGGCCTTGGCGGTTTCCTCTTCCGTATCACTGTTTTTGGAAAGCAGGTCGAGAAAGGAGAAGTCAGCCGTGGCGGGTATGACGGTCTGGGCTTCGTCAGCCCGGATATAGCGGTCGAGCAGCTGTCGCATCTGCGGGTCATACTGTTTGGTGTCGAAAGCATCGCCTGAAGCCTGTTTTACACGGGCGTTCAGGTTGGCGGCCTCGGCTACGGTTGAGCTGATTTCGCCCACTTTCTCTTCAGAGTAACCGGCTTTGCGGATGTAGTCGGAGATGTTGGTATAGGCGGCACACAGCTGTTGCGTAATCTTGTAGAACATGTCACGCCGTGCCTTTACCTCTTCGTCCCTCTGGCTGCGTTCTTCGTCAGAGAGATCGAAATCCACGTCCGGAACGAAGTATTTCACCACCTTGTCGGCGGAGTGCACGTCCTGACGCTCCCAGTCGGCCTTCATGTTGTCGTAAGCCTGGAGACAGAGGTCAAGCCGTTTCCGGTTCTTGGAAATGGCATCCTCCAGCAGACCGTCAACGTCTACGGCATCGTATCCGCCCAGTCCGCCGGTTTCGTCATTGAAGTCGGTGATGGCGTTCTCAATCTTGCCGAAGAGGTGCTTGAAGTCTACTATCAGGCCGTATTCCTTGTGAGTGAAGATGGTGCGGCTTTCAAGGTTTGCAGGATCCTCCTTCAGGTCCGTGCCTAGACGGTTTACCCGGCAGATTGCCTGGAAAAGGTTGTGGTCGCGCATCTCCTTGTCTATATAAAGATAGGTGGCACTGGGGGCATCGAAACCGGTAACGAGCTTATCGACGACGATGAGCAGCTTCATGCGTGAAGGTGTCTTGATGAATCTGTCCTTGGCCCATGCCTCGTATTGCTCGGCGGTGGGAAGCCGGTCATTGTCCTTAGGGCCTCTTTTGGACTTGATATACGGCAAGGCAGCGCGATAGCTGTATTTGGCCCATTCATTCTTGAAAATCGCCTCATTCTCGGCATTCTCGTCCCCGTCGTTGTTCTTGCGGAGGTCATTGTCGGAGGGAGAATAGCTTGTGACCACTGCGCACTTGTCAGCCAGATATTTGTCGGGACTGATCATCGTGAAGAACTCGTAGTACTTGTAAGCCGAATAGATGTCGCCGGCCACGAGCATGGCGTTGCACCAGTCCTGATTGAGCGGGTACTGCTTCATGTCGTCGAGGATGGAGTAGCCGATGCGCTGGATGCGCTCACTGCTTGAATAGACTTTCTGAAGCGTGGCCCAGCGGTCCTCAATGGCCGACTTGTATGCTGCCGGTGCCTCGCACAGCAGGTGTTCCTTCTTTTCATCGAGCGCTTCCTGGCTGCTGACAGCCTGTTCCACGTCACGGGCTTCGTATTCCAGGTCAAGGATAACCTTGTCATCTACCGCCTCCTTGTGGAGGTATTTGTGTATGAACTCTCCGAAGCGGTGGCGTGTCTCGTTCTTTACAGACAGATAAGAGCGGTAACCCTGTTTCTTGTCCTTGTGCAACAGGGGCGTTCCGGTGAAGCCGATGAACATCACGTCATCGCCCATAATGGTACGCATGGCCTCATGCAGACGGCCCGACTGAGTACGGTGGCACTCATCCACGAAGACGAACTTGTTTGTGCCCTTGGCCTCGAACTTGCCGCCGAACTTGCCGTTTACCAGTGCCTGAAGGTCTTTCAGGTAAGTCTCCAACGGGACGGGGGCGTTGTCATCGCCTATGTTTTCCTTTCCGGATTCCGCGTCTATATGCCGACCGAACTTATGGATAAGGGAACAGATCAGCCACTCCGTACCGTTATGCAGCGTGTCGAGCAAATCGTCTGAGGAGGTAGCCTCGTGCATGCTGCCGGTTGTCTTCAGAAAGGTATTGGCTATCTGCTGGTCAAGTTCCGTACGGTCGGTGATTATCAGGACGCGCGGATCAGGGAAGTTGCGTTGTATGTATCTTGCCAGCCACACCATCGTGAGACTTTTGCCTGAGCCCTGGCTGTGCCATATCACGCCGCTTGCCTTGGCTTTCAGACGCGGCATTGCGGCACGCAGGGCATGGAACTGGTGTGGGCGCATCACCTTCTTGGTGCCGCCGTCGTCTATTACGCCATACCGAAACAGGTCGAAGAAGGTTGCCTTGTTGAAAAACTCCAGGTAGCTGTCGGTGTCAGACATCAGCGTACCCGTCTCGTGATTATCCCGCTTCCATGGAGTCCAGAACTTCTCCGGTGTAAGGATGGTGGCATACCGGAAGCCGTTGTTGTCACGGTTCCCGGTATCGTTGGTTTTGTTGGCCGCTATGGTGAACTGTACGGTCGTGAAGAACGAGGGAATGAGGTCTATCTCATTGCTCAGGTGCTGTTTGATTCCCTCCTGTACGGTGATGATGCTTCGCTTCAGTTCGATGACAGCCAGGGCAATGCCGTTGACATACACCACGATATCCGGGCGGCTGTGGCTGCCCGTGAGCGGGTCAATGAAGCTGACCTCTTCGGCTATGGCAAAACGGTTGGCCAGGGGATTGTCGAAATCGAACAGACAGACATCCTCATGCTTCTTTTCTGGCGAGGGCTGGGCTTTGATGTTGCCGATAAGCGTTTCATAAAGGCTGTTGTTGGTGTCGAGCAGCACGCCTTTTTTGCTGTCGGTAAGCTGAGCCGCCTTCTTCACTTCCGCTATGGCCGTGTTTATTTGCAGTTCAGTGTACTTGCCTCGGGATACGAGGAACTTACGCAGTTCATCTTCGATAACGGGTGAGTTCACACGGCAGTCCGGGAGGCTCTTGCAGTCTTTGCCGTATTGCAACTTACCGAAATAGTCATAGCCAAGCTGCTCACGGAACAGCCTGACGACGGAGTTCTGGTACTCCCGTTCCTTCGGGGATATGTATTCGTTGTTGCTCATAGCGTAATCGGCATTTCGTTAAGTTCATCTTTGAGCTTCTCCCATCCTGGCATGTGGGTGTCGAGCAAACGGAAGAAACGGTCGGTATGGGTCCGCTCAATGAGGTGGATCATCTCATGTACAACGACGTATTCTATGCAGGCCAACGGTTTCTTGGCCAGTTCGAGGTTGAACAGAATGTGCAGGCTGGCATGGTTACAACTGCCCCAGCGATTCGGCATGGTAACAACCTCCCAGTGCGGCATGTCAAGATTTAGCCGCCCGCACCATTTCCGGATCAGTTTCAACAGTATCTCATCCAGAGATGCCCTGTACCAGGCATTGAGGAGACCTTTGACATTCTCCGGCTGACGGCAACAGACTACGATGTAGTCGCCTTCAATGGAAACATGCTGTACTTCACCGGGTGTTACGTCCACCCTCAGTCGGTAAAGATCTCCCATGTAGTAATGTGCTTCGCCGCTAACGTATTCACGGGGTGATTGGATTTGGTAAGCGGTGGCCGCCTGGCGCTTTTCTATCAGCCAAACCCATTTGGAGAGCACGAACATCCTTATCTGTTCATCAGTGGTTGCCTTTGGCGTACTGATATGCACCCGCCCGTCGGGGGGATAAACCGATAGGTGGATGTGCTTGATGGGCTTGCGCTCAACCATTATGTCAATTCCATTAATGTTCATGACACTTCGTTGTCTACAATAAGGTCCTTGATGTTTACGGACAGCACATTGGCTATCCTGTACAGCAGCTCCAGAGATGGCTGCTTACGATTTGAACAATAGGAGTTTATGCTGCTGAAACTCCGTCCCAACCGCTCGGCCAGCTCTGTCTGAGACATGTCTTTCTCGACGAGCACTATCTTGATTCTATTGAGCTTCCTTTCCATTGATTGCAATACTTAGGCCTCAAAGATATACAATAATTAGCGGAATAGCGAAGATTCTTGCACAATCAATCAGGGCCGAGGGATAAATTCTATCAAAATACTCCCCGAATCAATGTCGTGGGTCATTGAAGGCCATCCATTACTCAATACAATCGCGGCATGGGGGCAAACGCAAAGCGTCCGCCCCGTCAGGTGAGGGGGCGGACGCTGGAGACCGTGAGACCGGGCCCGTGGGCTCAGTCTTCGAGTTTGCGGTAGCGGATGCGCTTGGGCTCTTCGAGGCCGAGGCGTTTGGCTTTGTTCACCTCGTAGTCGGTGTAGGAACCTTCGAAGAAGAAGACGTTGCCGTCGCCCTCGAAGGCGAGGATGTGCGTACAGATGCGGTCGAGGAACCAACGGTCGTGGCTGATGACGACGGCGCAGCCGGCGAAGGCTTCGAGACCTTCCTCGAGGGCGCGGAGCGTGTTGACGTCGATGTCGTTGGTCGGCTCGTCGAGCAAGAGGACGTTGCCCTCCTGCTTGAGGGCCAGGGCGAGCTGCAGGCGGTTGCGCTCACCGCCGGAGAGCACACCGCACTTCTTCCCCTGGTCGGCTCCGCTGAAGTTGAATCGGCTCAGATAGGCGCGGGCGTTGACGTCTCGGCCGCCCATACGCATGAGTTCCGTGCCGCCCGAGATCACGTCGTAGACGCTCTTCTCAGGATCGATGTCGGTGTGCTGCTGGTCGACGTAGGAGAGCTTGACCGTCTCGCCCACCTCGAAGGTGCCGGCATCGGGCTTGTCGAGGCCCATGATGAGGCGGAAGAGGGTGGTCTTGCCCACACCGTTGGGGCCGATAACGCCGATGATGCCGGCGGGGGGCAGGGAGAAATTGAGGTCGTCGTAGAGCACCTTGTCGCCGAAGCGCTTGGCTACGTGCTGCGCCTCGATAACCTTGTTGCCCAAGCGGGGACCGTTGGGGATGAAGATCTCGAGCTTCTGCTCGCGCTCCTTCTGGTCTTCGTTGAGGAGTTTGTCGTAGGAGTTGAGACGTGCCTTGCCTTTGGCCTGGCGTGCCTTGGGGGCCATGCGCACCCATTCGAGCTCGCGCTCGAGCGTCTTGCGGCGCTTGCTGGCCACCTTCTCTTCCTGGGCCATGCGCTTGCTCTTCTGGTCGAGCCATGAGGAGTAATTGCCCTTCCAGGGGATGCCCTCGCCGCGGTCGAGCTCGAGGATCCAGCCGGCGACGTCGTCGAGGAAGTAGCGGTCGTGGGTGACGGCGATCACGGTGCCCTCGTATTGGTTGAGGTGTTGCTCGAGCCAGTCGATGCTCTCGGCGTCGAGGTGGTTGGTGGGCTCGTCGAGGAGGAGCACGTCGGGCTTCTGCAGCAGGAGGCGGCAGAGGGCCACGCGGCGGCGCTCACCGCCTGAGAGATGGGCCGCCGTCTGGTCAGCGGGCGGACAGCGGAGGGCCGCCATGGCGCGGTCGAGGCGCGTGTCGAGATTCCAGGCGTCGGTCGCGTCGAGTATGTCTTGCAGCTCGCCTTGACGGGCAAAGAGCTTGTTCATCTTCTCCTCGTCTTCGTAGTATTCGGGCAGGGCAAACTTCTGGTTGATCTCCTCGTATTCGGCGAGGGCTTCGACCACGTCTTTGACGCCCTCCTTGACGATCTCGCGCACCGTCTTGGTGTCGTCGAGGTGGGGGTCCTGGGGTAGGTAGCCCACGGTGTAGCCGGGTGAGAATACCACTTCGCCCTGATAGTCGTTGTCGAGGCCGGCGATGATCTTCATGAGCGTCGACTTACCGGCGCCGTTGAGACCGATGATGCCGATCTTTGCGCCGTAGAAGAAGCTGAGGTAGATGTTTTTGAGGACCTGCTTGTTGGTCTGTCGGATGGTCTTGGAGAGGCCGACCATCGAGAAAATGATTTTCTTGTCGTCTGCGGGGGAGGCCATGGGGCGGTGTTTTGGGGGTGATGAGGAATTTAGAAGTTAAGGAGTTAGAGAAGTTAAGAAGTTAAGCCGATAGCTTTGAGACGCTTGTAGCCCCAAGGGGGCGTGAGGCAATAGCCTAGGGATTTATCCCTAGGATTGCGGTTATTCTTCATTACTCGCCGCCGGTGGACGCATTCTCCAGGCGGCATTGGCGGCGAGTCAGTCGAGGGGGGGCGCTGACCTAGGGTTTCACCCTAGGCTATTCTCTGGCGCCCCGTTGGGGCTATTCTCTAACGTCTGGGGCTATTGTCTCACGTCCCTTTGGGGCTACAGGCGCTCAAAGCTATCGGCTTAACTTCTTCACTCCTCTAACTTCTTAACTTCTGTGACTCTTGATCTTATTTTTTCTGCAGCACGATCACGGTGCGCCCCGTGCTGTCTTTGAGTGTGATTTGGTCCGTGCTCACCTCGGAGCGGACGGCGCGGCCTAGGGCTTCGGTGAAGGGAATCTCGTACTTGTCGTCCTGGCAGAGCATGCGCGTCATACCCAGACCGGAGAAGTCGGCCTTGCCGCCGACGAAGGCTTTGGCGTCGAGGGTGCCGGTGAGGCGGTTGCAGCCCGTGAAGCCGTAGATGCGGTGCCCCTTGACGTCGAAGCCGAGGAAGGGGGCGTCGTCTTCGGCCGGTACGGCCTGGCCGTCGAGCTGGGTGACGCGCCAGTCGCCGCTGAGGGTCTTGGCGAGGTCGCGCGTGCCGCTGCAGGAGGCGAGGGCCAGCGTGAGGAGGGGGAGGATCAGGAGAGAGCGTTTCATCGTAAACGGGGAATCTTGTGTGTTAGGGAAAAGCAAGAAGGGGAAAGCGAAGCGGGCGCCTTCAACGATGTAGGCGCTGCGCTTCGTCTTCCTCCTCTGCGGGATGAGGATGTGGCCCTCGTATGGGGTTTAGAATTTAAAGCCCACGGTGAGCATCACGTTGTGGCGGTTGAGGTCAACCTGCTGACCTTTGAGATAGGTGAAGTCGCCCGTGGCGGGATCGCTACCGCCGTCGAAGGCATAGACCGTGGCCTGCTGGAGTTGAGCCTGATAGGCCAGGTCGGCATAGAAACGTTTGCCGCGCCAGCCGAGGCCCAACGTCACGCGATTGATGGCGCCGGGGTTCACATAGTCGGTGTTGACGCTATAGTGATATGACGGGCTGTCGGTGAAGAGGTTGAGATAAGCCTCGTCCTTGATGGGCTGCGACACGTAGTTGTAGCCCAGGCGGCCATAGAGGCCGTCGGCGAGGCGGGCTTCAGCACCGATGCGGAAGGTGTGGACGGCCTGCAGCTTGTCTTTGATCTCCGTCTGCAGCGCTTCGTCCTTGGTGGTCGAGAGGCTGTAGTCGTTGTAGCCGTCATCGAAGTAGCGCACCTGTGCGCCCTGCAGGCGGCTCACCTCATACTCGGCATCGAGCGCCAGCCAGTTGCCCACCGTAGTGGCAAGGCTGAGGTTGAAGCGCCAGGGCGTGCGGATGCGGTAGTCAAAGTCGCCGATTTCGACGTGAGCCGTCGTCTGGTCATAGGTGTTGCCCTTGTCGTCGGTATATTGATAAGGTGACACCATCCCAAGGTAGGCGTTTTGCGTCAGGTCGAAGAAGATCGGGGTGCTGAAGGCCAGTCCCATGCGGAAGGGGCTGTCTTCGATGGGGCGGAAGATGAGGCCCGCTTTGATGTCGAAGCCCGTGCCGCTGAGGCTTTCGCCCATCGCCATGTTGTAGGTGCCGCTGCCAGCCGAGGGATCGTTGGGGAAGTAGAGGTCTTCGGCATAGGCCAGGCGCGTGTGCATATCGACGTTGTAGAGGCCGAAGGTGATGCCGCCGTAGATCTGGTCCTTGTGGTTGAAGGAGACGTTGAAGTCATACTGCTGGATGCCGCCCCACTGCACGCGGTGGTAGTCATAGCTGCGGGCATAGCTCGGGTCGTAGCCTGCGAGGTTGCCGGCGTTGTCCTTATAGGGGGCGATCAGCTGGGCGTCGTAGCCGACGACCGTCAGCGGTGTTGTGTAATCGGCTCCGTTGGCTTCGGGGGAGAGGTCGAGCGGCTTGCCGTTGTAGTAGGCCAGGTCGCGCATCTGCCACGACTGTGAGAGACCGTTTTGTGTGCCGATGCCCTCGAGGCCGATGTATTGCTTGAAGTTTTTGCGCTTCTGGTAGTTGAAGGCGAAGTTGATGAACTTCAGGCCGCTGCCGCCCAGTTTGCAGGCATAGACGAAGCCGGCCTGATCAAAAGATCCGCGTGCTTTGTCGATCTCCGCCATGCTCTGCCCGTTGGGCTGGATGGTGGCGCTCCCGGTGAGGGCCACGTCGCTGCGGCGGTAGAGGCCGATGGCGGCGGGGTTGGTGCCGATGGTCGAGAGGTCGGCCCCTAGGGCGTTCATCGCGCCGCCCATGCCCACGAAGCGGGCCGTACCGTTGAGGTCAGACCCGCTCAGGGCCTCGACCTTATAGATGTCTTGTGCGCTTAGGCCGCCGCAGAGCGTGAGGCCTGCCAGCGCGCAGAGATATTTGCGAACTTTCATTGTATCAATGATTTAGTAAGCTGTGTTTAGCGTGGTGTCTACGTGATTATCTACGGCCTCCGAAGCTGCGGCTACCGCCACCGCCGCCACCGAAGCTGCGGCCGCCGCCGCTCACGCCACCGCCGAAGCTGCTGCGTGAGGGAGCGCTGAAGGTGCCACTGCCACCGAAGGAGCGGCTGTCGCTGCGCGAGGGTGTGTTGAAGGTGCGCTGCGGGGCACGGTTGTTCGTAGAGCTGTTGTTGTTGCCACTGCCGCCCACGCCGAAGATGCGGGCCAGGCGCGATGTGCCGCGACCCGTCGACGTGCCCGTGGAGGGCGTGCGGCTATCGTTGCGGTTAAATCCGAAGTTGCGCGATGTGCCGCGGCCGTTGCCCGCGCCCCATGAGGTGCGGCCCAGGCTCGTGCGGCCCGTCGTGATGCTGTTGCGGCCCGTGGTGTTCGTCACGCCGCCGTAGCCGCGCCGACCGCTATAAGCGATCCAACCGCCCACGGGGCCACGCTGCGCGCCGTCGGGAATCCAGTGGCCCGGGCGCCAGCCGCCGTTCCATCCCCAGTAAGGGCCGCCCCACCAGGGATCATACCAGCCGCCGTGCCAGCCCCAGCCCCAAGACCAGCTGTAGTAGGGACGCCAGCCATACCAGCTGCCCCAACCGTACCAGCCGCTCCAGCCCCACGACCAAGGAGAACCATAGCCGTAGTACCAGGGATCGTAAGCGAGGTCATAATAGTCTAAATAATAAGGACTGCTCACATAGACACCCGGACGGGGCGACCAGAAGCGCACGATGCGAGCCGTGTAAGAGCCGTCTTCGTAGCCGTCGTCATAACCTTGGTCATAGAGGTCTTGAGGACTGTCGGAGTCGGTTGCTTCAACGTGCTGCTTATAGTTGCGTCCGCGGCGGTTGTAGTCATCCACATCGCGTCCGCCCGTGCCGCGTCCGTCGGCCCAGCTGCTGTGGTCGTAGGCATCGGCAGAGCCGTTCGTCTCGGGCGTATAGCTATGGCGTCCCGGTGTTGAGGCGGAAGGGGTAGAAACCTCATTCTTAGAGGACGGAACGAAGTACACATCATCGTCCTGTGCGTAGGAGCCAAGCGCTGCAAGGCTCATCGCGAGAAGCAATAACGTCTGTTTCATTTCAGTGTCAGTTTAGTCGTGTGTGCCGTTCCCCGCCCTTTTGAGCAGGTCTGCACACCTTATCCTTTAGGCAAAAGTAGTGCCTTTCGGATTGGTTGTTCCCCCTTCGTCAACGAAAACGCAGGCTCTAGTCGAGGTTTTGCGGATAATTAACGAAGACTCAGGCCGTGTTTACTGGCTGATGCACTTCGGATGGTGACGATTTTATGATAGTCCAGCGCGGTCTGCAAGTAAGTCGTCGCAGCGCTTTAAGGAAGTCCGTCCAATCTTGATAAGGACTCCGCCCCATGTTTCACGCCAACGCCCCCCTTCCCTCCATTTTCCCCGCCTTTTGCAGCAAAAGCCTACAAACTGATACACTTTAGTAAATGGGTGGAGGGTAAAATTAACCTTTCTACCTACCTTTGCAGCAATCACACGAACCGACAACTTACGCTCCACGGCAGCGATGGGACAGCTGGACGCACACCCACGGAACAAGCTCACGGGGCACTTCGCGCACCGCTTTGCCATACAATCCTAATACACGACGCACCCACCCGCTCCGAAGGCGCCCGAAGACCTCCCGCTGCCTACGCTGACTACTCCCTTCCCATATACGCACAGCAACTCATAAACCTTTCATACACGACAAAAAGATGAAGACACTCTCACATTCCATTCCACATTCCCTTTGTCTGCTGCTACTCACCCTCCTTACAGCATTTGCACTGCCCGGACTGGCGGTGGCGCAGAGTATAGTAGGAGGAACTGACGACGGGACACTTGACTATACGCTCTATGATGACGGCACGGCTGAGGTGTCAGGATATTATGACGACAATAAGCCTAGCGGCGACTTGGTCATTCCTGCAGAAGTTACTTATGAAGAGAAGGCTTATAAGGTTACAAGCATCCAAAGTTCGGATTACGTGTATAATGGCGCCTTCTCTGGTTGTGACGGCCTTACGAGCGTGACCTTACCGCAAGGGCTCACTAGTATCGGGCATTATGCCTTCTTTGGTTGTTCCGGCCTTACGAGCGTAACCTTACCTCAAGGGCTCACCAGCATCGGGAATTATGCCTTCTCTCTTTGTTCCGGCCTTACGAGCGTGACCTTCCCTGAAGGGCTCACTAGCATCGGGGAGAGTGCCTTCTCTAGTTGTTCCGGCCTTACGAGCGTGACCTTCCCTGAAGGGCTCACTAGCATCGGGGACTGGGCCTTCTCTGGTTGTTCCGGCCTTACGAGCCTGACCTTACCTGAAGGGCTCACTAGCATCGGGAATTATGCCTTCGCTAGTTGTTCCGGCCTTACGAGCGTGACGATACCTGGAAGTTGTATTGTATCTCCCGCCTTTTTCACCTTCGATGGTTGTGCTAATATCACCGATGTAACACTGATAGGCGAAGAAGTTATTTCAGAGAACGGCTGTAAGTCTATAGCAGGGAACAGCGAAAAGTCAGTCAAGCTTACGCTGGCGAATAGTATTCGTAGCATCGGGGAGAAGGCCTTCTATCGTTGTTCCGGCCTGGCGAGCGTGACCTTCCCTGAAGGGCTCACTAGCATCGGGGACTGGGCCTTCTTTGGTTGTTCCGGCCTGGCGAGCGTGACTTTACCTGAAGGGCTCACTAGCATCGGGAATAGAGCCTTCTCTGATTGTTTCGGCCTTACGAGCGTGACCTTACCTGAAACGCTCACTAGCATCGGGGACTATGCCTTCTATGAGTGTTCCGGCCTTACGAGCTTTAACGTGGCGGAAGGAAATAAGCATTTTGCTTCGGTAGATGGCGTACTGTTCAATATGGCGTTGGATACGCTTTTAATCTTTCCATGTGGAAGAGGTGGTAGCTATGATGTGCCTCAAGACGTGACGAGCATCGGGGAGAAGTCCTTCTATGATTGTTCCGGCCTTACGAGCGTGACCTTCCCTGAAGGCCTCACTAGCATCGGGGACTGGGCCTTCTCTGGTTGTTCCGGCCTTACGAGCCTGACCTTACCTGAAGGGCTCACTAGCATCGGGAATTATGCCTTCGCTAGTTGTTCCGGCCTTA
>DAVZJV010000007.1:0-123572 GCA_052272595.1 Alloprevotella sp.
CCTCATGGAGCGCCCGGGCCGAGGTTGTTTTATTGGAAGTCTCGTTGACAAGGGAGAGTCCCAAAGGGGGCAAGTAATGAGGAAACGGAGAGGCCATGCCGGGAAAGGCCCTACGGGTAGTCCTCGATTTTTGCCCCTCAACGGGGTAGCTTGTTGCCATTGCTAAGCCACGCCCCTTTCGTGCGAACATTCAGCCATTGCCGCCACAGACGGGCAGTCCGTCCGCAGAAAGGCGCCCTCAGGGACAGGAAGATTAAAAAAGGTGGCAATTCCTTTCCGTTCGTTCCGCAAAGAACTAACTTTGCTCAGCTTTGCGCGCGGGTTACGCAGCGTGTGAAAGCACCGATCAGACACGAAACTATTCCATGTCAGAGCACAACGATGAACTGATAGATATCGACAGCGTGCTGGAAAGCAAGCTGGGCCGCCGCGCACGCTACGTGCCCCGTCCGCTGACCGCATGGCTCAAGCGCATCATCCACCAGGACGATCTCAACGAGTTTATCGCGCGTACGGGTGACCTTGAGGGCCTCCCGTGGCTCGATGCAGCCGTAGACCGCCTCCACCTGACACTGCAGATCGAGGGGCTGGACCGCCTGCCCGACGACAGTGACGGCCGGCGTTTCACCTTCGTCAGCAACCATCCGCTGGGCGGACCCGACGGCATCGTGCTAGGTAAGATCCTCGGCCATCGTTACAACGGCCGCATCTGTTACCTGGTCAACGACCTGCTGATGAACCTCCACGGCCTTGCCCCCCTCTGCGTGCCGATCAACAAGACGGGCCAGCAGGGAAAGGACTTTCCCCGGCTGGTCGAGGGTGCCTTCCGGGGTGACCGCCACGTGATCATGTTCCCCGCCGGCATCTGCTCCCGCCGCATAGACGGCGTGATACAGGACCTACCGTGGAAGAAAACCTTCATCACCAAGAGCGTAGAGACGGGACGCTGGGTTGTGCCCATCCACTTCAGCGGACGCAACTCCGACCGATTCTACCGCTGGGCAGCCTTCGGCAAGCGCCTCGGCCTGAAGTTTAACATCGCCATGATCCTCCTGGTAGACGAGATGTTCCGCCACGAGGGCGATACCTTCACCATCCGCATCGGCCAACCCATCCCTCCGACGCGCTTCGACCGTTCCCACACGGCCTACGAGTGGGCGCAGGGCGTGAGACAGGCCGTCTATAACCTGGCACGCGAAGCAGCAGCCCCCGGAGCAAACGCACAAAACTGACAACCTCTATACTAAACCTTAGCGCCACACGACACCTGAAGTCGGACATAAGCACATGCAAGCTATCATCCCACCCGTCGACAAGGAATTACTCAAAGCCGAACTTACCCCTGAGCGCCGCCTGCGCTCAACCAACAAAGCCGGCAACGAGATCTATATCATCACCTACCAGCAGGCACCGAACGTCATGCGTGAGATCGGGCGTCTGCGTGAGATAGCCTTCCGTGCAGCAGGCGGCGGCACTGGGAACGAGCTTGACTGGGACGAGTTCGACACCTGCGAACACCCTTACTACCAGCTCATCGTCTGGGATCCGGAAGAGGAACAGATCCTCGGAGGCTACCGCTTCCTGCCCGGCAGGGAGATCAGCTACGACGCCCAGGGGCAGCCCCGCCTGGCGACGAGCCATATGTTCCACTTCTCGGAGGAGTTTATCAAGACCTACCTCCCCGACACGGTCGAGCTGGGCCGCTCGTTCGTAACGCTGGAGTATCAGAGCACGCGGGCCATGAGCAAAGGCCTCTTCGCCCTCGACAACCTCTGGGACGGCCTCGGAGCGCTGACCGTCGTCATTCCCGGCCTCAAATATTTCTTCGGGAAGATGACGATGTACCCTTCGTTTAACCGTCAGTCGCGCGACATGATCCTCTACTTTCTCCACAAGCATTTCGGCGACACCGAGGGTCTCGTCACGCCTATCACCCCGCTCAAGACGGACACGCCGTTTAGCGAACAGGCCAAGACCTTCCCATACGATGACTTTAAGAGCGACTACCGGGTGCTCAACAAGGCCGTGCGCGAGCGCGGTTACAACATCCCGCCCCTGGTCAATGCCTACATGAGCCTCAGCCCCACCATGCGCGTCTTCGGTACGGCGGTCAACCATGAGTTTGGCGAAGTAGAAGAGACAGGCATCTTTATCGCCATCGACGAGATATTGGCCGAGAAGCGCAAGCGCCACATAGACACCTTCGCGGCCCAAAATCCCGAGAGCCTCAACCTCTTCGAACAGATATTCAAAAAAGGAGGCAAGGCCTGACCTAAAGAGCCATTCACTGAAAATACCTGCCCCAAGGCAGCCCAAAACCGAGCCGGACACCGGAAATGCATGCTAAGCATTCCCGATGTCTGGCTTTGGCGTTAATCAAACGTAAGCTTTTGTACAAATCCCGACGAGACTTCCTAACTTTGCGTGCGATTTATTATGCAGTCCTGCGCCCCAAGCCTTTTTTATAGGGCACGAAAGGGGCGGAGGCATGCTTTTTGTGTCTATCTCCTTTATACACTCTGAACTATGGCAATGCGACAACTTAAGATCGGCGTAGGTATCACCGACCGTTCTAGCGCAGCGTTAGACAAATACCTTGTAGAGATCGGACGTGAGGAACTCATCACCACCGACGAAGAGGTAGAACTGGCTCAGCGCATCCATAAAGGTGACAAGGAGGCTTTTGACCGCCTAGTCAAGGCAAACCTGCGTTTTGTCGTCAGTGTAGCCAAGCAGTACCAAAACCAGGGACTGAAGCTTAACGACCTGATCAATGAAGGCAACCTCGGACTGATGAAGGCCGCCAAGAAGTTTGATGAGACGCGCGGCTTCAAGTTTATATCCTACGCCGTTTGGTGGATTCGCCAGAGCATTCTCCAGGCCATTTCCGAGCGTAGCCGCATCGTGCGCATGCCGCTCAACCAGGTAGGCTTCCAAAGCAAGCTCTCCAAGGCTATCGCCAGCTTCGAGCAGGAGTATGAGCGCCGTCCCTCAGCCAGCGAGCTGGCGGAAATTCTGGATGTCGAGGAGACCAAGGTGCAGGAAGCACTCGGAGCCAACGGCAAGAAGGTAAGCGTTGACGCCCCCTTCCAGGATGATGACTCTAACTGCATGATCGACATTATGACCGATGAGTCAGCCCCCGGAACGGACAATGAGATGGAGAAGGAATCGCTCTCCACAGACCTGGAGACGGCTCTCACGGTACTGACCGATCGCGAACGACAAGTACTGAAGATGCTCTTCGGCATCGGGCGCAACGAGATGACGGCCGAAGAAGTGGCCAACACGCTGGGCCTGACCCGTGAGCGCGTGCGCCAGATCAAGGAGCGTGCCCTCCGCCGGCTCAAAGAGGCACCCAACATCGAAATGCTCCAGAAGTACTTGGGCTAAATTTACATAGCATACATTGTTTGGAGAATTACGCCTCCCAAACGTACACCTGCAAAATAAGGGCAGACAAACCGGTTAAGCGTTTGTCTGCCCTTTCTCTTACCTTTATCCTGCTAGAACGGAGTGCGTTCTGATGGCGCCGCCATCAGAGTGTGCAGCATCGTCAGATCGCGACGTCGGAAGACAAAAAAGGCCGAAGCACTTGCTTCGGCCCTTTTCATACCTTACTTGACCAAGTTTAGGGTATCGCTGGCAATGAGGAGCTCCTCATCAGTCGGTACGACGACAACCTTAACCTTGCTGTCAGGAGTAGAGATGATCTCTTCCTCGCCGCAGTTTTTGCGATTCTTCTCTTCGTCTACCTTGACGCCCATAAATTCGAGGCCTTCGGTAGCACCCTGCCGGACGTCCCACTGGTGTTCGCCGACACCTGCCGTAAAGACAATGATATCGACACCGCCCATGGCAGCAGCATAAGCACCGATGTACTTCTTGATGCGATAGTCATACATCTCCATGGCAAGCTTGGCGCGCTCGCTGCCCTCTCTGATGGCAGCCTCCACTTCACGGATGTCGCTCGAGATGCCTGAGATGCCCTTGACACCGCTCTGCTTATTGAGCACGTCACTCATCTCATCGGGCGTAAAGCCCTCCTTCTTCATGATACTCAGGACGGCAGAGGGATCGACATCACCCGAACGCGTGCCCATCATTAAGCCCTCGAGGGGGGTGAGCCCCATCGACGTGTCAACGCACTTGCCATGCTTGACGGCAGAGATAGACGCACCATTGCCGATGTGGCAGGTGATGATATTGACATCTTCAGGCTTTACGCCGAGCACCTCGCAGACGCGGGCCGTCACAAAGCGATGGCTCGTGCCGTGAGCGCCCCAACGACGGATGTTGGCCTCCTCATAATACTTATAAGGTACGGCGTACATGTAGGCCTTGGCAGGCATCGTCTGGTGGAAAGACGTATCGAAGACAAAGACCTGAGGCAGGTTGGGGAGCATGGCCTTCACGGCCTTGTAGCCCTTGAGGTGAGCTTCGCTGTGGAGCGGAGCGAGGTCCATGTAGCCCTCCCACTCTTTGAGCATCTGGTCGGTGACGACCATGCTCTTGGTGAAGCGGCCGCCGGCCACGATGCGGTGACCTGCGGCGCCGATCTCGTCGAGGCTCTTGATCGCACCGTGCTTGGGGTCAAGCAGCATATCAAACATCAGTTTGATACCCTCAGTGTGGGTGGGGCAAGGAGAGGTGATGATCTTCGTCTCACCGTCAATCTTCGTCTTCAGGAAGGAACCTTCGAGGCCGATCTTTTCGATGCCGCCGGCTGCGAGGACGCTGTGGTCTTCCATCTCATAGAGCTTATACTTGATGGACGAGCTTCCACAGTTGATAACCAATATCTTCATTGTGCGTGTGTCTGTTGCTGTTAGCTTAGTTTAGGGGATAAATCAAAGGGAACGTTTATGCCTTCTTGGCAGCATCTGCCTTTTTGGCAGCAATGGCCTGATTGGCCGTGATGGCGATCATCTTATAGACATCATCGATTGAGCAGCCGCGCGAGAGGTCATTAACGGGGCGTGCAATACCCTGAAGGATCGGGCCGACAGCCGTAGCATGGCCGAGGCGCTGCACGAGTTTGTAGCCGATGTTGCCCACCTCGAGGCTGGGAACCACGAGCACGTTAGCCTTGCCGGCAATGGGGCTGCCCGGAGCTTTTGAAGCACCGACAGAGGGAACGAGAGCTGCATCGGCCTGGAGTTCGCCGTCGATCATCAGATCGGGCGCCATCTCCTGTGCAAGCTTCGTGGCCTCAACGACCTTATCTACAACCTCGTGCTTAGCCGAACCCTTGGTGGAGAAACTCAGCATTGCAACACGAGGCGTCTCGATGCCGGCAACGGCCTGTGCCGTACGGGCGGTGCAGACGGCAATCTGAGCCAGCTGATTGGCATCGGGCACGGGGGTCACGGCCACGTCACCCATGACGAGCACACCGTTGTTGCCGCACTCGGGCGCATGGGTCAGCAACAGCATCGCACCGCTCACGCAGGTGATGCCGGGAGCCGTTTTGATGATCTGCAGCGCCGGGCGAAGCACGTTGCCCGTGGTGTTACGTGCACCGGCGAGCTGGCCGTCGGCATCACCGCTCTTGATGATCATGCAGCCGAAGTAGAGGGGGTCAAGCACCTTCTTACGGGCTTCCTCGATCGTCATGCCCTTCTTCTTGCGAAGCTCGGCGAGGAGCTGGGCATATTCCTCATGTTTGGGACTGGTAGCGGGGTCAATGATCGTAGCCTTCTCGATGTTTCCCAATCCCCACTGCTTAGCCAGTGAGTGTATCTCATCAACATTGCCCAGGATGATGAGGTCAGCCACGCCGTCTGTAAGAATCTGATTGGCGGCCTTCAGGGTGCGTTCCTCCGTACCCTCGGGCAGCACGATGCGCTGTTTGTCAACCTTCGCACGTGCGATGAGTTGTTCGATGATTTCCATTGTATCTATGGTTTTGAATGTTTTATTATTGCAAAAAGGACCGCGCCGGCAACTCCCCGCAATGAGGATGCCGGCGCCGGCCGTAAACTTATGCGTGTACGTAGGTGCCGATCGGCTCGCCGTCGAGCACTTTGGCAAGGTTGCCGTAGACGTCCATATTGAAGACGTAAATAGGCATGCCGTTCTCGCGACACATGGCCGTGGCAGTGATGTCCATCACGCGCAGGCCGCGATTGAGCACTTCGTCATAGGTGATTTCGTCAAACTTCGTAGCAGTGGGGTCCTTCTCGGGATCGGCCGTATAGACACCGTCGACACGAGTGCCCTTGAGCATCACGTCGGCCTCGACCTCGATGCCGCGCAGTGACGAACCGGTGTCGGTCGTAAAGTAGGGATTGCCCGTACCGCAGCTGATGATGGCCACCTCGCCGCGCTCCATGGCCTCGATAGCCTTCCACTTGCTGTAAAGCTCACCGATGGGTTCCATGCGGATGGCGGTGAGGACGCGGCTCTTCACACCGATGGCACCGAGAGCCGAACTGAGGGCCAGCGAGTTGATCACCGTGGCACACATGCCCATCTGGTCGCCCTTGACGCGGTCAAAGCCTTTGCCCGCACCGCTTAACCCACGGAAGATGTTGCCGCCGCCGATGACGATGCTGATCTCCACGCCCTTGGCAAGGGCCTCCTTGATCTGCTGTGCATATTCGTTCAGACGCGTTACGTCGATGCCGTAACCCTGATGTCCCATGAGGCTTTCGCCACTGAGTTTGAGCAATATTCGCTTGAATCGTGCCATAAAGTGGTAGGATAAGTGTTTCTTGATTTCGCGGGCGAAATTACAGCTTTTTTCCCGCCTTCGTCTCAAACTTACGCATAACTTTTCGCCACAGAAGAGCCTGCAACAGCCCCCGGCTTCCGAGGTAAACAAGGAAGGCCGCCCAGAGCGTCCAGTTGAGTTGAGGGAGGCACAGCCTGCAGGCAAAGAAGGCCACCATGGCACCCGCCATGCTCACCAACATGCCCCGCGTCGAAGTGGTACCGATAAAGAGGCCATCGAAGAGGAAGGCGCTGAAACTCACGAAGGGAATGAGCCACGCGAAGGGAAGGTAGCTGGCAGCCACCCTGCGCACGGTTTCCGCATCGGTCAACAGAGCGATCAGCCGACCGCCGAGTAAAGTATAAATCGCGGTAAAGGCCAGCGCCAACCCCACGCCCCAGATGAAGAGACTCCGTGCAGTCAGCGTAAAGGCACGGCGATCCGCCGCCCCCAGGCAGCGCCCGCCGAGCGCCTCGCCGGCATAGGCGAAGCCGTCCATTATATAGGAGAAGATCACGAAAAACTGCATCAAGAGGGTGTTGGCCGCCAGAGTGTCAACGCCCGCCGCAGCCCCGGCCGAGGTGAAGTAAGTCGTCACGGCGATGAGGCAAAGCGTACGCAGGAAAATGTCGCGATTAACTGAGAAGAATCGGCCGAAGGCGTCTTTATGCCACACGGCTCTAAGAGCGATGTCCCTTGACTCGTGACCGTAGCGGCGCCACCAGACGGCAAGGGCTATGCCACAACCCGCATATTGCGCCACGAGCGTCCCCGTAGCCACGCCGGCGACCTTCCAGCCCAGCCCCATGACGAGGAAGAGGCTCACGGCGATGTTGACCACATTCTGCACGATGGCGATCATCATCGGAACGCGGGCATCTTGCATGCCCAGAAACCACCCCACGAAACTATAAAGCCCCAGCACGGCCGGGGCGCCCCATATGAGGATAAAGAAGTAAGTATGCGCCTCCCGCGCCACGTCGGCCGATACGGTCATGCAGGCCAGTACCAGACTGACGATGCCTTCTTTAGCGAGGATCATCACCAGGGAGAAGACAATCGCCACGAGCAGCGAACGGCGCAAGATGAGTTGCGCTTCACGGCCATTGCCCGCACCATAGGCCTGCGCCGTTAGTCCTCCCGTCCCCATCCGCAGGAAGGCGAAGAGCCAATAGATCATGTTGAAGATCATGCCACCCACAGAGATTGCGCCGATATAGACGGCGCTGCCAAGGTGGCCCACAATAGCGGTGTCGACAAGGGCGAGCAAGGGCACCGTGATGTTAGACACGATGCTGGGCAGGGCGATCTGTAAGATGGCGCGATCCGTTGCGCCAAAGCGGCTAGGCAACATGAAGGGGATAGATGAGCATGAATAAAGATTGGGGGCAGGGTCAGATGATGTAAGCCACTTCTTTAAAGGCATAGGTGCTTAACCGCCCGCCGCGACGCTCCACACAGAGCATCCCGGAACGATGCACGTCGACGATGCGGCCTTCAAACATTCCTCCCGCATCGCGATATTGCGCCCACGTCGCGCGCCGATAGAGGGCCATGAGATAGCGTCGGTGCACATCGTCATAATGCCCTCCCTGCAGCAACCGATAATAGTGTTCGAACGTGAGGGCTATGCGCCTCAAGATGTCGGCTCGGTCTAGTTCTCGGCCCGTGAGCTGGCGGAGCGATACGGGATTGGGCGCATCGCTTTCAAAACGGCTCTGGTTGACGTTGAGACCAACGCCTGTGAGCGTAGAGACGATGCGGGTGCCCTGAAGCTCATGCTCGAGCAGCATGCCGCAGACCTTGCGGTCGCCCACGTAAATGTCATTGGGCCACTTGACCGTAACGCCAGGAACGAGCGCACCCACTACGTCGGCCACCGCCAGGGCGAGGGCTTCAGAGAGAGAGAACTGTTGCGAGGCTTCAAGCCGCTCGGGACGGAATCGAATGCCGAAGAGCAGGTTTTTTCCATTCTCGGCCTCCCAGTGCGTGCCGTGCTGCCCGCGTCCTGCCGTCTGGTAGTCGGCGGTGAGCAGCACAAACTCCTCCTTGCGCGCTGACAGGTCGGACTCACGCAGGCGCAGCATGGTAGAATTGGTTTCAGAGAGGTGGCAGGCATACCAATTAGCGGGGAGATTCAGCGCTGATAGCTGCATATTCGGCTTGGGTTTTACGGGGAAGTTTGCGGAGCACTTCCGCGAGTGAATGATCGATTAGCTTGGTTATGAGCGTTTCGGGCACGTCGGCATCAAGCCGCACGTCATTCCAGTAGCGCTTGTTCCAGTGCCAAGCCCCCGTGATGCCCGCATAGCGGTCGCGAAGTTCGACGGCATAGTCGGGGTCGCACTTCAAGACCACGAGGTAGGGCCTATCAAGGTCGAGGTAAGCAAATATCTTATTGTATATGCGGAACAGGATGCCTTCGGGCCCAAAGGCGGAATCCTCCGTCGCTAAAGGTTTGGCCAAGCAGTAGGCACGAATGTCTTCGATACTCATCGTCAGAAATTGAAAGATAAACGGCTGCTCACACCTCAAACTCTTCGCGGTGCCGACCATGGGCACGCCGCTCCTCGCGCACGCCCGTCTCGGTGTAAGCGCGCACGTAATGCTTGATTTCGAAGGGCACAGCGCTGCCCACGAGGGTGATGATGTCAAATCGGTAGGGGCGCCATGCCATCCCGTGGCTGGCGAGCCATGCATGCGCCGCCTTGATAAGATTGCGCTTCTTGCGAAGATCCACCGCCTCAATGGCCGGAGCATAGTCCTCGCTGCTGCGCGTCTTTACCTCGACAAAGACGATCTCGCCCAACCACTCCGCCACAATGTCGAGCTCCAGGTGGCCGTCGCGCCAGTTGTGATCGTGGAGGGCATACCCCGCCAGTGTCAGGTAGAGCAAGGCTTCGCGTTCACCGAGCTTCCCGAGTTCGTTATGCGCAGCCATGGCTCAGGCACGTTTGCGCTGGAAGAAGCTGCGCATCAAGGTGGCACACTCCTCCTCCATGACGCCTGCCGTCACCTGCGTCTTGGGGTGGAGGGCATTGGGGGCAAAGACGCTGAACCCCCGCTTCGGATCGCTCGCTCCATATACTACGCGTCCCATCTGCGCCCACCCGATGGCACCGGCGCACATCACGCAGGGCTCTACCGTAACGTAGAGCGTGCAGACATCCAGATACTTTCCGCCCAGCGCCTCGGCCGCGGCAGTAATTGCCTGCATCTCGGCATGGGCCGTCACGTCATGGAGCGTCTCCGTGAGATTGTGTGCCCGGGCGATGATGCGGTCGCGGCATACCACGACCGCCCCGACCGGCACCTCTTCGCACTCGTAGGCCATGCGCGCCTGATCGAGAGCGCGCTGCATGTAATACTCGTCTGTCATCGGCAGGAGGGATGGGATTGTTCATAAAAGTAACGCCAGAGCGGGGCGGCCATCAGGGCCTGCATCACCTCGCCGCGCTCGAGGAAGCCGCGGACTTCAGCGGGCGAGAAGAAATAGACGTCGATGTCCTCCGTCGCCTCAAGATGGCGCGCACCGGAGTAGGTCACGCCCTCGGCGATGAAGGTGTGGCAGAGATTGTTCACAGCGCTGCTGTTGGGCGAGAGTGTGCATAACTCCCTCCACGTGCCGCCCTCATACCCGGTCTCTTCGAGGAGCTCACGCCGTGCCGCCGCTTCGGGGCTGGCGTCAGTGGGGTCAACCACACCGGCCGGTATCTCGTAGCAGGTGCGGCCCAACCCGTGACGATATTGTCGCTCAAGGAGCATCTTGCCCTCTGTGGTCAGCGCGATGACGTTGACCCAGTCAGGATATTCCAGCACGTAATATTCATCCATCACCGTCCCGTTGGGCTGGCGTATGCGGTCGCGCCGCGCGGTCAGCCAGGGACGGCGGATTAGATACTCGCTACCGAGGACGGTCCAGCGCTTGTCATCTGTAGGTTTGTCCATATCTTTGCAGGCATTGCTCTTCGCCTGTCAACAGGCAAAGTTAGCGCATGCCCCTCGTTCCTTCCCCACAGGCGACGGGCTAATCTCTCGCTTTTTTCTTTTCTATCTCTTCGCTATGCTCATTGTCATTCTCTGCATGGCGGCCGGCCTTCTGCTGGGTTACGCCCTGCGGTGCTGGCAGCCGCTTCGCCATGTCGACACCACAGTCTCCGCCACCATTGCCTTCCTACTCTTCGTCATGGGCCTCACCGTGGGCAATGACCCGACAATCATCGACGGCCTCACCCGCTTCGGCCTCGAGGCACTATGGATCGCCCTGGCGGGCATCATCGGCAGCGCCGGCACTGCATTTCTGCTGTATAAATACCTCTTCCGAGGCTAAGCTCCCCCAACGCAACGCATGAAGCAAAGCCTTCTCATCCTAGCCACCTTCGTGGCCGGCTGCCTCGTAGGGCGTCACGTGACGCCCCAGCCGATGCTACACGATCTCTCGCTCTATGTGCTCTACGCTTTGATGTTTCAAGTGGGGCTCAGCGTGGGACGTAGCAAACAGCTCCCGTCTCTCCTTCGCACGTTCCGCCCCACGCTCCTGCTGCTTCCCCTCGGCACCATCGTCGGCACGCTTCTCCTTACCGCGCTCGGCGCCTGCCTCTTCTCGGGCAGAGCGCTCAGCGATTGTCTCGCCATCGGAGCGGGGATGGGCTATTACAGCCTCTCGTCCATTCTCATCACGCAGCTCAAGACGCCTGTCATCGGAGCGCAGGCAGCGACGGAGTTGGGCATCATAGCCTTGCTCGCCAACATCCTGCGCGAACTTACCGCCATCGTGGCTGCGCCCCTCATCCGTCGCTTGGGTGGGCCGTTCGCCCCCGTCTCGGCGGCGGGCGTCACCTCGGTCGACGTGGCGCTCCCCACCCTGGCGCGCGTCAGCGGTGCAGAGATCATCCCCATAGCCCTCCTCCACGGCATGGCGCTCGACCTTAGCGTGCCGTTGCTTGTGAGCTTGTTGTGCGGGTAAGAGGGAAATAACACAATCTGCTGATTACAGGGCAGTGTCGGCCTCATATTGCCTGACATCCGCCTCCATATTCTCGGCAAGCATCAGCAACATGCGATCAATAAAGATCTGCTCGTCATCCTCCTCTCGTGCATCCGCAAGCGCAGTGATGTAACTTGCTTTTTGCTCCTTCATGATACGCCCGAGCGGCAGGCCGAAATGACGCTGCAATACATTCATCAGCTGCTCCACCAGCGTATGGCCGGCGGGTGAGATGCCTTCGTCAAAGAGCAACTGATTCTCTACCTCGGTCATGGTACTCCCCTCGATCGCCGTAGAATGGGTGATCAGGGAGTAGAGATAGAAACGCTCAAAGTCCACCTGCGTCTCGATTCCCGAGGCCCGGTAACGCGCCAGGGCAGCGGTCAGTCTTTTATCAATCTCATTCATCATTACTGGTCTGATTAGGGGGATGAAGGGGAACATCCCGTTTGACGGCATCAAATAAGCCGCAGCAAAGTTACCTCCCGAGAGCACCTTGCTGCAGCTCATGCTATCTGTTTAACGTCATAAGAACCGACATCGGCAACTCAACGAGACGCCCGCCCCACGCCGCGCACTGATGCTGCTTCGGAACTGCTGGAGTTTGTTCGTCAGCAGGGCATAGAATAGGCGATGACCAGAGCGTAAACATGACGATCCCCGCATGGCGTACCCTCGACGAGGACACCATGCGGGGATCAATAGGTAGCTGGGCTAGCGAATGAAGTGCTTACTTCAGCTTGGCAAGCGCCTCCTTGATGCGACGCAGAGCCTCGCGGATGTTGTCATCACTCGTGGCATAGCTCATGCGGAAGCACTCGGGCGAACCGAAGGCGGCACCGCCCACCGTAGCAACGTGAGCCACCTCGAGAAGGTAGAGGGCAAAGTCCATCGAGTCGTTGATGATACGGTGGCCGTCAGTCTTGCCGAAGTAGCTGCTGCACTTGGGGAAGAGGTAGAAGGCACCGTGGGGCTGGTTGACCTCCAAGCCGGGGATCTCCTTGGCCAAGCTCACGATGAGGTCTTTGCGACGGGCAAAAGCCTGGCGCATCTCCTCAACGCAATCTTGCGGACCGGCGAAGGCCTCGGTGGCGGCCATCTGGCTTACGGAGCAGGGGCCGCTGGTATACTGACCCTGCAGCTTCGTGCAGGCCTTGGCGATCTCGAGGGGAGCGGCAATATAGCCGATGCGCCAGCCCGTCATGGCATAAGCCTTCGACACGCCGCCTACCACGACGGTGCGCTCCTTCATCCCCTCGCAAGCTGCGATAGAGGCATGGGCACCGACATAGTTGATGTGCTCATAGATCTCGTCGCTGATGATGTAAATGCCTTCGTGCTTGCGCAGCACGGCGGCAAGGCCCTCCAGCTCTTCGGCGGAGTAGACCGACCCTGTGGGGTTAGAGGGCGAACAGAGGATCAGCGCACGCGTGCGGGGCGTGATGGCGGCCTCGAGCTGCTCGGGCGTGATCTTAAAGTCCTGCTCGATGGGTGCCTCGATGTAGACCGGTGCACCGTCGGCCATCAGCACCATCTGGGGGTAGCTCACCCAGTAAGGAGCGGGAATGATGACCTCTTCGCCCGGCGATACGAGGGCCATGACGGCGTTGCAGACACTCTGCTTGGCACCGTTGGAGCAGACGATCTGCTCCTTGGCATAGTCGAGACCGTTCTCGCGCTGGAGTTTGCCGACGATCGCCTCGCGCAGAGCGGGATAGCCGGCCACGGGTGAGTAGCGCGAATAGTTTTCATCGATGGCGCGGTGTGCGGCCACCTTGATGTGGTCGGGCGTATTGAAGTCGGGCTCACCGACGGAGAGATTAATGATGTCGATGCCCTGCGCACGGAGTTCTGCGCTCTTCTGCGACATGGCGAGCGTGGCTGAAGGGGCCAGGCGGTTTACGAGAGATGACAGCATAGGATGATTATAAAGTGTGGTAGATATTCCCATACAAAGGCCTCTCCGCGCACCGCCCTATTGTCGGGGCGGCCGCACGGAGAGGCGGATAACGTTTACTTCCGGTCTCCGAAGATACGGAGGAGATAGAGGAAGAGGTTGATGAAGTCAAGGTAGAGCGAGAGGCTGCACATGAGGGCAACCTTCAGCAGGTCGGTCTCGCCGAGCTGCTGGCTCTGACTGAGGATGACCTTCATCTTCTGCGTATCATAAGCCGTGAGGCCGCAGAAGATGATGATGCCGATATAGGTCAGGGCCCAGTCGAGGGCAGACGAGGCTACGAAGATGTTGACCACCGTCGCGATGATCAGACCGATGAGTGCCATAAAGAGCATACGCCCCATCGTCGAGAGATCGCGCTTCGTCACATAGCCGAAAAGGCTCATGGCGCCGAATGTGCCCGCCGTGACGAAGAAGGTCGTCGCGATGCTGTCGGCCGTATAGACCAGCAGCAGCGTCGAGAGCACCACGCCGTTGAGGATGCTGTAGGCAGCAAACATGATGCCCGCCACCGGGAAGGACAGGCGCATGATGTTGGCCGAAAGGATCCAGACGAGTGCCAGCTCGGCGATCAGCAGGCCCCACATGAGGCCCTGCGATGTAGCCAGCGTAAAGATGAAGTTTTCGTTGCCGGCTACATAAAAGGCTGCAAGGCCGGTAATGGCGAGCGCGAGGGTCATCCACAAGTAGACCTTACGGATGAGGGCGGGGAAGGCAGTCGCCGTACGCTGCACCTCGGTCTCGGGCTGGTAGCCGTAGATGTTGTAATTGTCCATAATGAGGTAAAAGGTTGAAGTTGATCGTTACACCCGGTGCTAGAAGTGGAGCGTATGCCCCATACGCACCTTCTTGGTCATGAGGTAACGCTTGTTATAAGGATTGGGCGTGATTTCGATGGGCACGTTCTCCACGATCTCCAAGCCATAGGCCTCGAGGCCCACGCGCTTGACGGGATTGTTGGTGAGCAGACGCATCTTGCTCACGCCGAGCAGGCCGAGGATCTGAGCACCGACGCCATAGTCACGCTCATCGGCGTCGTAGCCGAGGTGGATGTTGGCATCGACCGTGTCCATACCTTCTTCTTGCAATTTGTATGCCGCGATCTTGGCCATCAGGCCGATGCCGCGCCCTTCTTGGTTGAGATAGAGCACAACGCCCTTGCCCTCCTTCTCGATCATGCGCATCGACTTGTGGAGCTGCTCGCCGCAGTCGCAGCGTTCGGAGCCGAAGATATCGCCCGTCACGCAGGAGGAATGTACGCGCACGAGGATCGGTTCGTCCTTCTCCCACTCGCCCTTGATGAGGGCGACGTGTTCGAGGCCGTTGCTCTTCTGACGGAAGGGGATGAGGCGGAAGTGGCCGTACTCGGTGGGCATGTCGACCTCCTCGCCCTGCTCTACCAGGCACTCGGTCTTGAGTCGGTAGGCGATGAGGTCCTTGATGGTGATGATGTGGAGGCCCTCACGCTTGGCAAACTCCTGCAGCTGAGGCATACGGGCCATGGTGCCGTCCTCATTGAGGATCTCGATGAGGCAGGCGGCGGGCTGCATGCCGGCGAGGCGGGCCAGGTCAACGGCGGCTTCGGTGTGGCCGGCACGGGCGAGAACGCCGCGATCTTGGGCATAGAGGGGGTTGATGTGGCCGGGGCGGCCGAAGCTCTCGGGACGGCTGTCGGGATCGGCCAACGCCCGAATCGTGGCGGCGCGATCGTGGCAGGAGACGCCCGTCGTGCAGCCCTCGAGCAGGTCGACGGTGATGGTGAAGGGGGTGCCGAGCATGCTCGTGTTGTCGTTTACCTGATGGGGCAACTTGAGCTGGTTGCAACGGTCGATGGTGATGGGAGCGCAGAGCACGCCGCGGCCGTTGCGCAGCATAAAGTTGATATGTTCGGGCGTAACGAGTTCGGCGGCCATGATAAGGTCGCCCTCGTTTTCGCGATCTTCATCGTCAACGACGATGACAAACTTGCCGTGTTTGAAGTCTTCTATGGCCTCGTCGACAGAGGCTAACTTGAACTCAGTCATTGTGTGCGTTGTGGAATTGGATGATCTTGGGAAAGAGGATATATCGTGACCCTGCCAAGAGGGAAAGGATGTGCGGTCTTGGTCGTGCGCCTCATCTGGCCGGCGCCATGCCTCTGACGGGCAGCGGGCGGTCAAGTCTCAGAGGGCCTTGACTCCCGGCCGGCTTAACCGCGGCGGGCGTTTCGGCGGGCGCTGCTTGCTCCGACTGGTCCGATTGCTGCAGCGGTAGGGTCTGCTGTGGTTGTTCGGTCTGGCGGAGGGTCTTGAGCCGGTGCTGACGCCAGGCGTCCCACCCCATCTTGGCTCCGAAGGCGACAATCAGGAGCAGCAAGCCCAAGAGGACAATGCGCTTCACGAGGTGCTTGCGCTTCGCCTTGCGTTCCCGGGCTTCCCGTTCGGCGGCTTCGGCCGCTGCAGCGGCTTCTGCACCTTCCCCCTCACCGCTGATCAGCGTTTCAAGGCGGTTGCAGACACGCTGGATCATGCGCAGGTCACGCGCCAACCAAAGGCGGAAACGCCAGATGCGAAGCCACAGCACAAAGCCTAGCGGGAAGAAGATGCCTGCGGCGATGTTGAGCCGACGGCTATGGAAGGGCGAAGTGTGGGCTGTGGTGTAGAGAATGGGGAAGTTGCAGAGCTGCGCGATGACCTTGGGGTTACGGCTGTTGGAGAGTTCCTCGATCAGCGCCTCCAGCCGTTCGGCGAGTTGCTCGATCTCCGTGTCGGGACGATAGCGGAAGAAGGTATTCACATAGCCCGGAGCGTGGAGCAGGTGATGGCGTTTGCCATAGTCTTCACACACGGCGCGAATGGCGGCCAGCTCGCGAAGCGCCACGTCACGGCGCGGATCGGTGATGATGACCTCTTTGACATAGAGGTGGCGCTTGGTGCGCAGGCCGAGCAGTCGGCGCAGGATGTTGGTGTAGGCCTCGAGGTTGAAGACGGTGGAGTCGTGGTTAGCTTTATAGGTGATGAAGGCGCCGAAGGGAGCGATCACCATGAGGCTCACCCACATGCCGAAGGTCATGTTGATGTTGCCGTCACGCGCCATCTTCATGCCCGAGGTATTGATGACGTACCAGATGATGAAGATGATGACGGAGATGACCGTGGGCATGCCCAGTCCGCCCTTGCGGATGATGGCGCCGAGCGGTGCTCCGACGAAGAAGAAGATGATGCAGGCAAGCGAGAGCGTCATCTTCTGATGCCACTCCACCCAGTGGCGTCGGATCTGTTGGGCCGTGTCGTCGGTATTGATCTTGCGCCACTCAAGGTCAGACTTCATCGAGAGCACGTTTTGCCGTGCGCTCTGCCGCGCCCGCATCACCTTATCGGGGGCGGTGTGTGCCAGCAGGTCGTCAAAAGTCATGCCTGGCCTGGCGGCTGCCAGTGCCCGCACGATGTGGAGGGAGTCGGCCGGCTTGAGTCTGGACTTCGGGAAGTAGCGCTGCCCCGTCTCGGTAAAGAGGGCACGCCCGACAGAGTCTTGACGCAGCTCCATCGAGTCGACGCTGTGGGCGATCTGCAGCATGTCCTTCGCCTGCGGCATGCCGGAGAGCAGGTCTTTATCCATCATGTTGAAGTTGCTGTCGAAGTCGATCAGCAGCTGCTTATAGGTGAACGTCTCACGGTCGTAGGGTTGCTCCATGCCGCTCTGCGAGAAGCCGGCCGAACCGTTCCCTTGCAGGCTCTCGAAGAGTTCGCCGTTCCACAGATCGAGCTTGAGATGGAGCTTGTCGGCCGTCATCTCGAGGCGGGCCGAGTCGGCCAGCACGATCTGCGCCCGGTCAAAGCCTTGGTCGGTCTTATAGATGATGGTCTGATAGAGCATGCCCGTCTCCGTATTCTTGTGTTGCACGAAGATATTGATGTTGGGCACGCCGTTGTAAAACACCCCTTCGGGTATCTCCACCGCGGGCGACTGCTGCTTCATACTGACCAAGAGGGTGGTCAGGCTGATCTGGGCGTGGGGGGAAGTACGGTTCTGAAAGAAAAATGACACGCCTGTCATCAACACGGCGAAGAAGGCCATCGGCCGCATGATGCGCACGAGCGAAACGCCGGCGGCCTTCATCGCCAACAGCTCGAAACTCTCGCCCATGTTGCCGAAGGTGATCAGCGAAGCCAGCAGGATGGCCAGCGGTAGCGCCTGCGGAACCAACGTGAGGCCCATATACCAAAAAAACTGCCCAAGGATCGTCAGCGACAGTCCCTTACCGATCAGCTCGTCGACATAACGCCAGGTAAACTGCATCATGAAGACGAAAAGACAGATAAAGAATGCACCCACGAAGATGAGCAGGAACTTCTGGAGGGTATATTGGTCTAGTTTCTTTAGCAGGATCATGTAACGGAAGGAGGGCGGCTGCGTCGTAACGACAGCGGACGAACCCGTGCCGCATCGCGGAGCAAAAATACAACATTTACTTGAGTCCGACACCAGCCGCAGCGGGGGAAAGCCCTGAGATGCGAAGCGCCGAACAGGCTACAGCGATGTAACCCCACGACTGCCGCACGGCCCTCCGACTTCGCACGTGAAATCCAGACATCTTACGGATGTTTATGAAAGTTTAGCGTACACACAAAGCCGCTTGACGGGAAAGAATGCGCCGGAGGCCGTCGATACGAGCCGCCTTCTAGAAATCACGAGCCGCCTTCTAGAAATTACGAGCCGCCTTCTAGAAATTACGGGAAGGCGGCTCGTGCGGGCGCCATGCGGTCGCCCCGCAGGACGCTGCAACGGCCGAACGCAGCCGAGCGGGCACAAAAGAAAGAAGCGGCTCCGCAGGATGTGCAGAACCGCTTCATTCGTAGCGCGAGACAGGATTGAACTGTCGACCTCATGATTATGAATCATGCGCTCTAACCAGCTGAGCTATCGCGCCGTGGTATGTTTGCCGTGACGGCTTGTTCGTCTTAGCGAGTGCAAAAGTAGGACAACAATTCCATTCAACCAAACTTTGGCACGATATTTTCTCATTTTTCTTTCACAAAGGCGCCTGACAGCCTATCAGCACCTTGCCAAAAGTGGTAACTTCGCAGTCCGTTAGCGGGGCGCCATTCCCTCAGAACCATCGCTATTACACTCGTCATGCGCATCAAGATCAAAAGCCGTAAGACAAAACACCTGCTCATTCTCCTTTCTCTACTTCTCGTCGCCTCGCTGTTGTGGACCTGCGTGCCCAACCGCGAGAATCACCGCGAAGCGGCTATCTGCCGCGTAAAGGCGAGTGTCTGCTATGCGCTGCCGGCTGGGGGAAAGGATACGCTTTTCATTCCGCTCACCGACGACTCCCTCGCAAGCGCCGACCTCACGCCCGAAGCAGTGAGCCGCGACACTGACCACACGGCCTTCTTCGTCAGCAACTTGGGCCATGCGCTCACGACCGATGCGCTCTTGGCCGGACATTCCGACCGGCTCACACCTGACAAAACGGCAGGCCGGCTCGCACGCATCGATACCCTGCTGACTGACCGCCTGAAGGAGAATAAGGGGAAGCTGGCCGAACTCGATTACTACGCCCGCACCCACTCGATCGTCGACGACGGATATAATGAGGTGATGGCTTACCGCGAGGAGACGTCGCAGGCCGTCAAACGGCTGGAACAGACATTGGCCGTCGTCAAGAAACTGCGCAAAAGCCGCCGTGCGGCCGCCCGACTCCACCTCAAAGTAACGCTCACACCCAACGGCTCGACGCGCCCCCTCTGGACACACCTCGTCAAGCGGTCCGGCGGCCTCTTACTCCTCCAGCTCGATAGCAAATCGCTGCCCGACGGGGCCACTCGCTTCTCCATCCACCGCTACCCCACCCTCACTTACGGCGCGACGCTATTGGGCTACAATGACTTCGGCGGAGCGACGGCCAGCCGACAGGCGGTGCGTTTCTCCGCCCGTGACACCCTGCTCGCCGCCACGGAGGGCAGTCCCTGGGTTAATGCGTCGGGCCTCGTTTGCGGCATACAACGCAACGGACAGCGCATCGCCTCCATCCAGCTGGCTCGTCTGATGCGCAGCGTCCATGCTTGGCCCGTATGGTGGTTTGTCGAGGCGGAGGGCATCGTGCGCCAATGGTTCAACCCCACAGAGGGCGATGCCGCCAAGCCCGATACGAAGCCCCAGGCGGTCTGCCGCAGCCTGATGCTCGCCGACAGCGTCCGTTACGAAGGGCAGGTCGTTTATCAAGACGCCAAGGGGCGCACCGTCTCCGCCGCCGTGCCCCAGCGCAAGGCGGCCTATGCCGGGGCTTCCGAGCTCACCCCGGCGCGTCAGGGCTTCGGCCGGCTTATCCGTCCCGACGGCACGCTTTACGAAGGCTACTGGCAGGCTGACACGCTCACGCGCGGCCTGCGCCTTAAGGATGGCGAGCGCTACGAAGGGACCTTCAACGCCCACCTCGAACCCGAAGGTTTCGGCCGCGAATGGACCGCCGAAGGCGACTACTACGAAGGAAACTGGACCGACGGCCACCGCTCGGGACACGGCTTCAGCTGCCGCGCCGGCCACATCGTGCGCTGCGGCGAGTGGCGCAACGACCGCTTCCTCGGCGAACGGATGATCTACACCTCCGACCGCATCTACGGCATCGACATCTCACGCTACCAGCACGGCAAGGGACGCACCTATTACCCCATCCGCTGGGACCGCCTGCGCATCACCCACCTCGGCGGCGGCCGACGCGTCAAGGGCAGCGTCGACTATCCTGTGAGCTACATCTATATCAAAGCCACCGAGGGGCGCAAGATGATCAACAAGTATTACGCCACCGACCTCCGCTCCGCCCGCCGCCACGGGTTCGCCGTCGGGAGCTACCACTTCTTCACCCCCACCAGTTCGGGCGCTGCCCAGGCCGCCAACTTCCTGCGCATCGCCTGGGTGGCCGACCACGACCTGCCCCCCGTGCTCGACCTCGAACCGACCGAAGACCAGATCCGCAAGATGGGCGGCCGCGCCGCCATGTTTCGCCAGGTGGCAACCTGGCTGCGCATCGTCGAGCAACGGCGCGGCAAGCGCCCCGTGCTCTACGTCAGCCAGACCTTCGTCAACCGCCACCTCATCCACGCCCCCGCCCTCTTGGCGAAGTACGACGTATGGATCGCCCGCTACGGCGAATACAAGCCCTACGTCCACCTGCTCCACTGGCAGCTCACCCCCAACGGCCGCGTCAGGGGCATCACGGGCACGGTAGACATCAACGTATACAACGGCACGCGCGAGCAGTTCGACCAATACCGCCAATCGCACTGACGCCTGCGACCCCCTCAGAGCGCCATCGTTCGTCGCGAGAACAAAAAATATTCGCTAATCTTATTGGTTCACATCCTCGGCATGCACTATATTTGCCCGCATACCGCCACAGCACTGAAGATGAAACACCGCGTCCACCTCCCAGCCCTCTCTATCAGCTGCTGCCCAAGCCCTTCCAAGGGTTTGAGCCATCCCTACGCGCGCTTCATCTACTCCGCTCATGCCCCCGTAAGCCGCATGCACACAACCAGCGGCTTGCAATTACCTTCGCCATTTATTGACATAAATTTTGCCACGCCGCGCTTACCGCGCGCCCTGGCAACCGGTTACCTAGTTAACCCTCCCATACCCCGTGCGGCCCTCGTCGGCTCTGTGCGGGGATGAGTCCGTTATAACGTTTCACCATTCTTACTATATGTCGTTATGAAGAAACATTATCTCTACACAGTGGCCCTTCTCGCCGCGCTCTCCGCCTCCCCCGCCTTGGCGCAGGAAAAGGCGCTGCCGGTTCCCGCTTCGCCAGACTCCGTTGTGGCGGTCAGCAAGCATAAGCCAGAGATCAAAGAATACTCACAGACCTTCACTGTCGATGGCTTTAAGTACGGCCTCAATGAGGATTATACCGTTACGCTCACAGGATATGAGGGAGATGAGCCTACCGGAGACCTCGTCATACCCCAACAGATATCATACGGTGGCGCCAAGATGAAGGTTACAGGCATCGGAGATTATGCTTTCTCTTGCTGCTATGGGCTTACAAGCATTACACTGCCGCAGGGGCTGCAGAGCATCGGAGTATCAGCTTTCAATTCCTGCTGGGGGCTTAAGGCCTTTACTGTAGATGAGGGTAATACGCACTTCGCCGCTCAGGACGGTGTGCTCTTTAATAAGAATCTCTCTAAGCTCATTGCTTATCCTAATGCTAAAGGCGCTTCCTATGTCGTGCCTGAGGGCGTGGACAGCATCGCTGGTGGGGCCTTCTCCGGCTGCGATGGGCTTACTAGCATTACACTGCCTGAGGGTCTGCAGAGCATCGGAGAATTAGCTTTCTCCAGCTGCTCGGGGCTTACAAGTATTACACTGTCACAGGGCCTACAGAGCATCGGAGATTTTGCTTTCTACAACTGCTCGGGGCTTACTACCATTACACTGCCACAGGGCCTGCAGAGCATCGGAATTTGGGCTTTCTTTGGCTGCAAGGGGCTTACTAGCATTACACTGCCACAGGGGCTACAGAGCATCGGAGATGAGGCTTTCTCCTACTGCTTTGGGCTTACAAGCATTACACTGCCGCAGGGGCTGCAGAGCATCGGAAAATCAGCTTTCTCCAGCTGCTCGGGGCTTACAAGCATTACACTGCCGCAGAGCCTGCAGAATATAGGAGATGAGGCTTTCTCCTACTGCGATAGGCTTAACTACATCTTCATACTCTCCAGAGATCCGTCAAGCTGGAGCCCTAATACTTTCAAAGGTATCGGGGTCTCTATCTATGTTCCCGAGCGGGAACTTGAAGCTTTTCAGAGCAAATTTAGCGACATAAGCTTCCGAACCATGTCCGCGAAGAGCGTAGAAATTAGCGACTTGAACTATACCACAATCTACGCACCCGAAGGATCCTTTTTCATTCCCGAAGGGCTCACGGGTGGCATCATCAAGCATGTCAATGAAGGAGAAAAGCTTGCTGTGGATTATAAATATCAGGTTGGGACACTGGTTCCTGCTGATACTCCCATTTTGCTCAAAGGCAAAGCGGGCTCTTACTATGTAACTATGCCGCCTAAGGAGGCAAATCTTGTGGCTGACACCACGGGACTCAGCCAGAACCTGCTGCGAGGAACATTTATCGACTTCCCCACCTCATCTCCCGACGATGAAGAGGCGGTGTTCTATAAGCTTGGCTATGACACCGACGGCACGACACGTGGATTCTACTGGGTCAACGAAGACGGTAGCGCCTACGTCAATAAAGCGGGTGAGGCTTACCTCGCACTGCCCAAGGCACAATATGGCGACGTCCGCGGCTTCGCGCTCGACGACATCAAGGACATCACGGCAATCTATGGCGTGACGGTGGATGGCAGTGGCAGTGATGTCAGCAACGCCGGCGCAAAGGGTGAGGCTATCTTCACCCTCGATGGCCGCCGCGTAAATGCGGAGTCCACCAAGGGCCTGCCCGCCGGCCTCTATATCATCGGTGGGAAGAAGGTGATCGTGAAGTAACGCGTCCCTTCCTTTAGCCCTATTATCGACAGCCCGGAGCCGCGCACAGGTTTGCGCCGGCTCCGGGCTGTTGGTGTCTACCTCCCAGTCACTCCTCCCTGTTACCACTCACCAGCCGCCGCGATTATCCCCATAACATGTGCCCTGAGGTTACAAAGGGATGAAGATGAGGGGGCGGGGGCGACGTAACTCGCAAATTATGAGTGGGAGAAGGGGCGCGGCACGACTTTTGAAGTAATTTTGCACGAAAATCAAAAGCGCTCAGGTGCGGACATTGCCTTATGAGGGCTGGCCCACCTGCGCCTCCTGCGATTATCCCCTCCCAACCGCTCACTGCCCGACAGGGCAGCGCGATACGCGATACGGCGAGATGCTCACGCGATCGTCACAGCGTTGCGCTCACTGCCCGACAGCTGCGGCACAAATGAGGGGATGCTCCCACGGCTGGCTACGCACAGCGTAGGCAGATCGGCGGCGAGACAGGGATTATGTTACACTTATCTCTCTTTCATGGACCCGTTACCAGTTCACGGCCTCATTCTGCTCTTCGCCTTCCTCTTTGGCGCGCTCACCATCTCGTTCCTCTGTTCCGTACTCGAAGCGGTATTGCTCACCACGCCGATGTCGTTTGTCACGATGCTCGAACAAGAGGGAAGGCCCGGCGCCAAACTGCTGAAGAAGTATAAGCAGGACATTGACAAACCCATCTCCGCCATTCTCTCGGTCAACACCATCGCCCACACGGTCGGTGCTGCCGGCGTCGGCGCTCAGAGCGACGCCGTGTTCGGACACGAATGGTTCGCCGTGACCTCGGGCGTGTTGACCTTCCTGATCCTCGCCTTCTCGGAGATCCTCCCCAAGAGCGTGGGCTGCGCCTACTGGCGTTCGCTCGCCATCCCCGCCTCTAAGGTGATCCACTTCCTCGTGATCATCACCTACCCCCTCGTGCTCTTCTCCGAACTGATCACCATCCTCGTATCGGGCAAGAAGAAGTCCGTCTCCGTCAGCCGCGAAGAGGTGTCGGCCATGGTCACCGTGGGCGCCGAAGAGGGTGTGCTCGAAGGCAAGGAGAACCGCATGATCCAGAACCTCCTCAAGCTCGACGACATCAAGGCCCGCGACATCATGACGCCCAGTCCCGTAGTTGAGATGGCCGAGGAGAACATGACGCTCCGCGAGTTTTACGCCGAAGAGGCCTACCGCTCCTTCTCCCGCATACCGGTCTATGATGATGAAAACGATGACTACATCAAGGGCTACGTCCTCCGCCAGACGATCTTGGAGAAGCTCGCCGAGGACAAGTTTGACCTGCGCCTCAAAGACATCGTACGCCCCATCCTGACCTTTTCCGAAAACGAGCCGGCCTCAAACATCTGGGAGAAGCTCCTCGCCCGGAAAGAGCACATCTCGGCCATCATCGACGAGTACGGCAGCATGCGAGGCATTGTCACGATGGAAGATGTCATCGAGACGATGATCGGTGAAGAAATCGTAGACGAGAAGGATACGGTCACGGATATGCAGGAACTGGCTCGCGAGAAATGGCACGAGCAGCAGGTCGAACGTCAGGCCGACGAAGCCAAGGCGGCCGCTAAGGTGACGGACGACGACGAGGCCAACACCCTGCCCGTCGCCACCGAGGAGCAACAGCCCGACGGCGAGTTAGAGCCCCCGGCCGACTGCAAGGCTTAAGCCTGATGCGCGCAGCGCAAGTTAACACGGCCCCACGGCCGGCACTACACATATAAGACACACCGAAGAGCTGGTGCCCCATCAAGGCGCCGGCTCTTCTCGTCTCTCCCCCACTCCACACCGACTCGCCCCAACGCTATGGTACGTTTTTTCCTCTTCTTCGTCATCCTGCTCGTGGCCCTCGACGCCTATCTCTGGCTCGTGTTCACCCACCGCCAGCCCGGCGAGTGGCGCACGCTGCTGGTGATCCTCCCAACGGTGGCCATCTTCGCCTGCATGCTGGCCGCCGCCATGGGCCTGCACATCAGCTGGATCATGCAGCTCACCGCCATCCTCCTGGCCTGCATCGTCGTGCCCAAGCTCGGCTTCATCATCGTCGACCTCCTAGCCCGCCTCTTCACCTGGGGCCACCAGCCCGCCTACCTCATCGGGCAGCGCATCGCCCTCATCGTAGCCGTCATTTTGGCAGCGACACAGATCTATGCCTGCAGTTTTGGCTGGAAACGCCTCGTCATCGCGCACACCGCGATCAAGGCCGACAAACTCCCCGCCACCTTCCGCCACTACCGCATCGCCCAAATCTCCGACCTGCACCTCGGCTCCTACGGCGACGATACCGCCTTTGTGAGCCGCGTGGTCGACAGCATCAACGCCCAGCGGCCCGACCTCATCATCTTCGCGGGCGACATCGTCAACTCCCTCTCCGACGAACTGCGTCCCTTCGTCCCCGTCCTCTCCCGCCTACAGGCCCGCGACGGGGTCGTCGCCGTACTGGGCAACCACGACTATTGCATGTATCAGCCGGGCCTCACGGCCGCCGAACAGGCCGCCCACACGGCACGCATCGTCGCGATGGAACGCGAGATGGGGTGGCACATCTTACTCAACGAACACATCACGATACACCGCGGCAACGACTCTCTCGTCATCGCCGGCGTGGAGAACACGGGCAAACCGCCCTTCCCCGAGCGCGGCAACCTGCCGCAGGCCCTGCATGGCGTCAGCCCCGAGGCCTGCACCGTCCTCGTGTCGCACGATCCCTGGCATTGGCACCACGGCATCGTCGGACAGGCGCCGGTCGCATTGACCCTCTCGGGGCATACGCACGCCATGCAATTGAAGATCGGCGATTTCTCCCCCGCCCAGTGGGTTGCGCCCGAGTGGGGCGGCCTCTACAGCGACGGCAAGCAGCAGCTCTTTGTATCGACCGGCGTAGGCGGCAACGTCCCTTACCGCCTCGGCGCCTGGCCGCAGATCGATATGCTCGAACTTATTTGAGATTGACAGACAAACGCCATGAGGGGCCTAGCGGTTCTACCCGAACCGCTAGGCCCCTCGTCGCATATTTATATGTGGCTACATGGCCTCTCACTCCTCGCGGTGCCTGAACCCGCGGACGAGGAAGAAGAAGATGTGCCCCACGCCGAAGATCACGGCGATCCAGAGCATCGTGCGGTCGGCCTGCCAGCCGACGGTCTGCTGATGCCAGAAACCCGTGATGACGCAGAGGAAGGAGATGAAGATGCCGATGGCGCTCAGGATCGTCTGCCCGTGGCGGCGCACCGTGCCGCTGCCGGCCAGGCTGTGGCGCACACCATAATAGGAATAGATATCGAGGCCCACAACCATCCACATCACGAGGCGGATCCACGTGTCAGCCGGGAGGAAGAGCATCATGCCGATGCAGCACACCACGCCGGCAGCCGGCACGTAAGGCACGAAGGGCGTCTTGAAGCCGCGCGGGGCATCAGGCTGCGTCTTGCGCACCACGATGACGCCGAGGCACACGAGGGCAAAGGCGAAAAGGGTGCCGATGCTGGTCATCTCGCCCGCAAGCCCCGGCGGGACGATGCCGCTCAGCACGCTGATGACGATCATGAAGAGCATGTTGCTGCGCGCCGGCGTGTGGAAGCGCTTGTGGAGATGGGAGAAGATGGGCGGCAACAATCCGTCGCGGCTCATGCTGAAGAACACGCGGCTCTGGCCGAGCAACATGACAAGCACCACGCTGGCATAGCCGAGCAGGATGGCCACGATGATCAGCCGGTTGAGCCAGGGGAAGGCCGGCACGACCACGCCATCAGGCCCGACCGGCCCCATGTTCTTCACTGCCGTCAGCGCCGGGGCGATGCTGTCGGCGCCGATATACTGATGGTAGTCTACCACGCCCGTCATGACAAAGGAGAAGAGCATGTAGAGCAACGTGCAGATCACCAGCGAACCGAGGATGCCGATGGGCATGTTGCGCCGGGGGTTCTTGGCCTCCTGGGCAGCCGTACTGACAGCATCGAAACCGATGTAGGCGAAAAAGACGATGGCGGCGCCGCGCAAGATGCCCGACCATCCGTATTCACCGAACCCGCCCTCGTTGGCCGGTATGAAGGGGGTGAGGTTCTCTGTCCGTATGTAGCGCATGCCGATGATGATAAAGGCCAGCACGACGGCGATCTTCAGAATGACCATGAAGTCATTGAAACGCGAACTCCCCTCCGTGCCGCGCATCAGCAGCAGCGAGAGGACGATGACGAGCACCGCAGCCGGCACATTGAACACGCCGCCGTCCGCCGGGCACACCGTCAGCGCCTCGGGCAGGGGCCAGCCGATATCCGCCATCATGTGACAGAAGTAGCGACTCCACGAGACACTCACCGCCACGGCCGCCACCGTATACTCCAGCACGAGGTCCCAGCCGATAATCCAGGCCACGAGTTCGCCCATCGTGAAGTACGAATAGGTGTAAGCCGAACCCGAGATGGGGAGCATCGAGGCAAACTCCGCGTAACAAAGTCCCGCCAGCGCGCAGGCAATCGCCGCAATGGCAAAACTGATGACGATAGCCGGCCCGGTATGTTCACCCGCCACGATGCCCGTAACGGAGAACAGGCCGGCACCGATGATCACGCCGACGCCCAAGGCGATAAGCCCGCCGGGGCCTATGACACGGCGCAATCCGCGCCCACCGTCATTGCCCGCCTCACGGAGCAGCTCCTCCTTCGACTTCTTGATGAATAGTCCGGTATAGTCCATAAGACTGAATGTATTGATTTCGGCCGCAAAGTTAGCACAATGTTTACACACAGCCGCTAAATACAGCCGTTTTGTCAAGTGCGCAACCTCTAGCGCCTTCGTTATGCAATCATCGCCCGACAACCCCATCGCAGAAGCGCCAATGGCCGAGGGCACAAAACGATCCCGGACCGAAAGACCATAGCCTGCCCCTACAACGATATTCGACGCATGTCACTGCGGGAAATGACGCTGCACTAGGTCGCGGTGGTGCCCGGCGCACATCGATTATGCTTACCCCACAAAGCAAAACAGGGGGGGGGGGCGTTAATTCTTATATATATCAAGTTCCTTCGCGTTGATCCAAGTCGCCTCATAGCTCACTTTCGTCTACCTTCGCACTTCAAATTTAGGGTCTTGCCACATTTAACGTGTGCAAACGTGCCGCGCGGCCTGCTGAACATTATAGATGATGAATTATTCGCGCGGCACCTTCAACCACAAGCTTATTCCAATCCATAAAACATAAACCCTATACAAATGAAGAAGATTTACGATTATCTCGTGCCGCTCTTGCTCTTTATGGTCGGAGTGGTGCAAGCTCGTGCCGCGGCCGAAGGCTGGGAAGGCAAGAGCATCCAGACGGTGGGTGAACGCATCTCTACAATCAGCGAACTCCCCGACGTCGGCTACTTTCTGCTACGCAACAACGGTCGCAATATCTTTGCGGCCGAAAGCGACGGCAAACTGGTAGGCACCGCCCCTACGACTTCTACGACACTGGCAGAAATACAAGCTGCCTTTATAGGCACCGAACATACGAGCGCTGTCGTGAAGGTTGTCAAAATCAGTGACGGATATCAGCTGCAATTTCTGTCAGGTAACTACATGACCTCTATTCCCTACAATGTTCAGCCGTCTACCGGCACAACTGCAGGAACGGTTACCATTAACGGTGTGAGCAATGTAGCGGGTATTTTCAACATTAAAGACCCCAACACGAAGCAGTATTTAAACGGTAATCCCACCAATCCTGTGGGATGGAACGAATCTGCCACAAGTACTACGCACAACAGTGCGTACTCCCTCTATCCGGTGACCTTTGCCGACCTCCATACGCTGACCTATAATATCCATATTGGAAATCAAACGACTCAGAAAACGTATAAATTGTTGGAAGGTGAAAGCTATCCGACTCCGGTATGCACAAGCCGCGGCTTCTTTACGCTGACAGACATTCCAACAGGCACTATGGGCACTGAAGATGTAACGTATGACATCACGCTTACCTACAATATGGTAATGCCCTTCCCCATTGCATACTATGAGAGCTCTGTAAATGACCAAAGTTGGCGTACGCTGAAGGCGCGCAGCGATGTAAGGTGGGTATATGCCGATGGTACCTCGACCGCTCTGAATGATACAGACAACGGCACCTGGAAGCCCTGTGCCAGCGTGTTCTATGGGACTTCTACCTACGAAGATGTGAAGAAAGATTTCTTATGGGCTGTGATAGGTAACCCCGTCGATGGCTTCCAGATTAAGAACAAGCTGACGAACACTTACATGTGTCTTGCAAATTATAATGACAATACACCCGTCACCTTGGCTGCCGCTACTGACGCCAATACCCGCTTTGATATCGTCTGCCATACAAACGGTAAATGGTATATCAGGAAGATGGGCAGTGCGTTCGACTATCTGAACTTCCGAGACGAAAAGCTCGCGACTTGGAACAATTCAGGAGCCCTTGGCGATTACGGTTCGGGGTTAGTCTTCCATCCCGCTGACTACATGGGCGACCTCAAGAAGAGCAATATCCCTGGTTATGTAAGTAGTGTAGGTGGTTTCGACTTTAGCGGTGCAGCCGCCAGCGACTTGCAAGGCCAAAAGCTCTTCGATACCTATAAGAAGATAGCCCTGAAAGAAGGTGCCTACTATAAGATTCGCGCCAGCCGCACTGACGGCAACCAAACTTACGCCGATGGTGACTATCGATGGTTATCTACACAGAGTATGACGGCAAGCGGCGCGAATGGCGCATTGGAAGCTAATGACAATCGCGAGCTTAATCGCGTTCAAGCTACTGCGCTCGAGGTGCCTATGCTTTGGAAATTTGAGAGTAAGGAAGGAAATTTCCAAATTCTCAACGCCAATGCAAACATTCCCCTTTCACCGGCCGTGCAAGGTAATCTCGACGTTCCCTCAACTAGTTGGTACGAAAGCAATAAGAAAATTTATTACTGCTATAAGCTCGTACAAGTTCCTAATACATATAACCAGTGGTACTTGAAAAAGAGCGACGCTGAAGTTTACCTCAAAGCGCTTGGCGGTTGCAAGGACGCTTCATCAACAACGGTGGGCGACGAAACTTCACACACTAGTGCCCCTACCGATGATGCCGGCTTCAACTGGTACATCATCCCCACCAGCACCATCACGCTCACGGTCTACAACGATACGAAGTGGGCTTCGGTGAAATATCCCTTCGGCGTTACGCTTCCTGAAGGCTTGGAGGCATACATCGCCACGGCAACGGGTAATAGCGAGGTAACGCTCACCTCCATCGGCACCGAGCTGCCCGCCAACACGCCGGCCTTCATCCTCGACAGCAACACGAGCGCCACTACCGAAGGAACGGCAAGCTATCAGCTCACCATCAACGACAACGTGCCAGCCATAACCCGTACCGATCTGCTGGACGGCACCACGATCGCCCGCTCGGGCTACGCCGCAGGTCAGTTCTACGGCTTGGCAGCCAACAACGGCACGGGCAAGCTCTTAAAGAACGGTACCAGCCTCACCACCGTGGCCGCCAACAAGGCATACCTTCCCACGGCTAACGTTTCCACGGAGGCTGCAGCCCTGACCTTCCGCTTTGGTTTGCCCACCGACATTCAAGGCGTGACGACCGAGACAGAGAGCGCCGCTCCCAAGGCATACTACGACCTGCAGGGCCGCCGCGTGCTCTATCCCGCCCACGGCATCTTTGTGACCGACAAGGGCCAGAAGGTATATATGAAGTAAGACGCACCGGAGGCGCACGGCCCGCGCCGCACATATCCGCCCCGCGGCCGCAGCGCCCCCGCGCCTCACTTACTTACCTTCCTCATCGCGATCTCGCATAAAACTCATCCTACCCTATTGATATGAAAAAGACCTATATAGCCCCTGCGGCCAAAGCCCTCAGTCTCCATCCCGAACAGATGCTGGCAACGAGCGGTGATGAACAAAACATCACCATCGACAAAAACGGCAGCTTGGACAACAGCAGCGACATGCGCTCAAGGCGCACCATCTGGAACGGCGGCATGCCGGCTAAGAAGGGCTGGCTAGAATAATCCGCCCCACCATTTATTCCTATACAACAAAGCGGCGCACCCCTTACGGTGCGCCGCTTTATTCATGCCCCTCCTAGTCCCCCTCCAAGCACGTCCTTCTCTTCGTCAGCACAAGCCGCAGGCTATGCACAGCGCGGCGTCCACCATCACAAAACAGAAGCCCTCACAGGCTGACTGCACAGCAACGCGATGCATGGAGACGGGCCGTATCAAAAATACGGCGGACGGCTTCCCAATCAATCAGTCGGTTGATCTGATTAAAGAACCGGGAACGTATCTTGCGGCGGCTTGCGCTATAATCAGCAAAGCTGTAGGTGGAAGTCTTGATTTCCACGGAAAAAAGATACTAAGCATCCCGCATATGAGCAAATTCTCCGCCTACTTTTGAGAGGTCTCATCATAGCCTATGGTTTCAACCATAGGGAACCGATGCATATTCGATAGAGCCCTGAAGGGGCGACATATTATAGCCTATGGTTTCAACCATAGGGAACCCGACGCACATTTCATAGAGCCCTGAAGGGGCGACATATTATAACCTATGGTTTCAACCATAGGTATGAAAAAAGCGGAAGTCAACGATGTGTTGACTTCCGCTTGAAAGTTGCGGAGGCTCGACTCGAACGAACGACCTCCAGGTTATGAGCCTGGCGAGCTACCAACTGCTCCACTCCGCGATCATCGGGACATTGTGTCGAGCACCGCAGTGCTCTTGTTTCCCGTTTGCGATTGCAAAGGTAGGTACTTCTCCAGAAGTGACCAAGGGGTGGAGCGATATTTTTTGAAAAAACTTTTCTCAGACGTACGGAGAGGGGCGTCAGAGCTTCATAACGACGGCGCCGTAGGCGGGCACTTCGACGTAGGTAGGTTCGTCGGCCTTGAGCCTGAGGGTCTGGACGTAACCCGTGAGGAGGTCGATGGACGAACGCATGCCGGCACGCAGGGAGAGGTAGTCGAAGGCGTGGGCGGGGACACGGACGCCGACGTGGGCGGCATGGTCGGCAAAGTTTGCCACGACGAGCAGCGGAGCCGCGCCGTCGGCCTTGCGGAGGAAGGCGTATTGGCGATCGCAATCGTATCCGCAGTCGCGGCCGTAGTTGGCATACTGCAAGTCGTAGGAACGGCCTTCGCTCAGCGAACGCTCGCTGCGGCAGAGTGTGACGACGCGACGATAATAGTCATAGAGCGAGCGCTCGGCGGGCGTCATGGCGGCCTCAGGGTCTTTGGCGGTCAGTTTGCGCAGGGAGGCGACACTCCAGTAGTCGAAGATTGTCGTACGTCCGTCGCAGCCGCTGTAGCCTTCAGCCTCCATGCCCGGTTCGCCCACCTCTTGACCGGCGTAGACCATCAAGGGATTGTCGCCCAACATGGCGCTCACCACGAGGGCGGGCAGGGCGCGGTGGGCATCGCCGGCAAAGAAGGAGGAGGCGATGCGCTGCTCATCGTGGTTCTCGAGAAAATAGAGCATGTGCGAGCGGATGTCATCTACAGCCTGCCAGCAGCCGGTGATGCAGCTGGCCGACGTGCCGCCCGTGACGATGCCGCGCAGGGTGTCGTAGAGGCCGACCTTATCATAGAGATAGTCAAAACCGGCACCGATGTAGTTGCGGTATTCGCCGGGATTATAGACCTCGGCGATAAACTGCACCTCGGGGTGCTGCGCCTTGACGCGACCGATGGCGTAATGCCAGAACGCGGCGGGCACCATCTCGGCCATGTCGCAACGGAAAGCATCGACGCCGCGGGAGGCCCAGTGGAGGAGGATGTCGGTCATCTTCGTCCACGTGGAGGGAACGGGGTCGAAGTGACAGACATGACCGCCGAGGTAGTCAACGCCATAGTTGAGTTTGATCGTCTCATACCAGTCGTTGCGACCGGGGTAGGCGTCAAAATGGTCGTTGCCGGTCACCTTGGCGGGATATTCGCGATAGGGGGCGGCGGCATTGCGCTCATAGTCGAAACCCTCGGTGTGGAGCGTCTGGCCGGGAAGGTAATAGAAATTGTTCTGCGGCGAGAAAGCCACGTTCGTGTCATCGCCTGCGCCCAGGTCGCTCACCCCTGCGGGGCGGGCATGGCTGTGATACTGACGGGCCACGTGGTTGGGCACGAAGTCGAGGATAAACTTCAGTCCGGCCTTATGGGTGCGGGCAACGAGGGCGTCAAACTCCTCCTGGCGGCGGGCCAGGTCGACGGCGAGGTCGGGATCAACGTCATAATAGTCCTTGATGGCGTAAGGCGAACCGGCGCGGCCCTTGACCACGGCGGGATGGTCGGCCGGAATGCCGTAAGCATCGTAATGCGTCTGCGTGGCGTGGGCCAGGAGGCCGGTATACCACACGTGGGTAAAGCCAAAACCGGCGATGCGCGCCAGCCGCTCGGCGGTGAAGTCCGCCATGCGGGCGCAGCCGTTCTGCTCCTTCGAGCCGTTAGGCACATTGGCCTTGAGGGGATTGCCGTAGAGACGGGTGAAGACTTGGTAGATGAGTGGTTTCATGGTGAGAGAATGACGTAAAAGCAAGCAGGCGAAAGCTGCCCGTCGGGTGATGGGAAAGCTTCCGCCTGCCTGTATGATGAAAGGATTGTGAGATTGCGTTAGTCGTTGACACCGTGGGCGTGAACCTGGTCGTTGCCCTTGCAGATCTTGGCGATCATGCCCTGAAGCGTCTTGCCGGGACCGCACTCGGTGAAGTCCGTAGCACCGTCAGCCACCATGGCCGTGACCTCCTTGGTCCAGAGGACAGAGGCCGTGAGCTGGGCGATGAGGTTGGCCTTGATCTCCTCAGGGTCGGTGTGGGGCTTGCCGTCGACGTTCTGGTAGACGGGGCAGATGGGCTTGTGGAACTCCGTCGTGGCGATGGCGGCCTCGAGCTCTTCCTGTGCGGGACGCATGAGGGGAGAGTGGAAGGCACCGCCCACGGGAAGCATGAGGGCGCGCTTGGCACCGGCCTCCTTGAGGCGCTGGCAGGCTACCTCAACGGCCTCGACGTTACCGGAGATAACGAGCTGGCCGGGGCAGTTGTAGTTGGCGGGAACGACCACCTTGCCCGTCTCGTTGGAGACGATGTGGCAGACCTCCTCGACCTTGGCGTCGGGCAGGGCGATGATGGCGGCCATCGTGCCGGGGTTGGCTTCGCAGGCCTTCTGCATAGCCTTGGCACGGGCGGCAACGAGTTTGAGACCGTCCTCAAAGCTGAGGCAGCGGGCTGCGGTGAGGGCGGAGAACTCACCCAGCGAGTGGCCGGCGACCATGGCGGGCTGGAAGTCGGCACCGAGGCAGAGGGCGCTCACCACGCTGTGGAGGAACACGGCGGGCTGCGTCACCTTGGTCTGCTTGAGCGCTTCGTCCGTTCCGTCGAACATCACGTCGGTGATGCGAAAGCCTAAGATCTCGTTGGCTTTCTCGAAGAATTGCTTGGCGATAGGATGTTTCTCATAGAGGTCCTTGCCCATACCGACAAATTGGGCGCCCTGTCCGGGGAAAACGAATGCGTTCATGTTTAGTGCGTAATATGATAGTCTTGGTTGTGCCTGCAAAGTTAGTACAAGGCGAGCGGAGAGCAAAAAGCTTAGCCAAAGGATTTGCTTTTTCTACCCCGAAGCGAAGGGCTGCCCAATATTGATGGTCTGGCCAGATGTCGTGTAGTGTATCTTACCGTAACAAAAGGCGGACGCAGATTGCGACGCCCCTTCAGGGCTAAAGGGCGGATACCGGGAGCCCCAGGGCTGACGCCCTGGGCTCCGCTGCTATGCCCCTTTGGGGCTACCCAAGCAGAATTTAGCGGACAATAGCAAGAACATACACCTTCGCAGCGCCGCGCCCCATGCCGGTCACCCCAGTCTCTGGGTCGGCGGCAAAGGTGCGGAGCTCACGGGAGGCCGTCGTGCGGGAGAGCCCCGTAAGGTCTGCATAAGACGAAACGCGGATGAAGTGGTGTTCGGCACAATAGGTGCGCAGCATCGCCAAACGCTCCGCCATCGTGGACTGCGGGCGCGGCGGCCGCTCCAGATTGCCGACCCGCTCGAGCGAGATCCGGTCGTCCACCTCGCGGAGCATACGGTTATCAGGACGGAAGTTCACCGTCTTGACCCGCACGTTGCGACCCGTGGCGAGGCGGTCAGTCTCCGTCTTCCACTCCTGCCGGCGGTCTTTCTCCACCAGGCCGAGCACGGCCCGGAAGGTGCCCAGCCCATCGAGGCGCACCGTCCGCCCCTGAGCCACCTCGGCGGCAATAACCCGGGCCAGGGCCTCGAGCATGCCCTTGACGTCACTGCTGTGGAAGGTCGTGCTGTGCTCGATCAGGTCGGCTATCTCACCGATGCCGGCCACGCCGGCATTGACCAGCTTGGGATATATTCTCTCGCCCTCGCCGAGCATGCCCTCGGAGAGCTTTTCCATTACGTATTGTGCCATGGGCTGAATCTGCTGTTTGCGTGATTATTCGGGCGATGCCGCCCCACCCCGCCCTAGCACCGGAGCGCAGGAAGGGGCTATGCTGTGTAAAGATACGAAAAAGCCCTGTAGGGAGGCCTGCAGGGCGGGAAGTTTTCGTTTCAGGACTGGAAATATCCGTTTCCAGTCCTGGTCTATCCATTTCCAGTCCTGAAATGAATATTTCCAGTCTGGAAACGGAAATTGCCGGGGCATTAGGGCAAACTACCCAGGCAACAGGTAAAGCGGGCCGCGACCATGGCCGATCGCATAATCCGCTCCCCGACGGAGGGCCTGCGTAAGGAAATCCTTGGCGCGGGCGACGGCAGCCGCCAGACCGTCGCCGGGATAGAGCGCCAGATGGGCGGCGATCGCGGAGGAGAGGACGCACCCCGTGCCGTGGTCATTGCGGGTCATGATGCGCCGCCCGTCGAAGGAACGGACCGCTCCGTCGGCAGTGAGGAGCAGGTCGTCGGGCTCGCCCGCCGCATGGCCGCCCTTGACGAGGAAAGCCACGCCGGGGAAACGCCGCTGAAGCCGGCGGGCCAGCGCTTCGGCGGAGAGGGGCGTTGCAGCGTCGGCCTCGGCAAGGCCGGCCAGGTAACGGGCCTCGGGGAGGTTGGGCGTGACGAGGGCACAGCGGGGAATGAGGCGCTCGCAGAGCTCCGCTATGACAGCCTCACCGATCAGCGGGAGGCCGGACGAAGCGATCATCACCGGATCGAGGATCACGCTCGTAACGCCGAAGCGCGCCAGCAAGTCGGCCACCGCCGCGGGGGCGCCCGGCGCGGGGAGCATGCCGATCTTGACGGCGCGGGGCGTGATGTCGGAGAGGACGGCCTCCAGCTGGTCGGCCACCAGTGCGGAGCCGACGGGCACGGAGCGCTTGACGCCCACCGTATTTTGCACGGTGAGGGCCGTCGGCACGGCCATGCCGTAACAACCCAGGAGGGTGAAGACCTTCAGATCGGCCTGGAGGCCCGCCCCGCCCGAAGGATCGGAACCGGCCAAGGAAAGACAAGCGGTATAACGGTTCATGGCGCGAAGGTATGAATTATCAAGCGCCGCAAGCCGCGCGAAAAGGGGAAAAGCCGTACCTTCGCCTTAACTATACGCCGGCTGCAAGTATGCGCTGCCACGGAAGCGGCAGGCAACAACCGGCACCGCACTCACAAACCCTCTCCACTTATCCCATCAGATGATACAGTCAATGACCGGCTACGGCAAGGCCGAGGCCACCGTAGGTGACAAAAAAATCTGCGTCGAGATCCGCTCGCTCAACAGCAAAAGCATGGACCTCTCAACCCGCATTGCGCCACTCTTCCGCGAGCAGGAGATGGTGCTTCGCCAGACGGTGGCAAAAAAGCTGGAGCGCGGCAAGGTGGACTTCACCCTGCGCGTAGATAAGGCCGACACGGCCGCCGCCGGCCACATCTGTCCCGAGGCCGTTGCCGGCTATGTCAGCCAGATACAGGCCATCAGCGACGCGCAAGACCTGCCGCTGCCCGAAAACGTCTGGGAGCTTGTGCTCCGACTGCCCGACGTGATGGGCTCGGAGGAGGCTGAGGAACTGACGCCCGAGGTATGGGAAGCCGCCCAAAAAGCCGTCGACGAGGCGCTCGCCCACCTGACGGACTTCCGCCGCCAGGAAGGGGCCGCACTCGAGAAGAAATTCAGGGAGAAGGTGGACAACATCGAGCAACTGCTCGCCGAAATCGAGCCTTACGAGAAGAGCCGCGTGGAGAAGATCCGCCAACGCCTCGAAGACCGCCTGGCCGAACTCAAAGGCGTGGACTACGACAAGGGTCGCCTCGAGCAGGAACTCATCTACTACATCGAGAAACTCGACATCAGCGAAGAGAAGCAGCGCCTCACAAACCACCTGCGCTACTTCCGCGAGACCCTTGACAACGGCCACGGACAGGGCAAGAAGCTCGGCTTTATCGCCCAGGAGATGGGGCGCGAGATCAATACGACCGGCTCTAAGAGCAACCAGGCGGAGATGCAGAACATCGTCGTCAAGATGAAGGACGAACTGGAGCAGATCAAGGAGCAGGTGCTCAACGTGATGTAAATCCCCGCCCGCACACATTATATATAAGGAAGCAATAATGAAAGTCATCACCTTCTCCGCCCCCAGCGGCAGCGGTAAGAGCACGCTCATCAACCACCTGATGGCCAAGGGGCTCAACCTCCACTTTTCCATCTCCGCCACGAGCCGTCCGCCGCGCGGCCAGGAGCGCAACGGGGTGGAATACTTCTTCCTCAGCCCCGAAGAATTTCGCCAAAAGATCGCCGAGGGCGACTTCCTCGAATATGAGGAGGTCTACCCCGACCGCTTCTACGGCACGCTCAAGAGTCAGATAGACCGCCAGCTGGCCCGCGGGGAGAACGTGGTCTGCGACGTCGACGTGCTCGGCGGACAAAACATCAAGCGCCACTATGGCGACCAGGCGCTCTCCATCTTCATCCAGCCCCCCTCGATCGAGGCGCTGCGCCAACGCCTTGAGGGCCGCGGCACGGACAGCCCCGAGGTGATCAACGACCGCATCGCCCGCGCGGAGTTCGAACTCTCACAGGCCGACCGCTTCGACGTGGTGATCGTCAATGACGACCTCGCCACGGCCCAGGCTGAGGTAGAACGCGTCGTGCGAGCCTTCATCGGCGAATGAACGGGCCCGCACCATCTTTCCCCGCCCTGCGCACGGTGATCTTCGGAGGTTCGTTTAACCCCATCCACCTGGGCCATATCGGCTTGGCCCGCCAGGTGCTGGCCGAGGGATTGGCCGATGAGGTATGGCTGATGGTCACACCCCGCAATCCGCTCAAGGCCGGCAGCGACCTGCTTGATGAGGAAGTGCGCTACCGCCTGGCCCAAACGGCCGTGGCCGATGAGCCGGGCATGCGGGCGAGCCGCTTCGAGTTTGACCTGCCCCGCCCCTCCTACACGTGGCAGACGCTCCGCGCCCTGCGCAGCGCCTACCCCGGACGGCATTTCAGCCTGCTCATCGGCGCCGACAACTGGGCAGCCTTCTCCCGCTGGGCCCACCCCGAGGAGATTCTGGCCACCACGCCCATCATTGTCTACCCCCGACCGGGCTACCCGCTAGGCGGCGCCGCCCTGCCCCAGGGCGTGCAGTTCATCGAAGCCCCCCTCCTGCCCTACGCCTCGACCGACATACGCCGCACCGTGGCTGCGGGACGTTCCATCCGCGGCATGGTGCCCGACTGCATCGTCGCCCAGGTCGAACAGGCCTACGGGCCGCACAGCTCCCTAACTCCAGAAGCATGAAGTACGCATTCATCATCCCCGTATACAACCGGCCCGACGAAGTGGCCGAACTGCTCGACTCGCTCACGCACCAGACCATCGGCGACTTCGAGGTCGTCATCGTCGAGGACGGGTCCGACCGCCCGTGCGAAGACGTCGTGAAAGGTTACGAGGGACGGCTCAACGTACATTATTATAAGAAGGCCAATTCCGGTCCCGGCCAGACACGCAACTACGGCGTGGCCCGCACGGAGGCCGACTATGTGCTGATTCTCGACTCCGACGTCGTCGTGCCGCCCGGCTATCTCGCCGCGGTCGATGCCGAACTTTCCGCCGCTCCGTGCGACGCCTTCGGCGGTCCCGACCGCGCACACCCCTCCTTCACGCCGACGCAGAAGGCGATCAGCTACGCCATGACCTCTTTCTTCACCACCGGCGGCATCCGCGGCGGCAAGAAGAAAATGGACAAGTTCTATCCCCGCTCCTTCAACATGGGCGTGCGGCGCGAGGTCTACAACGCGCTAGGGGGCTTCAGCGAGATGCGCTTCGGCGAAGACATCGACTTCTCCACCCGCATCTTCGAGGGCGGTTACAAGTGCCGCCTCTTCCCCGAAGCCTGGGTGTGGCACAAGCGGCGCACGGACCTGCGGAAATTCTTCAAGCAGGTGCACAACTCCGGCATCGCCCGCATCAACCTCACCAAGCGCCACCCCGGCACGCTCAAGCTAGTGCACCTACTGCCGGCAGTCTTTACCCTTGGCTGCATAGGACTTGTGCTGCTGAGCCTTCTGGCGGCGCTGCTGGGCTGTCCGCACTGGTGGGTGATGCTCCTGCCGCTCTTGCTCTTCGCCCTGCTCATCTTCGTTGACGCCTCGCGGCGTGAGCGCAGCCTGCTCGTGGGCCTCATCGCCGTAGCTGCCGCCTACGTGCAGCTCACGGGCTACGGTCTGGGATTCCTGCGTGCCTGGTGGCGCAGGTGCGTGAGAGGGAAGGGAGAGTTTGAGGCATTCAAAAAGAATTTCTATAAATGACGCACGACCCCACCCTCCCTGCCGACGCCCCCGGGCGGCAGGAGGCGGCCGAAGCCGTCTCTCCGCTCTACCCCGGTGCCACCAACGTGGTGCCGCTCTACAGCACGCCCTCCGAAGACAACGCACCGGCCAAACAGTCAATCACCGACCTCGCTCCCGAAGAGCGGCCGCGCGAGAAACTGCTGGAGAAGGGGCCCGAGGTACTCACGGCGGCCGAACTGCTCGCAATCCTCATCGGGTCGGGCAATACGGAGGAGAATGCCGTGGCGCTCATGCAGCGCATCCTCACCGACCACGGCAACTCGCTCATCAACCTCAGCCGTCTCGACGTAAAGCAATTTTGCACCTACAAGGGCATCGGCGAGGCCAAGGCCATCACCCTCATTGCCGCCTGCGAACTGGGACGCCGCCGCCTCAAGGAGGGCGAAGACCTGCAGGCCCCCTTCCGCAAGGCGGAGGAGATTTACGCCTACCTACGCCCCCACGCCCTGGGCAAGATGGTGGAGGAGAGCCGCGTGTTACTGCTCAACAATAGCCTGCGCCTCATCGGCGACAAGCTCATCAGCCGCGGCGGCATCACGGGGACGGTCGTCGACGTGCGCCTCGTCTTGCGCGAAGCCCTCATGGCCGGTGCCCCCGTCATCGTCTTCTGCCACAACCACCCCTCAGGTTCGCTCAGGCCGAGCCGCGAGGACGATAACCTCACCCAACGCCTGAAGGAGGCGGCAAAGACGGTTGACATCCGCCTCATCGACCACCTCATCATCACCGAGGGCGGCTATTACAGCTATCAGGAGGCTGGCCGCCTCTAAGGCCGCCCCCATTTTCCCAACCCCTATTTCCTCCCCCACATTATGACTCCCGAAGAGAAACTGAAGATAGAAGAGCGCATCGTCGAAGTACTGAAGACGGTCTATGATCCCGAGATTCCCGTAGATATCTACAACCTGGGGCTCATCTACCGCATCGACCTCCACGACGACGGCACGCTCGACCTCGACATGACCCTCACGGCGCCCAACTGCCCCGCGGCGGACTTCATTGTGGAGGACGTGCGCCTCAAGCTCGACGGCGTAGAGGGCGTCACCGACGCCAAGGTCAACCTAGTCTTTGAGCCCGAATGGGACAAGGACATGATGAGCGACGAGGCCAAGCTCGAACTCGGCTTTATGTAGCCCCACCCGCCCCAACAGAGCGGGCACACTTCTTAGAACAAGGCACACATCCCCCCCCACACACGATCTTACATACGCAGCCTATGCCGTCAATCAACGATCTGCAAGCCACGCGCCGCAACATCTACTTCCTCTCCGACGCCCACCTGGGCAGCCGGGCCATCGAGCACGGCCGCATGCACGAACGGCGCCTCGTCAACTTCCTCGACTCGATCAAAGACAAGGCGCTCGCCATCTACCTCTTGGGCGACATCTTCGACTTCTGGTTTGAATACCGCACGGTAGTGCCCAAGGGCTACACCCGCCTGCTGGGGAAGATCAGCGAACTGACCGACAGCGGCGTCGAGGTACATTACTTCTACGGCAACCACGACCTCTGGCAGCACGACTACTTCGCCACGGAGTGTGGCATGATCATCCACCCACGCAGCGAGGTCATCGAACTGGGGGGTAAGACCTTCCTGCTGGCCCACGGCGACGGGCTCGACCCGGGTGACAAGAAGTTTAAGGTGCTCCGCGCCATCTTCCACAGCCCCACCTGCCGTCGCCTCTTTGCCGCCCTCCATCCGCGCTGGGGCGTGGCCTTCGGACTGGAGTGGGCCCGCCGCTCACGCCTCAAGCGCGCTGACGGCAAAGAGCCGCCCTATCAGGGCGAAGACAAGGAGGTGCTGGTGAAATATGCCAAGGAATATCTCAAGACCCACCCCGACATCAACTTCTTCATCTTCGGCCATCGGCACATCGAGCTCGATCTAATGATCGCCAAGACCGCCCGCGTGGTCATCTTGGGCGACTGGATCAGCGAGTTTAGCTATGCCGTCTTCGACGGCGATCAGCTGGCCCTTGACAAATACATCGAAGGCGAGAGCCGCCCTTGACGCCCCCACTTAGTTCCTTCCTCATTTACAGCTATGGACAATACCCCCTTCCTTACCGCCAGCCACATCGTGAAGCGCTTTGCCCACCACACGGCGCTCAACGACGTGAGCATCAGCGTGCCCCGTGGCAAGATCTTCGGTCTGCTGGGCCCTAACGGGGCGGGCAAGACCACCCTCATCCGCATCATCAACCGCATCACCGCCCCCGACAGCGGCGAGGTGACCTTCGACGGCCACCCCTTCGAAGCCGGCGACGTGGCAAACATCGGCTACCTGCCCGAAGAGCGCGGGCTCTATAAGAAGATGAATGTGGGCGAACAGGCCGTTTACCTGGCGCGCCTCAAGGGCCTCACCGCCGCCGAGGCCACCGACCGCCTCACACACTGGTTCAACCGCCTCGAGATCATGCCCTGGTGGGACAAGAAGCTCGAAGAGCTCTCCAAGGGCATGCAGCAGAAGGTGCAGTTCGTCATCACCGTCCTCCACGAGCCGCAGCTCCTCATCTTCGACGAACCGTTCTCAGGCTTCGACCCCGTCAATGCCGAGCTGCTCAAACGCGAGATGCTCCGCCTCCGCGATGCGGGACACACCATCATCTTCTCCACCCACAACATGGCCTCGGTCGAAGAGCTGTGTGACGAGATAGCCCTCATCAACCACTCGCAGGTGGTGCTCTCGGGCAGTGTCGAAGAGGTGAAGCGCAATTACCGCACCGGCACTTACGAAGCAGTCACCACCGCCGGCACGCTCACGCCCCGGGAGGGGCTCTATGACATCACGGCGCAGGAGACGCAGGGCACCACGACCCGCTGGACCCTCCGCAAGACGGGCGATACCACCAACTCCTCCCTCTTCACCGCCCTCGCCGGTCAGGCCGAACTCCAGTCCGTCAGCGAGCGTCTCCCGACGATGCAGGAAATCTTTCTCCGGATTGTCGGCGACCAGGCCCCCTCGCAGGGCGGGCACACGGCTGTCGCGCGGGACTGACGGATGCAGTTTATATAAAGATGGGTTTTACGGAAAGCCCCAACGGGGCGCCAGACAATAGCCCCAACGGGGCGCCAGACAATAGCCTAGGGTGAAACCCTAGGTCAAGTCCACTACCTATAACTCGCCGCCAATTCCGCCAATTAAAATTACGCCTACTGGCGGCGAGTAAAGTAATACGCACGAAGTCCTAGGGATAAATCCCTAGGCTATTACCTTACGCCCCCTTGGGGCTATAGGTTCACCCTACCCCCCTTGGGGCTATAGGATTACCACGGAAAGCCCCAACGGGGCGCCAGACAATAGCCTAGGGTGAAACCCTAGGTCAAGTCCACTACCTATAACTCGCCGCCAATTCCGCCAATTAAAATTACGCCTACTGGCGGCGAGTAAAGTAATACGCACGAAGTCCTAGGGATAAATCCCTAGGCTATTACCCTACCCCCTTTGGGGCTATAGGTTCACCGAAACCGCCATTTTACCTTCCCCCCGCAATGAACAAAACCCTCATCATCATTCGGCGTGAGTTTGAAACACGTATCCGCAAGCGGTCGTTCATCCTCCTGACCGTGCTCATGCCCTTCATCTTCGCCGCCCTGGTGTTTGTGCCCATGTGGCTCTCGAGCATACAAGACGACGAACAGAAGGCCGTAGCCGTCTATGACCGCACCGGCCACTACAGCCCCGTGCTGAAAAGCGATGCCGCCTATCGCTTCGTGCCCGTAGCCAACCCCGACGCCCCCGCCCTCTATGCCGACACAAGCTCCTTCGAGGCCGTCGTGGCCATTCGCGGATCGCTGACCGAGGACCCCGCCAACGTGACCGTCTACTCCAACAAGACCGTGCCTAACGCCTTGCTCACCTACGTGGAAACGGCGCTCAACGAGCAGGTGCGCAACGACAAGTTGGCCGCCACGGGCATCACAAACATCAAGCGCATCATCGACGACGTGCAGACCGACCTCACCATTCCCACCGTGAAGCGCACCGCCGAGGGCACCGACTCTCACTCCAGCACCGCCGTGGCCATGGCGTGCGGCTTTCTCTTCACCTTCCTCATCTACATTTTCGTCTTCTCCTACGGCGCCATGGTCATGCAGAGCGTGCTAGAGGAGAAGACCAACCGCATTGTGGAGCTGATGGTTTCGTCGGTCAAGCCCTTCCAGCTCATGATGGGCAAGATCGTGGGCATCTCGATGGTGGGCCTGCTGCAAATGGCCATATGGGCTGTGCTGCTGGCCGTCATTCTCACGGGCGCGGGCTTCGTTTTCGGCCTCAGCGCGCCTGAAACGTCACAACTGGCGGCAGCCGGTCAGGCCTCCATGGCGGCAGACGGTGCCGACGCCCTCACTACGGCGGCGCAGGCAGGCGGCAGCGAGGCGGCCGAACTCTATGCCGCACTCATCAACCTGCCCTATGTGGAGCTGGGCGTGATGTTCCTCTTCTACTTTGTGGGCGGCTATTTGCTCTATGCTTCCCTCTTTGCCGCCATCGGCGCCTCGGTCAACGAGTCGGAAGACACCTCGCAGTTTATGATGCCCATGACCATCGTGCTGATCTTCGGCCTCTACGCCGCCATGGCCTCCGTCGACAACACCTCCGGCCCCCTAGCCTTCTGGACCAGCCTCATCCCCTTCACCTCGCCCATCGTGATGATGGTGCGCATCCCCTTCGGCGTGCCCCTTTGGCAAGAGCTGCTGTCGCTCGCCCTGCTCTACCTCACGGCCCTGGGCTGCGTGTGGACCGGCGCCAGGATCTACCGCGTCGGCATCCTCATGTACGGCAAGAAGCCCACGGTCAAGGAGATGCTCAAGTGGATGAGATACAAATGATTAACCATCTCTCAGAGTCCCCGCTGCGGGGAACGGGAAAAGCCTTCACGCTTTTTTTACCGCAAAAAGTCTGACAAAATGTTTGTCTGACGAGAGAAAGCCCTTACTTTTGCAAGCGATAACAACAACAAAGCACACGATATGCTGAGCCACTGCGCCTCCTACTTCTTTTTCGGTTATTACTTTTACTTTGCCGGACAAGCGAAGCGGGATGGCGCGTGCCAACAACTCTAATAAGAACTGACACAACAAAATCCCGCTTCCCCACGTGGAGGCGGGATTTTTTGTTACCACGACCCCTTTCCTCTGATGAAGAAGATAGCGATACAGGGCATCCGAGGCTCCTTCCACGACATCGCGGCGCACCAATACTTCGCCGGCGAAGACATCGAACTGATCTGTTGCGACACGTTCGAAGACATCTTCCGCGAAATGCGCGACGACTATGCCCGCCTCGGCATGATGGCCATCGAAAACACCATCGCCGGTTCCCTGCTCCACAACTACGACCTGCTGCGCGAGAGCGGCATGACCGTCATCGGCGAGCACAAGCTCCACATCGAGCACAGCATCATGTGTCTCCCCGAAGACGACTGGGACACGCTCACGGAGGTCAACTCCCACCCCGTCGCCCTGGCGCAGTGCCGAGACTTTCTCGACCATCACCCGCAGCTCAAGGTCGTCGAGGTGGGCGACACGGCCGGCGCAGCCGAGATGATCAGCCGCCGCCACCTTAAAGGACACGCCGCCATCTGCCACGCCGGAGCAGCTCCGCTCTACGGCATGAAGGTGCTCGAGAACCACATCGAGGACAACAAGCACAACTACACCCGCTTCCTCGTGCTCTCCGACCCTTGGTCGGCCGACAAGCTCCGCGACACCCACCACACCAACAAGGCCAGCATCGTCTTCGCCCTACCCCATGAGGAGGGCTCGCTCTCACAGGTGCTGAGCATCTTCTCCTTCTATAAGATCAACCTCACGAAGATACAGTCACTTCCCATCATCGGGCGCGAATGGGAGTATCTCTTCTACGTCGACGTGACCTACGACGATTACATCCGTTACCGCCAGAGCATCGACGCCGTGCGCCCCTTACTCAAAGAACTTAAAACACTTGGTGAATATGCAGGCAAGTAATCCGCTCCCCACCATACACCCCGCCGCCCGTCTCGACAGCGTCAAGGAATATTACTTCTCGCGCAAGGGCAAAGAGGTGGCCCGCCTCAACGCCGAGGGGCAGGACATCATCTCCCTGGCTATCGGCAGCCCCGACATGCCCCCATCGCCCGAGACGATCGAGACACTATGCGAAGAGGCCCGCAAGGCGACCAGCCACGGCTACCAGCCCACGGCGGGCATACCGGAACTGCGCAAGGCGATGGCCGGTTTCTATCAGCGGTGGTTTGGCGTGACGCTCGACCCCGCCACGGAGATCCAGCCGCTCATCGGCTCCAAGGAGGGCATCCTCCACACGACCCTCGCCTTTGTCAATCCGGGCGAGAAGGTGCTCGTCCCCAATCCGGGCTACCCCACCTATACCTCGTTGAGCCGTCTGCTCGGCTGCGAGATCGTCAACTATGACCTCCGCCCCGAAAACGGCTGGCAACCTGACTTCGACCAGCTCGAGGCGATGGACCTCACGGGCGTACGCCTCCTCTGGTGCAACTACCCCAACATGCCCACCGGCGCACCGGCCCGCCGCGAGACCTACGAGCGCCTCGTGGACTTTGCCCGACGCCACGACATCGTCGTGGTCAACGACAACCCCTACAGCTTCATCCTCGGCAAGGAGCACCTGAGCATCCTCCAGGTGGAGGGAGCAAAGGAATGCTGCATCGAGTTCAACTCCATGAGCAAAAGCCACAACATGCCCGGCTGGCGTGTCGGCATGCTCACGACCAACGCCACCTTCATCAGCTGGATCCTCAAGGTCAAGAGCAACATCGACTCGGGCACCTTCCGCCCCATCCAGCTTGCCGCCGCCCAGGCTTATGCCAACAGCGACGAATGGCACCACGAGGCCAACGTCACGGTCTATGCCCGCCGCCGCAAGGTGGCCGGCGAGATCATGGACGCCCTGGGCTGCACCTACGATCCGGCACAGGTCGGCATGTTCCTCTGGGGCCGCATCCCCGACAGCTATGCCAATGTCGAAGACCTCACCGAGCGCGTGCTCCACGAGGCCCGCGTCTTCATCACCCCGGGCTTCATCTTCGGCTCCAACGGCGCACGCTATATCCGCATCTCCCTCTGTGCCAAGGAAGACCGCATGGCCGAGGCACTCCAACGCATCAAGCAGGCCTTTGCCTGACATTCAGCAATAAACTTCATTCTTAATCAGTCAAACCAAGACACCTCACAACGATATGGAACTCAATCTTTCCCCCCTCCACCTCCTCGACAACCCTGAGGACGAGAAGCGTCCCGTTGTCATAGCCGGCCCCTGCTCTGCCGAGACCGAAGAGCAAGTTATGACCACCGCCGCCCAGCTGGCCAAAAAGGGCTTCAAGCTCTTCCGCGCCGGCATCTGGAAGCCCCGCACCAAGCCCGGCGGCTTCGAGGGCATCGGCGAAGAGGGACTGCCCTGGCTCCAGCGCGTACAGAAGGAGCTGGGCCTGAAGGTCTGCACCGAGGTGGCCACCCGCGCCCACGTCGAGGCAGCGCTCAACGCCGGCCTTGACCTCCTCTGGATCGGTGCACGCACGGCGGCCAACCCCTTTGCCATGCAAGAGATAGCCGACACACTCAAGGGCGTCGACATTCCCGTCCTCGTCAAGAACCCCGTCAACCCCGACCTTGAGCTGTGGATCGGCGGACTCGAGCGCATCAACCAGGCGGGCATCACGCGCTTGGGCGTCATCCATCGCGGCTTCTCCACCTATGATAAGCGCCTCTACCGCAACCTCCCCATGTGGCACATCCCCATTGAGCTGCGCCGCCGTATCCCCGGTCTGCCCATCTTCGGCGACCCCTCCCACATCGGCGGCAAGCGCGAGCTGGTAGCCCCCCTCTGCCAGCAGGCCATGGACCTCGGCTTCGACGGTCTGATCATCGAGAGCCACTGCAACCCCGACTGCGCTTGGAGCGACGCCTCCCAGCAGGTTACCCCCGACGTGCTCAACTTCATCCTCGACAAGCTCGTCATCCGCAAGGTTAGCGAGAGCACCGAGAGCCTCGAGGCACTCCGCACACAAATCGACGAGATCGACAACTCGCTCATCGAACTCCTGGCCAAGCGCATGCGCATCAGCCGCGAGATCGGGACTTACAAGCGCGAACACGACCTCACCGTCGTGCAGAACGCCCGCTACACCGAGATACTCGACAAGCGCGGCGCGCAGGGCGTCCTCTGCGGCATGTCGCCCGAGTTTATCAAAGACGTCTTCGAGAGCATCCACGAAGAGAGCGTGCGCCAGCAGATCGAGGTCATGAACAGCTAACGCCCGCCCACCATGCGCATCCTTATCCTCGGAGCCGGCAAGATGGGCTCCTTCTTCGTCGACCTGCTGAGCTTCGAGCACGAGACGGCCGTCTATGATGCCGACCCGAAGCGTCTGCGGTTTATGTATAATACGCTGCGTTTCTCCTCGCCCGACGAGATCGATGCCTTCCGTCCCGAACTGGTCATCAACGCCGTGACGCTGAAGTACACGATCGAGGTCTTCAAGCGCGTCATTCCCCGCCTGCCGGCCGACTGCATCATCAGCGACATCGCCTCGGTGAAGACGGGCTTTCAGGAGTTTTACGAGCAGTGCGGCATGCGCTATGTCTCGACTCACCCGATGTTCGGCCCCACCTTCGCCAACCTAGGTGCGCTAAGTCAGGAGAACGCCATCGTCATCAAGGAGGGCGACTACATGGGCCGCATCTTCTTCCTCGACCTCTACCGCCGCCTCGGTCTCCACGTCTGCGAATACACGTTTGACGAGCACGACGAGACGGTGGCCTACTCGCTGAGCATCCCCTTCGTCAGCACCTTCGTCTTCGCCGCCGTGATGAAGCATCAGGACGCGCCGGGCACGACCTTCAAGCGCCACATGCAGATCGCCCGCGGCGTACTCGGTGAGGACGACTGCCTCCTGCGAGAGATTCTCTTCAACCCCCGCACCGGGGCACAGGTGGAGAAGATCCGCGACGAGCTGAGCAAGCTCCTCGACATCATCGACAAAAAAGACGAGCCCGCGCTCAACGCCTACCTCCACCGCATCCGCCAGCACATCAAGTGAGGCCCACCACAGGCCATCACGCACACTAGAGCCGCCCGCACGCAGATTGATCTGTTTGCGGGCGGCTTTTTCTATGCCCTTCTTGACTTCCGACAAGACCCGAGTTCCAAGGGATAGCCCCAAAGGGGCATCAGACAGTAGCCTAGGGATTTATCCCTAGGATTGGGTACATCTTAATCCTCTCGCCGCCGATAAAAAGTATTATTGCTGTCCGATAAAATTTCCGGACAGCAATATTAGTGATTAAGTGAATTAGAAGGGCTGGCCTTCGCCTGCAGTCGTGCCCTCGCGGTGTGCGATTGCTTCCAGCTGCGATTTGGTGAGCTCTCCATCGGCGGGTTGGGGCGTGTGGACCGTAGGTTTGCCGAAGACGGCACCGCGCGTGCGGCTTTCGTCGGCAAAGGCCTCGGCATCCTTGCCCACCTCGCCCGTCAGGACGTCAAACTCCTCGTCCGTCATCCCGTCGAGCGGTATGCGGTTGTAGACCCTGCGCATGGCCTCGGGGAACTTCTCCGTCAGACTTGCCAGGCGCTGGCGCCGCGTGTCGGCGATGCGCTCCGTCTGGAGTGCCGTGAGTTGTGCCTTGAGGTCGGCGTTGGCTCTGACGAGGGCCTTCGCCCACTCGGGTACGGCGGCGGTCTCCGCCTGTGCCGCCTCGGGGGCGCTGCCCTCGGGCTTGACGGGTTTGCCGTCATGGAGTCCGTGCTTCGCCTCGTAGTTGCGTACGGCGGTCTGCTGCGCCTCGGTTGCTCGGCTGTCGCCGTAGCTCTCGAGGACTTGCTGGAAGGTGACGGCCTCCACGGCGTCCTTTACGCCATCGGCCTCGGTGATAGTCTTCGCCAGTTTGTCGGCGATCCTGCCGAGGATGGCCTCGCTTACCCCCGCAAAGCGGGGGTAAGCGCGTCGAGAATTTGCTGCTTCATGAAGTGTGTGGGTATAAAACGTTTTTTCGTGTCGCTGCGAAGTTAACGGGCGGGTATGTGCTGATGCAAGCGCTTCGGGGCTGATAAGAATCCTAAGGCTAAAATTATAACATTGGGGCGGGCGGGGACTTTTCCCTACCTTTGCCCGCATGGAACGTATCAAGCTTTCAAAGAAAGGGAAGCGCGTGCTCCGTGCCCTCTCGAAGGGAACGGAAAGCTCCGCTTCGTTCGCCGATGCCCGCTTTATAGCTGCGGTCGATGAGCTGGAGGAGCACGGCCTAGTGCATGGGCTGTGGCTGGCGGGCCATACGCTCGAGGGCGTGCGGCTGACGAACAAGGGACGGACGTACCTCAGACGGTACCCTGACCTTCGCGGCCCTGTCGACTGGCGTTCTTGGCTGGCTTTAGTCCTTTCCGCCGTCAGCGTTATCGCCTCAATCATCGGGTTGTTTGTGGCTTGCAAGATTTATCGGATTGTGAGCGAATAATCTCGGACGGGGCTTGGTCGCGGCGGAGGATTGTCTACCTTTGCAGTGCGGAGCGGAGAGAGGAGGTTATGCCCCCACGCACTGCACCAGCCTGACGAGGGGGGCGGTTGCGCCAAATACGTATAAGGGAGAAGTATAGCTTCTCCCTTTTATTCTATTAGCGTAAGGGTTCCATTGTCCCTAATGACATATACCTGTGGTAGTTCCCTTAGTTTATCAGGGCTCGACTTATACTTCCCTCTCTCTCTGGATAGGGCACTGGCGATGCTGTCGTAGCGATCGTTCCCTCCTGCGTAGAAAATGACGCAGTCTGCCTTTCTGGCGTCTTCAATGTATGTTCTAATCGTGCTTTCATTAGAGAGTTCGATATACTTCACGTCCCACTCCTTTCCATCAAACCTCAGGTCAGCGCATTTCTTCTTATATTCTGTTCCTTCGGCCTGAAACTCCACGCGCTTCCCGTTCATAGCAAGCAAACGGCCAACCTTTTTTTCCGCCTCCCCGCCACTAAGGGTTGCCCCTTGAGCAATCTTCGTGGCAAACTGATGCTTGCGGTGATAGACATTGTATCCACCTGATATTTCATCAAAGTATGCCCTCTCCCATTCTTCCGAATAGGCTTGGTAGAGATGCCTACTTTCGTTGATATATAGGCGAAGTTTCCATCGGCGCTTGATGTCCGCCACTTCTGCCTCCGTCCGCACCGCATGCCTCCGCGCTGCCCGTTGTAATACGGGCGGAATGGCTGGAGATGGCGGCTGTCGCAAAACGAGGGCTAGGCGTACAGGCTTGGACTTGACTTGTGGCAGGCGGAATGGTAACGCCGATTTGTTATCCTTGAGGAAATAAGGCAACGTCCCCTTTGCCCGTGCCGCCTCGATGCGGTCGGCGTTGCGCTTCGTCCAGTCGGTGAAGGCCTTGGGCAGCGTCTATGGACCAGGAGGCGAGGAGCGGTCATTCGGGCAATTCGCCCAGCGCCTCGAAACATTCGTCATACTCGGCGGTGCCTTGGGTGACGTCGTGTGCCTTGCCGTTAAGCGCCTTGATAAAGGCGGGCAGGCCGAGGCAGGCTGGTGTGGAGAGGGTGCATAGGTAGATGTTGCTGCCGTCCTCGGCGCGGCCGATATACTCCGCGCTGTCCCAAAATCCGCCCTTGCGGGCGAGGGCGACGGCTGCTTTGCGGGTGGGTGATTCCTTCTTCATTCGCTTTGGCGGAGTGGTTATGCTTTGGGGGTTAGTCCTCTGATGATGGTGCGTTCCGCTTCGTCGAGTTCGTAGGTGTCGTGCTGGCGCAGTGCCAGCCGTTCCGCCGCCAGTCGTTCCGCCGCCAGTCGTTCCGCCGCCAGCCGTTCCGAGATGAGGTAGCCGCCGCCGAAGAGCCCTTGCCCGCAGTTGAGGACGCTGACGGGATAGGTTTCCGCCCTTGGCAGTTCCCAGTCGATGCCGCGCACGGCCAGCTTGCCGAGCAGGGCTGCCGTGACGACGTTGGCGGGATACTTGACGACGCGTCTCGCCTTCGATACCTTCGTACGTTCTACCGCCTCGCCCACTGCTTTATTGAGCGAGCCAGAGACGGCAAGGGCGGGGGCGTCAGGCCAGAGGTTGGTGAGGAAGGACGTTTTTATGTCCGCACCGTTCTCATAAATGATTTTCGCATTGGCCACTACGGCGGTCACACCGTTCCGCGGATCACGCACAGCGGCATTGCAGAGCGTGAGGGCGGGAGCGAAGAGGAAGAAGGGGATGCGGCGGGCTACGTAGAAACGGACGATGGAGGCGAGGATGGAGAAGGGCGGATTGTCTATGACGATGGCGCCTTCGGGGTAGTCCTCGTGCTCATAATCACCGCCAGGGCGGAAGGGGCGGAGGATGGTACGGCCTTCGAGCGGGCAGACGTGTTTGTTCACCCAGTCGCGCACGGCCTCGTAGATTGCGGGCGGCGTGTAGCAGTCATCGGTCGTCTTCTTGGGTTTGAACTTCTCCGTGAAGGCTTCGTAGTCATGAAATAGCGGGGTGTTAGGCATATTCTTGGGTTTTAAGTTTGTGGGTTGAGGGATTTGGGTAACTTTGCAATGGGCTTTGCCCACCAGCCTCCTTAATCAGCAGAGGGCTTTATGCACTTTGGAGGAAGTAGTAAAACGGTGCAAATCCGTCTATCTCAGAATGAGAGGCTTCACAAGAATCCTCTCATTTTTTTATAGTACTTCCCGCTTCTAAGATCTCTGTTTGTAAGCTCTAACACGTCTCCGTATCTGTTGATTACAATCATATCTCCGAACTTGATACCTTTCCTGCGAAGATACTCCAAGGCTTCTTTGAGCTGCCCCAAGTCAGCGTTTTGAAATTTGATAACAGCCATTTGAGCTTGTTTGTAGGCTTTTTCTATATCATCTTGAATGGTGTTCCACTTTACTGAAACCGTGTATTTGAAATCGGAAATTTTCCACTTTCCACGCACCTTTATTATGGCATCAGCGCACGTGACACTTTCCTCTTCAGGAAGAAATGCCACTGGAATGCCGTGTTTATTGAGGTTATGAGACATTGCCAGTGTTTCCACCCATTTCCCGTTCATCTTATGACCTGGATGAAGCTTTGTAGACACACCATTTACTGTGTGCTCTTCTATGAATGTTCCGTCTTCAAAGATCTCCTCTAACAACCTTTGCTTCTGCCTGTTATTTGCTATTTTCGATAGCTTATTGATTATCATTGGGGAGAATGGCTCAAACGAAACAAATGCGCGCCGTTCATATGGGGCAAGCGCCATTTTTAATTTGTTGACGATTTGTTTCTTCCTTTCAGCAAATATTCCTGCGACATCTTCTCTGTATGAATCCTCGTTGTCCTTGAGGAAGTACGGCAATGTTCCGCGCTCACGTGCCGCCTCGATACGGTCGGCATTACGCTTCGTCCAGTCGGTGAAGGCCTTGGGCAGCTCCTTCACAGCTTCGGGGCTGTCGGAGGCGGGCACAGGCTCCTTGCCTTGCATGATGCGCGTGTTGTCTTCCGCCACTTCCTCGGGCGTTTTGAGGATGGGGACGGCGTGGCAACGGCAGTGCGGATGCCAACCCGTAAACTTGAAGTCCTTCGGGTACTTCCCTTGCAGGTCATCGCAGATGTCGACAAACCGCCCCTTGAAGCCTCGGCACGTGTGGTTGTTGGAAAGCCGTATCTCAATCCCCACCACGAAATCCAGCCCTCGCCAGCGCGCGTGGTCTGCCGTGCGGTACGCCATGTTCGTCTCCGTCACCGCCAGTCTTCGGGCGTTCATGTAAGAAGAGCGGTACACCCCACGGCCTGGATGGTACGCCCTTGCCGCCTTCGAGAGCCGCAGCACGCCGAACTGGTCGCGTACCCTGCGGAATAGCTTGTTAGGCTCGTTGAGGTACTGCTTCATCTTCGTAGCCAGCCTATTTGCGGGCGTCCCTTCCCGTAGGGCGCAGTCCATCGCCAGCGCAACCTCGTCCTCGAAGGTCTCGGTGAGCTTCCACACCTTCCCGCTCAGGTTCAGGCCGCCAGTCTTCCTCGTCATGAACGCCTCCCGCGCCTTGTCGTTGTGCTTCAGATAGCGGGTGATGGTCTTGCTCCCCAGCTCCGCCGCCTCCTCGGCGCTCTTGAGGCCGCATACCTTCATCGCCAGCGCATCGTTCTTCTCCTCCGACAAATCCCACGACCTCATTACGCTATCCTGCAGCGCCGCCTCCAGTCGCTCCCGTAGATTCTCGGTGACGCGCTTCATGATGCGCTTAGCCAGCGGGTAGTCTGCCCATGAAAAGAGTTTCTCCCCCAACTTCACGCCGTTAGCCGCCCGTGCGGCATCACGCGCCGCCGCCTCGTAAAGCCGCTGCACGTAACGCTCCATCTGCGCCATGTGGCGCTGGTGCTTCTTCTCCCACTCGCTTAACTTCGCCGCCATCGCTTATCTAGGCTTGAACTTCTCGCACGCCCTATCGCGTAGAAAGATAGAGAACTTGCCTCCCTTCTGCTTGTGCGGGCATCGGCAAAGGAACGGCTCGCCGTTGTACCCTATCTCGTGCCAGTCGTAGGACAGAGCGCAGTCCCTGCACCGCATCCCATCCCACGGCTTGGCCTTCGTTTTGGTCGCTCTTCTCACTGCCATAGGGCGCTACTCTGCAAGTGGTAAATTGTGATCCGCCTCCTCGGCCGCCAGCTCCTGCATCGTCTTATCAACGTCAGAGCTCCAGCCCAGCGCCTCCACACTCTCGCGCTGCGAGATAATCGGCTTCCCCCCATTCGCCTGCACAAGGTTCGATATGGTGTCCGCCTCGTCCGTAATCGTGAATGGCTTAATCTCCGTCTCCACCTGCAGCGCGTCAATGTCGGCGGCGTAGCTCTCGCCCAGTATCGCCCGCGCGAAGCACTTCACTACATTCACCTCCCTATCAAGCATCTCCATAATACGCCCGCTCTCGTCCTTCACCTTCAGTTGCGCATCAATGAAAAGCTGCTTACGGCTCTCACCGCTCATCGGCGTGGCCTTCATACTCTCATAGCTCCAGTCGGGGAGCTGCAGCTGCGTGAAGAACGACTGCCGCAACTCCGTGACGTGGAACTTCAGATTATCCACCGCCTGCGGCCACGTCACGTACTGTGCGCTGCTCCCCTTCGGGTACTGCAGAATGCCCTTAAACTCCTGCTCGGGGCGCAGCTCTTGGCCGTAGCTTATATCCTCATCGGCGTACACCACAAAGAGCGGCTTCGAGTTCTCTCGGATGTAGTTGCCGTTGCGGCTCATCGCCCACTCCATCTCATAGACGATGCGGCTCGTGTCCTCCCATATCGGCGTAGGTCGGTAAGCGTAAACGGCAGGTATCTTGCCCAGCGTGATGCGCTCGTCCTCCTCGACACGCCAGCCGTCCTCACCGCTCCACTTGATGTGGCGGTCGGCGGTGTAGGCATCGAAGTAGTCGACGGTGTTGCCTCCCACCTTTCGCCGGTACCCCACTGACAGGGCGATCAGGTCGCCGTACTCGTCGAAGAGGGGATAAAGCTCGTCCCCCTGCATGGGCGAGAAGGTTCGGCAGCGCACCTTGACGGGGCTCTGACGCCCGTAGAGCGAGTTGGGCTCCGCTACGGCGTACCACAGCGTCATCACCTCGCAGGAGGCGAAGAGCTGGGTGAAGCGGTCGGTATTGACGCTGTCGATGCGGGCACGGGTGAAGATGCGCTCGATGAGGTCTGCGGCCTCCTGCTGGCGGTCGTTGGCGGGGGAATAGATGCGCTTGACGGGGATGCCCGTGACGAGCTCCGTCATGCGTCGGACGGCCAGGCGCTGCATGTCGTAGGTGACGCGGGTGACGCGGGTAACTCCCTCGGGGGTGACGATGTCGGGGTAAAGCGCCTTGTCCATCACCGGATGGAGCGCTGGGTCGTACTGTGCTCGGAGCCCTTCGTTCCCGCCCCAGGGCGGAAGGGTAAGGCTCTTCTCCCTCAGAGCGCCGATGGCCGTCTCGGGAGAGGCGGTGTCGAGCAGTTCGATAAGTTGCTGGGCTGTCATATTGTAGTTATTAGCGATTGATTAGCGTAGCCACGCGGCGGAGGTCAACGGGGCGTTTGCCGCCTCCGAGGATCTCGGAAAGCACTACGTAGCGCACCGCATCGATCGCGTGGTTCCATGCGTCGATGGGCTGGCTGAGCCATTTCCCCTCCTTGTCTTGCCGATAGGTGTAATTTTTGAACTCTCGGATGACGTCGGTGGAGCGCTTCGTGATGCAGAGTCGAAGCTCCTGCATTTTCATGATGCCCGCCTCGATGCTGCCGGGATACTTGTTGACGGGGTGTATGTCAATTCCCGCTCGGTAAATCTCCTGCACAAGGCGGGGATCGGCGCTCTCGGCGATCACCTTGCAAGGCGCAGTGCCCTTGAGCTCTCTGATGATGTCGGCGGTGAGCATGGCCGTGCGGTAGCAGAGCTGGTCGATGTAGAGTGTCTGCGTCTCGCGTTCCCATGTCACCTCCACCAATGCCATAGGGTCCTGGCTATAGCCCCAGTCGGCACCGATAAAGCGCTGTCGCCGGAAGGCGGAAGCCGGGACGCGCTCCACGACCTCCACCTCGGTGAAGACAAGTCCCTCGACGGCGGCCTGCTGGCCGAGCCCGTAGATCTGCCAGAGGGAGCGGTTCTTGTCCTTGAGGCTCTCGATTTCGTCGATGACGGACTGTTCGAGGAAAAGGTTGTCCTTATAGGTGGTGATGAAGTGGTAGGTACGCGGGTCTCGGTTCGCCTCGCATATCCAGTGCTCGTCAGAGAATGAGGGGTTGTAGTCGATGATGGCCAGCTCGGTGGTTCGCATCTTCAGCTGCTGCCACTCGAGGAAGCGGAGTTCGTTGGCCTCGTTGACGAAAAGAATGTGGCGCTCGCCGCCTGCGGACGTCTTCACGTAGCCGAAGCGGAGGGCGCCCTTGCGGATAATCTTGGCAAACTTCTCGGAGAGCTCGCCCACCTCGCCCTGCAGCCCAAGCAGCATGTAGGCGGGGGGAAAGCGGCCGTGATCGGAGACAACACATACATCGGCCCGTCGGTCTGTATCGTAGGGCAAGTGAACATCGGTAAAAATTGCACGATCGGGGCAGGAGCTGTGGTGACGCACGACATCCCTTCGGGGTCAACGGCGGCAGGCGTACCGGCTAAGGTTATTTCGACCAAGGACCAGAGCGATTATATACAAAATCCCTATCCCATTCACGAAAACGTATAGCTTGTTTATGCCATTTCCTCAAAAGGGATGGGCAAGCAATTTGCCGCGCCCTCCTGTGAGGACAAACGGACGCATATCGCGATGCTCCTTTAGAGTTATGCCGTAAAGCATGTTGATCTATCGGACAGCTACAACAATAGACCAGAAACGATAAACAACAAAAAGCCCCGACACACTGTGCAGCACGCTCAATAGCTTGAGCTGCGCACGATGTGTCGGGGCTTTTATACTAATCAGCTTAAGAGCCTAGCCCAGCCTACTTGTTGCTGAAGGTCAGGCTGTCGCCCTTGGCGTCAACGAAGATGGGCTTCGTCTTGTCGACCGTACCGGCCAGCAGGGCACGGCTGAGGTCGTTGAGCAAGAGACGCTGGAGGGCGCGCTTGACGGGACGGGCACCGAACTCGGGGTCGAAGCCGGCCTTGGCGACCAGCTTGATAGCGTCGGGCGATACGTCGAGCGTAACGTCCTGGACGGCGAGGAGCTTCTTGATGCCGGCAACCTGCAGACCGACGATCTGCTCGATCTGGGGCTGCGTCAGAGGCTCAAACATGATGATGTCGTCGATACGGTTGAGGAACTCGGGACGGATCGTCTTCTTGAGCATGTCAAGCACCTGAGCCTTGGTCTCGTCGATGATGCGGGCGCGCTCGTCGGCGTTTTTGTTGGCAATGGCCTCAAACTTCTGCTGGATCAGTTGCGAACCCATGTTGGAGGTCATGATGATGATTGTGTTCTTGAAGTTGACCGTACGTCCCTTGTTGTCAGTCAGACGGCCGTCATCAAGCACCTGAAGGAGGATGTTGAAGACATCGGGGTGAGCCTTCTCAATCTCATCGAAGAGCACGACGCTGTAAGGTTTGCGACGCACGGCCTCGGTGAGCTGACCGCCCTCTTCGTAGCCGACGTATCCGGGAGGCGCGCCGACCAGACGGCTCACGCTAAACTTCTCCTGATACTCGCTCATATCGATACGAGTCATCATGTTTTCGTCGTTGAAGAGGTAGTCGGCCAAAGCCTTGGCGAGCTCGGTCTTACCGACACCGGTGGTGCCGAGGAAGATGAATGAGCCGATCGGACGTTTGGGGTCTTGAAGTCCGGCACGCGAACGACGCACGGCGTCAGCCACGGCGGCAATGGCCTCATCTTGTCCTACAACACGCTTGTGAAGTTCGTCCTCAAGGTGCAGCAGCTTCTCGCGTTCGCTCTGGAGCATGCGGGTGACGGGTATGCCCGTCCAACGGGCTACGACATCGGCAATGTCATCGGGCGTAACCTCCTCCTTGACCATTGCCTCGGCGCCCTGACGATTTTTGAGTTCGTCCTGACGGCGGTTGATGTCGTCCTGCAGCTGTTTGAGTTTGCCGTAACGAATCTCGGCCACTTTGCCGTAGTCGCCTTCTCGCTCGGCCCGCTCGGCCTCAAACTTGAGTTGCTCCATCTGCTGCTTGTCGCCTTGTATCTTGGCGAGGACTTCCTTCTCGCCCTCCCACTTGGCACGGAGGTCTTTCTCCTTCTCCTCGAGTTCGGAAATCTCGCCGTTGAGCTGCTGCAGCTTGGCTGTATCGTTCTCACGCTTGATAGCCTCGCGCTCGATCTCGAGCTGACGGAGCCGGCGGGAAATCTCATCGAGCTCCTCAGGCTGCGAGTCGCGCTCCATACGGAGCTTGGCGGCGGCCTCGTCCATCAGGTCGATGGCCTTGTCGGGAAGGAAGCGGTCGGTGATGTAGCGGTGAGAGAGCTGTACGGCAGCGATGATGGCATCGTCTTGTATACGCACCTTGTGGTGGTTTTCGTAGCGCTCCTTCAGACCGCGGAGGATGGAGATGGCGTCTTCGGGCGTAGGCTCATCGACCATAACGGTCTGGAAACGGCGCTCAAGGGCCTTGTCTTTCTCAAAGTATTTCTGATACTCCTCAAGGGTCGTGGCACCGATGCTGCGGAGTTCGCCGCGCGCCAAGGCGGGCTTCAGAATGTTGGCGGCATCCATGGCGCCCTCACCCTTGCCGGCACCGACGAGGGTATGGATCTCATCGATGAAGAGGATGATGTCGCCATCGGCCTTCGTCACCTCATTGATTACGCTCTTGAGACGCTCCTCAAACTCGCCCTTGTACTTGGCACCGGCTACCAGCGCACCCATATCGAGGGAGTAGAGGCGCTTGTTCTTCAGATTCTCGGGAACATCGCCGCGCACGATACGCTCGGCCAAGCCCTCGACGATGGCGGTCTTACCCGTACCCGGTTCACCGATGAGGATGGGGTTGTTCTTCGTACGACGCGAGAGAATCTGCAATACGCGGCGGATCTCTTCGTCACGCCCGATGACGGGGTCGAGCTTGCCCTCGCGAGCCTCCTCGACGAGATTGCGGGCGTACTTCTCAAGCGACTGATAGGTGTCTTCGCTAGACTGCGAGGTGGCCTTCTGACCGCCGCGCAGCTCCTTGATGGCGGCACGCAGAGCGTCTTCGGTGGCGCCTGCGTCCTTAAGCATCTGGGCGGCCGTGCTCTGCACGGTGAGGAGGGCGAGAATGAGAGGCTCAAGGCCTACGTAGGTATCATCGTCCTTGCGGGCAATCTCCTGCGCCTTGAGGCAGACGTCGTTGGCCTCCTGATCGAGGTAGGGCTGACCACCGCTTACCTTGGGCTGGCGGGCGAGTTCACGCTCCACGGCCTTGCGGAGCATATCCTCGTTCATCCCGAGTTTGCCGAAGAGGAACTTGGTCACGTTGTCCCCCACCGCCAGCACACCTGCGAGCAGATGTACGGGCGTGATGGCCTGGTGACCGCTCTCGGCCGCGCGCTCGAGTGCCGTTTGCACGGCCTTCTGCGCTTTGATGGTGAAGTTGTCAAAGTTCATATGTTCGTAGTGGTTTGTTCTAGATTATTGTTTTCTGCCCTACCCTATCGCAAAGGGGTTGCCATGGAGCTGCCTATAACATTCATTGTATTTGTCGGCCATTTTGTCAGCACGCAGTCCGCCCCCTCCACATCTCGTCAGGGAGACGGGCGGAGGGGGCGGAAACGTTGTATATATGAGGTGTAGGGGCTGAACTTACCAGACCACCTTGACCATGCGGCCGGCGGCGCGCAGCAGATAGGTGCCGGCAGGCAGGGCCGTGGTCGCGAGGGGCAGCTCGGTGCCGGCCGTTGTGGCAGAGACGAGCTGACGACCGGAGAGATCGTAAAGGGCAGCTCTGCGCGGCGGGAGACGCTCCGTGACAGGGCAATCCGCCTTCCCCTTCCGGCCGGTATGTTTGCGCCAGCTGCGGGCTTGTTTCCGTTTCGGGCCCTGAAATGTCCATTTCCAGTCTTGGTCTCTCTATTTCAGGTCCTGAAACGGATATTTCCAGACTGCAAACGGTATTTACACTGCTTCCCGCACAAGATAGCTGCCACGACCGGCTGACGGGCCTAAAGGCCGGAACTGAGGATCGGCCGCTGAAGGCGGAAAAGCGCACGCCCCACACCTCTTATAATGTTGCAGCGCTTCCCTTCCGAGAACTTTTCCTAATTTTGCGCTGCACAAACCTACTCACGATCCAACATCTTATCTCTCACTATAGACACAATGACAAAGAACTTACGTTTGGAGACGGCCAAGGCCGCACAGTTTCTCCCCGCTGACGCTGTTGCAGCCCTTGAGCCCAGCGTAAAGGCCGCACAGAAGGCCCTCGAAGAGGGCACTTGCGCCGGCAATGATTTCCTCGGCTGGATGCACTTGGCTTCGAGCACTACGCCCGACTTTCTCGCTGACATCAAGGCTACCACAAAGACGCTCCGCGACCTCTGCGACACGATCGTAGTGGCCGGCATCGGCGGCAGCTACCTCGGTGCCCGCGCCATCATCGAGGCACTCGGCAACAGCTTCGAGTGGCTCACCAACGACGGCAAGAATCCCGTCATCCTCTTTGCAGGCAACAACATCGGTGAGGATTACCTCGCTGAGCTGACCGCATATCTCAAGACCCGCAAGTTCGGCGTCATCAACATCTCCAAGAGCGGCACGACGACAGAGACCGCTCTGGCCTTCCGTCTGCTCCGCAAGCAGTGCGAAGAGCAGCGCGGCATCGAGACGGCCCGCAAGGTCATCGTAGCCATCACTGACGCCCACAAGGGTGCCGCCCGCACGACGGCCGACAAGGAGGGATACAAGAGCTTCATCATCCCCGACAACGTGGGTGGCCGTTTCTCCGTACTCACGCCCGTAGGCCTTCTCCCCATCGCCTGCGCCGGCTTCGATATCGATGCACTCGTCAAGGGCGCCGCCGACATGGAGACGCTCTGCGCCCCGGAGGTGCCCTTCGCCGAGAACCCCGCCGAGCAGTATGCCGCCGTACGTCAGGCACTTTACGCAGCCGGCAAGAAGATCGAGATCCTCGCCAACTTCCAGCCCAAGCTCCACTACGTGGGTGAGTGGTGGAAGCAGCTCTACGGCGAGAGCGAGGGTAAGGACGGCAAAGGCATCTTCCCCGCTGCCGTTGACTTCACCACCGACCTCCACTCCATGGGCCAATGGATCCAAGAGGGCGAGCGCTCCATCTTCGAGACGGTCGTTTCGATCGCACATCCCGAGCACGAGGTACTCTTCCCCCACGATGACGAGAACCTCGACGGCCTCAACTTCCTCGAGGGCAAGCGCGTAGATCAGGTCAACAAGATGGCCGAGCTCGGTACGCAGCTAGCTCACGTCGACGGCGGTGTGCCCAACATCCGCATCGTCCTCGAGAAGCTCGACGAGTATCACATCGGCCAGCTCATCTACTTCTTCGAGCGTGCCTGCGGCATCAGCGGCCTCGTGGAGGGCGTCAACCCCTTCAACCAGCCCGGTGTAGAGGCTTATAAGAAGAATATGTTTGCCCTCCTCGGCAAGCCCGGCTACGAGAAGGAGACGGAAGCCATCAAGGCCCGCATCTAAACAAGCTTCAGAAGTCCGGAAACCGGAAGTCGGGAAGACCCGCCGGCAACAGGGGCAGTCCGTCGCGGCATAGCGCAGCAGACAGCCTACAGAGCCGGCCGGCCCTCACGGCGCCCGGATTCCCTACCTTCAAATGAGTGTTATGCAACAAGCTATCGCACGATACTTAGACAAGCACGCCTTCGAGACCTTCGTCCCGAAGGCTGTGCTTTTTGATATGGACGGCGTCCTCTTCGACTCCATGCCCAACCACGCCCGCTCGTGGGCAAAGGTCTGCACGGAGTTCGGCCTGGCCATGACGGCCGAAGAGGCCTACATGCACGAGGGGCGCACCGGTGCCTCGACCATCAACATCCTCACCCACCGCTACTGGGACCGCGATGCAACGCCCGAAGAGGTGGAACACATCTATGAGGAGAAGTGCCGTCTCTTCAACGCCTGCCCCGAAGCACCGAAGATGCCCGGGGCCGAGGACGTGCTGGCACGCGTCAAGGGCCTCGGCCTCACGATTGCCGTCGTGACGGGTTCGGGACAGCTTTCGCTGCTCGAACGGCTGAACCACAACTATCCCGGCTACTTCCACCCCGATCTGATTGTCTCCAGCAAGGACGTGCGCCACGGCAAGCCCAGTCCCGAACCGTACGAACTGGGCATGAAGCGCGTCGGCACGAAACCCTGGGAGACCATCGTCGTGGAGAATGCCCCGCTGGGCGTCCATGCTGGAGCGGCATCAGGGGCCTTCACCATTGCCGTCAATACGGGGCCGCTCGCCGACCACTACCTCACCGACGAGGGCTGTGACATTCTCTTCCATTCTATGACCGAACTGGCCGCAAACCCGATCTGGGACACGGTCGCCAAACTCATGCCTCATGACCAGTAAGCGCAGCGGGATCGAACGCGGCATATTCAACCGCACGGAGCGCCTCTTGGGCGCCGAACCGATGGACCGTCTGGGCGAACTCCGCGTGCTGATCATGGGTGTGGGCGGCGTGGGCAGCTGGTGCGCCGAGAGCCTCGTGCGCACGGGTGTGGGCCACGTGACGATCGTTGACTCCGACCGCGTCTGCATCACCAACGTCAACCGCCAGCTGATGGCAACGATGCAGACGGTAGGCATGGTCAAGGTGGACGCCCTGCGCGAGCGCCTGCTGGCCATCAACCCGAAGGCAGACGTCACTGCCCTCCAGATGATCTACACGGCCGACACGGCTGACAAGTTTGACCTCGACAGCTATGACTACGTGGTCGACGCCATCGATTCCCTGCAGGACAAGGCCCTGCTCATTCTCAACGCCACCCGTTCGCGTGCCCGCTTCTTCAGCAGCATGGGTGCCGCCCTCAAGATGGACCCTACGCGCATCAAGGTGGCAGAGTTCTGGAAGGTAAAAGGCTGCCCCCTGGGCGCGGCCCTCAGGCGGAAGTTCAAGCGCCAGAAGACCTACCCTGCGCACAAGTTCCAGTGCATCTACAGCGACGAGCTCCTCCCCAACGCCGGTGCCAACTCCACCTGCGGCACGTCGGCCTGTATGTGCCCCAAGGCCAAGGACGGCCCGGGCGACCCCGACCTGCTCAACCACGAGTGGTGCAGCAGCAAGGCGCAGATCAACGGCACGCTGGCCCACATCACTGCCATCTTCGGCTTTACCCTCGCCGGCCTCATTGTGCAAGACGCAGTGGGGCAACTGGAGAAGCAGAAGGAACAAGCCCCTGCCTCTCTATAAATAATACTCCGCGCAAAGCGCGCGATAGGCCGCAGAACGCAGCCCTTCGACATCCATCAACGGAAAAATCTCCTCGCGGCTGTGCCCCGACTGACGTCGCAACTCCAGCAGCGTGCGCTTGGGAGGCTTCCCCTCCTTCGTCACCACGTCGGTGCGACGGGCTGGAAAGAGGCCGTGACAGGCTGCCAGCGGTAAGAAACGGCTCAGCGCCTGGGTGGGGATGATCAGCGAGAAGCGGGCTTCAGCCGCCGGTGAGAGCAAACGGGTCACGCTGTGAAGCAAGGCGGCAAAGGTCAGCCCCCCACCGGCCGTATGGCGCGCCGCAGCACGACGTGCCGCAGGGGGCAGGAGTTCTTCCTCATGATAAGGCGGATTGGAGACAATGTGGTCGTAGCCCCCCGCCGGCCCTTCATAGTGCACCACGTCAGCACAGACGACCGCCACCCGCCCGGCATAGGGCGAAGCCGCCACATTGTCCTGCGCATCGGCAGCCGCCGCTTCATCGAGCTCGATCCCCGTGACCGATGCATTGGCTGCCAAGCGCTGCGCAAGCATCAGGGCGATCAGCCCGCTGCCGCAGCCGAGGTCGAGCACCCGCTGGCTCTCCGCCACGTCGGCCCAGGCACCGAGCAACACGCCGTCAGTACCCACCTTCATCGCGCAGTGGGAGTCGTCTATCGTAAATTGTCGGAAGGTAAACATCGTAGGTTCTGAGGAGTTAAGCATTACGGGCGGCCGCACGGGCCGCAAAACGTCCGCGAATTTAGCAGCTTCTCTCCACACGGACCTCAGCGCCCCACATAAACGCTCATGCACCATGGAATTTAAGAAAAGATACTCCGAGGCCGAACTCACCGACCTCCTCAACTGGTTTGAGGCACACAAGGACAAGCTGCCCGACGAGCTGCAGCTCGACGAGGCCACACGCTTCACCCACCTCAAGAGCACCTATCCGCTCTACCACGACATCATCACGCTGCACAAGGACAATCCGACCTACAGCGCACAGATACACCAGGCCTTCAAGATACGTGACAAACTCACGGAGCTCTGGCAGGGCGGCAACGCCGCTGCCGACCAGCACGCCGACCTCCCGCTGGCAGCAGAGACGGCTCCAGACTACGGCAAGGCCTGAACGTAAACCCCAACACACTCCATGCGCACCTCTATCCGTAAATATTCCTCCCGTCCCGTCGACGACGCCCTGCTCAACCGCCTCCTCACAGAGGCCGAACGCACCCAGACGATGGGCAACTGTCAGCTCTACAGCGTCATCGTCACCCGTGACGAGGCTATGAAGCAGAAACTCGCACCCGCCCACTTCAACCAACCGATGGTGACGGGTTGCAGCGTCGTGCTGACCTTCTGCGCCGACTATCACCGCACGACCGAATGGGCCCGCCTGCGTGGCGCTCATCCTGGTTACGGCAACTTCCTCTCCTTCCAGAATGCCTCGACCGACGCCCTGCTCTACTGCCAGCGCTTCTGCGACCTCGCCGAAGCAGCCGGCCTCGGCCTATGCTTCCTCGGCACGACCATCTATCAGCCCGACCCGATCATCGACGTGCTGAAGCTGCCCCGTCTCGTCATGCCCGTCGCCACCATCACACTGGGCTGGCCCGACGAGACGCCGGAGCCCACCGAGCGCTTGCCCCTCAGCGCCATCCGCCACGACGAAACCTACCAGCCCGTCACGCCGGAAACCATCGAGCGCGACTATCACGAGAAGGAGGCTCTGCCCACCAACCGGGCCTTTGTCACCGAAAACGGCGTCGAGACACTCGCCCAGGTCATTGCCGACATCCGATATAAGGCATCAGACTGCGAAGTGCTGTCCGAAGGCCTGCTCAAGGCACTCAAGCGCCAGGGATTCCTCGACGGCGGCGCGGCATAAGCGTTTTTTCACGCAGCGGGGAGCGGCCGTCTCATTGCAACCCGCTACCTTTGTGTGACAATCCTCTCCATCCCCTAAGCATTTCCCGCTATGAAGATACGCCACATGCTCCTCACCCTCGGAGCCTCCTTTGTCCTGAGTCTTTCAGCCTATGCCCAGACCGCCCGTCAGGTGCTTGACCAGACGGCTGCCGCCCTCAAGGGGAGCGGCGGCATCGAAGCCACCTTCGAAGGCACACACTTCAAGGGTACGACGGAAGCCGGCAGCACCACGGGCCACCTCTATCTGCAGGGCAATAAGTTCAAGATCTCCTCGCCCTCCGTCACCACCTGGTTTGACGGCCGCACGCAGTGGTCCATGCTGGCGGGCAGCGACGAAGTCAACGTCAGTACACCCTCGGCAGCCGAACTCCAGTCGGTCAATCCCTACACCTTCATCAACCTCTACAAGCGCGGCTACAACCTCCGCCTTGCCCCGACGACCTACCGCGGCAAGTCGGCCCACGAGGTGCGCCTCACCGCACAGAGCAAGGGGAGCGACATCCAGCTGCTCATTCTCGTCATCGACCCCAAAACGCACATGCCGCTCTCCGTCCGCCTGCGCGACAAGCGCGGCGAGTGGACGCGCATCCGCGTCAATAGTCTCCGCACCCACCAGCGCTGGAGCGACAGCACCTTCCGCTTCAACAGCAAGCAACACCCGGGCATCGAGGTCATCGACCTGCGATAGATCCGTCCCGCATCACATCACTACCTCTCTCTATACATTCCAGCCAATCATGATTTCCTGCCTCATCTTGGGCTCAGGCCCTGCAGGCTATACTGCCGCCATCTACGCCGGCCGCGCCGGCCTTACTCCCGTTGTCTACGAAGGGCTTCAGCCCGGTGGTCAGCTGACCATTACGACGGAGATAGAGAACTTCCCCGGCTTCCCCGAAGGCATCGATGCGAACGAACTCATGGACCGTATGCGCCGCCAAGCCGAGCGCTTCGACGCCGAGATCCGCACGGCTGTGGCCGTCAAGGCCGACCTCTCCAAGGCTCCCTACACCATCACCTTCGACGACGGTACGACGGAGCAGTGCCAGACGCTTATCATCGCCACCGGCGCCTCGGCCAAATATCTCGGTTTGCCCGATGAGAAGAAATATCAGGGCCAGGGCGTAAGTGCCTGCGCCACCTGCGACGGTTTCTTCTATCGTAAGAAGACCGTGGCCGTCGTCGGCGGCGGCGACACGGCCTGCGAAGAGGCCTCCTATCTGGCCGGTCTAGCTGCCAAGGTCTATATGATCGTGCGCAAGCCCTTCCTCCGCGCCTCAAAGGCTATGCAGGAGCGTGTGCTCAATAACCCCAAGATCGAGGTGCTCTTCGAGACTAATACGTTGGGCCTCTACGGCGAAGGCGGTGTTGAGGGCGCCCACCTCGTCTACCACAAGGGAGAGGCCGATGAACGCACCTACGACCTGCCCATCGACGGTTTCTTCCTCGCCATCGGCCACAAGCCCAACAGCGACCTCTTCAAAGAGTGGCTAAAGCTCGACGAGACGGGATACATCCTCACCGAGGGCGACACGCCCCGCACAGGCCTTCCCGGCGTATTCGCAGCCGGCGACGTGGCTGACCCGCACTATCGCCAGGCCGTCACCGCGGCCGCCAGCGGATGCCGCGCTGCCCTCGAGGCCGACCGTTATCTCAAGAGCCTGTAGCGCATGAATCCGTAGGAGTTCGTGCGCGGCCGAAAGGCCCGACATTGCTTCTTCCACCTAAGCACTCATCTATCTCCCATGGAGCGCCATCCGTTAGAGCCCTTCCTCCCGGCCGAAGCCCGCATCCTGATGCTCGGAAGTTTTCCCCCGCCACGCAAACGTTGGTCGATGGACTTCTTCTACCCCAACATGCAAAACGACATGTGGCGCATCTTCGGCCTTATCTTCTTTGGCGACAAGGGGCACTTCATCACCCCCGACGGGAAGCGCTTCGATCGATCGCGCCTCGAGGCCTTCCTCACCGAGGCCGGCGTAGCGCTCTACGACACGGCATCGGCCGTCAACCGCCTGCAGGACAATGCCTCCGACAAATATCTTGAGGTCGTCGAGGCCACGGACGTCGATGGCCTGCTGCGCCGCATTCCCCGCTGCACCGCTGTCGTCACTACGGGTCAGAAGGCTACCGACACGCTACGCACCCGTTTCCTCTGCCCCGAACCGAAGGTGGGCGATTGTGTGCCCTTCACCTTCGAAGACCGTACGCTCCACCTTTGGCGCATGCCCAGCAGCAGCCGTGCCTATCCCCTCGCACTCGAGAAGAAGGCTGCCGCCTACCGCCGCATGTTCCAAGAAGAGGGCCTCCCCGTCCCCGCCCCTTAGTTTTTCACCGCTATGCTCCTCCTTCCCCCCTGCAAGATCAACCTCGGCCTCAACATCGTGCGCCGCCGTCCCGACGGCTACCATGATCTGGAGACCGTCTTCTACCCCGTACCGCTCTGCGACAATCTCGAAATCACCGAGGCTGATCCCGCCGATGCGCCCTATCGGCTCACCCTGCGCGGTTTCGCCGTTGAGGGCCGTGCGGAAGACAACCTCATCGTGCGCGTCTACGAGTCCATGCGTGAGAAGCACGACCTGCCGCCCATCGAGATCTTCCTGCGTAAGGACATCCCCATGGGTGCCGGACTGGGTGGCGGCAGCAGTGATGCGGCAGCGATGATGCGCGGGCTCAACGAACTCTTTTCCCTTGAGCTTAGCGATGAGGAGATGGAGCGCAAGGTGAGCCGCTTCGGTGCCGACTGCGCCTTCTTTATCAAGGCCCGCCCGGCCTATGCCACGGGCATCGGCGACGTGCTGACCCCCATTCCCCTCACGCTCAAGGACAAATATCTCGTGCTGGTCAAACCAGACGTTCACGTCTCCACACGCGAGGCCTATGCCGGCATCGTTCCCTCCCGTCCCGCCACACCGCTCATCGAGGCCATCAAGCGGCCCGTCAGCGAGTGGAGAGACGTAGTGGTCAATGACTTCGAACGCACAATCTTCACCCTCCACCCCACCCTGGCGGCCATCAAGCAGACGCTCTACGATATGGGCGCCCTCTACGCCGCCATGAGCGGCAGCGGCAGCACGGTCTTCGGACTGTTCGACCGCCCTGTCGAGGAGGCACGCACCGTCTTCGCCGACCACTTCGTTTATACCTGCCGCCTCTACATCTGACGCTGCATCGACAACATGATCTATTACTTCTCGGGCACCGGCAACTCGCTCGCTATCGCCCGCCGCCTGGCTGCCCTCATGGGCGAAAGTCTCACGGCCATTACGCCCGACACGCCGCCCCCCGCCGCAGCCGAACTCGCCGATGAGTCATGTCGGGTCGGCCTTGTCTTCCCGGTCTACGGATGGGACGTTCCCCGCATCGTGCGCCGGTTTCTTGCCCGCTGGCCATCGCCTGCTCATAGTGCCGGCCCAGACGCAACCAACCCTAACATAAGCCTGCCCCACGCTGTCGCGGGGCAGGCTTACTGCTATGCCGTGATGTCTTGCGGCGATGACATCGGACGGACTGACCGCCGCCTGCGCCATTGCCTCGAAGAAAAGGGCATCGGTCTCTCAGCGGTCTTCTCCTTATTGATGCGCAACACATACGTCTGCCTTCCGGGTTTCGACGTCGACGCCCCCGCCGACCTCGAGCGGAAGGAGCATCAGACAAACGAACGCTTAGCCCCCATCGCTGCCCGCATCCTCCGCCGCGAAGGGTCTACGGAGCGTGACCTTATCCCAGGTGCTTTCCCCTGGCTCAAGACCTATTTACTGGGAAGGCTATTCAGTGCGTTCCTCACCTCCGACCGTCTCTTCCGCGTCGATCTGGCCCGCTGCACCCGCTGCGGACGCTGCGCACGCATCTGCCCGATGAAGAACGTCCGCCTCACAAACGCTGGCACACCCTCATGGCAGGGACAATGCACCATGTGTCTCGCCTGCTACCATAGCTGTCCCGTCCATGCCATCGACTACGGAAGTTTCACCAAGGGCAAAGGGCAAGTCAAGGTCAGAAGATAGCAAACGCGGCCACGATGGGACAGCACATAAGGGCTGTCCACAGGATGAAAAAACGATAGCGTCGGCTATAGGGAGGGAGATGAACTAAGCTGGCCCCGAAGAACATTATCTCACTTTAACGCTAAAGGTTAAGGCGTTGCGGACTGACGCTCGCTATTGCCAAGACAGTGCTAGGATATTCATTCTGATCCTGGCACTGTCTTTTATAATACGCTCACTATACGTCTGGAAAGCAAGCGATTAGGGGAGAAAAAATCCCCACCATCAGGTGACGCCGACGAACCGCCTGCTAGAAAAAACGAGAAGGCGGCTAGAAAAAACGAGAAGGCGGCTAGAAAAAACGAGCCCGCAGCTTGTTTTCCCCTCGTACCTTCATAGATAACAGCCGTTCGGATCGGCCCGAAGGAGCCGCTTACTTCCCCTTGAGCAGCGACGTAGCGGTCTGCGCCATAGAGAAGGCATAAGCCCTAAGGGGGGCGAAGGGGGAAGCAAAGGCGGTGGGGTGCTCGCGCCCGTCGGGAGAGACGGTGTAGGTCAACGTGCGGGCCGTGGTGGGATAATATAGGAAGAGGCAGTCGCGCGAGCGGGCGGCAAGTACGTCATCGGCTGAGTAGTAAACCATCTGGCGGGGCTGACGCAGGAGGTCTTGGCCGAAGCCTTCATAAGGATAATCCATACGGAGCAGACCCAGCAGCGTGGGCATGATGTCGACCTGCGTGCCGAGGCCGTCGTAGACGCGCGGCGTGATGCCGGGTCCGAAGATGAAGCAGGGTATGTGGTTAAACGAGTTGGGCAGCTCTTCGGCGGGACGACCGACGAGTTTGCCATGATCTGCCAGAACGACAAAAACCGTTTCCTTATACCACGGCTCCTGCTGCGCCCGCCGCAAGAAGTCGCCCAGCGCCGCATCGGCATAGCTGACAATGCTTTCCTCGTCTTTGCGACCTTTCTTCTTAAAGGCTGCGGGGACGACATAGGGCGGATGGTTGCTGATAGTCAGCAGGGTTGCAAAGAAGGGCTTGCCCCCCGCCGCCTGTCGGCGCAGCACGGGGAGCGCGTAAGAGAAGAGAAACTCGTCGGGCACTCCGAAGGCATTGACACGGGCCGAGCGGGGATAGTCTTCTTGGGAGAAGATCTCGTCGTAGCCGTTTGTGCGCAAAAAGGCGTTCATGTTGTCATATTGCGCCTCGTGGGTCATGAAGAAGAGGTTGTGATACCCCTTCTCGTGAAGCACAGTGGGTATGCCCTCGCGCCGCGGCGTGACAGTGCCCTTCATGAGGTTGCGAAACATCAGGGCCGGGAAGCTGTAGAGCGTAGCGGTGATACCGTGATTGGTATGAATGCCGGCAGAGTAGAAATGGGAGAAAGCCAGGGAGTGGCGGTAGAGGCTGTCGAGCGTGGGGGTGAGTCCTGCCTTGCCGCCGAGGCAACCGGTCAGGTCGGCCGACATGGATTCCATGAGTATTACGACAACATTGGGGCGCCCCTTTACCTCGTTGGCCGCACGGGCCGTCGAATCAGCCTTTACAAAGCGCCTGAGCGGACTTTGTCCCTGCGCTATAGGAGAGGTGATGCCCAATTCGGCGCGCACGGTGCGAATCGCCGTTTGCTCGGGCATGAGATTGAGAGGCTTGTTTTCGGAGCGCATATCATCGAGTGCGCTCGTCAGGAGGTTGAAGGCCGGATTGATACCGAGCTGGTTGAGGAAGGGATCGTTGCAGTAATAAGCTTCGCTGATCTTGATGGGATTGTAGCCCATGCGCCCGCGGATACCGAAGAGGCAGAGACCGACCATGCCCGCGGTAAGCAGTACGCCCAAGAGATAGGCGGACAGAGACCCCTTCGCTGTCTCTGCAACATCAGAGACAGGTCGGCACAGCTTGTCGGCCACCTTGTCCCCCAGACGGATGATCCCCCAGCCATAGAGTCCGAGCAACAGGAAGAAGAGGAGGATGTAGCCCCAGAAGCTTCGCTCGCCGGCGACCATGCCCGCCGTGGTGCCAGCATAGCCAAACCATTCGAAGATCGACGAATTGATATTCTTGGAGAAGAAGGAATAATAAGGGATGTTGGCGGCCGAAGCCATGAAGGCCCACAGGAAGAAGAAGATGCTCCAGCCGCCGGCCATGCGGAAGACGATCCGACGGTGAACACCCAGAAGCGAAAGGACAAGCAGAACAGCCAACGACAGGAGCTGCACGTAGCAGACGATGACATTGTCAAACCACACGCCCCGCACAAAAGCCGGCCAGACGGGGGCGGCCGACTCACCGTCTCCCGCTGGAGCTGTATAGAGCACAAGATACTCCGCCAGTCGGAAGATAGAAAAGACCAGCAGCGTCAAGAGCTGCACGGCGACGAGATAGGCGAGCGTATGGAAGTAAGGACGCAGAACGGTGCGCATAGCGTTTGTTGATAATGACGTTTTGATGAAGGACACGCGAAATTAATACACGCATGGGACCCGACACGTCTATCGTCCGCCTAAAGCGCTGCAATGCCCGCCCGACCCAAGCGACAACCCCCTGTTTTGTCGGGCACGTCTGTCAGCCCGCGCAGTAAGACTGACATTGTAAGGCGCCCCGCCGCAATGCGCGCAAAAAGCAAAACGTCAAGCGACGCCCTACCCTCACCATGCACTAACTTCGCAGCGTCAAAGCGGGGTACGGTCTAAAGACACCGTCACCTCCCCCGCCAATCCACTTATCCGCTACAAGCCATAGCCCCAACCAGCCCAGCGCAGCCCATGAGTAAGCGGAAACGTCTGTACCACACCTTATAATATAAATGATAAACAAGAAAAATACGGTCGATGCGGTCGTTTTCGACCTCGACGGCACCCTCCTCGATACGCTCGACGACCTGGCGACCAGCGTCAACTTCGCCCTCACACAACACGGGCTGCTCCCACGCCCCGTGAGCGAGATCCGGACTTTTCTGGGTAACGGCATCCGCTACCTCATGCGCCACGCCGTGGGCGGTCGGCTCAGCGAGTCAGAAGATGAAGCGGCTTTTCAGACCTTTCGTTCACACTACGTCGACCACTGTCTCGACAAGACCAAGCCCTACCCCGGCATTATGGAGCTGCTCGAAAAGCTCAAGGCGCAGGGCATCAAGATGGCCATCGTCTCCAACAAGCTCGACCCAGCGGTGAAGGAGCTGGCGGCACGTTTTTTCAGCGGCCTCATCACCTCGGCCGTGGGCGAGCGCCCCGACGTGCGCCGCAAGCCCTACCCCGACGCCGTGCTGGCCGCGCTGGACGAACTGGACGTCAAGCCCGACCGGGCCATCTACGTAGGCGACTCTGAGGTTGACCTCGAGACGGCTCAGGCCGCCGGACTCCCCTGCGCCCTCGTGCTCTGGGGATTCCGCGACGAGCCCTTCCTCCGGACGCTGCCCGGGGCTGAAACCTTCATCAGCCGACCGGCGCAACTCCTTGAGGTGATCAACCGCTGAAACAGATCGTCACGCACCGACAGCTACCGCTCGCTGCCCCCGCTGCTCACTGTCCGCCCATCTACAAGGCTCTGCCCTTACAGATGGGCGGACATTTTGATGCGCTCCAATTATGCGCTTTACAGCCTCACCCCAACTTGTCTGAGCGAACCGGGCGCTGTCCCCGGCAGGGGGAAACCCTCCGTAAAGCGTACCCTCAAGCTTCTAACAGCAAGGCAATGAGCGCTAAAAAGTGCATAATCTGACAAAGATTTGTGGAAACTCGCAGTGCCCGCATAGTTTTGTAGTACCTTTGCAAGCGATTTGTTAGGCACTTGCGCCATCCCGGAATACAGCTGGCAGGCACCGCCTCAGAAGCGACACATTAGTCAAGCCAAAAGACATAGCCGAGCTTGCGCTGGCTATGTCGAGGCGAGAAAGTGCGAGCTTAACAGAAACAATACATCAAACACAATACTCCCAACTGACATGAAGAAAACTCTACTGAAGCTGAAGGCTCCCGCAAGCCGGTACTTTGCCTCAATGCTGGTGGCGCTCACCGGAGCTGCAGTGCTCACGCTCACAGGCTGTAGCGGCAAGGGACAGCAGATGCCCGAAGCAAACAATGACTTCGCCGTGATGACCGTCAAAGGACAGGAGGCCGACCTCGAGACCTCTTACCCCGCCACGATCAAGGGTATGCAGGACATCGAGATCCGCCCCAAGGTGTCGGGCTACCTCGTCAAGCTGCTGGTGGATGAAGGCTCAACCGTACGCAAAGGCCAGCCCCTCTTCCTCATCGACTCCGAACAATACGTTGCCTCTGTCCACGCCGCCAAGGCTCAGGTAAGGGTATGCAAGGCCAACATCGCCACGCAGAAACTCACCGTGCAGAACAAGGAGATGCTCTTCAAGCAGGGCATTACCTCAAGCTACGACCTGCAGATGGCCCGCAACACGCTCGCCTCTTACGAGGCTCAGCTCGCTTCGGCTCAGGCCAACCTGCAGAGCGCGCAGGACAACCTGCGCTGGTGCACGGTGACCAGCCCCTCTAACGGCGTGGTCGGCACCATCCCCTACCGTGTCGGTAGCCTCGTGAGCGCCTCTAGCGCTGAGCCCCTGACGACGGTGTCGAACATCTCTAATATGTACGTCTACTTCTCCATGACCGAGAAGCAGCTCCTCGCCCTCACCCGCGCCCAGGGCGGCGTCAAGGGTGCGCTGGCCGCCATGCCTGCCGTGAAGCTCAAGCTGGCCGACGGCACGGAGTTCGCCGCTACGGGTAAGGTGAGCACCGTGAGCGGTGTCATCGATCCTACGACCGGTTCGGTACAGATGCGCGCTACCTTCCCCAACGAGGGCAATGTTCTCCGTTCGGGCGGTACGGGTTCTATCCTCGTGCCGACGCACGCTACCGACGCTGTCATCGTGCCCCAGAAGGCTACGTTCGATGTGCAGAACAAGAAGTTCGTCTATGTGGTCAATGCCGACAAGACCGTCACCCAGCGTGAGATCGAAGTATTGCCCCAGAATGATGGTCAGACTTACGTCGTATCGAGTGGCCTCCGTCCTGGCGACCGCATCGTAGTCGACGGCGTCAACCAGCTCAAGAACGGGCAGAAGATCAATCCCATCACTCCCGAGCAGGCCGCCAAGGCTGAGGCTGCCGCCAAGAAGGCCCTCAAGGACGGCAAGATGCCGGGCGAGAACTAAGGAGTTCCCCGTGGTGTCGGGGCGCCCGGCTGCAGCCGTGTGGCGTGCGGTGCAATGCCAATGCCCGTGCCGCGCAACGCCTCGCTTAGCCTTGCGCCCCCACATCCCTCCAACCACCTTTATATTATAAGGAAGCACACAAATGACTCTAGATAGATTTATCAACCGCCCGGTACTCTCCACCGTCATCTCGATCCTGATCGTGATCCTCGGTGTGCTGGGTCTGGTGTCGCTGCCCATTACGCAGTATCCCGACATCGCGCCCCCCACCGTGCAGGTCAGCACGACCTACACCGGTGCCAATGCGCAGACCGTGCTCAACTCCGTCATCGCCCCCCTCGAGGAGCAGATCAACGGTGTGGAGAACATGGACTACATGACCTCAACGGCTACCAACACCGGTTCGGCCACGATCCAGATCACCTTTAAGCAGGGCACTGACCCCGACATGGCAGCCGTCAACGTGCAGAACCGTGTGGCCAAGGCCCAGGGCCTCCTCCCCTCCGAGGTTACTCAGGTCGGCGTCATCACGCAGAAGCGTCAGAGCTCCATGCTCCTCATCTTCTCGCTCTCTGATCAGAGCGACCAGTACGACCCGCAGTTCATCGAGAACTACGCCAAGATCAACATCATCCCCCAGGTGCAGCGCGTCAAGGGTGTGGGCGATGCGATGGTGATGGGTGCCGACTACTCGATGCGTATCTGGCTCAACCCTGAGCGCATGGCAGAGTATAAGCTCGTGCCTTCTGACATTGCCGGCATCCTCGCCGAACAGAACATCGAGGCTGCGCCGGGTAACATCGGCGAGCGCGAAAACCAGACCTTCCAGTATACGCTGCGCTACAAGGGCCGCCTCTCCGAGGTGCCCGAGTTTGAGAATATGGTCATCCGCTCCAACCCCGACGGCACGATCGTACGCCTCAAAGACGTGGCCCGCGTCGAGCTGGGTCGAAGCACCTACGCCTTCTCGGGTAAGGTCAATGGCCACCGCTCCGTGACCTGTATGGTCATGCAGATGGCCGGTAGTAACGCTACGCAGATCATCCAGGACATCGAGAGCCTGCTCAAAGACTCCGAGTCGAGCCTGCCCCCCGGATTGAAGATCACCGTTGCCCAGAGTGCCAACGACTTCCTCTTTGCCTCAATCCACGAAGTGATCAAGACGCTCATCGAGGCCTTCATCCTCGTGTTCGTCGTGGTGTTCGTCTTCCTGCAGGACTTCCGCAGTACGCTCATCCCGACCATCGCCATCCCTGTGGCCTTGATCGGTACGTTCTTCGCCCTCTACGTGATTGGCTTCTCGCTCAACCTGCTGACCCTCTCGGCCATGGTGTTGGCCATTGCCATTGTGGTCGATGATGCCATAGTGGTGGTCGAGGGCGTCCATGCCAAGCTCGACCAAGGCTACACGTCGGCCCGCAAGGCTTCGATCGACGCCATGCGTGAGCTGGGCGGCGCCATCGTATCGATCACACTCGTCATGATGGCCGTGTTCATCCCCGTGAGCTTCATGTCGGGCACGTCGGGCGTGTTCTACCGCCAGTTTGGTCTGACCATGGCCATCGCCATCGGTTTCTCCGCCCTCAACGCCCTTACCCTCTCGCCGGCCCTCTGCGCCATCCTGCTGAAGCCGCACAAGAAGGAGGGTGAGCCCGCCGACAGCCTCAAGGACCGTCTCGGCAAGGCCTATAAGGCCGCAGGCCAGACGATGCTTCAGCGCTATGCTGAGGCCATCGGCCGCATCCTCCACCCGAGCATCACCATGGTGCTCGTCGTGATTGCCCTCATCGGCCTCATCGCCGGTGGCTACAGCTTCGACACCTCTTCGGCCCTCAAGATGACGATCAGCATCGTGCTGACCCTCGTTGCCCTGCTGGCCCTGGTCGGCCTCTCTACGAAGAAGTTCCAGGAAGCCTTCAACCGCTCCTTCGACCGCCTCGTGCAGCGCTATAAGAAGGCCGTCATCAAGTTTATCCATCGTCCCTACCTCTCCCTCGGCCTCGTCGGCGTCAGCATCGCCGTCCTCGTATGGCTGATGAACATCACGCCGACGGCCATGGTGCCCAATGAGGACACCGGTACGATCATGGGTACCGTGACCATGCCCCCCGGCACCTCGCAGGACCGCACTGAGGCTTACCTCAACAAGGTCGACAGCCTCGTCCGCTCCGTCCCCGCCGTCGAGATCAGTACGGTCATCTCCGGCTACAGCTTCATCGGTGGTCAGGGCCCCAGCTACGGCTCGTTTATCGTGAAGCTTAAGGACTGGGACCAGCGCTCCCTCAAGGAGAGCTCGACGGTGGTCTTCGCCAACCTCTTCCTCCGCTCGCGCGACGTGTTTAAGGATGCCCAGGTGCTCTTCTTCCAGCCGCCTATGATCGCCGGCTACGGCATCACCAACGGTTTCGCCCTCAATCTGCAGGACCGTACGGGTGGTGACCTCAACAAGTTCTACGACGTGGCCAAGGACTTCATCGCCAAGCTCACGGCCCGTCCCGAGATCGAGTCGGCGCAGACGACCTTCAACCCCAACTTCCCCGAATATCTTATCGATATCGACGCCGCGAAGTGTAAGCGTGCCGGCATCTCGCCCAGCACCATCCTCTCTACACTTCAGGGTTACTACGGTGGTCTCTATGCGTCAAACTTCAACCGCTTCGGTAAGATCTACCGCGTCATGATCCAGTCGGAGCAGAGCGAGCGCGCCAACTTCGAGAGTCTCTACAAAATCAAGGTGCGCAACTCTGCCGGCGAGATGGCCCCGATCACCGAGTTTATGAGCATCAAGCCCTCGTATGGCCCTGACAACATCACGCGTTTCAACATGTACACGTCGATGGCCATCAACGGTAACCCCGCTACGGGCTACACCTCGGGTCAGGCCATCAAGGCCATCGAGGAGGTGGCTCAGCAGACACTCCCGCAGGGCTACTCTTACGAGTTCTCCGGGACGACGCGTGAGGAGCAGAAGAATGCAGGTAGCACCACGGCGATCGTCTTCGTTCTCTGCTTCGTCTTCATCTACCTCCTCCTCTCCGCCCAGTATGAGAGCTACCTGCTGCCGCTGGCCGTACTCCTCTCCGTGCCCTTCGGTCTGGCCGGTTCGTTCATCTTCATCCAAGGCATGGGTGCGCTCAACAACGTGATACCGATACTCGGCACGGCGGCCAACAACATCTACGTGCAGATCGCTCTGATCATGTTGATGGGTCTGTTGGCCAAGAACGCCATCCTGATCGTAGAGTTCGCCCTCGACCGTCGCAAGATGGGCATGAGCATCTCTTGGGCCGCAGTGCTCGGTGCCGGTGCCCGTCTGCGCCCGATCCTGATGACCTCGCTCGCGATGATCATCGGTCTGCTCCCGCTGATGTTCTCCTTCGGTGCCGGTGCCAACGGTAACCGCTCCCTCGGTACGACCGCTATCGGCGGTATGCTCATCGGTATGATCTGCCAGATCTTCATCGTGCCTGCCCTCTTCGTCATCTTCCAGTATCTTCAGGAGAAGATCAAGCCTATGACCTGGGGCGACATCGAGGACAACGGCGACGCGACCTCCGATATCGAGCAGTACACCAAGTAACGAGTATCTCAAGAAGTTGAGATCAATCAGAAGTTAAGAACGAAGAAGTTAAGGAGTTAAGCCGATAGCTTTGGGGCGCTTGATACCAAGTCTTTAGCCCCATTCGGCTTAACTTCCCTAACTCCTTAACTTCTTAACTCCTAGCCCTTGAACCTTAAGGCTTAACTTCTTAACTCCTACATATAACCATTCCCTTCCCAATCAATGAAGCATCTACTCACCATCATAGCCTGCTCGGCGATGCTCACCGGTTGCGGCCTCTACAGCAACTATGAGCGTCCCGCCCGTGTGGCGCAAGGCATCGACAGCCTCTACCGCGACACGACGCAGACCTACAGCGTCGTGCAGGGCGACACCGCCTCCTTCGGCAACCGCCCCTGGCAGGAGGTCTTCACCGACCCGCAGCTGCAGGCACTGATCAGCAAGGCGCTCACCGCCAACACCAACATGCAGACGGCCGAACTCACCGTCAAGCAGGCCCTGCCGGGGCTTAAGGTGGCACGCCTCGCCTATTATCCCTCGCTCAGCGTAAGCCCTCAGGGCACGCTCTCAAGCTGGGACTTCAACAAAGCGACGAAGACCTACAGCGTCCCCGTAGCCGCCAGCTGGCAGGCCAACATCTTCTCCTTGCGCAACAACAAAAAACAGTATGAGGTCAGCGTAGACCTAGCCCGCGCCAGCCAGCAGGCCACGCGCACGGCAGTCATCGCCTCAGTGGCAAACCTCTATTATACGCTCCAAATGCTCGACGAGCAGCTCAAGACCACGGAGGCCACCATCGGCCTCTGGGCAGAGAACGTCCGCGCAATGAAGCTCATGAAGGAGGCCGCCATGACCAACGAGGCTGCCGTAGGACAGGCCGAGGCCAACTATTATAACCTGGTCTCCAGCGTGCCGGCCCTCAAAGAGAGCATCTCGCAGTCGGAGAATGCCCTCTGCAACCTCCTCCACGAAGCTCCCCACCCCATCGCCCGCGGCGTCTTCGATGCCGATGCCTTCCCCGCTGACTATGCCGTGGGCGTACCCCTCCAGCTCCTCGCCAACCGTCCCGACGTACGCGCCGCCGAACTCCAGCTGGCTTCGAGCTTCTACGGCATCAACATCGCCAAGAGCAACTTCTACCCCACACTCAACATCACGGCGCAGGGTGCTTGGACCAACTCGGCAGGCGGCATGATCGTCAACCCCGGCAAGATTCTCGCCTCGCTGGTCGGCTCGATCACGCAACCGCTCTTCGCTCGCGGCCTGCTCAAGGCCAACCTCGAGATCTCCAAACTGCAGTATGAGACCAATGTGCTCAACTTCGAGCAGACCCTCCTCGATGCCGGCCAGGAGGTGAGCAATGCCCTCGCCTCTTACAACGCAGCAGCCCGCCAGCAGGAAGCCTGTGAGAAGCAGGTGGCTGTGCTCACCCGCACGCTCGAGAACACGAAGCAGCTCTTCCAGTACAGCACCGGCACGAGCTACCTCGAGACCCTCACGGCACAGCAGAGCCTCCTCCAGGCACAGCTCACGCTGATCTCAGACAAGTTTGACAAGGTGCAGGCCGCCATCACCCTCTATCAGGCCCTCGGCGGCGGTCGCGACACGGCCGTCACCTACACCACCCTCCAGCCTAAAGACAATAACTAATACCCCGCCGAGCCGCCTCACCCTCTCACCCCGCCGTCTGAGGGCGGGGCGGCTTGCCGGTTTATACTCCCCCCTTCCTATGATCAGTAATCTAGCTTTCGTTGACCCCTCAGCCCAGATCGGTCAAAACGTAGAGATAGGCCCCTTCGCCTACATCGAGGCAGGCGTCGTGATCGGAGACAACTGCGTCATCAAGCCCCACGCCTCTATCCTCAAGGGCACCACCCTCGGCACGGGCAACATCGTCTATCAGAACGCCGTCATCGGCGCCACGCCCCAGGACTTCCACTATGTCGAAGGTACCGAGACCCACGTCGTCATCGGCAACGACAACCGCATCCGCGAGAACGTCGTCATCGCCGGCAGCACCTACCCCGACAAGGCCACCGTCATCGGCAACCACAACTTCCTCATGGACAGCGTCCACGTCTGCCACGACGTACACATCGCCGACAAGTGCGTTTTGGGCATCGGCTCCTGCATCGCCGGTGAGGCTGAGATCCACGAGTGTGCCATCCAGAGCAACAACGTCATCGTGCAGCAGCATGTGCGCGTAGGCCGCTACTCGCTCATACAGAGCGGCTGCCGCGTCAACAAAGACGTGCCCCCCTACGTCGTGCTGGGCGGCAACCCGGCCATGTATAACGGTGTCAATACGCAGGTGCTCAAACACTTCAACGTGACCGAGCGCATCCTCCGCCACATCGCCAACACCTACCGCATCATCTACACGGGCAACTTCAGCCTTGAGGATGCCGTACTGAAGATCCCCGAGCAGATCCCCATGAGCGACGAGATCCACAAGATCCTCGACTTCATCAAGGATGCGAAGCACGGCATCGTGCGCCACATCAAGGATGCCGAATAGTTAGCCCCGTCACGCCCCGAGGGGCAGACACCACACACCCCGGCTGCGCGAGAGCAGCCCGCTTCTTAAGCACAACCACCGATAGCGGTGCGGCCCGACGGCCGCACCGCTATTCGGTTGTTACAATCGCCGGCGGCCATTCACCCTGCGGGCAGTGCTTGAAGCCCTTGCACCCGCACTTCTGCAGGAGCCTAACCAACGCTTTTGCATCCTTCACTTTCACCCTCAGAAGAAGAAAAAAACTTCACAAAAGAGCAATAAAAAGGCAAAATGCTTTGCCCGGTTGAAAGATCTTACTAATTTGCGCCCCGTTGGAGCGGGTGAGCCGCTCCAGATCATTCATTGAGTGCTTAACATATCGATTGTCCCAGCATGAAAGTATACAACTCGCACGAGATTAAGAACATTGCCCTCCTTGGAAATGACGGGTCCGGCAAGACTACCCTCACCGAGGCCCTCCTCTTCGAGAGCGGCCAGATCAAGCGCCGCGGCCGCATTACGGCGCACAACACCGTATCCGACTATTTCCCCGTAGAGCAAGACTATGGCTACTCAGTCTTCTCTACCGTCTTTCATACCGAGTGGAAGGGCAAGAAGCTCAATATGATCGACTGCCCGGGAAGTGACGACTTCGTGGGCGCAGCGCTCACCTCCATGGGCGTGACCGACACCTCCCTGCTCCTCATCAACGGTGCCTTCGGTCCCGAGGTGGGCACGCAAAACCACTTCCGCTATGCAGAGAAGCTCTCGAAGCCCGTCATCTTCCTCGTCAACCAGCTTGACAACGAAGCGACAGACTACGACACCGTCATAGAGAACCTCCAGCTCAACTACGGGCCGAAGGTCGTGCAAGTGCAATACCCCGTTTCGACGGGCCCCGACTTCCACGAGCTGATCGACATCATCCTCATGAAGAAGCTCTCGTGGGGCCCCGACGGCGGCGAGCCCACCATCGAAGACATTCCCGAAGAGGAGAAAGAGAAGGCAGACGAGCTCTATAAGATCCTCGTCGAGGCTGCAGCCGAAAACGACGAGACGCTCATGGAGCGATTCTTCGAGACGGAGCACCTGAGCGAAGACGAGATGCGCGAAGGCATCCGAAAGGGACTCGTCACGCGCAGCATCTTCCCCGTCTTCTGCGTCTGCGCCTCCAAAAACATGGGCGTCGGCCGCCTGATGGAGTTCCTCGGCAACGTCGTGCCCTTCGTCGATGAGATGCCGCCTGTGCACAACACGCGCGGCGAGGTGGTCAAGCCCGACGCCGACGGCCCCACGTCGATCTATTTCTTCAAGACAGGTGTAGAGCCTCACATCGGCGAGGTGCAATATTTCAAGGTCATGAGCGGTACGCTCCACGAGGGCGACGAGCTCGACAATGCAGACCGCGGCTCCAAAGAGCGCATCGCGCAGATCTTCGTCTCCTCGGGCGCTAACCGCGAAAAGGTGGAGCAGCTCTCGGCAGGCGACATCGGCTGCACCGTCAAGCTCAAAGACGTACGCACGGGCAACACGCTCAACGGCAAGGACTGCGACAACCGCTTCAACTTCATCAAGTACCCCAACTATAAGTACTCCCGCGCCATCCGCGCCGTCAGCGAGGCCGATACGGAGAAGATGATGGCCGCCCTCACCCGCATGCGTCAGGAAGACCCCACGTGGGTAGTCGAGCAGAGCAAGGAGCTCCGCCAGATCTTGGTACACGGTCAGGGAGAGTTTCACCTGCGCACGCTCAAGTGGCGCTTGGAGAACATCGACAAGATTCCCGTCAGCTACGAGGCTCCGCGCATCCCCTACCGCGAGACGATCACCAGGATGGCCGCCGCGGAGTATCGCCACAAGAAGCAGAGCGGCGGTGCGGGCCAGTTCGCCGAAGTGAAGCTCATCATCGAGCCTTACAGCGAAGGCATGCCCGACCCCGTGAGCTACAAGGTAGGCAATCAGGAGGTACGCGTGGCCGTCAAGGGCAAGGAGGAAATCAGCCTCGAGTGGGGCGGCAAGCTCGTTTTCATCAACTCCGTCGTGGGCGGCGCGATCGATGCCCGCTTCATGCCCGCCATCCTCAAGGGCGTGATGAGCCGCATGGAACAAGGTCCCCTCACGGGCAGCTATGCCCGCGACGTACGCGTCGTGGTCTACGACGGAAAGATGCACCCCGTTGACTCTAACGAACTCTCCTTCATGCTCGCCGGACGCAATGCCTTCAGCCAAGCCTTTAAGGAGGCCGGCCCCAAGGTGCTCGAGCCGATCTACGACGTCGAGGTCTTCGTCCCCGGCGATAAGATGGGCGACGTGATGAGCGACCTCCAGGGCCGCCGCGGCATGATCATCGGCATGGAGAGCGAGAAGGGCTATCAGAAGATCCAAGCCAAAGTGCCTCTGCGCGAACTCTCCGACTACTCCACCACGCTCAGCTCACTCACGGGCGGTCGGGCTTCGTTTATCATGAAGTTCGCCAGCTACGAGCTGATGCCCGGCGACCTGCAAGCCAAGCTCGTGGCCGAACACGAGCAGGAGGCTGCCGCCGGCGCCTGATCCCGCAAGCCTTTTCCCCCGCACGCTGAAAAATGTCGTGCGGGGTTTGCGGCTTTACCGCTTTCTGCATTAACTTTGCTCCGTATGTACCGCTTCCATGCACCATGGAGCATGAGCGGCAGCAAACTTTCATCTTACACAAATATCTTATCATACCCCACCCTACAAACACATGGAAGAACAAGAAAAGCCCTATGTGATCGGTCTTGACATGGGCGGCACCAACTCTGTCTTCGGTATCGTCGACCAGCGCGGCAACATCAAGTCGCAGACCGTTATCTCCACCAAAGCCTATTCTGATTTCGCAGACTACGTAAAGGCTTCCGTAGAGGCGCTCCAGCCTGCCCTCGACGTGGTGGGCGGCATAGAGAACGTCCGGGCCATGGGCGTCGGCGCTCCGAGCGGCAACTACTACACGGGCAATATCGAGCTTCCCGCCAACCTTACGTGGAAGGGCATCATCCCTTGTGCCAGACTCTTCGAGGAGTCTCTCGGCATCCCCTGCCGCGTCACCAACGACGCCAATGCCGCAGCCCTCGGCGAGATGACCTACGGCGTAGCACGCGGTATGAAGAACTTCATCATGATCACCCTCGGCACGGGCGTCGGCTCGGGCATCGTCGTTGACGGCAAGGTGGTCTATGGTAGCGACGGCTTCGCTGGCGAGCTGGGCCACCTCGTCTATGACCACAGCGAGCACGGCCGTCTCTGCGGCTGCGGCCGCCGCGGCTGTCTGGAGACCTACACCTCCGCCACCGGCGTGGCACGCACGGCACGCGAGATGCTCGAGAAGAGCGACGCCCCCAGCCCGCTGCGCGAACTCGATCCCGAAAAGATCACCTCATACGATGTCTTCATGGCAGCCGAGAAGGGTGACCAAATCGCGCTGGACATCTTTGAGTTCACCGGTACGGTGCTCGGCAAGGCCTGCGCAGACTTCACGACGTTCAACTCCCCCGAGGCCTTCGTCTTCTTTGGCGGACTCACCAAGGCGGGCGACTACATCATGACCCCCATCCGCAAGGCCTACGAAGAGAACGTGCTGCGCATGTACCGCAACCAGGCCAAGCTCCTCGTCTCTGCCCTCAACGGCAGCGAGGCCGCCGTACTCGGCGCCAGCGCACTCGGTTGGGAATAACCCGTACACAGCTTAACAAAGCATCCTGAACCATCGGGGCGCACCGAAGCAACATCGGTGCGCCCCGATGTGTGTTATAAGATGCCTCTGCCCCACCCGGGACAACACGCCCGCCACTCCGGCAGTGCATAGCGAAAAAGCATGCATTCCGGCTACGCACTTCACTCGCCTTGCACTAACTTTGCTACGCAAACCTGAGCTTAAGCTCATTCCCTACACGACATGGACATCAAAGCAAAGTTTGACCACTACAACATCAACGTGCTCGACCTCGAGCGCAGCATCAACTTCTACAAGCAGGCGCTCGGACTCGAAGTCTGCGGGCACATCGACGGCCCGGAGGGCGCATTCAAGATCGTCTACCTCAAAAACGACCTGAGCGACTTCAAGCTCGAACTCACCTGGCTGCGAGACCGCAAGGAACCCTATAACCTCGGTGACAACGAACACCATATCTGTCTGCGCGTGCCGGGCGACTACGACGCCACCCGCGCCTACCACAAGGAGATGGGCTGCGTCTGCTACGAAAATCACGAGATGGGCCTCTACTTCATCAACGATCCCGACAACTACTGGATCGAGGTGCTCCCCATGTAGCGACCGACAGCCCTGACGGCTGCGCCCCGTTCCCGCATTCCCCCTACTCACAAGATTAATAACTACCATTACACATACACGCTTAATTATGGACAACAACCAAGCGCTTATCGCACAATGCGAACAGACGGCCAACACCTGGCTCACCTCCTCTTGCTACGACGCCAAGACGCAAGAGGCCGTCAAGGCCATGATCGACAACCCCGACAAGACGGAGCTGATCGATGCCTTCTATAAGTCGCTAGAGTTTGGTACGGGCGGCCTGCGCGGCATCATGGGTGCCGGCAGCAACCGCATGAATATCTACACCGTCGGCATGGCCACCCAGGGCTTTGCCAACTACCTTAAGAAGAACTTTGCCGACCGCCTCAACGACGGCCGCGGCATCTCGGTGGTCGTTTGCCATGACTGTCGCAACAACAGCCGCCTCTTTGCCGAGACGGTGGCCGACATCTTCAGCGCCAACGACATCAAGGCGTACATCTTCGACGATATGCGTCCCACCCCCGAGTGCTCCTTCGCCATCCGCCACCTCGGCGCCCAGGCCGGCGTCAACATCACGGCCTCTCACAACCCCAAGGAGTACAACGGCTACAAGGCCTACTGGGAAGACGGCGCACAGGTGCTCTCACCCCACGACACGGGCATCATCGACGAGGTCAACAAGGTAAAGGTCGAAGACGTGCGCTTCGAGGGCAACAAGAGCCTCATCCAGACCATCGGCAAGGAGATTGACGACATCTATCTCCAAAAGGTGCACACGCTGAGCATCGACCCCGAATGTATCAAGCGTCAGAAAGACCTCAAGATCGTCTATACTCCCCTCCACGGCACGGGCATGATGCTTATTCCTCAGTCCCTCAAGCTCTGGGGCTTTGAGAATGTGGATTGCGTCAAGGAGCAGATGGTGCGCAGCGGCGACTTCCCCTCCGTTGTCAGCCCCAACCCCGAAAACGGCGAAGCCCTCACCCTCGCCCTGCGTGACGCCAAGGAGATCGACGCCGACATCGTCATGGCCTCTGACCCCGACGCTGACCGCGTGGGCATGGCCTGCAAGAACGACAAGGGCGAGTGGATCCTCATCGACGGCAACCAGACCTGCATGCTCTTCCTCTATTACATCATCATGAACCGTCAGGCTCAGGGCAAGATGAAGGGCGACGAGTTCATCGTCAAGACCATCGTCACCACGGAGCTCATCCGCGCCATTGCAGAGAAGAACCACATCAAGATGTACGACTGCTACACGGGCTTCAAGTGGATTGCCCGTCAGATCCGCCTCGACGAGGGCAAGCTCCAGTACATTGGCGGCGGCGAAGAGAGCTATGGCTTCCTGGCCGAAGACTTCGTGCGCGACAAGGACGCGGTCAGCGCCTGCTCCCTCCTCGCCGAGATTTGCGCCTGGGCCAAGGACCAGGGCAAGACGCTCTACGACGTGCTGATGGAGATTTACCTCACCTACGGTCTGGCCATCGACAAGACGATCAACGTCGTCAAGCCCGGCAAGACGGGTGCCGACGAGATCAAGGCCATGATGGAGCGCTTCCGCACCCACCGTCCGACCGAGATCGCCGGTTCCAAGGTAGTTGCCACCAAGGACTACGAGGCCCTCAAGGAGTATGACGCCGACGGTGCCGTGAAGCCCCTCGACTTCCCCGAGCCCAGCAACGTACTCCAGTGGTACACCGCCGACGGCACGAAGGTCAGCGTGCGCCCCTCGGGCACGGAACCCAAGATCAAGTTCTACATCGAGGTCAAGGGCCACATGGAGTGCGCAAAGTGCTACGCCGGTGCCCGCGCCGAAGCCCTCGAGAAGGTTGAGGCCGTCAAGAAGAGCCTCGGCCTGGAATAATTGAGCCGAAGCCGGGACGGCAAGGAGGCCGGAAGTCCGACCGCCCTGCGCACGGGGGCATTCACTGCGACCTTTGCAGCACCCGCGCCGGCGAGGTCTGCCCCCCGGTCTGCCTGCCGTCCTGGCTTTTTCTTATTGACAAAAGCCCTTCATGGCGCCTACCTATTATTTCCTCTTCCGCCGCGACAGCCTCCTGCTGGATGCCGTCGGCTCCATCCCTCTCTGCCCTGCCCCCCCCCTTGCGGACCTGCGCACGGAGGAAATGCAGGAACTCCCCCCGCTGGAGGGGCATCCTTGCTATGCCGCCGCCCTGTCTGACGGGCAGGCCGAAGCGCTGCCGGAGGGCTGGACGCTGCAGTCGCTGCGCGAGAGCTTCTATCACCTCCGTACGCCCCTCTACCGCATGGCGGGGAAGGCTCGCGAACTCCTCCACTGGGACAGCCAGACACGTTACTGCGCGCTCTGCGGCACGCCCCTCGAGCGCCACGCCGTCATCTCCAAGCGCTGCCCCCACTGCGGCAAGGAGGTATGGCCCGCCCTAGCTACGGCCATCATCGTTGCGGTGACGCGCAATGAGGGCCGCGAGATTCTGCTCGTGCAGAGCAATAAGTTCAAACGCGACTACATGGGCCTCGTGGCGGGCTTCGTCGAGACGGGCGAAACCCTCGAAGAGGCCGTTGCCCGCGAGGTGATGGAGGAGACGGGAGTCACGATCCGCGACCTGCGCTACGTCGCCTCACAGCCCTGGCCCTACCCCTGCGGCCTCATGGTGGGCTACGAGGCGGAGTGGGCCGGCGGCGAGATCCGCCTCCAACGCTCCGAACTCAACAAAGGCGGCTGGTTCAGCCGCGACAACCTCCCCGCCATCCCCGGCCGCGTGAGTCTGGCCCGCCACCTCATCGACCGCTGGCTCAAGGCGGGCGGTTAAGCTGAGGGCGGCCCTGAGCCGCCCGGAAGTTAACCCAACCAACATTTCTGCCTATGCCGACAAATGATAGCACCCCACGGTCTACGTCCCGCACGGAGTATGTCCGGACGCTCTTGGCCATCTATCATAACGAGCAGCTCCGCCCCACGCCCGACCAGGCGCGGGGCTTGGCGGCTTATATCGCCCGGGCCGTCAAGGCGCACCCCGAACGCGTCACCGACGAGTTCGGCTTCGACCGCATCCTCCTTGCCCTTCAGGCCATCGAGGCACAGTCGGGCGAGATCGGGCTGCGCGGCCACGTGCTGACGGCCTACCTCCTGCGTGCCGTGACGCGCAGTGCCGAGGAGGTCGACGAGGTGGCCCGCACCTTCGGAGCCGATGTGGCCGAGATGCTCCGTGGCTTTCTCCGCATCGAGGCTCTCGAAGTCAAGACGGAGGCCATGCGCACCGACAACTTCCGCAACCTCCTCATCACGCAGGCCGGCGACATGCGCATTCCCCTCATGCTCATCGCCGACAGCGTCAACCTCATGCGCCGCATCAAGGACACGCCCAACCGCGACGGGCAGCAGCGCGTCTCCGTCGAGGCGGCCTATCTCTATGCCCCCTTGGCCCACAAGCTGGGCCTCTACAAGGTCAAGAGCGAGCTGGAGGATTTGAGCCTCAAATACATGGAGCACGATGCGTACTACATGATCAAGGAGAATCTCAACGCCACCAAGCGGGCCCGTGATGCCTACATCGAACGCTTCACCAAGCCCATCCGCGAGATGCTCGACGCCGAGGGGCTGAAGTATCACATGAAAGGCCGCACGAAGAGCATCCACTCCATCTGGCAGAAGATGAAGAAGCAGCAGTGCGGCTTCAACGGCGTCTACGACCTCTTCGCCATCCGCATCATCCTCGACGCCCCGCTCGACAAGGAGAAGGCGCAGTGCTGGAAGGTCTTCTCACTGATCACGAGCAAGTATGAGAGCAACCTCAAGCGTCTGCGCGACTGGCTCACCGTGCCCAAAAGCAATGGCTACGAGAGCCTGCACATCACCGTGCGCGGCCCCGAGGACAAGTGGGTGGAGGTGCAGATACGCACCGAGCGTATGGACGAAATCGCCGAACACGGTCTCGCCGCCCACTGGCGCTATAAGGGCATCAAGAGCAGCGGCGCCGGCGTTGACCACTGGCTGGCCGACATACGCACCGCCCTCGAGACGGGCAACGAGGCACTCCTCACCGAACGCATGCAGAGCGGCATGAAGGAGCAGGAGGTCTACGTCTTCTCCCCCAAGGGCGACCTCTACCGCCTGCCGCCCCACTCCACCGTGCTCGACTTCGCCTACACGATCCACACGGGCCTGGGCAACCGCTGCGTCGGCGGACGGGTCGGCGGACGCAACGTCTCCCTCCGGCAGGAGCTGGAGAGCGGGCAGACCGTCGAAATTCTCACCTCGCCGAGCCAGACGCCCAAGACGGAGTGGCTCACCATCGCACAGTCGGGCCATGCCCGCGCCAAGATCCGCAGCGCCGTGCGCGAGCTCTCCTCACGCGAGAGCGCACTGGGCAAGGAGATCCTCGAGCGGAAGATGAAGAACCGCAAGATCGACTGGGACGAGAGCCTCATCAACCAGCTCATCAAGAAGACGGGCTATAAGGAGAGCTTCGATTTCTTTCACGACCTCTCCGACGGCAAACTCGACGCCACGCAGCTCATCGACGCCTACCTCGAACTGGGGCGGCGCGAGCAGGGCACCGCACCCCGCGCGGCCACCCGCTCGGCGGAGGAGTTTAGCTTGGAGAGCGAGGTGGGCCAACGGGCCAAGGGCGATGATGACGAACTCGTCATCGGCCGCGACCTCAAGGGCCTGGACTATCAGCTGGCCCATTGCTGCAACCCGGTCTATGGTGACGACATCTTCGGCTTTGTCACGGTGAGCGGCGGCATTAAAATCCACCGCACAACCTGCCCCAACGCCCCAGCTCTCAAGGCCCGCTTCGGCTACCGCATCGTCAAGGCCCGCTGGGCCGGCAAAGGCGGCGGTTCTTACGAGGTAACGCTCCACGTCGTGGGGCAGGACGATCTGGGCATTGTCAACAACATCACCTCAATCATCTCAAAAGAAGAGCACATCATGCTCCGCAGTATCAACATTGATGCCAACGACGGTCTCTTCTCGGGCATCCTCTCCATCCTCATCGACGACACGGCACGCCTCAACAGCCTCATCAAGAAGCTGCGCACCGTCAAGGGCGTCAAGGCCGTCAGCCGCGCCTGACGCAGCCGGCGTCGAGACCGATACCGACAAGCCCGGAGCAATCCTTACCTCTCATATGAAATACCGGCCCGCACGCGATATGGCAGCGAAGCGCGGCGTCTTCCCCCGCCCGGGAGGCCGCCGCTCCATCGCCCGCCGCATAGCGTGCGGGCTTTTTGCGTGTTTCCTTGCCTGCCTGCCATGCAGCGCCGGTACGGCAGCCCCGAGTCCAGCGCGTGACACGGTAATGGCCGCAGTGCTCGACAGCCTCTTTGCCCACACCCTCCGCAAGGCAGCCGCCACGGCGAGTGCGGAGCCTCAACGGGCTGCAGGCTATGCCACCCACAGCATGACGACACGCCGCCGCGGCCCGATCGTGCGCTTCATCCCTGACATGTTTACCCTAGAGCATGGTCACCACCGCTACGAAGCCGGCGGAACGATGCTGCTCCGCATGCGCCGGAACGAAAAGCTAGAAGCCCATGTCACAGCTGTTTCAGGAGGCCGCACACCTGGCGTGACGGCCGACCGCCTGGCACAGGCCGAACTCTTCATCCCCTCCCTCTCGGCCACGATGCTCATGAGCGCAGGCGTGCTCAATCCCCTCCACCCGCGCAACCGCCACTTCTACCGCTACCGCCTCACGACCTGCCCCGACACGGCAGCCTTCTGGCTGGGCTATGGTCCCGGTAAACTTATGCGCCTCAGCTTTACACCCCGTTTCCACAACGATGCCCTGACAGCGGGATACGTCGATCTCCGGCCAAGCGCCCCGTCGCCGCTGGCCTTCAGCTTCACGCTCCATTATCGGTTCCAGCGCGTCACCGTGACGGGGACGGTCATGGACCACGGCAATGACGGTACCCCACCCACCGCTCCGACAGGAGCGGCACAGCCATTCCCCGACGAACTGACTGTCGAATCACGCTTCCGGATATTTGGAAACCATGTAAACGAGATCACGCGTCTCCACCTCCAGCCAGAGCTGCCCGCCACAGGCCGCAACGGTGCGGAAACAGCCGACCGCACACGCCCCACCCGCCTGGCCCGGCACTACGATCTCACCGACCTCCTACGCGAGGAGATAGATACGGGCTATGCTATCATCCGACCCGCCCGCTTTGACACCTTGCTGCAGCAACGTTTCTCCACCCAGCTTCGTCTGGAAGGTAGAGCTCCGATCGTCGAGGGATCGCTCGAACGGGCAGAGACCATGGGCGACACCCTGCTGCAGCAGGGTGAAGGCGAGGCCTATGACCTCCCGCGCTTCAGCCTTACCGGCGGTGAGCGTCTGGACCGCACACGAGGCATACTCCTCTCCTCCCACAGCCTGCCGCTCTGCGCCGACGGCCGCCTCCTGCTGCGCCTGCCCCCACTGCTCACGCCGTCAATGATCGGCTGGTCAGGGACAAAGGGGCTTTCGCTCTCCACCCGCCTGCGGCTGAGCCTTCGTCAGCCCGGCACGCGGACCGAACTGCTCACCTTCTCCCCCTATCTGGGCTACAGCTTCCGTCAGCGTCAGCTCTACTATCAGTTGCCCCTGGCGCTAAGCGTCATCCCCTCGCTGAGCGGCCAGCTGGGCATCGAGGCGGGTGGCGGTTCGCAGGCCTACAGCAGCCAACAGGCCGATGCCCTGCGCGACAAGCTCGCGGGCCTCACGGTCTACGACTCGCTGCGCCACGTGATAGACGCCTACGGATTTCACGACTACCGCGACCACTACCTTAAGACTGACCTCAGCCTCACGCCCCACCCCTGGCTGACCCTGATCGGCGGCACACGCTTCCACCACCGCAGCCTCATCGCCTGGAACGCCGTGGCCAAGGACCTCGGTCTGAAGCGGGTGCTCAATTCCCTCAGTGCCCGGGTGGAGCTCTCCTTCACGCCCGGTCTCTATTATTACCGTCAAGACGGGCGCACCGTTCCCCTCTCCTCCCACTGGCCCACCCTGCGTCTCTGCTATGAGCGGGCGCTGCCTATCGGCGACCGGCTGACACAGTCCGAACGCCTCGAGGGCGACCTGCGCTATACGCTGCCCCTCTACGCCATGCGCACCCTCCTGCTGCGTCTCGGCGGCGGCGTCTATACGCGGCGGAGTGACCACTGCTTCATTGACTACGACTACTTCCGTTTCAATTACATCACCCAGGCCGGCGGCACCGACGCCTTCGCCGGCGAACTCCAGCTCCTCTCCTCACGCTGGTATAACGAGTCGCGCCACTACGCCCAGCTCACCGCCACCTATGAGAGCCCGCTGATGACGCTCTCCCGCCTGTCCCTCCTCTCCCGTGCCATCCGCCGCGAGCGCCTCTACCTGGGCGTGCTCACGATGCAGGCACTGGGCTTCTATGGCGAGGCGGGCTATGGTCTCACCACTCACCTGGTAGACCTTGGCCTCTTCACCGGCTTCTCCTCCAAAGGCGGCGGAGCCTCCTTTGGCTGCAAGGTGGCCATCCACCTCTTTGAGGATTGAAGCAAACAGCCCCCGATACGCAACACAGCCGCGGCTGACATGACCATCGTCACGTCAGCCGCGGCTGTGTTGTTACACGTGCTATCGTTGCAGAGGAAAGTGCGCGATTAGCGAATACCGATAAACTTGTGCGTCTGGAGCGAGAGGCGCCACTTAGGGTGGGCCTTACACCAGTTGACCGCGCCCTCGAGGACCTCACGGTTGCGGGCCTCATCGCCCGTGTCGCAAGGCTGGAGGAAATAATGCTTTACCGACACGGCCGGATAGTCCGACGGGGCCTCGCCGGTGAATACCACCTTCAGCTCATCAGCCCGCGTCAAGACGGGGCGGGCCTTGGCCACACCGGACAGGTAGGCATCTTTGGGCGAAAGGGTGATCCAGTCGATGCCGGGCGGGAGGGCATGTGTGCCGTTGGTCTCGATGGCCACCTTGCGCCCCGCTGCATGCAGACGGTCTACAAGCAAAGCCGTCAGCTGGAGCGAAGGCTCGCCGCCCGTCAGAATGACCCATTCCGCCGGATAGGCCTTGACGGCCTCGACGATCTCGATTTCCGTCATCTCACGCCCCGACTGATGGGCCGTGTCGCAGAAGGGGCAGGCCAAGTTACAGCCGGAGAAACGCACAAAGACGGCGGGCATACCCACATGATAGCCTTCGCCCTGGAGGGAATAAAAGAGTTCGTTGACCTTCATCTCCCCCGATTAAAGCCAGCCCTCACACCCGGGCTTTACATAGAGCGCCACATTGCCCTCCGACTCCTGGAAGGAGGCCTTATAACAATGAGGCACGTTGTCGACGAGCCAGCGGGCGAGGTTTTCGGCCGTTGGGTTGAAGTCGAACTGCTCGTTGAGGAATCGGTGGTCGAGCTTGTCATTGACGAGCTGCTTGACGTGGGTGAAGTCCACCACCATGCCGTTGTGATCCACCTCTTCGGCGGCGCAGTAGATGGTGATGATGCCGTTGTGCCCGTGCAGGCGCTGGCATTTGCTCTCGTAATCAAGGGTGAGGCGGTGTGCAAAGGCCACCTCTATGCGTTTGCTGATAAAATACATTGTCGTCAGATTAAGGGGGAAGCGAAGCCTCCGACCTGCAAAGGTACAACCTTTTCGGCAAGGCATAGGGGATCGCACCGCCAGCCTGCCTCCGAGGGGCAGAAAAGTAGAGGAACGCGAGCCTCCGCCTACTTCGCTCCCTTGCGGCGGTTACACTCGCGGCAGAGCATCTGACAGTTCTCAGGCGTCGTGCGACCGCCATCCTTCCAGGGCGTGATGTGGTCTCCCTCCATCTCAGATATGTCGAAACGCTGATGGCAGTGAGGACAAATGCCCCGCTGGCGCTCATAAGCCTCACGCTTCATCTTGTCGGTGAAGGCACGGATGCTCAGATACTTCTCCTGCCCTGTGAGGAGATAGGGATAGATGCCGGCCTTTTTTGTCACGTCATCATCCATCAAGAGCTGGGCCACACGTGTCTCAAGCTCGGAAGCGCTGTACTCCTTATCATGACAGTCATTGTAGAGCGTGCCCCACTCTCCCCCCTTCATCTCCTTGCGGTAACGGGGGAAGAGGGTCTCTACCCAGTTGATCACCTGCTGGAAGTACTGCCATTCCCGATCGGCATTCGGATCGTGCTGATGCGCGGCCATATAGTCCTCCACATGGCCCTTACTGATCCAGCGCAGTGTCGTCGCCAGATAATCCTGGCGGTTTGCTATCCCGTTGAGGTACTTCCCGCCCTTGCGAAAGGCCGCACAGCCAGTCTTGCTGAAGTGCCGTTTGGCATCCGTCACCCAGGGGCCACAGTAGATGGCGTTGAGTATCTCCTGATCGGTGAGTTTCTCACCGGCAATGTTGATAATCCTAAACCACTCGATGCGCTCGCTCTCAGTACCCTCGGTACAGATATAGACCATCAACTCATAGTCGAGAAACTGCTCACGCTTGTCTGCCGGGAGGTTGCTGAAGCCCTTGGGCGTCTCTCCCGGCAGTGTAATGCTGTAGTTTCCGGCATGATAGTGACAAATGCTCAAGGTGCGCTGCTGTCCGTCGAGTAGCTCAAAGGTGCCGTCGGCGTTCTTTACCCAATACATCACGTTGAGCGGAAAGCCTTTGAAGACCGTCTCGATGACAGCATTCCGCTGCTTGTCTTTATAGACGAATTCACGCTGATACTTGGGCCGGATATTCAGGAGTCCGCCATAGCCGACTACGCCTTCTTCGTCATTATCGACAAAGCCCTCGACGAGGTCTCTGATCTTGATCTTATGCAGTTCTATGTTCATTGTGTGATGGTTGAATGGAGGATTATCTCTTGCGGATGAGGATGCGGGCGTACTGAGTCTTTCCATTGACGGCAAGGCGTCCACCTATGAGATCCTTCTTGGGAACGGTATATCTATCAAGCCCGATAATCTCGAACTGCTCTGGGCAATACTTGTCAAGGAAGGTGATAGGTACACCCATCACGCCGTCATAGTCCATTGGGATATCCGCAACCTTGCTCACCTCAATGGCATCATAATTATCATAGCAAGGGAACTCCTCTGGATAATAACTTTTGTAAAGAATCAACGGCTCGTGACGTCTCTTATGATCAAGGTTGGTAAACCAGCAGATATTGCCATGGCTTCTCCACTTATTTCCCTCAGAATCAATCCAAAAACGCGTCTTCTTCGGCTCATAGTAGTCAGGTACACGAAACTCCATATTACCGTTATTGACACCGAGCCATAGGCGATTGGATTTGATTAAGGGGAAGACTTCCTTGTAGCTTATCGCATTCTGATTACCAATCACAAGGAAACTCTTTTGGAAGGCCATTAGATGCGCCAGATATTCTCTGAATAAAGAAAAGGGTGGATTGGTGACTACAACATCAGCCTCCAGTAACATCTCAACACATTCTTTCGACCGGAAGTCACCATTCCCCTCCAAGCAGGTAAGAACGTTCTTATCACTTTGGATCAGAAGGTCAACGTCAGTCAAATCCGTTGCACCGTCCCCATTGAGATCTGGCACTTCGGTGATCACCAGTTTGTGAGCCGTTCGGAGTTTGTGCGTCCAGTCTGCCGTAGAATCAAGCTGACGGAGCAACTCCGTTCCGGCCACAGGGGAACCGTCATAGCAGGTGGTGATAAGTTTCTTGAGCCCCCAGCTGTTGAAGTTCAGGGCAAAGAATTTAAAGAAATTGCTTTCGTAAGGGTCGTCACAGTTGCAGAGCACCGTCTTGCCCCGGAAGTAGTCGCGGTAGTTGTGCAACTCCTTCTCTATATCAGACAACTGCGTATAAAATTCATCATCCTTCTGCGCACGGGCATTGGACAAATCTTTATTAGCCATAAGCGTGATTGATAGATTGAAGCAATGGCTATCAATCACCCCATGGCGGGAGGCCAGCTGACGTATGGATACAAAGAAGGTGCAGACCCTTCTATCGCGTTCACGGGAAGCCTGAGAAGAAACCCGCCGTATACCAAGAAAAGCCCGCACCTATAGGTGCGAACATTAAACTGTGGTATACGTGGGAGACGCCGCTGGGCCTCCGTGAACGAACGTAGCTAAGCTTCCTCGCTGATGACGCAAACAATCCAGAGGGAAAGGCTCTGACCTCTCCCGGCAGGATGCTGTCGTCGTAGGGACAAGAAAACAGTTTCTCAGGCTTTTTCTCGAACGCGATAATAGCTAATGCTCTATGTGAATATGTAAAGTGTCAGTGAGTGGTGTCTGTCAGTAAGCAGTGTCGTTAGTGGATAATGCATAGGGGGCAAGTGCGCCACCCCGTCTGGCAAAGGTAAATAGAAATCGGGAAATGACAAGCGAACCGAAGTGATCGGCAAGCTTTCCCCACGAGCAAGCGGAGCGAGCTGCAGACTACTTGGAGACAAACCGGTACGTCCTGGTCTGTAACGCTCATTACGCCATCAAGTCACGAGGTAAGACAAACTGCATACCTTCTCCACACGCCTACACGCCATCCCGTCAGACGGAGACGCCATGGCGTAAGCGCTTCCTAAGGGCAATTTCCGATTTTTGCCTACACCTTGCCACCAGTCAGATTGGAATAGCTGTGGATCAAGAACATAGAGGTGTAGGCAAGTGGGCGTTTGCCTACACCCCCATGGTTATGCTTTTATTCTACAAACCCAAAGGTAACCGAAGGGGCTGACTCCTGCAAAAGGGGCCAGCCCTTATTTTATCTGGTTGGGCAATGGTTTATCGGACAGTAATAATTGATAATAAACGGCGCGTGCCGCCCCACCGAACAACGGACTCCCCGCAGCGTGTTGCAGCTGCGGGGAGTCCGAATACATTTGGGTCTCGTGGGCAAGCCTAGGGCGCGGCGTTAGAGTCGCTTTATCACGTCCTCGGCCGAGCTATTGCCTTTGTAGCGGCTCTTGCCCTGGTTGAACTGATAGGTGAGGCTGATGTAGCCCTTGCGGCTGTCGCCCTTGGAGCGTTGCACGAAACGGCTGTTGACCATGTAGAAGCTCACGGTGGGCGCTGACTTATAGAGCAAATCTTCGCCGCCCGCCTTGAGCGTCAGCCGCTCGTGGAAGAAGGTGCGCGAGACGTAGGCCCCTAGGTAGTGGGTGGTGTTGGTGAGCTTGATGTTGTTGATGTTGCCCGGCGTGGCAAGCCTGTAGGTGAAGTTGAAGCGCCACCGCGCCGGCAGCTCGAAGGTGTTGGCCAGGCGCAAGGTGAAGACGGGACTGCGGAAACGCTGTTCGCCGCTGAAGGTGGGCAGGGTGGTGAAGTGTTGCATGTAGGCCAACGTGTAGGTGGGTTTGTACCACTTGAGCTGCGGAGCGAGCACCAGCGTGGCGATGAGCTGATGGTAGTCGTGATTGATGGGTGCCAGGAGCGTGACGTTGGGTTGGTTGGGCAACGAGGTACCCCACTCGATGATGCCATCTTTGAAGAAGGAGTAGCCCACACGAGCCTGGATGAAGCGCCACACGGCGGTGACGGAGGCGTTGTGCTCTGTGGTGGAGCGCAGGCCGGCGTTACCCGACTGATAGAGGAAGCGGTTGCCGTAGACCACGCTGTTGGAGAGGTCGTTGTAGTTGGGGCGCTGCGTGCTGGCATTGTAGGCAAGCATCAGATGCACGGCCTTGAGCGGATCGCTGCCCAAGCTGGTGGAGAAGTTGAGGGAGGGGAAGAGGTTGTCGTAGCGGGGCGAGAGGTCATCGTCTTTGCGGTTATTGAGCAAGTATTCGTAGGAGGCATGCTCATAGCGCAAGCCGGCGGTGAGGCGGTGACGGCCGCCAATGGCAAGGGCATATACCACAAAGGCCGCCCCCGTTTGCTCGCGCTGCTTGGCAAGGGTCGACGGCACGCCCGGAATGTCGACGCTCACCAGGTAGTCGTTGTGGCGGTTGGTGTGCGTGTATTGCCCGCCGACAGTCACTTGCCCGCCCAGCCAAGGCCATTCATAGGCCGCCTTGCCCGAGAGCAGCCGGTTTTGCAGTCGGCTGGTCGAGCTGAAGTGGCGGCCAAAGCTCTCCTGGCTCGTTTCGCCGGTCGTGGTGAGTCTCGTCTCGCCGTTAAAATAGAGGTCGGCGTCTACCTGCAGCGTGCCCTTGCCCAGCTGCCCGGCGTAGTAGGCATTGAGCTTGTGCGTGGGATGATCGTCGATGTCAACATCGGTGCTGGTGCTCAGCCGATCGTGCGGTTGACCGTTGGCCGTGATCTCGCTGTCGAGCCGGTTGCTAAAGATGTCGGTCGGCGTGCCCGTCAGCTCGTAGCGCAAACCGAAGGAATGGTGCTCGTTCACATCGTAGTTGAGAGCGGCAAAGCCCGAATAGGAATGTTGCTTACCCCGCGCGTTCTGGCCCATAGGCAGCTGCCACAGCGTGTCGGGGGCTTGGGTGATTTGCGTGGCGAGGTTGTTCCAATAGTACTTGGAGACGTCGGCCTTGCCCCCCACGGTCACCTCCAGCCCGCCGTGACGATAAGTGAGCTGTGCGGTGCTTTCGTTGGCGGCATATTTTCCCTGCGAATATTGGTGGGTGGCCAGCACGCCCCAGCCCTCCCCCTGCCGTTTGAGGGTGCGAATGCGAATGACGGCGCTCACCGATTTGTCGTAGCGGGCGCCGGGGTCGGTGATCACCTCGACCGACTTCACCTCTTGCGAGCGCAGCTGCTTCAACTCGTTGAGGTCGCGCACCTGGCGGCCGTTGATGTAGATGACAGGCGAGCCTTTGCCTATCACCTCAAAGCCGCCTTCTTTGCCGCTTTTGGGCTCCACACCGGGAATTTCTGCCAGCAGATCGGCGGCGCTACCTAGCTGTGCGAGCGGCGTGTTGGCCACGGTGGTGAGGGTGCCGCCGTTGGTGATTTTAGCCACGGGGCGGTAGGCCGTGACGGTGGCTTCGCGCACCTGGGTGGTATCGGCCTGCTGGGCCTGCGCCGTAAAGGGCACAAGCAAGCCCAGGCCGCAGCAGGTGCAAAGCGAACGGAAGGAACGGAGGAGATGTGAGCGCATATATATGGTATAGGTTGCGGATGAATGAAAGGGGATAAACCGAGCGAGGGGGCATTAGGCTGAGTCTGCGGAGCGTCATGCCTGCGGGGCGGCCCGAGCCGCTTGCCAGGCTGCCACCACTTGGTCAATGCTCACGCCGAGCAGGCGCATTTGCCGAAAGAGTTCGGGCAGCACTTCCTCGTCGAAGCGCTTGCGGCGCAGCGTGCGGATGAGTTGCGGGGCGGCGGGTGTGACAAAGTAGCCCAGCCCGCGCTGCGAAGCGATGATGCCCTCGCGGGCCAACTGCTCGTAGGCCTTCACCGTGGTGTTGACATTCACCTCGAGCAAGGCGCTATATTCCCGCACGCCGGGAATGCGGCCCTCGGCGGGATAAGTGCCCGCCAGGATCTCATCGCTCAATCGCTCGGCTATCTGCTGATAGATGGGAACAGATTCTCTAAAATGCATGAGCGGATGGATTGGGAGTAGTTAAAACATTTTGCGCCTTACGATGGGCTCGCGGGAGTAGATGCGGAAGGCCAGCCACACGGCTGCCACCGTCCAGACCAAGTTGAGCGCGATGGAGTAGCTTTGCACGCTGTGCCACGAGGCATAGATTTCTAAGTTGAGGTTCAGCACCTTGGATTGTAAGAACGTGAGCAGCACCTTGCCGCACAGCAAGGAGAGGACGATGATGCAGCCCAACGTTTTGAGAATGGGACGGCGCCGAAACCACGCGCCTCCCAGCAAGAAGGTTGCGCAGTTGGCGCAGAGATTCGTGGCGCCTGACACGATGAGGAGCGCTTTGCCGTTTGCCGCCAGTGTGTGCAGCAAACGGCTCGATTCCCGGTAGGTGTAGGCTACGGAAGACACATTATCTTCTACAACCGAGGCCATGATGGCCATGCGCAGCCAGTCGGTCAACACGTAGGTGACCGCTAGTGAGACAATGCCGATGACCAACCTGTCGAGCGCGGCCACCGTGAAGCGTTGCAGATTGGTGGCCGGCACCGTGAGCCAATAGGCGCGACCTTGCTTGGTGCGGAGGGAGCGGAAGGCTGAGGCACTGCTTATGAACAGCACAAGGGTGGCCATGATGCCGACGGACAAGGTGCGGTTGTTGAATTTGAAAAGGTTGAAGTAGACGGCCGTTTCGTTGCCGCCAAAGAAGACGGGGCCATAGAAGATGGCGAAGTCGCAACAGAGGTGGGCGAGCAGCAGGCCGATGATGAGGCTGAGGTAATAGCGCTGTTGGGTCACAACGTCGAGGCGAACGAGGTCTATCCAGCGTGAGAGGGGAGAGGGGGTCATAGGGAAGGAGGTGTTTGCGGGTTAACGATTGCTGACCGAGCCGTAGACGGCGGCAGCGACGGCGTTGGGCGAAGTGGCGTCACGGAGCACAAGGTCGGCGGCGGTGAGGCGCTTGCTCTCTAAGGCGTTGAAGAGCAGTTCAAGATTGAGTTGCGACTCCTCTTCTTCGCCGTCGTTGCGCACAATGACGGCTTGTCCGCCCGGCGTGGGCTCGGCATAGAACACGTCTGGCCCCGGCTCGCCCGCCTGGCGTTGCTCAAAGCGCACGGCGCGGCAAATGGCTTCGATGGAGCTGTTGAGCAAGATGCGCCCTTCGTGCAGCATGATGAGGTGGTCGAGGAGCATTTGCACGTCGAGCACTTGGTGGGTGCTGATGACCACAGCCTGGTCATCACGCAAGTGACGCGCCAACACTTGGCGGAAGAGGCTCTTCGAGGGAATGTCCAGGCCGTTGGTGGGCTCATCCATTAAGATGAGGCGTGCCCCCGTGGCAAAGGCAAAGCTCATGTGCGCCTTCTTGGTTTGTCCCATCGAGAGGCGGTCAAGCCGCATGGAGGGCTGAAGGTCGAAGTCAGCCAAGCAGGCCGCAAAGATGTCGTGGTCGAAGCGTGGATAGAAGGGCGCGTTGATGCGGCAGTAGGTGGCTATGCTGAGGGTTGAGGGCAGGAGCTGTTCGGGCACCAGGTAGATGTCGGACAGCGTGTCGGGGCGCCGCCGCCATGTCTCCATGCCGTGGAGCGTCACCGTGCCTTGTTGCGGCCGCAGCAAGCCGCACATGAGGTAGAGCAACGTGCTCTTTCCCGCACCGTTCTTACCCAGCAGTCCATAGATGTGTCCGCCTTCCAAGTGAAGGTCAAGGTCTTGCACAACGGCGGGAATGCGCCGGCCGTAGCTGTAGGTGATGTGCTGTATGTCAAGCATAAGGCGTAGGTTTGTTGCGTTTAGGTGTAATGAATCTTGTAGTATCTCGTCACCCTCCAGGCCCGCGCCGCCCTTTTCCGCCGCGTCTGATGCAGCTGCCGCCTTTATCTCGGCGTCTGTCGCCGCCTTTCAAGCAGCTAAGGGGGTATCATGTGGCGGGGTGACCTTCGGTGTAATACTATAATAGTACACCGCAAAAGTACAACCCTTTCCTTCTCTACCAAGACCTGGGACGCAAAAAGTAAGCAATGGGTGTAATAATTAACTATTACACCCTGTCGACCCATGCTGCTGATCCGTCACCTTTATGCGGCTGAATCGCTTATTCTCAATACTTTCTCGTCATTTCATATCCTATTTTGCCACAACCTCAGCCGCTTGCAGCAAATTCGTTCCGCCGAATTTTGCTTCGAGTTGGGCGGGGAAAATCGAAAAATCCCCTGACAGCATAAGGTCTGTCAGGGGATTAAGAGAGTAGCTATGCACTAGCCGGCCGCGGATGGCGCGGCGCATAGCTTGGCCTTAGAGGCCGTAGCTGAAGGCGTCGATGTAGTTGTAGAACACGCCGCCGAGACCGAGCGCCAACACACCGATGGTGCAGAGGGCAAGAGCTACACGGCTGTAGCCGTCACTCTGGAAGGTGGCGATGGGCGACTCATTGGGCTTAATGTACATGGCCTTGACGATCAGCAGATAGTAGTAGAGGGAGATCACCGTGTTGGCCAAGGCGATGAATACCAGCAGATGGTAACCGGCATGGAAGGCCGCCATGAAGACGAAGAACTTCGAGAAGAAGCCTGCGAAGGGCGGGATACCGGCCAGCGAGAAGAGGCAGAGCGTCATGAGGAACGCCAGCTTGGGGTTGGTCTGATAGAGACCGTCGTAGTCGCTGATGAGGATCTTGCCGGAGTTTTCCTCCACCGTGGTCATCACGGCGAAGGCACCGAGGTTGCTGACCATGTAGACCAGGAGGTAGAAGACGAGGGCAGTCATGCCCTGTGCCGTACCGTCCATGATGGAGAGGATGAGATAGCCGGCCTGCGAGATGGCGGAGAAGGCCATGAATCGTTTGAGATTGTTCTGGCGGATGGCGAAGATATTGGCCAGCGTGATGGAGGCCACGATGATCCAATACATGCCGGTGTTCCAGCTATACATCAGGTCGCTCTGGGCGAAGGCCTTGATGAGCACGGTGAGGAGCACGAAGGCTGCCGAACCCTTGGAGATGACGCTCAGGTAACCCGTCACCACCGTGGGCGCACCCTCATAGGTGTCAGCCGTCCAGAGGTGGAAGGGCACGAGAGAGATCTTGAAGCCCATACCGGTGATGAAGAGGACGAGGCCCATGATGCAGAAGGGCGAACCGTCGAGGGCAGCACCGATCTCGGTGAAGTAGAGCGTACCCGTAGCGCCGTAGATCAGCGACACGCCGTAGAGCAGCAGGGCGCTTGAGAAGAGGGCGAGGAGGATAAACTTAGCACCGGCCTCGGCGCTGACCATCTTCTTCTTGTCATAAGCCACCAAGGCCGTCATGGGCACGGAGGCGAGCTCAAGACCGATGAAGAACATCAGGAAGTGGCCCGAGGAGATCATGAAGTACATACCCAGCAGGGTGAAGAGCGTCAGCATGTAAAACTCTCCCTGCTTGACCAGGTTCTCGGGGCGCGAGAGCCACTTGTGCGCCATAAGGAAGGTGATGAGCGTACCGACGTTGAGCACCGACTTGAGGATGGTCATCATGGGCGTGTACTGATACATGCCGCCGAAGGCCTCCACATTGGCATCGGCTCCCGTGCAGCAGGGCAAGAGGTTGATGACCGTGTGGACGGTCAGCAAGACGACGGGCAGGCAGCTGTTGTAGATACCCTTCCCGCTCTTTCTGTCAGGACACATGAAGAGATCTGCCAAAAACAGGATCGTAATCACTGCCAGCAGTGAGAGCTCTTCATGCATGTAGAGGAATTGCGAATAATCCATTGTTGAATGACTGTCTTATAGCGTCAGGAGCCGGCGGGCAGCGATACTGCCCGCCGCCCTGACGGGATGATTAGAGGAAGGGATTGCAGCTCGATACGGTGACAGCTGCCGAGTGGATGTGATTGACGATCGGTGCGACGCCGCCGGTGATCATGTCGCTCACCCAGAGGGGGGCAAGGCCGAGGCCGGCCACGGCCACGATGAGGCAGATGACGGCGAAGCGCTCGTCCCAGGTGGCATCGGTCAGCTTGAGATGGTGCTCGTTGGTGCAGGTGCCGTAGAGGATCTTGCCGACAACGCGCAGGATGTAGACCGCCGTGATGACGATGCTGCAGCAGGCGATGATCGTCAGGACGTGGGTGAAGGTCGAAGCGTTGTGGAAGGAACCTACGAAGATCGTCATCTCAGCGATGAAGCCCGAGAAGCCCGGCAGACCGAGGTTGGCAAGACCGGCGATGATGTAACCCACGGAGAGGAAGGGCATGATGCGCATCAGGCCGTTGAGCTCGCGGATGTCGCGGGTGTGCGTACGGCCGTAGATCATACCGATGAGGGCAAAGAAGAGGGCCGTCATCAGACCGTGGCTGAGCATCTGGAGTACGGCGCCGGTGCACGACGTCTGGTTGAGCATCAGGATGGCGAAGAGCACGAGGCCGCAGTGAGACACGGAGCTGTAAGCGTTGATGTACTTGAGGTCGGTCTGCACGCAGGCTGAGAAGGCACCGTAGACTACGGAGATGCCCGTCAGGATCAGGAAGATCCAGCCCAACTCATTGGCGGCATCGGGCATGAGGTACATGGCGATGCGGAAACAGCCGTAACCGCCGAGCTTCATCAGCACGCCGGCGTGGAGCATCGACACGGCCGTAGGCGCGGAGGCATGACCGTCGGGGCTCCATGTGTGGAAAGGGAAGAGGGCACCGAGCACACCGAAACCGATAAAGGTCAGAGGGAACCAGATGCACTGCTGCGTGAAGTCGATGGCGTGGGCACCGCCGGTGTGGTTGGCGATCTCGACGATGTTCATCGTCTGGCCGCCGGCACCGTAGAAGATGCCGAAGATGCCGCACATGAGGAAGGCCGAACCGCCCATGAGCATGAGGGTCAGCTTCATGGCGGCGTACTCCTTCTTACCGCTACCCCAGACGCCGATGAGGAGGTACATGGGGATGAGGGCGATCTCGTAGAACATGAACATGGCGAACATGTCGACCGAGATGAAGAAGCCGAAGACACCGAGGCTCAGCAGGGTGAACCAGAGGAAGTATTCCTTGGTCAGGGGCTTGAGCTGCCACGAAGCGAAGGTGCCGGTGAAGACGATGACGGCGGAGAGCAGCAGCATGGCTACGCTGATGCCGTCGACACCGACGGAGTATTTGATATGGAGGGGCTCAAACCAGCTGAACGAGGCGGTATAGAGCATTTCGTCGGTAGCGCCTGCCGCGCGGTCGCCCAGGAAGGTGAGGGTCAGATAAGCTGCCAGGAGGAGCAAGGCACTGCTGCCGATAACCATCACCGTACGGACGCCCTTCACTCCTCTTGCGACCCAGAGGCCCAAGAGCATGAGCAGGGGGATAAGTACGAAAAGGGATAGGAAGTTCATTGTTACTAGTTTCTTTAGTTGTTATCAAGCGAGTACCATGATGGCGAGCAGGATGAGCGTGCCAAGCAGGAAGACAAACGCATACTTCTGGACAGCGCCGCTCTGGAAGCCGCGGATGCGGTAGCTGAGCGCATTGGTGCCCCATGCGAGGAAGTTGAAGAAGCCGTCGACGGCGTGGCGGTCAAACCATGCGATGGGCTTCGACACACGGGCGAAGATGATGCGGTGCGTGATATACTGATAGACCTCGTCGAGGTAGAAGCGCTTGTAAGCCCACTGGTGGAGCTTGCTGAACTTCTCGGCCAGGGCGTCGGCACGGGGCTGGCGCTCGCCGATGTACATATAAGTGGCGAGGAAGATGGAGGCTACGGCGATGATGATCGACGTGCCGGCAACGTTCCAGTCGAGGTGGATGTCATAGAGCTGACCGTCGGCGCTAACGAAGTGGCCGAAGGGCAGGAAGCCCGCAACGCAGGTGATCACCGCGAGGATGATCAGCGGGAGGGTCATGCACCAGGGAGCCTCGTGAGGCGTGTGCTTGGCGTGGAGCTCCTTGTTCTCCGTACCCCAGAAGATGCCGAAGTAGAGGCGGAACATGTAGAAGGCCGTCATCGCAGCCACACCCGTCATGATCCAACCGATGCCCGGCGCATAAGCGAAGGCGGCGGTCAGGATCTCGTCCTTGGAGAAGAAGCCCGAGAAGGGAGGGATGCCGGAGATGGCAAGGCAGGCGATCAGGAAGGTGATGTGGGTGATGGGCATGTACTTGCGCAGGCCGCCCATGGCCGACATCTCGTTGCTGTGAACGGCGTGGATGATGCAGCCGGCGCAGAGGAAGAGACAGGCCTTGAACATGGCGTGGGTGAACAGGTGGAACATCGAGGCCATATAGCCCAGCGAGCCCACGTGCTCATGCCCCGTGACATACTCGGTGCAGACACCGAGGGCCACCATCATAAAGGCGATCTGAGAGATGGTGGAGAAGGCGAGTACACGCTTGATGTCGCTCTGGCAGCAGGCCACAGCAGCGGCGTAGAAGGCGGTGAAGGCACCGACCCAGGCCACGATGTGGAGCGTAGAGGGAGCGTACTCGATCCAGAGGGGGAAGAGGCGGGCCACCTGGAAGACACCGGCCACGACCATCGTGGCGGCGTGGATCAGGGCAGACACGGGCGTCGGGCCCTCCATGGCGTCGGGCAGCCAGATGTGCAGGGGGAACATGGCACTCTTACCGGCACCACCGATGAACATCAGGAAGAGGGCCGTTGGGAGCATCATAGCGCCCTGGGCGAAGCCCTCCTGGTTGAAGTCGAAGCCGAAGGAGTGGCAGTAGTAGCCATAGATCAAGATGCCGATCAGGAAGAAGAGGTCGGCGAAGCGCGTCACGATGAAGGCCTTCTTAGAGGCGGCGATCGCAGCGGGCAGCGTGTAGAAGAAGCCGATCAGCAGGTAAGACGACACGCCCACCAGCTCCCAGAACATGTACATCTGGAAGATGTTGGTCGCTACGACCAGACCGAGCATCGACATGGTGAAGAGGCTCAGGAAGGCGTAGTAGCGCTGGAAGCCCCGCTCGCCGTGCATGTAGCCGAAGGAGTAGATGTGCACCATCAGCGACACGGTGGAGATGACGATGAGCATCATTACCGAGATGGGGTCGAGCATGATGCCCATATCGAAGCTCAGGCCCTTGATGAAGAAGGGCAGCCACGTGAAGTTGTAGGGCATGAGCGTAGGCAGCACGCCCTCAGCCGTGCGCGGCGTGAGGAAGAAGTAGTGGTAGGCCGTGTAGTATGACAAAGCCGCAACCACCAACAGGACGGCTGTACCCACCAGTCCTGCCGCTTTATGGCTGAACCACTTCCCGAACACGCCCAGCAGGAGGAACGAGAGGAAGGGCAGCAAGAGTATAAGAATAGTCGATTCCATAATGAGTCTTATTGCGTTGTTTGGCGGTTACTACCACTTCATGTGTTCCAGTTCGTCGACATCGATGTTCTTGATCATGCGATAGATGTTGATCATGATGGCGATGGCGATGGCGCTCTCTGCGGCCGAGATGGCGATCGAGAAGAGGGCGAAGAAGTAGCCTTCGTATCCGTCAGGATAGAGCATGCGGTTAAACACGGCGAAGTTGAGGTCCGTCGCGTTGAGCATGAGCTCTATGGAGAGGAGGATGGCCAACGTGCTGCGGCGGGTGAGGAAACCGAATACGCCGGCAAACATCATGATGGCCGAGATGACGAGGATATATTCTATCTGTATCATAGCTGTCGTGGATGATTAGCGTTTGCGGGCGATGATGAGGGCACCGACAATGCAGGCCAGCAGCAGCACACTGACAGCCTCGAAGGGGAGCAGGTAGCCGTTGTCGCCCGTTGAGAGCATGTTGGCGCCGATAGACTGGATCGAGGTGATCTGCTTGGCCGTCTCGCTGGGAGCGGTGAGGATCTCGGCCTTAAACTGGTGCGTCAGGACGATGCCCAGGAAGGTCAGAAAGCCCACGAGGCTCAAGATGAAGCCCCACGAAGCATCCTTGGCCTTGCGTGCGATGGCCTGGTCCTTGGCCCCCTCGGTCAGCAGGATCGAGAAGACGTAGAGCACGATGATGCCGCCGGCGTAGACCATCACCTGGACAGAGCCCAGGAAGGTGTAGCCCATCAGGAAGTAGAGGCCGGCCGTACCCAGCAGCACGAACAGCAGGTACGTGGCCGAGCGGATGATGCTCTTGGTCAGTACCGTCGCCAGCGCCGAGAGGGCGATGAACACGGCCAGGATGACGAACATTATATTGTGTGAATCCATGAATCTGTGTGTGATTAGAGCTTAGAGCATTACATCATTTCTTCTCCGCGAGCTTCGAGCCGGGATGGTTGAGCACCTTGATGAGCTTGGCGCGGTCAAAGACGGCGTGCTCATAGCTCTGGTCAAAGGTGATCGCATCGTGGGGGCAGGCACGCGTGCAGAGCTGGCAAAACATGCATGAGCCGAGGTTGTACTCATACTTGGCCAGGCGCTTACGCTTCTTGCCGTCCTCGGTCTCATAGGTCTCTGAGGTGACCTTGATGGTGCCGTTGGGGCAGGCCATCATGCAGAGACCGCAGCCCACACACTTGTGCTCATTGTGCTCGTTGTGGGGCATGGTGAGCGAGCCGCGGAAGCGGTCGAACATCACGTTCGTCGCGCGGTTCTCGGGATATTGCTCGGTAATCTTCGGCGTGAAGAACTCGCGCATCGTGGTCTTCAGACCCGTGCCCAGGCTCTTGAGCGCACTGGCCACGCCGCCGATATAGGTTTTTTCTTCCATGTTGCTTTAGAGAGGATTAGAAGTGCCAGCCCATCGCTACGCACAGGGCCATGAGCACGAGGTTAACCATGCTGAAGGGCACGAGATACTTCCACTCCAGCGTAAGGATCTGGTCGATACGCAGGCGGGGGAAGGTCCAGCGGAGCCACATGAGCAGGAAGACGACGAAGAACGTCTTGCCGATAAACCATACGGCGCCGGGGATGTAGTCCATCACACCGTTGAAGCCCTCAAGGCCGTAGATGTGGAGGGGAGCCCAGCCGCCGAGGAAGATCGTGGTGGCCATGCCGGCGCAGATGAAGAGGTTGAGGTATTCGGCCAGGTAGTAGTAGCCGAAGTGCATACCGGAGTACTCCGTGTGGTAACCGGCCGTAAGCTCGCTCTCACACTCGGGGAGGTCGAAGGGGCCACGGTTACACTCGGCATTGCCGGCCACGAGATAGATCAGGAAGGCGATCACGGCGGGGATGTGGCCGCGCACGATGTTCCAGCCGTTGAGGTACTGGTCCTGACAGATCTCGGAGAACGACATCGTGCCGGTCAGACAGATCATGGCGAGCATCGTCATGCCGATCGAGAGCTCGTAGCTGATGATCTGCGCACCGCTTCGCATGGCGCCGATGAGGGAGTACTTGTTGTTGCTACTCCAGCCGGCCAGCAGGATGCCGACCACGCCGATGGAGGAGACGGCGAGGAAGAAGAATACGCCGACGTTGAAGTCGATGATCTGCGCACCCTTGTTCCACGGCAGACACGAGAAGGTCACCATCGAGGCCGTCACCACGAGGAAGGGGGCGAGGTTGTGGAGGAAGAGGTCGCTCTGGCGCATGCTGATGATCTCCTTGGTGAGCATCTTGAAGACGTCACTGAAGACCTGCAGCAGGCCCCACTTGCCCACACGCATCGGGCCGAGGCGGCACTGGAAGAAGGCGCAGACCTTGCGCTCCATATAGATAAGCGCGATGGCGAACACAGCGTAGAGCGTGATGATGACCAGCGCCACGAGGATGCTCTCCGTCAGGATCGCTCCCCACTCGGCAAAGCCGCACGTCTGGGTCAGGAAGCTGTGAAGCCAGGTTGTTACTATCGAAAAGTCAAACATGATGAGTTGAATCCTTAGTTGTATTACGAGGCTTAGCCATTAACGGTCAATGTCGGGCACGACGTAGTCGACCGTACCGCCGATGGTGATGAGGTCGGCCAGCATGTTGCCGCGGCAGGCGGTGTCCATGACGGCTACCAGCGGCAGACCGGTCGAGCGGTAGTGGAGGCGGTAGGGCATCTTGTCGCCCTTGCTCTCGATGAACACGCCCATGCGGCCACGGCTGCCCTCCACTTCGCTGTAGAAGGTGCCGACGGGCAGCTTGATGATCGGGCGCATTTTCTCCTGGAAGTTGCCCTCGGGGATGTTGTCAATCAGCTGCTCGATGATCTTGAGGCTCTCGAGGATCTCGTCGAGACGGATCATGTAGCGGGCGAAGGAGTCACCCTCGGTGCGGACCACTTCGTTGAAGTCTACCTTGCCGTAAGCGGCGTAGGGTTTGAGCTTGCGCAGGTCGTTGTGCCAGCCTGCGGCGCGGCCCGTACCGCCCGTGCAACCGTAGGAGATTACCTGTTCCTTGGTCAGCACGCCCACGCCCTTGGCGCGGTTCTGGAAGATGACGTTGCCGGTGAAGATGTCGTGATACTCCTGGATGTTCTTGCGCATATAGGGGATAAACTCCTTGACGCGCTTGACGAAGTTGGGGTGGATGTCGGCCATCACGCCGCCGATCGTGTTGTAGTTGAGGATCAGGCGGCCGCCGCAGGTCTCCTCGAAGATGTCGAGGATCTTCTCACGGTCACGGAAGGCATAGAGGAATGCCGTCGTGGCGCCGAGGTCCTGACAGAGACAGCCGAAGAAGAGGATGTGGGAGTCTATACGCTGCAGCTCGTCCATGATGGTACGGATGTACTGCACACGCTCGCTGACCTCGACACCCATGGCCTGCTCGATACACATACAGAGGGCGTGGCGGTTTTGCATGGCGCCCAGGTAGTCGAGACGGTCGGTCAGGGCCAGCGTCTGGGGGTAGGTCATGCTCTCGCTGATCTTCTCTACGCCGCGATGGATGTAGCCGAGCACGGGGTCGATCTTGCGGATGATCTCGCCGTTGAGGTCGACGCGGAAGTGGAGCACGCCGTGGGTCGAGGGGTGCTGCGGGCCGATGTTGACCACGTAGTCGTCGGGACCGAAGATGCGGTTCTCCGTCTTCTTGACCGTGCCGTCGGGCAGGAGGTCGTACTGATAGGTGACGTCGGCCAGGGGCTCGTTGTCCATGCGCAGGGGATTTTCCTTTTCGGGGTCGTCGTCCTTGCGCAGGGGGTAGCCCACCCAGTCTTCGCGCAAGAAGATGCGGCGCATGTCAGGGTGGCCGGTAAAGATGATGCCGTAGTAGTCATAGACCTCGCGCTCGTAGATGTTGGCGATGTCCCAGAGGTCGCTCACCGAGGGGATCATGGGGTTCTCACGGTCGGTGGTGACGCACTTGACGCAGGCCTGCTTGCCATTGGCGGTGTTCTCGAGCTGGTAGACTACGCCGAGGCCCTCTTCCTTCCAGTCTTCACCGGTGAGGAGGAGGAGAAAATCCATGCCCTCCTCGTCGCGCAGGCGCTTCATCTCGGCGTGGAGCTCGGCAGCGGGCACGTCTTTGGGCTTGAGCTCATTGACGGCGGGCTTGGCGGGCGCTGCAGCCGGACGGGGGCGGGGTGCGGGTTTGGCTTCGGCGGGCGCGGGCTTTGCGGCCGCGGGGGCCTCGTTGGGAGTCTGAGGGGTGGCTGCTGCGGGAGCGGCAGCGGGGGCAGCGGGAGCGGCCGCAGGAGCGGCGGTCTTGGGCTGCTGTTCGTTAGAAGGCTTCAGTTCTTCGCTCATGCCGGTTCCTCCTGAGTATAGATTTGTTCTTCTTTAGCTTCGGCCTGCTCGCGATAGGGATCTTTCTGCTTGCGGTTGGTGGTGCCGAAGAAGTTTTCCACCTTCACGATGCGCTGGAGCTGCATCATGCCGTAGAGGAATGCCTCGGGGCGCGGGGGACAGCCGGGCACGTAGACGTCGACCGGGATGATGCGGTCTACGCCGTTGAGCACGTGATACGATTTCGTAAACGGACCGCCCGATACGGAGCAGCCGCCGATGGCCACGACATACTTCGGGTCGGCCATCTGGTCGTAGAGACGGCGGAGCACGGGGGCCATCTTGTTGGTGATCGTACCGCAGACGAGGATGACGTCGGCCTGGCGAGGACTGTTACGCGTCACCTCGAAACCGAAGCGGGCGATGTCATAACGCGCGGCACATACGGCCATGAACTCGATGCCGCAGCAGCTCGTGGCGAAGGTCAGGGGCCAAAGCGAGTTGGAACGACCCCAGTCGATCAGGTCGTCGAGCTTGCGCACGATAACGTTGGCGCCACCGGCGTTGAGCTTCTCGACGAGCTGCTCGTAAGTCTCGTTGTCCTGAAACTCCTCGTAGGGGATAGACTTGATCTTTGCTCTCTTCATTATTGCCATTTCAACGCTCCTTTCCTCCAGGCATAGGCCAGGCCCAGAACTAAAATGAACAAGAAGAAGAGCACGCTCAGCAGGCCGGCCGGGCCCAGGGAGCGCATCACGACGGCCCAGGGGAAGAGGAACATCGTCTCGACGTCGAACATCAGGAAGAGGATGGCGAAGAGGTAGTAACCGATGCGGAACTGCATCCAAGAGCGCCCACGCGTCGGGATACCACATTCGTAAGCTTCCTCCTTCTGAGCGTTATAGCTGCGCGGCGATATCAGCTTGGCCAATATCGTCACGACGCCTACGAACGCCAACCCTGTCAACAGTGCCGTGACAAATAAGGTAAAGTTCATAGCTCTAAAATGTTGTTATTGATAGATTATATAGATTGTTGCTTGTTGAGACGAAGACCTCGCTGACACCGGGCCACGGCTGGCGCGAAGACGAAAAAAGTCCGCACTCGCCTACCGGGTGGGCTCCCGTGGGGTGCGGACACGACAATGCCTGCGAGCGGACACGCTTGTCCATCGCAGTCAAGTGTAGTTTACCAGTGGCATACGCCGAGCGCATGCTTACGTAGTAGCCCATGTCTTACGGTGTCTTCGTCTTACGGCGTGCAAAGTTAGTGCAAGGCGAGTGAAGAGACGTAGAAAAGCCCAAGGATTTTCTAAAGCGACCAGCGAACTCCGCCCTACGCGCTGCGGGCGTACTTGACAGCCGGCGGCCCTGCTATAAAACGATAGCCCTGCCGCGCTCGCCGATAACGGGGAAGCGCACCCCCACCCCACGCGGCGGCGGAGCGCAGCGTTTCAGGCGGCAAACGGCCGATGGCGCCGGTACGGATTGCGTGACGGCCCGCGCCGCAGGCCGCTCATCCTTCGCCCGACGACAACGACGCCCCACCCCGCTCCGCCCTGCGAGAAATATGAAGAACAATGCCAAGCGAAGTCATACCATTGATATTCAATAAAGTACGACACCTACTCCCGCATCACTGCCCGCCGAATCGCTCCCCCAAAGGCCTTTTTTGGCGATTTTGCCCCTCATGCGGCCCGCGCGGGACGGCTTCTAGCAAAAACGAGCCCGCTGCTCGGTTAAACTGGCAGCGGGCTCGTTGCGACGAGTCGCCTTGTCGTTGTGACAGACAGGCGGGAAACGGCACGCAAAAGCTTCATTAACTACTAATTACCCCACCCTCGTTCGTCAACATTTCCTCACGCCGTGTTTGGCCGCAGGCAGCGGGGAATGGGGCGGGCTGCCCCGCCTCAGGGACGGAGCGAAGCGAGCGGCGCGCCGTTGAGGGTGAGGACGGTGAGAGCGCCCTCCTCCCACGTGATGAAGGTCGGCGGATTGCCCTGCTTGGGGAAGGTCGGCGAACCGGTATTGGCGATGACCGGCCGGCCGGCGACGGGGTCGGCGGGCTGGAGCTTCCAGAGATGGGTGTGGCCGTAGATCAGCACATCGCAGGCCGGGCCGGCGGGGAGCTGCTTCTCATTATAGATGTGGCCGTGGGTGACGAAGAAGCGGGTCGGCCCGTCGGCCACAATGGCATAGTCGCCCAGTGTGGGGAAGGGCAGGAGCATCTGGTCGACCTCCGAGTCGCAGTTGCCGCGCACGGCGACTACGCGGTCGCGGTACTGCCCGAGCCGCTCGGCCACGGCCTTGGCGTCGAGGCCGGCGAAGAGACCGTTGCGAGGGCCGTAGTTGAGCAGGTCGCCCAGCAGGACAAGGAGGTCATAGCCATGGGCGTCGAAATAGTCGAGCACAGTGTCGGTCGATGCGATCGAGCCGTGAATATCGGAGAGGAATAGTATCTTCATAGGTTGCTGCAGGTTGGTGAACGTCATCCGCCCGTGGCGACTGGGAGTAGCGGGGCTGGGCGGAACGACCGCAAAAATACGGCAAGCGGGCTGACGGCAAAGGGATCCAGGCCGTTTTTTCCATGAAGGACGCCCCTGCCTCACCAGCCGCAATCCGCAGCAATGAGCCTTGCCCTGCCACCGCAGCGTGGGGCTAAGACGGAGGGGGACGCACTTTTGCCTTTTGCGGCAAACGCCCCGCAGCAAAATGTCGTACTTTTGCCTTGCGATGGCGCCCCCTGCGCCACGGCCCTCACGATGAAGTTTCGCACCGAAGTCACGCTACCGTCCTCATCCCTAAGGCTCACGCCCCGTTCGCGCGTGGTGTGTCTGGGTTCGTGCTTTGCCGACCACATCGGCCGGCACATGGCGGAGAGTCTCCCTGCGGGCCATGTGACGGTCAATCCCTACGGCTCGCTCTACAATCCGGCGAGCATTGCCGGAGCGCTGACCGACCTGCTCTCTCCCCCAGCCGATGTGGCAGCCGAACGGCCCTACCTGCTGGAGGGCACTGACGGGCTCTGGCGCCACTGGCGCTACTCCCATCGCCTGACGGCGCCGACGCCTGACGAACTACTCGCCGAAGTGGCCCGCCGGCGCGAGGCAGTGCGGGCTCTGTTCCCTGCCCTCGACGCCCTCGTCGTGACCTTCAGCACCGACCAGGTCTACCGCCTCACGGAGGGACCGCTGGCGGGACTGGCCGTGGCGAACTGTCACAAGCAGCCCGCCCGGCGCTTCACCCGCGAGGCGCTGCCCGCCGACGCCGAGCTGACGGTGTGGCGCAGGCTTCTGACAAAATTTCACGAGGTCTGCCCCCATGCCCGCGTGATCTTCACCCTCAGCCCCTACCGCTACGCCGGCGACGGGCTTCATGAAAGCCAGCTCTCCAAGGCCCGCCTCCTGCTCCTCATTGACGCCCTGCTCAGCGAACCGCTGACGGCCTACTTCCCGGCCTATGAGATCGTCATCGACGAGCTCCGCGACTACCGTTTCTACGAGCCCGACATGCTCCACCCCTCGGCCCAGGCCATTGACTTCGTGTGGGAGCGCTTCCGCGAATGGGCCTTCACGCCCGAATTGACCTCCTACGCTGCCGAACGCAGCGCCCTGCTGCGCGACCTGGCTCACCGCCCTGTCCACCCAGACAGCGAGGCCTACCGCCGCTTCCGCGACAACGTGGAGACACGGCGCAAGGCCTTTGAAGCGAAGTGGAATGAAAAGGTAGGAGATTAGAAATTAAGGATACAGCCCCAAAGGGGCGTGAAACAATAGCCTAGGGATTTATCCCTAGGTATAAGCCCTTCCCCCCCTCCCCAAGCCAACACCTCCATCTATGCACTATACGATTGACAACATCACCGCGCTCATCGGAGCGCGCCGCTTCGGCACGGCACCTGCCGAGATAGCCTGGCTGCTGACCGACAGCCGTTCGCTGGCCTTCCCCGAGACCACCCTCTTCTTTGCCCTGCGCACCAAGCTCGGCGACGGTCACCGCTACATCGCCGAACTCTATCGCCGAGGCGTGCGAAACTTCGTCGTGGGCACCGTACCCGAAGACCATGAGACGGCCTACCCCGAGGCAAACTTCCTCCTCACCGTCAGTCCGCTCAAGGCGCTCCAGCGACTGGCCGAACGCCACCGCGAGGAATACGACGTGCCGGTCATCGGCGTGACGGGCTCCAACGGCAAGACCGTAGTCAAGGAGTGGCTCTATCAGCTGCTCTCCCCCTCGATGCGCGTGACCCGCTCGCCCCGTTCCTATAACTCACAGGTGGGCGTTCCCCTGAGCGTCTGCCTCCTCGACGAACACACCCAGGTGGGCATCTTCGAGGCAGGCATCTCCCAGCCAGACGAGATGCAGGCCCTGCGCGCCATCATCCAGCCCACCATCGGCGTAATGACCAACATCGGCCCGGCCCATCAGGAGAACTTCTCTACCATCCAGGAGAAGTGTCACGAGAAGCTCTCGCTCTTTAAGGACGCCGACGTCATCGTCTACTGCGCCGACGACCCCGTCATCAGCGAGTGCGTGGTCTCAAGCCTCTACACCGGCGACCTCCTGGCCTGGTCCACCCGCGACCCGCAGCGTGCCCTCTATATTAATAAGGTGCAGAAGGGCGAAGACACCACCTGCATCACCTACACCTACCTCGGCCGTGAGTCACAGATGACCATCCCCTTCACCGACGACGCCTCGGTGAGCAACACGATCCACTGTCTCGCCGTCTGCCTCTACCTCCACCTTACGCCCGAAGCCATCGCCGAACGGATGCGCCACCTCGAGCCGGTGGCCATGCGTCTGGAGGTCATGCAGGGCGTGCGCGGCCTGACGTTGATCAACGACACGTACAACTCCGACGTGGCCTCGCTCGACATCGCCCTCGACTTCATGAACCGCCGCCCGGAGCACGACCGCAAGGAGAAGACGCTCATCCTCTCCGACATACAGCAGTCGGGTCTCCCCGCCGCCGAACTCTATGCCAAAGTGGCCGAGATGGTCACCGGCCGCGGCATCAACCGCCTCATCGGCGTAGGCCCGGAGATCTCCGCCGCACACTCCCTCTTCAGCCTCAAGCGCAAGAGCTTCTTCCCCACCACCGAGGCCCTCATCGAGAGCGGCCTGCTCGACAGCCTCTCGGGCGAAATGGCGCTCGTCAAGGGAGCACGTCCCTTCGGCTTCGAGCAGCTCATAGAGCAGCTCTCCCTGCGTGTGCACGAGACGACGCTCCACGTCAACCTCGAGGCCATCGCCGAGAATCTTAACTACTACCGTTCCTTTATGAAGCCCGAGACCAAGATCACCTGCATGGTCAAGGCTTCGGCCTATGGCGCCGGCGCAGTCGAGATTGCCAAGACGCTGCAGGACCGCGGTGTGGACTATCTAGCCGTGGCCGTGGCTGACGAAGGGGCCGAACTCCGTCGCGCCGGCATCACGACGGGCATCATCGTGATGAACCCTGAGATGACGGCCTTCCACACACTCTTCGAATACGACCTCGAGCCCGAGGTCTATTGCTTCAACCTCCTCGACGCCCTTATCCGCGCCGCCGAGAAGGAGGGTATCCAGGGCTTCCCCGTCCACGTCAAGCTCGACACGGGCATGCACCGTCTGGGCTTCAACCCTCTGACCGACATGCCCCGCCTCATCGAGCGCCTCTCAAGCCAGAGCGCCGTGGTGCCCCGCTCCGTCTTCTCCCACTTCGTTGGCAGCGACAGTCCTGATTTCGATGACTTCAGCGCACAGCAGTTCCGCCTCTTCGACGAGGCCTCGAAGACCCTACAGGCAGCCTTCCCCAACAAGATCCTCCGCCACATCTGCAACTCCGCAGGCATCGAGCGCTTCCCCGAGCGCCATCTCGACATGGTGCGCCTCGGTCTGGGCCTCTACGGCATAGACCCCATCGACAACCGCCGCCTCCACAACGTCACCTCACTCCGCACGACGATCCTCCAGATACGCAACGTGCCCAAGGGCGACAGCATCGGCTACTCGCGCCGCACGGTCTGCGACCGCAACTCGCGCATTGCCGCCATACCCATAGGCTATGCCGACGGCCTCAACCGCCACCTCGGCAACCGCAACGGCTACTGCCTCGTCAACGGCCACCAGGCACCCTATATGGGCAACATCTGCATGGACGTCTGTATGATCGACGTGACTGACATCCCCTGCAAGGAGGGTGACACGGTAGAGATCTTCGGCGACGAGCTGCCCGTCACCGTGCTCTCCGACAAGCTCGACACCATCCCCTACGAGGTGCTCACCTCGGTAAGCGGCCGCGTCAAGCGCGTCTACTTCCAGTAAGTTTCCCCCGCGCGCGCGTACATTTAATATATACTGACGCGTCCGGCCCGCTCCGCCAGCCCCCTCCACCGCGAGGGCTGCGGGGCGGGCCGGACGCGTCATGGACCTGACAGAGCTGACGGAAGTAAAGTTTTTTGCATTTCCCTGACTGACACGCCGTGTTTTGGCACGCACCTTGCTTTCTTATGGGCGTCGCACCTCGCGAGAGGGGCGGCAAAACCACAATTCATCGAATAATAACAAGAAAACATAGATATACATCATGGGAAAGATTATTGGTATTGACTTAGGAACGACGAACTCCTGCGTTTCCGTATTTGAAGGCAACGAACCCGTCGTTATCGCCAACAGCGAAGGCAAGCGCACGACTCCTTCGGTCGTAGCCTTCGTCGAGGGCGGCGAGCGCAAGGTGGGTGATCCCGCCAAGCGTCAGGCCGTCACCAACCCCCTCCGCACGATCTACTCGATCAAGCGTTTCATGGGTGAAACCTATGACCAGGTACAGAAGGAAATCGCCCGCATGCCTTACAAGGTCGTGCGCGGTGAGAACAACACGGCTCGCGTCGAGGTAGACGGCCGCCAGTATACGCCGCAGGAGATTTCGGCCATGATCCTGCAGAAGATGAAGAAGACCGCCGAGGATTACCTCGGACAGGAGGTGACGGAGGCCGTCATCACCGTGCCCGCTTACTTCAGCGACTCTCAGCGTCAGGCCACCAAGGAGGCCGGCCAGATTGCCGGACTCGACGTGAAGCGAATCGTCAACGAGCCTACGGCCGCTGCCCTCGCTTACGGTATCGACAAGGCCAACAAGGACATGAAGATCGCAGTCTTCGACCTCGGTGGCGGTACGTTTGATATCTCTATCCTCGAGTTTGGCGGCGGTGTCTTCGAAGTGCTCGCCACCAACGGTGATACTCACCTGGGCGGTGATGACTTCGACCACGTGATCATCGACTGGCTCGTCAGCGAGTTTAAGAAGGACGAGGGTGCCGATCTGACGACCGACCCCATGGCCATGCAGCGCCTCAAGGAGGCTGCCGAGAAGGCCAAGATCGAGCTCTCAAGCTCTACGACGACCGAGATCAACCTGCCCTACATCATGCCCGTAGGCGGTGTGCCCAAGCACCTCGTCAAGACGCTCACCCGCGCCCAGTTCGAGCAGCTCAGCCACAACCTGATCGAGGCCTGCAAGGCTCCGTGTGAGGCTGCACTCAAGGCTGCCAACCTCTCGACCTCTGACATCGACGAGGTGATCCTCGTAGGTGGTTCGACCCGTATCCCCGCCGTTCAGGATCTCGTAGCCAAGTTCTTCGGCAAGGCTCCCTCCAAGGGCGTCAACCCCGATGAGGTCGTTGCCGTAGGTGCCGCCATCCAGGGCGCCATCCTTAACAAGGAGAAGGGTGTAGGCGACGTCGTACTGCTCGACGTAACGCCCCTTTCGCTCGGTATCGAGACGCTCGGCGGCGTAATGACGAAGCTCATCGACGCCAACACGACCATCCCTTGCAAGAAGAGCCAGGTATTCTCCACCGCTGAGGACAACCAGCCCGAGGTAACGATCCACGTGCTGCAGGGCGAGCGCCAGTTTGCCAAGGACAACAAGAGCATCGGCCGCTTCAACCTCTCCGGCATCGCTCCCGCCCGTCGCGGTGTGCCCCAGATCGAGGTAACCTTCGATATCGATGCCAACGGTATCCTCAAGGTTTCGGCCAAGGATAAGGCTACCGGCAAGGAGCAGACCATCCGTATCGAGGCTTCGAGCGGTCTCTCCGAAGACGAGATCAACCGCATGAAGGCTGAGGCTCAGGCCAACGCCGAGGCTGATAAGAAGGAGCGCGAGCGCATCGACAAAATCAACGAGGCTGACTCCATGATCTTCCAGACTGAGAACCAGCTCAAGGAGATGGGCGACAAGCTCCCCGCCGATAAGAAGGGTGCCATCGAGACTGCCCTCGGCAAACTCAAGGACGCCCACAAGGCTCAGGACATCGCAGCCATCGACACGGCCAAGGCAGAACTCAACAACGCATGGCAGGCCGCAAGTGCCGAGATGTATCAGCAGACGGGTGCACAGCCCGGTGCCGGTGCACAGGCCGGTGCAGGCGCAGGCGCAGGCGCTCAGGCCGGTGCTGGCAGCGACAACAAGGACGACATCCAGGATGCCGACTTCGAAGAAGTCAAGTGATTTCGATAAAGAAACATAGTACAAACCATTATGAAATGGCGTGTGGCTCAGTGAGTTACACGCCATTTTGCATTTATAGGCTTCTGGTTGCTATGCGTTTGTTATGTGGTTTTTTAGGCGTATGGGTCAAATTGCAGGATGAAATGCACGAGTTTCCTTCTATGGATCAAATTGCAGGATGGACTTTCCCGCCTAAAATTTGGCGACTCGGACAGGTCATATTAGCTTTGCCCGCACGGGGCTTTTTGCGTTTGCAGTTCCCGGCCCTCCCACGAGACGGCTGACTTGGCCGTACGGCTTTTTTACCCCAATTTTGCCGAAAGATCTGCGCGGCATCGGCGATGCTGCTGCAGCCCATTGACCAGTCCCTCCCACTATGATCACCTTCATCTCCTGTGCCAAGACCATGGCCTCGCCGGCCAAAGCCGCTGCGCTCACCGTCCCGGACAAGGCGCTCACGCGCCCGCACTTTGAGGCGGAGGCCATAGGATTGGCGAAGCACTTCGCCGCCTATAGCGCTGCCGAACTGGCCGACATTCTCGGCGTCAGTCCACGCATTGCGGCTGACAACCGCAAACGCTTCCGCGCCTTCTTCTCGTCCGTGCGCCCCACCCTGCCGGCGCTGAGCGCCTACACGGGCATGGTCTTCCGCCACCTCGCCGCCCCGACGCTCGGCCCCGACGAGCTGACCTATGCTCAGGGACATCTGCTCATCACCTCCTTCCTCTACGGTCTGCTCCGTCCGCTCGACCTCATCAGCCCTTACCGGCTTGAAGGGCGCATCCGACTGGCCGGCGAGCCTTCTGAGCCCAGCCTCTTCGCCTGGTGGCGCCCTCGCCTTACCGAGTGGTTTATCGGACAGATCAAGGCTGCCGGCGGCACGCTCGTCAATCTGGCCAGCGCCGAGATGCAGGGGCTCTTCGACTGGCCACGCGTCTGCCGCGAGGTGCACGTCGTCACGCCGGAGTTCTACGTGCGCCGGGGCGGCAAGCTCAAAGTCGTCACCGTCTATGCCAAGCAGTGCCGCGGCGAGATGACGCGCTTCATCCTGTGCCGATGCCCCGAATCGCCTGAGGAACTGTCGCATTTCTCCGCATTGGGCTTTACCTGCGCCCCCGAACTGGAGGGCGAAACTGACCGCCTCGCCTTCATCAGAGAGGAGGGCTGAACCCGCCGCTTCGCGCATATACCACACTCGCGGTAGAGAATATCCCCCATGACCTGCACCGAGCCGCTTGCGCAGACACCGTACCTTTGCACTAACAAAACGGTAAGGAATCTGGCCACAGACTATCCCGACCGCATCGTTCAACCATAGATTTTAGACATATGGCACAGATCAAAGTCAACGGCGTGTCACAGGCACTCGACACTCCCCTCACCGTAGCCGAGCTTATCAAGCAGCAGGACGTTGCACAGCCCGATATGGTCTCCGTACAGGTCAATGAAGAGTTCATCGAACGCAGCGCCTACGATACCCTCCAGCTCAAGGACGGTGACGAGGTAGACTTCCTCTTCTTCATGGGGGGAGGCCAATAACACGAACACTCACCAAAGCGTACCACTATGTTTGATTTCACAGAAGAAGAACTGAACCGATATAGCCGCCACATCCTTCTGCAGGACGTAGGTGTCGAAGGACAGGAGAAAATCCGCGAGGGAAAGGTGCTGGTCATCGGCGCCGGCGGCCTCGGGTCGCCCATCCTGCTCTACCTCGCCGCTGCAGGTGTGGGGACCATCGGCATCATCGACGGCGACACCGTCGACCTCTCAAACCTTCAGCGCCAGGTGATTCACTTCACCGCCGACGTGGGCCGCGCCAAGGTCGACTCGGCAGCAGAAAAGATGCGCGCCCTCAACCCCAATGTCAAAGTCGTCACGCACCGCGTCTACTTCGACTCGAGCAATGCCCTCGACCTCATCCACGACTACGACTTTGTCATCGACGGCACGGACAACTTCCCTGTGAAGTTCCTCATCAACGATGCCTGCGTCATGGGCGGCAAGCCCTTCTCACACGGCGGCATCCTCCGCTTCGAGGGTCAGACAATGACGCACCTCCCCGGCACGGCCTGCTACCGCTGCCTCTTCAATGCCCCTCCTCCTGTGGGCTCTGTCCCGACTTGCTCCCAGGCCGGCGTACTCGGTGCCATCGCCGGCATGCTCGGCACGATCCAGGCCGCCGAAGCGCTGAAATATCTCACCGGCGTGGGCCAACTCCTCACTGACCAGCTGCTGACCTTCAACGCCAAGACGATGGACTTCCGCAAGATCAAGACCCACCGCCAGCAGTGCTGCCCCGTCTGCGGCAACCACCCGACCGTTGACCACCTCGTTGACTACGAGCAGGCGTCCTGCGACCTCAAGGGACACTGATGCGACAGCTCCCTCACAAGTCACAAAAGCTTCACACATCGCGCCCATGACCATTCCCCAATCCGTCTTTGACCAGATCCTGACCCAGGCACGCCGCGACCTCCCTAACGAGTCGTGCGGCTACCTGCTGGGCCAGGGTGACAAGGTCAGCGAAGCCTATGAGATGACCAACATAGACCACTCGCCCGAGCACTTCTCCTTCGACCCGAAGGAGCAATTCGCGGCCCTGCGTTATGCCCGGAGCAATGGGCTCAGCGTCATCGCCAACTGGCACAGCCACCCCTCCACCCCGTCGCGGCCCTCAGAAGAGGACATCCGATTGGCCTACGACCCTCACATCACCTACTGCATCTTATCGCTCGCCGCCGCCCCCGTGCTCAACGCCTTCCACATCGAAGACGGCAAGGTGGAGAAACTACAGCTTACCATCGAGTGAGGACTGCATAGCAAGCGCATAACCCTCTCCCGCTTGACCTACCTTAAAGCCACAAGGCGCCTCAGTTGTCACAACCCTTCCCCCACCTAGTCATGAATACCCCTTCCAGACGGTTCACACCCGAGCATATCACTTCACTGGCCGAAGGCGAGATCTTCGTCTTCGGCAGCAATCTCGAGGGCGCACATTGTGGCGGCGCCGCGCGACTCGCATACCGCAAATTCGGCGCCATCATGGGGCAAGGCGTCGGACTGCAGGGACAGAGTTACGCCATCCCCACAATGCAGGGCGGCGTTGAAACGATCTGCCCCTACGTAGATGAGTTTGTCGCCTTTGCCCGCACCCGTCACGACTTGACCTTCCTGGTCACGCGCATAGGCTGCGGCATCGCCGGTTTCAGCGATACTGAGATTGCCCCCCTCTTCGCGGCCTGCCTAGAAATGCCCAATGTCGTTCTGCCAGAGTCCTTCGTGACCGTCATAGAGGCAGCTAAAACAAGCGACTCATGAAAATAGCCTGATTATAATAAGAAATATGAAGCTGCCCTTGAGTAGACATCCTCAAGGGCGGCTTCATGTTTGTCCGTGTATTGTGGGTGGAGGGGCTGTTTGTAGTTTGTAAACCCATGAAGTCCCCTCTCGCCAGGCGGCGAGGGAACGGACGGGGATTGCTGCAGGGGAAAAGACACGGTACCGAAAAGTGTCTATGAATTGGGTAGGCGCTATAGAGCAGGCCTCCAAGGGGCTGCCCTAAACGGGTTGTAGGCGGTCCTCCACCATTTCGAAGACCTTCCGCCCGCGGGTCTTCAGAGGCTGTCCGTGACGCTCGCGTCAACAATGGCCCCACTTTTGACGAGCACTCCGGCCGCGTTGGGGCTACATCAGGGATGCAACAAAGGCAGGCAAACCTACCAGAAGGTAAAACAGACGGCAAAATCCGATAGAAGCAGGCGGACGCACATTGCGACGCCCCTACAGGGCTAAAGGTACACATGACGCGATATAACCCAGGGCTCACGCCCTGGGCTCCGCTGCCACGCTTCGTTGGGGCTTGCATTGAA
>DAVZJV010000008.1:0-77129 GCA_052272595.1 Alloprevotella sp.
GTGCAAAAGTACGGCGCGGATCCATACTGACAAAGGGTCGGGCGAAATATTTTTGCCACGGGGTGGCTGGATTCCGGCGGATTTCGGGCGTAATCGTTTGGTTTATAGCGGGGTTAGGCGCGCGAGATTTTTTTGAGGAAATTTTCGGGGGTTGGGCGGGGGATGGGGACTTGGGCGGTTTTCCGGGGTTTTCGGGCGGATGGCGGGGCGTGTCTTCGGGGCGGATTTGTGGGGGGATGGGGGAAGATCCTGGTATATATAGTAAGTGTGCATCCCTTCGGGCTGCCAACATGAGGCGTGGGGGACCGGGTACGGAGCGTAGCGGAGTGCCCGGTTATCAGTAAGTGTCGTTCCTTCGGAACGGCAGTGAACGGCTGTATGTGCGCGAGAGGAGGCAGGGCGGAGGGGGACACCTGAAAGAGGCGAATGGCGGAGGTGGGTGACGGAGGAGGAGCGAAGGAGGAGCGAAGGCTTGTGGTGAAGGCGCGGCATAATCTAGCCTAGGGTTTTAAACATAGGAATGGGTTCAACCATAAGATCACGGGCGAGATCGGAAACATAGCACTGAAGGGGCGGCATAATCTAGCCTAGGGTTTTAGCCATAGGTCTAGGGCGTTTTTCTGTCAATCTGTCAGCGGAGACGCGTTTGTAATTGTATTTCAACCTTTTAGGGAACGTTATAGAGCTGGGTTTCTGTCAGCTTTCTGTCAGTTTTCTGTCAAGATCTGTCAGCGGCGGGGCTTGGAGGCAATGATAATGTGCGGCGGCACTACCTGAGGGCGAGGGGCTAAACGTGCCGAGGGGTGCGCGGCGCTGAAGGACGGCTGACAGATTCCTGACAGAAAGCTGACAGATTTTTCGGGACACGATCATCGCATCTCCTTTATTTTCAGCGCATTGGCGGACGGCGCTGACAGTTTGAAGGCTTTTCGCAAAACATACGCTTATATAAGTATGCGTCTACCGCTTGCCCTATCCGCAAAAACGAGCCGCCTTGTCGGCGCAACGGGAAGGCGGCTCGACGCGCCGAGCTGCGGACTTGTCGGCTGGGGATGCCTGGGTGGCGGCGGGTGGCAGAAAGGTGACAGCGCCGACGACCCTACCTACACCACTAACGCGTTGATTGGCAAGGCGTTCAGGGGTAGTGACGGCAAAGTGTAGGTAGTTTGCGAAATCCCTACAAGCACTCTTCTAAAAGCAATAAAGCACCGTGAAGCGCAGCGACTCACGGTGCTTTATTCAATCTGTGTATTATAGAACGAACGGCGGAGACTAGGCTTCTACCGGTTCGAAAACGTCTTTACCCTGATGGCAGAGGGGGCAGGCCCAATCTTCAGGAAAGTCCTCAAAGGGCGTACCAGGGGCGATGCCGCTTTCGGGATCGCCCAGCTCGGGATCATAGATCCACTGGCAAACAGTGCAGACGTACTTCTTCATAAGAACGAGGTATGACTGATTAGTAGAACATGAGCGAGTCGTCGAGGGTCATGCGGTGCTCCACATAGTCCCAGTCGATGAGGTGCCAGAAGTTTTCGACATAAGCCGCACGGCGGTTCTGGTAGTCAAGGTAGTAGGCGTGTTCCCAAACATCGATGCACATGAGCGGGCGGAGGTCACGGGTATAGGGATTGCCCGCATTGGGCTCGGCCACGATCTGGAGTTCGTGCTTGGGATCGAGGGCCAGAAACACCCAGCCAGAACCGAAGAGGCCGACGGCGGCGGCGGTGAACTCCTTCTTAAACTCGTCGAAGCTGCCCCAACGGGCGGCGATGGCCTGGCTCATGGCAGAACCCATCGGTTTGGCCTCGGGGGAGAGCTGACGGAAGAAGAGGATGTGGTTCCAGGCCTGTGCAGCCTGGTTGTAGAGTTTGCCATCCGCTTCAAGTATCAGCTCCTTGAGCGTTTTGTCAGCTAAAGGCGTGTCCTTGACGAGGCTGTTGACCGTGTCAATGTAAGCTTGTAGGTGCTTGCCATAGTGATAAGCAAGCGTGTTTGCACTCATGCGGGGAGCAAGGGCATCCTGCGCATAAGGCAGTTCAGGCATAGTGTGTATCATGACAGTAGAAAGGATTTGTGCATCCTCACCGCCAGCGCATCCCCTAATGTGGAAGCGGAGAAGGAGAGAATGCGAGGTTAATAGAGCTGTGGAGCCAAAAGTAGAAAGCCTTTTGCAATTGACCAAAAGGAGAACTGCTAAATAATCATTACACAGCGCACCAGGCGGGCCGCCCGACCTGTCGGCCATGGGCTTGATCATCAGCAATTATAGCCAGACGATGCAGCAGGCGGTGTTTGTGATGTACTTCTTCGTGATGATTCTCCTCCTCATGAGCGGCCTCTTCACGCCGGTGAGGAGCATGCCCGACTGGGCGCAGTGGATCGCGACGTTCAACCCGCTGAGCTACTTCGTCACGGTGATGCGCAGCGTCTTTCTCAAGGGTTCGACCCTGGCCGACCTTCACCGCCCGCTCTACGCCCTGCTGGGCTTTGCCTCGGTGCTGGACCTGTGGGCGGTGGTGAGCTATCGCAAACGGGCCTGAGCGGGCGGAGAGCGGCGCACGGTCGTCCCCCCTTTCACTCAAAACGAATCACCCCTGCAGAGGCGGCAAACTTGCCACTCCTGCAGGGGTGATTAGCATGTAGATATATGTCAGTGCGAGGAAAGGGGCGCTGCCCCGCGGTGAGGGGGCTTACTTGGCCTTGCCCTGGTTGGCTACGACCTCCTGGAGTTTGCGGATCTCCTCAGGATCGCCGAGGAAGTAGTCCTTGACGAGGTTGAGGTCGTCGTCGAACTCGAAGACGTAGGGGATTGCCGTCGGGAGGTTGAGCCCTGAGATGGCTTCATCGCTGATGCCCTTGAGGTGCTTGACAATGCCGCGGAGGCTGTTGCCGTGAGCCACTACAAGGATGTTGTCAACCTCTGTGAGACGGGGGAAGATGACCGTTTCCCAGTAAGGCATTACTCGGGCAATGCAGTCCTTGAGGCTCTCCGTGCGGGGCAGATAAGCGTCGGGCACGCCGGCATAGCGCGGATCGAGACGGGCGTTGCGGGGATCGTCCTCAGGGATGGCATGGGGGGCTACATCGTAGCTGCGACGCCAGATGTGTACCTGCTCGTCGCCATACTTGGCAGCCGTCTCACTCTTGTTGAGTCCCTGAAGTGCACCATAGTGCTTCTCGTTGAGGCGCCAGGTCTTGTGCACGGGGATCCAGTCTTCGTCCAGCTTGTCGAGCACGCAGCCAAGCGTTTTGACGGCACGCTTGAGGTAAGAAGTGTGAGCTTCGGCAAAGGTGAAACCGGCATCCTTGAGGGTCTTACCGGCCTTCTCGGCCTCGGCAATGCCCTGGGGAGTGAGATCTACGTCGGTCCAACCGGTGAAGCGGTTCTCGAGGTTCCACTGGCTCTGGCCGTGGCGTACCAATACGATGTGTTTCATTGCGTATGTATCAGTGTATGTGAATGATAATATTAGGCAAGGGTAATCTTATGGGCGTACTTACGAGCTACGGCACCCAGCACGCGGGTGTTGCGGTCGCAGTCCATCCACAGGCGGGCAACGGTGTCGCTACCGGGAGCGTGGATAAGGCTCTTGTCAATGGTCTTACAGGTATGGTAGAGGTAATAGTCGGCCTTCTCACCTAGGAGCGTTCTAATCTTGCTCATAGTGTAAAGGATTTTGAGGTGAAACGTGTTCATTGATGAATATCGCAAAACGAGTGCCAGCCTACATCCCCACTGCGGGTGATTCATCGCCCGGCAGCCTACCCCTTCTTGGGTAAAATCGCTGCGAAGTCCAGGAGAAAGGGGCTTTGAGACATCCGAACTGCCGAACCATCTGCCAAAGACCGCGCTTTTGTCTCAGACAAGTCGTAGGTCATGGAGTGGACGTCAACTGACAAATTGGCAAGCCTCCAGCTTCAGACCCTACTGCCGAAACGCCTACCGCCCCATCCGCGCCGGGTCAGTGATCAGACCTTTGGGCGGATGGGGCGGTATTATTCCGGAAATAAAAAAAGAGAGGGGCGAAGGATTATGCCTCTGCCTCGTCGGCCTTGGCAGCGGCCTTCTTGGCCGTTGCGCGGGTTGAGCGACGCTTGGGCTTCTCGGCCTGCTTGGACTCCTCAACCTTGACACCGGCGAGCTCGGGATCGATCATGATGCGTCCGCAATATTCGCAGACAATGATCTTCTTGTGCATGCGCACGTCGAGCTGACGCTGAGGGGGAATCTTGTTGAAACAGCCGCCGCAGGCATCGCGCTGTACGCAGGCAATGGCCAGACCATTGCGTACGCTACCACGGATGCGCTTGAAGGCCGTAAGGAGGCGGGGCTCGATGCTGCCCTCAATGACCTTGGCCTTGTCGCGGAGTTTCTCCTCTTCGGCGCGGGTCTCCTCGGTGATCTCATCAAGCTCTGAGGTCTTAACCTTCAAGTCTTCCTGACGGCCGGCCAGCAGCTGGCGGGCAGCATCAGCATCTCTCTTAACCTGCTCGATCTCCTGCTGTGCCTCACCGATGCGCTTGTTTTGCAGTTCAATCTCAAGGCTCTGGAACTCGATTTCCTTCGTCAGCATGTCATACTCACGGTTGTTCTTCACTTCCTTGAGCTGCTCGTTGTAACGATCGATGGCGGTCTGTGCCTCATTGATCTTCGACTTCTTGGCAGCAATGCCCTCATTGAGTTCACCCACGCGAGCCTCAAACCCTTCGATGCGGTGGTTGAGACCTTCGATTTCGTCCTCAAGGTCTTGCACCTCAAGTGGGAGCTCACCACGAAGGATCTTGATACGGTCGATCTCCGTGAGGAGCGTCTGAAGCTGATAGAGGTTCTTAAGCTTCTGTTCGACAGGCATGTCGGCGAGATTTTTCTTTGCCATATATATAATAGGTGTGTTTGCTTTGAATTTGAAATAGAGGGCAGGCAGGTGCGCCCGAGCGGACTAATTGCAACCCACGGGATGACTCGCAGGGACATAGAGGCTAATCGGCAATGAAGGGAAAGCCCCTGTCAGAATGTCGCTCAAGAGGTTGACGGCACAGCTTTCACTCTCGTAATGCCCCATGGCGCCGATGAGCAGTTCGGCTTCGTGCCCGAGGAAGTGGTGATAACCCACCTCGCCAGTAAGGAAGGCGTCGGCGCCGGCCCTTATGGCATCGGGGATCAGGAAATCGCCCGAACCGCCGCACAACGCCACCCGGCGAATCTCGCGGCGACTGGCGCGGTTGTGAAGCAGCGCCGGCGTATCATAGACGTTGCGGACGAAGCGGATGAAGTCCTCCGAATCCATCGGCTCAGCCAGTTCTCCGATCACCCCGCTTCCGCCACGCCCGTCAGGCATAGGGGAAAGGAAGGCAACGTCTTGGAGCCCCAGCCGCTGCGCCATCGCGAAGGAGACGCCGCCCGGGGCATTGTCGAGATTGGTATGGGCCGCATAGAGACTCACGCCACTACGCACAGCCTCAATAACACACCGCCCCACCTCGCTCGAACGATCCAATTCGCGGAGCGGACGGAAGAGCAAGGGATGATGCGCCACTACGACATTGGCCCCGCAGGCCGATGCCTCGCGAATAGCCTCTTCGCTAACATCAAGACATACGACAACGCCCTCCACGGCCTCATCATCAGAGGCAGAGAGCTTGACCTGCCATCCGGCATGGTCGTAGTTCTCCTGCAGTGACAGGGGGGCAAAATGCTCTAGAGCTCGGGCGAGGTCGCCGAGCGTGACTGGCATGGTATCGTGAAGGGTGGTCATACGCGCGGCAAAGTTACACAGGAAAGTTGAATGTCACAAAATAGAGCAGTTAAGAAGTGAAGGAGTCTGAGCAGCCGAACCGCTAAGCCGACGACTCCTGCGAACGTCTGTGCGCTGCCGACAGGCCGGCTTACGGAGCTTTCGGCGGGAGACAGCACCGCTTCAAGAAGATGAGCCGAAAGGCATTGAAGCACCAGGCACACCCCTAAAGCCCCCTGCTCCAAAGCCATTCGGCTCAACACCTTGATTTCGGGCACAATTCACTCATCCGTGCCCCACACTTCGCGGGCGATCTCTCTGACTAGGGCAATCTTGGCCCACTGTTCGTCCTCTGTCAGGCGGTTACCATGCACATTGGAAGCGAAGCCGCACTGCGGACTGAGACAGAGACGCTCAAGAGGAACGTTCTTGGCAGCTTCGCGAATGCGGGCAATGACCTTCTCCTTGTCTTCGAGCTGAGGACGCTTCGTGGTGATCAACCCAAGCACGACCACCTGGTCGGGGCCAACATAGCGAAGCGGCTCAAAACCTCCCGAACGCTCATCGTCGTACTCCAGATAGTAGGCGTGAACCCGTTCACGGCCGAAGAGAATGGGAGCCACGGCATCATAAGGGCCACTGGCGGCATAATGAGACTCGTAGTTGCCGCGGCACACATGCGTATTGACCCTCAAGTCGGCAGGCAAGCCCTCAAGGGCCAGGTTATTAATGTGCAGATAACGCGCTGCTTCTTCTGCAACACTGAGATCTTGCCCGTACTTCGTACGACGGTAGTCTGGATCAACGATCATGCCCCAGGTGCAGTCATCGAGTTGCAGATTACGCAAACCTGCAGCATAGAGGTCAAGGATAACGGTACGATAGGCAGCCGCGATGTCTTCGATCAACTTGTCGAGATCGGGATAGGCCGCACGGGTAGACGCGATGTTGTCGGGACGGAAGAACTCCGCCAACGTCTGCGCAGGGGCCGGAATGGTCTGCTTGGCCACTACGCCCGGGCTCTCGAAATCGTGAACAAAACGATAGTCTTCGACAAAGGGGTGACGATCACCGCTAATCTGGCCAGTAATCTGTACCGACGTATGATAAGTCTCGATGCCGTGGAAGGCATAGCCATGCGACAGCTCAACGCGCTGCACGCCCTGAAGTCCCCACATGAAGTCGAGATGCCAGCTGTAACGGCGAAACTCACCGTCGGTAATCGTTTGGAGACCGGCATCCTTTTGCTTAGCGATCAGATCAGCGATGGCCGTATCTTCCAGCTTTCGGAGCGAAGCGGCATCAAGCTGCCCAGCTTCGAAACGCTCGCGGGCATGGATGAGATAAGCAGGACGGAGGAAGCTGCCAACGAAGTCGGCGCGAAAAGGGGCATAGAGCTGTTGAGTCTGTGTCATAAAGAACTGTTTTTAGTGAAGTGATCCAGATGTCTCTGACGGAAAGCTCCGCAGGACGTTTCCGATGCGAAAGTGAGACATTCTACGTAGACGAACAAAATCCTTGAAGAAATAAGAGGAATGTTCTATTTTTGCGGAAATCGAGCCAAGATCGAAGAAGATTATTCCACAACACCACACCACCAAAGAACGCACATGACTGAACACCTTGACACCACCGACCTCATGATATTGCGCGAAATGCAGCGCGACGCCAAGCTCACGGTGCGCGAATTGGCCGAACGTATCAACTTGTCTTCCACCCCGACCTTTGAGCGCCTCAAGCGCCTCGAGCGTGAAGGCTATATCGTGCGCTATACGGCGGTGATCGATACAGCTAAACTCGGTATGGGCTTCATCGTATGGGTCAATATCCGACTGAAAAAACACGGGAAAGAAATCGGACAAGCCTTTATGCAAGCCATCCAACCCATAGCGGAAATCACCGAGTGCTACAACACGTCGGGGGACTACGATTTTATGATGAAGGTCTACGCTCGCAACATGGCTCACTACCAAGACTTCGTGCTCAACACACTGGGCGAAATCGACAGCATTGGCCAGCTACACAGCATCTTCGTCATCGGCGAGGTGAAGCACAGCCATGCCGTGCCGATCTGAGGAGAGACTGAGGACAGAGAGGCTAAGCCAGCCCCTGAAGCGACCGCTCTAAGTGAAATCAGAACAGCCCGTGACACACCCTAAGCACGAACCCCTCCGCTTCGGACCGGAACGGCTCCCGACAAAGCCATCCCGCTAAACTTCTTAACTCATCCCACCTCTTAACTCCTTGACAAATCCTTATCTTTGCCCATAATTATGACCCAATATAAGCAAGAAAGCATCAAGCCCTATGACGCACAGGGAGAGAAGGGCGAACAGGTCGAACGGATGTTTGACCAGATTGCCCACTCATATGACCTGCTCAACCACGCCCTCTCGATGGGTATCGACCGCCGCTGGCGCCGCGAAGCGATCGAGAGTCTGCGCCCCTATCGGCCGCAGACCATGCTCGACGTAGCGACGGGCACGGCCGACTTCGCCATCGAGGCGGCCCGACGGCTCGCCCCGCGCGAGCTACTCGGCGTGGACCTCTCGGAGGGCATGATGCGCGTAGGGCGGGAAAAGGTAGAGAAGGCCGGGCTCTCTGACGTGATACGCCTCGAAAAGGCCGATTGCCTCGCCCTGCCGATGCCGGATAACACGTATGACGCCATCACCGTGGCCTATGGGGTAAGAAACTTCTCCGACCTCGAACGCGGCTTGGGGGAGATGCTTCGCGTCTTGCGCCCCGGCGGCCGATTGGTGATTATCGAACTGACCGCCCCCCGTCGCTTTCCGATGCGCCAGCTCTTCTGGCTCTACAGCCACTGCCTCATGCCCCTGCTGGGACGCCTCATCTCACGAGACAGTCAGGCCTATACCTACTTGCCGCGCTCGATGGAGGCCTTCCCACAAGGAGAAGTGATGCAAGAGGTGCTCCGCCGCGTAGGCTTCACCGACGTCAACTTCAAGCGCTTCACTTTCGGGCTCTCGACACTCTATACCGCACAGAAGCCGTAACGTTCTGATCGGAATGGCACAAGATCGCCTTCTAACGAATACCCTAACACACTGTAACACCCCGTATGACCCCTTCCGCCACACAACATAACCTCCGCATCGTCTACATGGGTACGCCCGATTTTGCCGTTGCCCCCCTCCAGGCCCTCATCGAGGCGGGCTACGACATTGTCGGCATCGTGACGATGCCCGACAAGCCCATCGGCCGCCACCAGAGCCATCTCAGCCAGTCTCCCGTCAAAGCGTTTGCCGTGGCACACGACATCCCCTGCCTGCAACCGGAGAAGCTGAAGGCACCTGAGTTTATCGAAGCGCTGCGTGCACTGCAAGCCGACCTGCAGGTGGTCGTGGCCTTCAGGATGTTGCCCGAAGTGGTGTGGAACATGCCTCGGCTCGGGACCATCAACCTCCATGCAGCCTTGCTCCCCCAATATCGAGGGGCAGCGCCCATCAACTGGGCCATCATCGACGGGCAGCGCGAGACCGGCGTGACGACCTTCTTCCTAGACCACCAGATCGACACGGGACGCATCATCGCCGCACGCCGTACGCCCATCTCCCCCGATGACACGGCGGGCACACTCCACGACCGCCTCATGGCATTGGGCAGCGAACTCGTCGTCGAGACGGTGGGGCTCATCGCCGCGGGGAAAGCCGACGGCACGGAGCAGCAAAGCCTCATCACCGAGGGTACGGAACTGCGCCCCGCCCCGAAACTATACCGCGAGACATGCCACATAGACTGGAACCTTCCGCTCGAGCGCATCTATAATCTCATACGCGGTCTCTCCCCCTACCCCGCATCATGGACAACGCTCACCCTCGGAGACCGCCAAGACACGCTCAAGATCTATGGTGCAAAACCCGAACCGACAGACTCTGTAAGCGAGCCGGTCGGCACGGTGCTGACGGACGGACGCAGCGAACTGAAGGTGGCCTGCGAGGGGGGCTATCTGCACCTCACCGAGGTGCAGCTCTCCGGCAAACGCCGCATGGCAACAGTCGACCTGCTGCGTGGCCTCCATCTCAAGGATGGCGAGCAGCTACGCGTAGAGTAGGTTTACGACATTCCAACCCCAATCTGCCATGCTCTCCTCTCGGTTTAAGTTCACCATCATCATTGTCGCCGCAGTGATTGCCGCGGTGTCGTTGATTGTATCGCACAAACTCGTGCGTGACCTCCTGACTCAAGAGCGAAGCAACATGGAGGTGTGGGCTGAGGCGATGAGGTCGCTCACGACTGCAGACGAGCACACGGACCTCAGCCTTGTACTCAAAGTATTGGAGGGCAACCGCACCATCCCCGTTATCGTGACCGATGCCGGCGGCAACATCGTGACCTATCGCAATCTGCATCCCTCGCCCTGCGGCACGGATTCGGTAGCAACACTCCAACGGGCCCTCATCAAGATGAGGGCTGAGGGCGACACCATGCGCATCGATCTCATGCCCGACCAGCCGCAGGCGAAACCCCACGAATACATCTATCTCTATTATCAGCAGTCGCTGATGGTCAGGCGTCTCTCCGCCTTCCCTTACATCCAGCTCGGTGTCATTGCCTTCTTCTTCCTTGCCTGCCTCATCACACTGATAATCGCCCAGCGGGCGGAGCAAAACCGCGTGTGGATCGGTCTATCACGTGAAACGGCGCACCAGCTCGGAACACCCATCTCCTCGCTCATGGCATGGAGCGAGATGTTGCAAGAAAACTACCCCGATGATCCCCTCCTGCCCGAACTCGACAAGGACATACGCCGCCTGAGGCTCATCGCAGAGCGCTTCTCAAAGATAGGTTCTACTCCCGAACTCTCGCCCACACCGCTCACTTCCGTCATCGACGCCGTCACGGACTACCTGCGTCCCCGCTTGGGCCGCAGCGTGACCTTCACCCTCGATCTGCCGCCCGAAGGCGACATCACGGCCGATGTGAACGCCCCGCTGCTCGAGTGGGTGATCGAAAATCTTTGTAAGAATGCCGTCGATGCCATGGAGGGGCGGGGCCATCTCACCATTCGCCTCAGCCGTCCAGAGGGCCTGGCAGCCCGCATCGAGGTGAGCGACACGGGTAAAGGCATTCCCCGCAGCGCATGGCGCAAGGTCTTTCGTCCAGGTTTCACTACCAAACGCCGCGGATGGGGCTTGGGGCTCTCCTTGGCGCACCGCATCATCACGGAGTATCACGACGGACGCATCTACGTGAACCAAAGCCAGCTAGGGCACGGCACAACCTTCCATATCGATCTTAGAAAATAAACCGGCCGTAAGGCAGCGAGGGATCACTCCAAGCATTGGGAGCGCCACTCCCCGAACAGACAATCTATCACCCTCATAGCCAGCAACCATCCAATCCATCCACAATTACCTTACTTAATTCCCCAATAACATGAAGACAGAAGAGATCCTCCTCTCTCTGGAAGCCAAACACCCGGGCGAACCTGAGTTTTTGCAGGCCGTCAGCGAAGTGCTCCAGACGATCGAACCCGTCTACAATGCCCATCCGGCCTTTGAGCGCGCCCGCATCATCGAGCGCCTTGTCGAGCCCGACCGCATCATCACCTTCTCCATTCCTTGGACCGACGACGACGGCGAAGTGCATGTCAACCTCGGCCATCGCGTGCAGTTTAACAACGCCATCGGCCCTTACAAGGGCGGCGTCCGCTTCCACCCCTCCGTCAACCTGAGCATCCTCAAGTTTCTCGGATTTGAACAGACCTTCAAAAACGCGCTCACCACGCTCCCCATGGGCGGGGCCAAGGGCGGTAGCGACTTTGCACCGCGCGGACGCAGCGAACGCGAGATCATGCGCTTCTGCCAAGCCTTCACCCTCGCCCTATGGCGCAACCTCGGACCTGACCAGGACGTGCCGGCAGGAGACATCGGCGTAGGCGGTCGCGAGGTAGGCTATATGTATGGCATGTATAAGAAACTCACGCGCCAGCACACGGGTACCTTCACCGGCAAGGGGCTCGACTTCGGCGGCTCTATCCTGCGCCCTGAGGCGACAGGCTACGGTGCGCTCTACTTCGTTCACCAGATGTTGCACGATCTGGGAGATGACATCGCGGGCAAGCGCATTGCCGTATCGGGCTTTGGCAATGTAGCCTGGGGTGCCGTGCGCAAGGCTACGGAGATGGGCGCCACCGTCGTAACGCTCAGCGGCCCCGACGGCTACATCTACGACCCGAAGGGCGTAAGCGGAGATAAGATAGACTATATGCTCGATCTGCGCCTCTCAGGCGATGATATCATCAGCCCCTATGCGGAACGCTATCCTGAAGCGACCTTCTACGCAGGACGCAAACCTTGGGAACAGCCCGTTGACATCGCACTACCCTGTGCAACACAAAACGAACTCGCCCTCTCCGATGCCGAACAGCTGACTCAGAACGGTGTAAAACTCGTGGCCGAGGTGAGCAATATGGGATGCACGGCCGAGGCTGTCAACCACTTCCTAGAACACCGAACCTCCTTCGCTCCCGGCAAGGCGGTCAACGCCGGCGGCGTGGCTACGTCAGGTCTTGAAATGACGCAGAATGCCATGCATATCTCCTGGACTGAAGACGAGGTGGATCAGCGTCTGCACCAGATCATGAAAGCCATCCATGACCAGTGTCTCCGATATGGCCGCAACGACCAGACGGGCTATACGGACTACGTGCGCGGAGCCAATATTGCGGGCTTCATGAAGGTGGCCCATGCCATGATGGCACAAGGCGTCATCTAGCCACCTCCAACCGCCACACTGCGGGCGTCACGTTCGCCCCATTCCCTTAATTATACATTACGCCGCCGGGATGAGCATCTCGGCGGCGTAATGCGTCTTAGAGAAAGGCCTCAGGGAAGAGATACGAGTCCCCTTCCTTCAATTCCTATGAAGCCCCTTTGCTCAGTTCCTCATAGAGCCGTTGAAGCATCTCGGGGGTGACGGTTACGGGGTTATTGGCCAGATTAGGATGCTGCGAGGCGACAGCCAGTGCGGACACTTGAGTCGGAGTCAAGTGGTAACCGCTCAGATCACAAAGCAAGCCCGTTTGAGCCCGAAGCGTAGCATAAGCATCAGCCAACGCTTCTCCATCAGCATAGCCCAGGAATCGTGCAAAACGCTCCACACGGGAATCACCTGCAGCGGCATTGATCCGAATAAAGCGATCTATCGTCAATGCACAGGCTTCACCGTGCGCAATGCCCAGCAGCCTGGTAAGGGCATAAGAGCAGGCGTGGGCAGAGGTCGTACCGGGTATGGAGAAAGCCAGGCCGGCCACGACGGAAGCCTCCATCATGCGGTCGCGTGCCCCAACATTGTCCGGATGGTCACAAGCTTCCTGCAGATTGTCTAACACAAGCCGAGCGGCATGGACGGCCAACGCATCGCACACCGGCTGATGGCGGCGGTTCCAATAGGCCTCCGTGGCGTGGCACAGCACGTCAAACCCCGTAGAAGCGGTCAAGTGACGACCCACACTAAGCGTCAGAGAAGAATCAACCAAGGCATGGACGGGATAAAAAACGTCTGATGCCAAAGGGGCCTTGAGAATGTTCGCATGGTCTGAGAGAACAGACACACGCGTAACCTCACTACCCGTCCCCGCCGTAGTGGGGATGGCGATCACAGGAAGATGAGCCTCAGGAAGAGCAGCCCCACGAAGATAGGCGGAAGCCGGAAGATCGGCCGTTACGAAGGCCGAAGCCGCCTTGGCGGCATCCATCACGCTGCCGCCGCCTAGTGCGATGACCACATCAGCCTTCGCCTCACGAAATAGGGCACAACAGGCATCTACTTCACTGACATCGGGATTGGGCGATACGTTGCTATAAACGGCCTTAATCAGATCGACGCACAACGCACTCAACGTTTGTACCACGCCTCTACGAACAAAGGAGGGCGAGGTAACGACAACGGCCCGTGAGGCGCCAAGACTCCGAATGACCTCGGGCAACTTATTGACACAACCGATGCCGAAGTCCACCACAACGGGTTGACGATAGCACCAAGAGAATGGCTGGAAAGACACTGATGATTCCATATCAAAGAGAGATTGAACCAGAATTGCTCAAAAGGATTTGATCTACCATAAGGGAGGGGGAGAAAAAAGGAAACCCGCCCCCGAAATCACCTATTAGCAGGGACAAAGGCCTCAAAAGTTCCATCGCTATAGAAGACGCGAATTTCCTGAATTACGCGCCCTCTATTGTCAATATTTATTCCCATCGCAGAAGGAGCAGTAAGACGTTGTTCCGAAAGCGTGGGAGATGATCTGAAGCCGTGCTTTTCACCAAGAGCCTCACCAGTCGGTACAGGCTCTTCAGTAGCATGCTGGAGCTGTTGCGCGGCAGAACCATCAGCAGACGAGGAAAGCGAAGGCTGAACTCCCTCATTGTCAGCGGGGGAGGGAAGGGGGGCAGACGAGCCCCCATCATCGGTACGGTACATCGTACCCGATCCGAACATGAGCCAATCCGTATTGATCTGAGGAAAGGCCCTGCGGATCGCCTCGACATGGTTAAGGGTCGGGTTCGTGCGTCCACTAAAGATGCTGGAGATGGAGGCGGGAGAGACACCAAGACGCCGGGCAAAGTCCTGCTGGGTGAGCCCGGAGTCGGTCATGATACGTTGGATGCGCTCCTTTATTGTACTCATAAGGAAGAGATGCTAGGGTAAAATTGCTGATGCAAAGATAAAGCAAGCAGCCGGGAAGACAAAGACAATTGTAGATTTATATTTACAATCCGAACCACAGGCAAGCCAATTACATAACCAAATCAAAACTATACACTTGTCAATACTACAAACCAACACCTCGGATACAGGTCCGTAAATGACGGCCGAAGAACCTGATTACTTTCTAGAACAAGCAGATCGTGTCAACTGTTCTCCAAGACCTTAAATCAGACATAATAACTGCTGAAACCAGGCCTAGAGGGAGATATGCAGCTACAAACCCCAGAAATCCAATAATCCTCATCCATACATTCATTTAATCAACTGACTTTCGGGGTATTACAGATGCAAATAAGCAACGCATAACTATGCAGTATGGACACGCAAAGCCAAACTTTCGATTTTGAAACCCGCCGCTTGAAATACGCATTTATGAATACCTGTAGGCAAGATCAGAGCCATGATCTGACAGCTATGTATATTTGCAAGGGTGAATTACTCGAGGTGGATTTATAGTTTTGTCTTTCGAAAGCTATACTCAAGATGTCTGAATAGGCTTTAGCGCGTAAAAACGCCCGCCACGCCATGCTCCTGGCGACCGACTCTCTACGCCAACCACAGCCAACCAGACAAGCACGCAATAAACTGATATACAATAAAAAGAGCCGCCCGAAGGCGGCTCTTGTACAAAAGGCTAAAAAATCAGCGGAAGCGACAGCGGCGGCTCATATTCCCCGCATTTTGCTATAACAGCCTTCCATTTATCAGACTTTTAGGAGGAAAGACATGGGGAGCAGGGATAGGAGATAAGGGGGAATTTACGTTATCTACGGCAGACATCCCACAGGCTTCTCAGCAAGTGACCGGAAAGAAGCACTTAAGAAGGGACAGTCGGAACCAGATCAGTGGAGGATAAAATAGAAGAGTTCCTTCATCAGTTCCCCCGGCGCGACAGACGATCCCATGACGCCTTTAGAGCGTCCGTCCATCTGACGCAGGGCAGAGAGAATCTGCATCACCTTAGAAGCCTTGTAGACCTTGAGGGCTGGCAAGACATTGCGCCTTACCTGCCAATCGCTCATCTTGAGCCAATCGGCAAGTCCACGCTCGCTACGGTCAGGAGCATAGTAGGCAATCATGAGGTTAGCGTAAAAACGGAACAACATAGGGAGCACCATCTGAAGCGGGGCGTCCTTAGGATTGTTGTCAAAATATTTTACTATCCTCCCTACCTTCACAGCATCCCTTGTCGTAAGGGCTTCCTGAAGCTCGAATACATTAAAACTACGCGTCGAAGCGACATGGCTTCTAACTGCCTCACAGGTGACAAGACGTTGCGTGCCGGCGGGCAGAGCGATAAGCAATTTGTCGATCTCCGAAGCGAGGCGATTGAGGTCAGCACCGATGGCGTCAGCAAGCATCTCCGCAGCACCCGATTCGGCCTGTGCACCCTGACGACGCAGGTAGCCGTTGACAAATCCCGGCAGCTCGCGATCGTAGAGCCGCCGGCTCTCAAAGACCACGCCCGTCTTGTTGATGAGCTTCGTAATGGCCTGGCGTCCGTCAAGCGTGCCTCCTTTGTGACAGAAGATAAGGATGGTCGTAGGCTGCGGCTTCCGCAGATAGCGCTCGAGGCGCTCGAGGTGTTTCAACCCTTGTGCCTCTTTCACCACGATCACCAAGTGGCTGGCCCCCATGGGGAAGCCAAGGGCAGCTGTTACGATCTGGCCGATGTCGGTCTCTGCGCCGAAAAAAGTCAGCAGGTTGAAGTCACGCTCAGCCTCGCCGAGCGTTTTGCTTACGATATAGTCAGCGACGCGATCGATATAATAGCTCTCCTCGCCCATGAGATAATAGAGTGGGCTGAGGTGGCCGTCTTTTACGTCGCGCACGACCTGCTCGTAGGTTATGCTCTGCGAGTTGCGGCCCTGGCGCGTCCGGGATGGAGGGTTTGGCATAATACTATGCTGATATGATTAGAAGATACGACAGGCGTTTGCTTTGTACGGAAGCAAGCGTCCTAGCGGTGGCAAGAAAGGCTTGTGGCAGACGGCTCCGCTTTACCAATCATACTTCAGATGGCGCACCGTCTTGCGCTCGCCGATGATGAGCTTCATGCTCTCTATGCCTATGCGCACGTGATCATCCACATAGTTTTTCGTCACCTGGTTATCGCTTGCCTCCGTTTTGACGCCATCGGGCGTCATCGGGTTGTCAGAAACGAGCAGCAAGGCGCCTGTGGGGATATGGTTGTAGAAGCCACAGGAAAAGAGCGTTGCCGTCTCCATGTCGACAGCCATGGCCCGTGTCTCGCGCAGGTAAGCCTTGAAACGCTCGTCATGCTCCCAGACGCGTCGGTTTGTCGTATAGACCGTTCCCGTCCAGTAATCATGGTGGTTGTCACGTAGTGCGGTCGACACGGCACGTTGCAACATAAAGGCGGGCAGTGCCGGAACCTCGGGCGGAAAGTAATCGTTTGACGTACCCTCGCCCCGAATGCCCGCCAACGGCAGGATATAGTCGCCCACATGCGTCTTTCCCTCGGCGATGCCGCCGCACTTGCCTAGGAAAAGGCAGGCCTTGGGGGCTAGGGTAGAGAGGAGGTCCATGATAAGCGCAGCATTGGGCGACCCCATGCCAAAGTTGATGATGGTAATGCCATCAGCCGTTGCCGCCCTCATATTGGCCTCGTAGCCTACGGGGGGGATGCCCGTGAGGCGGCAGAAGATATCGACGTAGCGGTTGAAGTTCGTCAGGAGGATGCACTGTCCGAAATGGTCAAGCGGCATGCCGGTATAGCGGACAAGCCAATCGGCCGTAATTTCTTCCTTTGTGGTCATAATGAAGATTGCTTGGTGTAAGTTCACGCCCTTCGCCGGCAGGGGTATCGATCACCCCTTGCCCACGACTTGGCGGAAAGTCGTACATTTGCCCGGGTGTAGCGAAATGTTCCGCCGGCCCTCAGAGGCCCAATCATCGCGAAAAGTTCCGTCCCGGGCGATGTGCCCTGCAAAGGTAGTGCAAAGATCAGCGTCGGCGCTCACCATCGCCCCACTCCTCTTTTATTATAATAGATCCACCTCCCGTCCAGCAGCCTTCCCCGCCTCCATGCCCCCTCGCCATTATCTCACCCCCGACACACTTCCCCTTCTGACGCTTCCACCCTTTGCGCCGCGCATCAAGGCCAGCACCACGCCCGGCCGCTGGCTGATATTCGACTTCCTGCGCCGCCGCTACGTGACGTTGACTTCAGAGGAATGGGTGCGACAGGCTTTCACCCGCTACCTCGTCAGCGAGCGTGGCTTTCCACAGGGATTGCTGGCCAACGAGGTAACGCTCAATGTCATGGACGGCCGGCCGCGCCGCGTCGACAGCGTGCTCTACGACCATGTCGGCGGCCGCCCGAGAGTCATTGTGGAGTATAAGGCGCCCCGCGTCAGGATCACGCGCGAAACCTTTCAGCAGATCTACGCCTACAACGTCGCCCTGCGTGCGGATTATCTCATCGTCACCAACGGTCTCACCCACTATTGCCTCCACGTAGACTATGACGCCGGCCGCACCGAGTGGCTCACCGACATACCGGTCTACGACGAAATCATCGGCTAAGCCCCTACCCTCGCCTTCCCCACAAACGACAAACGGCTCTCCGTCAGGTTCCGACGCAAAGGTTTGCGCAGGGACCCTGGCGGAAAGCCGTTATTCGCGACAGCGTAACAGGGGGCCGTCTATGCCGCTCAGTGAATCTTCAGCCTCATCACGCGGATGCCAATGGACGAGGGATGCTCGCGGAGATATTGACGGAGCGTTTTGGGTTCCTCCACCACCTTGTGGTGGATCGATGAAGCATTGAGCAGGTGGAGTAGGCCGTCGTGCCCCCACACCGCAAAGCCCAGGTGAGAATAGTCTATGCCGTCCTTGCGCGTGACGATGGCGATGAGATCACCGTCATGGATTACGGAGAGTTCCTTCCGCGACAATCCCATCAGCGCTGCAGGGAGATAATGTCCGTCGGGCCCGTTCGTGCGCCGCTCCATGCGACGGATGCTGTCCACGCGCTCCGGGTGACCCTTGAGATGGGCATATTTCTCCGGATGGGCCGACATGTAGTGATTGTCCACCTTGATGGTCGCAGTGAAATGACGGCTGTCCTCCACCGGCTCTATCAGCCCTTTGTCAAGGTTGTCATGCATCCACCAGGTGAAATAGTGCAGGCGTGAGAGGTAGCCGTTCATCTTGCCGCCGCGATAGCGCAGGCGCATGAGGTTGCGGCAATAGTCGGCAAAGGTCTTCCCTCCCTCGCGGCGTGTCAGCGCCAGGGCGAGCGAGGTCTCCACCAGCGTGGTGCAGTCCAGCCCGTCGAGCTTCACCACCAGCCGCTCGGGATCATAACCCTCCAGCGTGGAGGCCACATAAGGCACACCCTTAAATTGCCGCGCATAGTGGAGCACATCATTCTCCCCTTTCCCGATCCGCTCTGCCAGCAGGGCCACGACGCGTGCCGAGTCTGCCGTCGTATAGACCGTCCGACGCAAGATGCTGTCAGCCGGAGCCGAAGCTCTGGCGGCGGCAGCTGCAGACTCCACCGGGCGAGACTGAACCACGGCGGGCGTCACAGATTGCCCGGCCCGGGAGGTGCAAGACACGGCGCAGAGACTCAACAGCAGAAATGACCAAAGAGATAAGGAGGAATGCGACATAGATGAATTGGGATTAGAATGACCGTTACGTAAGACAAAGGTAATAAAAAGCCTCCTTGCACACCCACGACGGTGCGCAAGGAGGCGCCATGAAAATTGCTGCGAAGAGGAAATACGGACTTGTGCTAAACGCTCTCCAACACCTCCGTCGACTGGACGAAGTGCAACGCCGACCGCATTGAGGCGGCACAGAAACGCGGGACGCTGCCATGTTTTCTCAAAGACAACAAATCGGCGCTGCCCCTCCGCCTGCCACCAATCAAGCCCCGACCCCAACCCAAACAGAAGCGCCAAGCCCCAGTTATACAGCAGTCGCCTTCACCCGCCATTCCGCCCGTATTGCAACGAGCGGTTCGGAGGCATGCGGAGCGAACGGAGGCGGAGAGAAACAAAAAAAGCCCGCTGCTGAGGAAGAAACGGAGATTTCTTCACTCAGCGGCGGGCTGTTAAGATTTGGCTTCGGGCTGCAGCCTTACTTCATCAGTTCTACCGAACGGGCCACGAAGCGACTGAGGGCTTCGCCCTTGAGAAGGCCGTTCTGGAGAAGGGCCAGGTCGATGAGCTGGGCTACGAGAGGAGCATCTTTGACGTAGCCTGCCCAGAGCTCGCGGCGCTTGTCTTCCTGTGCTTTGAGTTCGTCTTCAAGCTGCTTGGTCTGCGCCTTGTCGTCATCAGTCAGTTCATCGTACTTCTTGTCCTTCTGCGCCTCATGTACAGCTTTCTGGCGTGTCTTGATGGCGCTGATCTCCTGATCGACGGGAGCGAGGCTGTCGGAGAGTTTGGCCTTGACATCGGCGAGCACTTCGGCAACGAGGCGATGGTCGGTATTGAGCACGAGGTTGTACATGTCGGGCATTTCGCCATAGAACGACATGCCCTGCTGATAGCGGCTCATATCCTTCATACGGCGCATATACTCGCTCTGGGTGATCACCACGGGCGCAGCATCAGCACCGAGGGCAGCATCCTCTACGCGCATCTCGGCACCGGCCACCTTGGGCAGGCCGGCTGTAAAGACGCCGTCAAGGCTCTCGCGGTCAGCAGCGGGGAGCGAACTCTTATGGCTGTTGTCGTCCTTGGCGATCAGACGGTCCACGACGTCGCCGTCGACACGGCTGAAGCGGCTCTTCTCAAGCTTCTGCTCGAGCATGCCGACAAGGGCCACATCGAGCTGGCCATCGAGCAGGAGGACGCTGTAACCCTTGTCCTTCGCGGCCTGGATGTAGGTGTACTGCTCGTCGAGGTTGGTGGCGTAGAGATAAATGAGGTTGCCGTCCTTGTCAGTCTGGGCGTCCTTGATGAGGTCGCGGTATTCATCATAAGTGAAATACTTCCCGTCCACATCCTTGAGCAAGGCAAAGCCTTTGGCCTTGTCATAGAAGCTCTCTTCGGAGAGCATGCCATAGTGGATGAAGAGCTTCAGGTCGTCCCACTTCTGCTCGAAGTCCTTGCGATCGTTCTTGAAGATGCCCTGCAGACGGTCGGCTACCTTCTTGGTAATGTAAGAAGATATCTTCTTGACGTTGGAATCGCTCTGCAGGTAGCTTCGGCTGACGTTGAGGGGAATGTCGGGCGAGTCGATCACACCGTGGAGCAGCGTGAGGAAGTCGGGCACGATGTTCTCCACCTGGTCGGTCACGAAGACCTGGTTGCAGTAGAGCTGGATCTTGTTGCGATGAATGTCAAGATTATTCTTGATACGGGGGAAGTAGAGCACACCGGTGAGATGAAAGGGGTAGTCTACGTTGAGGTGTATCCAGAAGAGCGGTTCCTCGGCCATCGGATAGAGCTCGCGGTAGAAGGCCTTATAGTCTTCGTCTTTGAGGTTTGTGGGCGTCTTGGTCCAGAGGGGCGTCGTATCGTTGATGACATTGTCTTCGGCCGTCTCCTGCTCCTTGCCGTCCTTCCACTCGGTCTTCTTGCCGAAGGCAATGGGGACGGGGAGAAAGCGGCAATACTTCGTCAGCAGTTCGGCGATGCGGTTCTTCTCGAGGAACTCCGTGCAGTCGTCAGAGATGTGGAGCACGATGTCCGTACCGCGGTCGGCCTTGTCGCAGTCATCGATCTCAAAGGCGGGCGAACCGTCGCAGGTCCACTTGACGCCCTTGGCACCGTCCTGATAGCTGCGCGTGAGGATGTCGACGCGGTCGCTGACCATAAAGGCGGAGTAGAACCCGAGGCCGAAGTGGCCGATGATGGCAGAAGCGTCATCCTTATATTTCTCAAGGAAGTCGTTGGCGCCTGAGAATGCGATCTGGTTGATATAACGGTCGATCTCCTCAGCCGTCATGCCGATGCCACGGTCGGAAATGGTGAGGGTCTTGGCGTCCTTGTCAAAGCTGACGCGCACGGTGAGGTCGCCGAGCTCACCCTTGAAGTCGCCCTTCATGGCCAAAGTCTTGAGCTTCTGCGTGGCATCGACCGCATTGCTCACGAGTTCGCGGAGGAAGATCTCGTGATCGCTGTAGAGGAATTTCTTGATGACGGGGAATATGTTGTCCGTCGTGATGCCGATATTACCTTTTTGCATGATTGAATCTTGATTGGTTTCATCGCTCTAATAACAAATGGTGTGCCAACTCAAGTGGCACCGCCATTCCAGAGTAGAAAATGCAGCCTTTTCCGGATCGAAGAAAGCATGGGGAGCGGCCAGGCGACGGAAACGATCGAAACATGAGGGAAAGCGGGAAATGGTGCAAATGCCGCAATTTATATATTTTGACAAATAAAGGAAGCAGAACAAGGTGTAAAGGTGCAATAATTAATCCCTCAATCTGTCATCAGAAGTAGAAAATAGTACTTTTGCACGAGACCAGCCTTCAGATCTCTACGATGCATACCTCAGACATTACCCTCTCCCGACCTTATTCCGTCACGCTCATCGGTGCCGGCAACGTTGCCTCCCATCTGGCTCGGGCACTCTGCAAGGCTGGTGTGAGCATTGTCGGCATCTGCGCCCGTACGGCAACGCACGCGCAAGAGCTCGCCACGGAGATCGGATGCCCCTATTCGACGACCGATCCCGCCAAGCTCCCCGCAGCAGATGCCACGATCATCTCGGTCAGCGACGATGCGATAGAAGGAGTGTGCAAGGTCTGGGCAACGGGCCACACGGATAGCAAAGACGACACGCTCGTTGTCTATACGGCGGGCAGCGTTGCGCTTGATGCGCTCACGGCCCACGTGCCCCGCGCTGCAGTCATATACCCCATGCAGACGTTTAGCAAAGCTCGGAAGATCTGCTTCAACGAGGTCCCCCTCTTCGTTGAGGGAGCTGATCAGGATTGCCTCAATGAGGCGCTGACGCTGGCGCATCGTCTCTCGGCCCACGTCACCGAACTTTCCTCCGAGAAGCGGCGCCACCTCCATCTGGCGGCAGTCTTCGCCAGCAATTTTGTCAATCATCTTTACGCCCTCTCCTACGGCCTGCTCCGCAGCGAAGGCATTGATCCGGAGGCACTGCACCCCCTCATCAGAGAGACCGCGGCGAAAGTTTGTGACGGGCTCGACCCCATAGCCGGCCAAACGGGACCGGCCGTGCGCCGTGACCGGAAGGTGCTTGCTTCACAAGCCGATCTCCTCAAGGGAACTCCCTTGGAACAAGTCTACCGGCTTCTCTCCGAGTCTATCGAACGAACTGCTCAGGCTGCCACGCCCCGCTAGGGAGGCCGCTCAGCAAAAATCAAGCTACTCATCTTTATATATAGTAACCACCGCAAACCGTGACGCAGCGGCCTCGCTCCACAGCTATGATTCCCTACGACCTCACCAAGATCCGCGCCCTTGCCTTTGACGTCGACGGCGTATTGAGCACCAACAAAGTGCTGCTCAGCGAAGACGCCCAGCCTTGCCGCACAGCCCACATCAAGGATGGCTATGCGCTCCAGCTGGCTGTCAAGATGGGGCTTAAACTGGCCATCATAACGGGCGGCCGCTCCGAGGCGGTGAGACGCCGCTATGAGGGACTCGGCCTCACGCGAATCTATCTCGGGGCAGCGGTCAAGATCGAGACTTACGACCGATGGCTCCAGACCGAAGGGCTCAGCGATGACGAGGTGATTTATATGGGCGACGACATTCCTGACTACGAAGTCATGAAGCGCTGCGGCTGCCCCTGCTGCCCCGCCGATGCCGCCCCCGAGATACGGGAAATATCGCGCTATGTCAGTCCCTGCCCCGGCGGAGAAGGCTGTGTGCGCGACGTAGTCGAACAGGTGCTTCGCGCACAAGGACACTGGATGACCAGCGCCCACGCCTTCGGTTGGTAGGCTTCCCCTTTATTCAAGACAAACCATACATCTTTATTTATAACACTTACGCTCATGCTTGACAATCTGAAGAAATACAAGATAGTCTTGGCCAGCAACTCCCCCCGACGCCGCGAACTCCTTCAGCGTCTCGGACTCAACTTCAAGACCCGCACGCTCTTCGGCATTGATGAGAGCTTCCCCATCGAGCTCAAAGGCGAAGAGATCGTCCAATACATCTCTCACAACAAGGCGATTGCCTACAAGTCTTCAATGGCTCAAGACGAACTCATCATCACGGCCGACACGATGGTAACGGTAGAAGGTGTAACCCTCGGAAAGCCCAAGACCGTGGAAGATGCCACCCACATGCTTCACACGCTCTCGGGCCGCACACACCTGGTGAGTACGGGCGTAACGATCCTCACGATGGATCGTACCGACAGCTTTGCCGTCACCACCGAGGTTAAGTTTGCCAAGCTGGCCGACGAAGAGATCGACTACTACGTACGCGGTTTCCTGCCTCTCGACAAGGCCGGCGCTTACGGCATTCAGGAGTGGCTCGGCATGGTAGCCGTTGAGGAGATTCGCGGTTCCTACTTCAACGTCATGGGCCTCCCCGTCCAGCGTCTCTACCAGAGGCTCAAGACTTTCTAGCATAGGGGAAAGGGCTGCATATACCAAGCCTGCACCTAGAGAGAAGTTAAGGAGTTTGCGGAGATAAGCCGAATGGTACAGAGCGGCACGACCTGCCTCTCTAATAGCTTCCGGCTTAGCTCCCAAAACCTGTCTCTAACCGTCAACTTCTTCCCCGATGATCCTCAAGCTCTATCCCAAAGACAATCCTCCCACCGCCCTCGAGCGCGTCAGCCGCTTGCTCAACGACGGCGGAGTCATCATCGTGCCCACCGGTACGACCTACGCCATCGCCTGCCACGCCCTCAAGGAGCGTGCCGTTGAGCGCATCTGTGCCCTGCGAGAGATTGACCCCAAGGCTCACCCCCTCTCGGTGATCTGCTACGACATGAGCGCCATCAGCGAGTACGCGCGCATCTCCAATGCCACCTACAAACTCCTGCGGCGCAATCTCCCCGGAGCCTTCACCTTCGTGCTTCCCGGCACCCGCGTACTGCCCAAGATCTTCCGCTCACGCAAGGGCGGCGAGATCGGCATCCGCATGCCCGAGAGCCCCATTCTCCAGGCGATCCTGGCCGATCTCGGCGCTCCGCTCATGACGGCTTCGCTCCCGCTTATCGACGATGATCCTGCCTATGTCACCGACCCCAACCTCATCGACGACACGATGGGCGGGCAGGTCGACCTCGTCATCGACGGCGGCATGGGGACGATGGGACAAACCACCGTCGTCAGCTGCCTCGACGAGACACCCGAAATCATCCGCCAAGGCGATGGCCAGCTCGTCTGACACGCCCCTCACGACACAAAGGCAAACGCTCTAGACAGACAACCCTTCTTATTGCCGCTTCATGACTAGACTATTTCCCCATCTCGTTCCCGCTGCCACCCTCGTCCTCGGCTTCTCTGCCCTGACTTCGTGCAGCAATGACGATGACAAATACACGTCACTTCCCCCTACCCTCTCCGACATCACGGTCGTAGATCTCGAGACGGGCAGCACGACCCTGCGTGCCGGCCGTAAGCTCCTCGCTACCGCAAAGCAAAAAACCATCGGCCACTTGCTCTATAAAGCGACCTATAGCTGGACTCCTGATGGAGACGGCAACTTCTCCCATCGCTACAACAAGGGGGTAGTCTACGACGACAATCCCGTTGATCCCGTCGATACGCTCATCATTTCCAAAGCCGGCTCTTACATCTTGCAGTTCAAAGCCACCTACGGCATCTCGGGAAAAGGTACCGGCTACTCCGACAGCGGAAAATTCGAAGGCGGAGGCTCCTATACGACCAATGGCGGAGCCGTCAGCTTCATCCTCACGGCAACGAAGCCCATCACAGTGCTTGCAGCAACGGACTAGCGACACATTGAGAGTCCGTCATTTTACTACCTAGCCTAACAGAGGCTATAATATCGGGCAAATCCTTGCAAAAAACGGCGCCTGTCTGAATGTCCCATTTGCGGCAATCAGACAGGCGCCGTAATTTTGCACTCGAAAGATGAAGGGACAAGCTCCCGATCTTCCATCCGCGCCGACCGGTTGGGCCGTGATGCTTCACCGTCGCCGGAAGACGCAACGATAAGGTAAAGAAAAGATTTGTAGTAAGGTAACTGTTAGATGGATGGCTCCTTCGGGAGCCAAGAGGTTGACGGCATTCCGCCGCTCCTCTTTGATTAAAAGGCCGAGAGGCCTTTTTTTATTGCCCATAGGTCAACCCGTTTCTCCCCTTCCGCTGCTTACGAGCTGACGGGGTATGATCGCCGCCGTTTCGCTCAAGAGCTTCATCATCTACTCTAAACTATTACTGTCCGATAAAAACTCTCTGCGCGCAAAAATCGATAGCTCGGCCGCTGATAATCAGCGGTCGGGCTTCTTCGGTTGATGCATGACAGGCCGCGGCCTACTTCGTTACCAGGTTATAGAGCGTCTGGTAGTCTTTGGCTACACCATAAGCTATCTGGCTGTCATTGAGGGCTGCGAAGTGACGACGGGCGCACGCTATCTTGGCGGCTTCGGCCCCTCGGAGCTGAGAGTCCTGCCAGTCATTGCCCTTGGTCTCGGCTATGAAGTAGATGTGCTTTACGCTGCCTTCCTTAAAGACAATGGCCCAGTCCGGGTTGTAGTGGCCCATGGGCGTGTTGATGTAAAATTTCCGCGGCAGCTTGGCGTAGACTTCCACGTCAGTTTCTTGCTCCAGTGCTTCGGTGAAGTGCTTTTCTATGCCTTGACTGTCCACGACGACAATGTCGTAGAGGCTTTTGGTGCTCTCGATGGCATTCTCACCGATGACGCCGCGCAGCGTGTTCTCCGTAAAGATATCTGTCTCATATTGCTGCGTGGTCTTCTTGTAGACTATCTGCTGGACGACGGCAATCGCTTTGGCGTCATTGATGAGGTTGCCCACGCGGATGATGAACTCTTCCGGATTCTTCTTAAACTGGTAGAAGGTACCCTCTTTGATGCCCTTCAGGATCTCTACGATGGTCTTGCGCGTGAGGCCGGTCGCCTCCACCAGCTTACCGATGAGGTCATACTTCACGCTGCCGATGGCCTCGCCTTCTGAGAGTCGGGTCTTCTTGCCTCCGACCATGGCAGTCCCGCCTTCGAGGGCCTCCTTATTCTCAATCTTGCCGAGGCTGCCCTGTCCCATGACGATCCGTATTTCGGTCACGCTGAGATGCTCGTCGATGGCCTTGATGCACCGCTTGATGAGCTCCTCGGTGCTGAATGCCACCTGATAGCATGTCTGAGGTCTGATGCGCTTCCATAGCCCGGCAAACTTTTCCTTGAAGAGGTCTCGGCGGAAATGCCCCTCACGCACCTTGCGCGCATTGCCGGGCTTGAGGCTGTCAGGATTGAATACCGTATCGAGCTTGCGCACGATTTCATCCTTGAGCGGTTCGAGCTCTTCGCCCAGGGAGATCGTACCGGCTTTCTTATCATCGAAATACTTGTCGGTCAATTGGCCTTTCTTTATGTAGCCCCCACAGATGAGTGCTTCGTCTATCTCACGGGCCATTTCCATGTTCACGCGGATTTCCTGCCCTTCGGCCGTAACGATGTGCATGCCCTCAAAGAGGTCCGGGGTTACGTTCCTGGGGCGGTCACCCACGCTCTCGGCGAGGTCTTCCTGCAGGTGGCGGCTGAATGATTCGTAGCTCTCGCTGGCAATCACGGTGAGGATGTTCGTATCGAATATGTCGTCGCCCAGCACGTCCTGATCCTGCCGCTCCCCGTCCTTGTTGACACAGAGGCGCATGCCGCGGCCCACTTCCTGACGCTTCTTGATCTCGTTGGCAGTGTCCTTGAGCGTGCAGATCTGGAAGACATTGGGGTTGTCCCAACCCTCCTTCAGCGCAGAGTGAGAGAAGATGAAGCGCACCGGTTCGTCAAAACTGAGCAGGCGCTCCTTATCCCGCATGATCAGGTTATAGGCGCGGGCCTCCTTTTCTTGCGTAGCCTGGCTCTTTCCGCTAGTGTCTACGGCTCGCCCCTTGTCCTGAGCGAAATATCCCTGATGCACCTCAGACACCGCAAACCGGCTGAGGTAGCGGCTGTAATCGCCTTCGGTCAGCCGGGGCTGCATCTCCTGCAAGACGTAGCGGTATTCCTCTTCAAACATTTCGGCAAATTTTCCGTTGCCGGCCTCACCGCCCTTCCCATAGACGCGATAACTGCTTACATGGCCGATGAAGAAGAGCGAAAGCACCTTGATACCCTGCGAGAAGAGTTTACGCTCGCGCTCGATGTGGGTCCGGATGGTCTCACGTATCTGCAGGCGCCTGATCAGGTCCTCATTGGCCTTCCCGCAGGCGTCGCCCTCGTGTAGGGTCAGCCCGTTGAGGAAATGCACCGTGCCGGCCAGTCCGTCGATGCGTTCCACAACGAATTGGCCGGCATACTCGGTCAGTCCGCCGCTCTGTGCAAACAGGTCATATCCTTCGTCGGCCAGTCGTGTGGCCTGGCGAAAGCCGGTGCTGGTCTTGACGTCATAGGTGAGGCGGGCCTGTGGCGCAAGTCCCTGCCGGATGACGATTTCTTCCAGATATACGAAGCCGCCCGTCGCCGTCGTGCCGATCTGCTCAATGGCCTTGACTTCGATCTTCTTGACAAGTTTACGGTTGAAGGCGTCCATCGCATCGAGGCGGTACACCATATTATAGATGTCACCCTTGCGGTGGGTGGCGCTGTAGAGCAGGGTGAAGAGTGGCCGAAAGAGGGCGATGCCCTTTCTCGTGGCATTGCCCTTGTTGCTGCCCAGCACGCTCTGCGGCTCGTCGATGATCATGATCGGGCGGGTCTGCGCCAAGATGTCGATGGGGCGGCGGCTGCCGAACTCGTCGCGGCGGCTGAAGATGATGCGGGCGGAGTCGCCTCCGCTTTTCTTCTTAGCCTGAGCTTCGTCAAATGAGGTATTGAATGCCTGTGTGTTGATGATCATCACGTGCAGACCGCTGTCACTGGCGAAACCGTCGATCTTGGTGAGCTGCCGGGAGTTGTATACGAAGAACTGGATGCGCTTGCCATACTCTTCGGCGAAGTGCTCCTGCATCGTCTCGAAGCTCTTGCTCACGCCCTCACGGATGGCGATGCTCGGCACGATGATGACGAACTTTGACCAGCCGTAGAGCTTATTGAGCTCATACATCGTCTTGATGTAGGTGTAGGTCTTGCCCGTGCCGGTCTCCATCTCGATGGTGAAGGTGGGATTGCCGGCCTCGCCCTCCAGTTGCTCTACGGGCTTCAGCCCCCAGCCCATCTGTATCTGGCGCACGTTCTCCGTCAGAGCTTCGCTGTCGAGCTGGAGCTCCCGGTTGCCAAAGCCCGTCAGGGGAATCAGCTTGCCGCCCTTTCCCTGGTCTACCAGGAAGTCGGCGCTCTCACAGTAGGGTTGCCCCTTAAAGATGTCCGTCACGCTCCGGGCCGCATCGGCCTGAAAGCGCTGGTGTTTGAATTTAAGCTTCATCGTCGTTGCCTCCTTCCTTACCAAGTTTACCCATGTTCTTAATGGCGTTCAGATAATCATGTTCCACGTCGCTCAGCGTGCGTTGCCTATATTTCCTGTATTCGTTCGTCGCATGCTCCATTGCCTGATCATGCGAAACCTTACCGGCTCCCTGGAGCAGTTCTACACCGTTCAATGTCAGAATCTGGTCGAGGTAAGTTGCCCAGTCATTCATCGTCATAGGCTGGTGGCGCTCCGCCTTAAGTTCGGCAAAGTCCAGATAACCCGAAACGAGCCGTCCCATAGCCCTGAGCTCCTTTCCATCAAGGTAGTTCTTCGCCGTTTGGGCTTCGTTCAGTGTCGGTTGATTACCCTTAAAAGTCAGCAGCCCCATGAAGTCTTTTGCTGCGTCGGCACGTTCTACAATCAGTTCCGCCGCCGTGTGGCCATGGATCGCGTAGTGGATCTTGTTCTGTACCCTCTTGAAAAACTCCATCGAAACTGATGCCCTTGGGTCATAGTCAATGCTTGTAGCGTAGATCTCAAGGACCTGTCTGTAAAGCACCTTTTCCGAGGCACGGATGTCTCTAATACGTTCAAGCAGCTCTTTCCAGTATCCGCCGCCACCGAGATTCTTCAGTCGCTCGTCGTCTAGGGTAAAACCTTTGATAATATACTCTTTCAGTCGCTCGGTGGCCCACTGGCGGAAGCGTGTCGCTATGATTGAACGTATGCGGTAGCCAAGGGCTATGATCATGTCGAGGTTATAGAAAGGAATCTCTCGCGACACTTGTCGGTTCCCTTCCACACGAACCTGTCGGAATTTCCGACAGGTTGCGTTTTCCTCTAATTCTCCGTCCTCGTAAATATGCTTGATATGCTCTACGACGTTGGTCCTTGACGTCTGGTACAGCTCGCACATCTGAGCCTGGGTAAGCCATAAGGTCTCGTCTTCGAGCTTTACGTCTATCTTCGTGTGCCCGTCGGTTGCCGTATAGATGATGATCTTGTTTTCCTCCATGATGCTGCGGTTTGATTGCTTGCGATTGGCCATCTCTCAGGTCAGATGACGCGGATGTTCTGCAACGCCTGCTCTTCGCTCCAGTTGAGCTTTTGCTTGAGCGTCTCGAAGAGGTTGATCTTGGCGTCGTCTTGGGCAAAGCAGCTGTCGCGGAAGAGTATGCGCGTGGGGCGCTTTCCGGCCATGAGGTTGACGACGGCCTCGGTCACATCGGGCGCGAAGCAGGCCACGAGGTCTCCGCCGTTGACGGTATAGACGTCCTTGCCGTCCACCGTCTCGGTGGTCATCGGCAGCGAGAGCGCTATGCCCCAGTCGAGCATGGCGCCGAAGAGCAAATCAAGGTCTCCGCGATCGGCCTTTACATTGTCGAGCAGGTGGTCGAGCAGGCTCTGGTCATAGTCTTTAGGCGCAAAGTAGACGTCCTCCATGTTGCTGTCTGAAAGGCGGAAGACACGGAAGCCTGTGTCGAGAATTTGCACAGATGGGGGGGGTAGTGTGCAATTTTCCTTGATCTTGCGTCCTGCACGGCGGATGCGCTCCTTGGCTATCTCACAGATGTTGTGGGGCTTGCCAAGTCTATCCAAAAGGTTAATGGCATTTTGAGCAACCTTTCTGCCCCTTTCGGAAGTGCTGTTCTTGAGGCTTATCTCTTCAGGCAGTTGGACGAGGATGAACTTTCTGTTAATCCGTTGGTCAGTGTTGGCCAAGAAGACCGCATGAGCAGTGGTACCTGATCCTGAAAAGAAGTCAAGTACGATGTCTCCTTCCCCTGTCCCGCAAAACTCTAGGAGGCGTTGCATGATCTCCTCGTCTTTGGGGTTTTCGAACACTTTATCTCCCATGAGTGTAGCAAGTCTCTTGGATGCAGCACGGCCGTCCTTATAGAATATGCTGTAGGGAACGGCATATTCTCTCTCCTTCAAGTAAGCCTTAAGAGTCGGTACGCCCTTCTCCGTTTCTGCAAATTGTACTCGCCCGTCCTGAATCCATTGCTTCATGTTTTCCTCTGAAGTAAGCCAGCCACGCGAGGGCACGGTAACTGGCTTATGGGTAATCGGATGCAACACTTCATATTGTGGTCCGCCACCACCAGGCCATGAGATATCAGCGGCAAAGAAAATTCCTCGTTCGTCAACTCGATTATAGTGAGAGTGATCCTTGGCAGGGTGCCCGTCCGGCAGAGCTTTGTACCAGGCTTTTAGGCTCTTCTCGATTGCCTTATAATCGTCTCCATATGCCTTTTTCAGCTTATCGTAGGTGGAGTATATGTCCTCTAGTCCCTGCTTCTTTTCTCTCCAAATGATCTTTTGGTCTTTGATATAATCTGAATTTTTGAAGTATGCTAGAATGTATTCATGAGAAACCGATATGTATTTGGAATCGTTCTTACGTCCTGCAGCCCAGATAAGTTCAGCGATAAAATTTCGTTCTGCGAAGATTTCATCGCAGATGTCCTTAAGATGGTTTACTTCATTCTCATCAATCGAGATAAATATCACCCCATCCTCCGTCAGTAAGCTCCTGCAAGCCAGCAGGCGGGCATAGATCATGCTACACCAATCCGAATGGAACTTTCCGTTGCTGTCCAAGTTCTTGCGGTAGCGCATACCGAGATCGTCCACATTGCCTTCGGCCTTGTCATGCGCCTGCTGCGTGGTGTCGAAGTCGTCGTCGTAGATGAAGTCGCTGCCCGTGTTATAAGGCGGGTCGATGTAGATCATCTTCACCTTGCCCATGTAGCCCTTTTGCAGCAGTTTGAGGACCTCGAGGTTGTCACCCTCGATGTAGAGGTTTTGGGTCGTGTCCCAGTCTACGCTGTCCTCCTTGACCGGTCGCAGGGTCTTCGTCGTGGGGCGGGCAGCCTCGCGGCGGGCCTCCTGCTTGCCGGGCCAGGTGAACTGATACATCTCGGGCGCATCTTCCACCGCCTTGTCGCCCAGCAACTCACGCAGTGTGGTGAAGTTGACGACATGGCACAGTTCGCCCGTCTTCTCGTCCTTCACCTCGGTGAAGCAGGAAGGCGCGATGCGGTAGAGGGCCTCAAGGTTGATGTCTGCACCGTCGGTCGATCGTAGGGGTAGTTTCTCGGGTTGCATAGCTTCTGATATGATCTTAGTTTGATTCTGATTGATTCTTAAGTCGGGCGATTTCTCCTTCGAGCAGCCTGATCCGGCCATTGAGCTCGATCTGGCGGTTAAACTGGCGCTCTGCCCGAACCTGTTTCTGCAGGGCTTTCACCTGCTTCGTGAGACGGCAGACCTGCTTACGCAATGCGGCCTGCTCCTTATATGCTTCTGCCGTCGTGGCATGGAGCCCTGACACCTGGCTGAGTAGCCCGTAGTATACGGCGTCGAGGTCCAGGCCGTCTATTGTCAGCATCGGTCCCTCATCCGGCATTGTGTCAGCGCGGAGCTCCGCTTCTCCGCAGCTCCACCGCTCTTCGCCCCTGACCAGAGACCGCTCCTTGTGATGCATCAGCAGGTCAAGCTCCCCGCTGTGCTCGATGACAAACACGGTGTGTCTGGGCATAAGCTTGTCCATCGCGCAGAAGGATTTGAGGTCGTAGGTGTCCGTCTTGAGGCGGTAATGGAAGACGTCAATCTCCTGCACCGTCTTTCCCGCTCCGACATTGAGCGTTGCCGGCGTCAGCTTATATAGCCAGGTGATGCGCTCCACCTCATCCGTCAGCATCCGCTGGAGAGGGGCACGCTGCCCCGCAGGCGCGTGCTTGAAGAAGGCATTCTTGGGCACGGGCTTGTCGACAAGGGTTGAAAGGGGAAGATTGAGAAAGTTTAGCATTACTTTAAGTATATAGCCTTAACCGGATCCAACTGCATCTCACCGCTGTAATGAACAACTATGCTGGCAGCATGGGAGAAATTACCTCTTTGTAAAAGATAGTCCCAGACGGAACCGCCCCGTTCAATCTCAATGTGATTAAAGTCTAGATTATAGATTTCGAAGATTACGGGACAAGCATGGTCGGCATCTTCAGCAAAATCGACAATACGGTTCAGGGCATCTGCCACCTCTTTGTTGGGACTCCATTCCGGAAATTGAAGAACTCGCATGGCATCGAACATTCGAAAAGGGAGCAATCCGATTTCACCAAAAGCGAAAGAGCTTCGGGCATAATCTTCGGCTATCTCTCTGAAATTAGTCAGATAGAAACAGTCGTATTGATATTGGACGTTACCATTTAGGCGAGCACTGTAGCAAGTAAGGGCGTTACATAGATTATACCATCTAGTTTTATTCTTATCACCTTTGAATAATTCCTTAAACGTATCCCGAGGGAAGTAATTGGCGTCTAAATAAGGCTTATAGACATTCCAAAGAGCCTCTACAGTCTTTTCACAATCAGTCCTGAATGAAGCACGTTCTTCCTTGCTCATCTTCGCAATTCGCAGATCTGTTCCATGGTACAGCGGAAACAAAGTGTTGGCGCTATTTACAAGATCATTCATTGCTTTATACGTTAGTTGCTGTTTTTCTGTCTCTTCCATTGTTTACTTTGATGTTTATTTGATAATCAGGAAAGTGATCAGCTCAAAGTCGTCCAGGCCTTTGATGTCATTGGTCAGGGCCGTCGTTTCGCCTGTGCTGAAGAGGCTGTCGATGTCCTTCTCTTCCTTTACATGGATGATGCTGTCAATGGCCCGCTGGAGCAGGTCGCTGTAGTGATCCATCTTCCTGCCGTCGAGTGTCTCGCGGTTAACCTGCCGGCAGAGCGCCATGTCGGGGGCCGTCCGGTCCTTGCAGATCTGCCGCATGTCGTCGAGCAGCTTTTTGGGGGAGAGGTGGTCACGGATGATCTCTCCCTCATGGCTGATATAGACCATATAGAAGGGGTGGAGCAGGTTGGCCTTGTCAATGTTGACACTGTTGTCTTTGTTTTTGAGGACGAAGATGACGCCGGGCTTCACCTTGTCGTTGGCACGCACCACGGCGTTCATCCCGTAGGGGGTGAGATCCATGTCGGGATGCTCCTTGAGGTTGGCCAGCAGGTCCAGGCGAAACTCGTTGAGGCCTAGGTCCATGATGTTGATCCCGGTGTCCATGTCCTCGATGTCGACCACCTCGTTCTGGAGCTTCTTCAGCTGGTTGCGGCGGTACTCCAGATCGCCTTTCTCGCCGGCAGAGAGGAGGTTGTCGTCGCCCGTGCTCGTGATGACTGTGGCCTTCATGCGGCTCTCCACGCGGCCTTTGAGCTTGATGTAGTCGTCCAGTTCCATGTCGGGCCAATAGTTGACCAGCTGGATCACGTCGTTGCGGCTGCCGATACGGTCGATACGTCCGAAGCGCTGAATGATGCGGACGGGGTTCCAGTGTATGTCGTAGTTGATGAGGTAGTCGCAGTCCTGCAGATTCTGACCCTCGCTGATACAGTCGGTCGCGATGAGCACGTCGATCTCCCGGTTGTCACCGGGAAAGAGCGTGTCGCGGTCTTTGGAGCGAGGGGAGAAGAAGGTCAGCACGTTGTTGAACGTGCATTTCAGCTTCGGCACATTGCAGCGCCCCTCCGTGTTGCCCGTAATGAGGGCCGTATGGAGTCCGCAGTCCTTGAGTATGGGGCCTGACAGTTGCTCGTAAAGGTAATCGGCCGTATCGGCAAAGGCTGTGAATATGAGCACCTTCCTGTTGCCGGGATTGATGGGGTGCTCAAACTTCTGCTTGAGATCGGCTATCAGTTGCTGAAGCTTGGAGTCATGCGCCGGCGTGATGTCATGGAGCATGACCAGCAGCAGGTCGAGCACTTCGAGGTCGGCCTTCAGGTCACGCCGCCACCTGACGTAATCCATGTCACTCAGGCTGATCCTGGACTTACGGCCGACGAAGGGATCGTTTTCGCTGTCCTCATTATCGTAGTCGTCGCCGAACTCGGTGACCTCCACCGTATCGCCCCTGCCGCTCTGCTCAAACTTGTCAATGGCCTTGACGCTGTTGGCAATGAACTCCTTGATCCGCTGCAGGGTCAGGCGGAAGGAGTTGACACTACTCTCCAGCCGCTTGAGCAGGTTGATGGCCATGAGCTTACGCAACCCCTTCTCACGTCCGTCTACGGATATGATGCCGGAACCATCCCAGTCCAGGTCATACTTCTCCTTGACGCTGTCGAAGATAAACAGGGAGGGCGTATAGATGGAGAGGTTGAGCGCATTAAGCTGTCCGGCAATCTCGCTGAACGTGATGGCCGAACTCAGGTCGGTAAGCTTCGGCCGGCGGGATATAGGGGTAAGACGCGTCGGAAACGTGCCTATCTCGTTGGTGTCGTAATACCTGACGATGTGGCTACGGCTTCGGGCAATGGTCACGGCGTCAAGCACCTGGAAGAAGTCAAAGCTCAGGGAGTCAAGCAGGCGTTGCGTGGTGCGCTGTTCAGGCTCGAGGCGGGTCCAGCGTGAATAGGCCGTTTGCGCATCGCGGAATATCTGCTCGATGGTCTTGCCCGTGCCCAGCAGTTCGTTGATATGCGAAGAGTCGCCCTCATAGGCCAATTGCAGCTGGTTTTTGAGGTCGTTGAAGCGGTTGTTGACCGGTGTGGCGCTGAGCATGAGGACCTTCGTCTTCACCCCGCAGCGGATCACCTTGTTCATCAGGCGGGCGTAGCGGTTCTCCCTGAAATTCTCGTCGTCGGCGTCATCGGTATCAAATCTGCCACCATTGCGGAAGTTGTGGCTCTCGTCGATGACGACCAGGTCATAATTGCCCCAATTGATGCGTTCCAGGTCCATGCCGTTGCTCACACCGTGGTCGCGCGAGAGATCGGAGTGAAAGAGAATGTCGTAGCGCAGGCGGTCTGCCAGCACGGGATTGTTCTTATAGTTCGTGCGGAAGGTCTGCCAGTTTTCGTTCAGCTTCTTGGGACAGAGCAGGAGAACGGACTTGTTGCGGTTTTCGTAATACTTGATGACCGCCAGTGCGGTGAAGGTCTTTCCCAATCCGACACTGTCGGCGAGGATGCAGCCGTTATACTTCTCCAGCTTATTGATGATCGCCAGGGCCGCATCGCGCTGGAAGTTGTAGAGCTTTCCCCAGATGACGCTGTGCCGGAAGCCGGTGGCCTCGTTGGGCAGTACGTCTTCGCTGATGTCTTCGAGAAACTCGCTGAAGATATTATAGAGCGTGATGAAGTAGATGAAGGCGGGGGCATTCTCCTTATAGACCGTCTCAATGCTCTCGACCACGCGGTCTGTCACGTTCTGGAGCTTTTCCTTGTCGTTCCAGAGTGCATCGAAGATCTTGAGCATCATGTCGGTCTGCGCGGTGCCCTGCTGGCTCCATATCATCTGAAAGAGGTCTTTTCCCTTGTCCAGCCCGAGTTCGGTAGTTGTGAACTCTTTGAAAGGCCTGTAGGTGCAGGTCTCGTTACCCTGGCAGATGTTCAGAAATCCGGAGTCTTCGCTGTGTGCCGTACTTGTCTGGAATCGTGCTTTGCGGCGTATCCAGTCCGCACACTCACGGGCGATGGCCCGCTGGGTGAGCTGGTTGCGCAGGCGTATCTCAAACTCCGAACCGTAGAGGTTGCGCTCACGCCGGAGTCTGGGGATATAAAACTCCCGCTTCTCCTTGGCCGTTTTGTCGGTGTTGAAGGTCGGCGAGGTGAAAATGAAGCGCAGTTCCTCCACCTGCTCCAGTTCCTCTTTAAGTGCCTCGTAGGCATAAATCGAAAAGCTGGCCGCAGCGATCGAGAGCTTGCAGCCCGGGGTAAGGGCTGCCTTGAGGTCGTCGATGACGCGCTCCGTGACATTGTCAAACTGCTTGAAGGGGATCATGCTCGCAAAGATAAAGCTTTTTACCTTCATTCCCCCGATGCAAAGGACCGCTCGTAAGCGATCTCTATAACTTGAACAGCGCAGGGGCCCGTATTCTGGCGCGGTGTGGTCACAAGCAACGGGGCGTGGAGCAGTGTTTGCCCCCTCGCAATCTCATAGAAAGGTTTTCAACGATTATCCGTCAATCTGTCAGTGTAAGATCTTTACCAGTTGGTTTTCAATTGATTGTCTCCGTCTGACTTTCGGGTTTCTGTCAGCTTTCTGTCAGTATTCTGTCAGTCTTCTGTCAGGAAAGTGTCAGGGCGGTTGGAGCTTCCCTGGGACGGCCTTTCTTCGTGAGGGCAGTGCCGGGCAGGATTGGGATGAAGGGGCACTGACAGATTCCTGACACTTTTATGACAGAAATTTAGCAAGACCCCATTTGTAACAAATTGGAATATAGGCGATTACGACTGACTCCTGACAGGTTGACAGATTTCTTCGCATGCTTTGCTATAGGATAGCTTATCTGGATAGCCAGTCGTCAGAACAGGTTCCCATGCCGGTGCGACGAGTGGCTTTCCAGAAAAAACGGGAAGGGATGGAGGTTTCCGGTCTTTAGCCGGTGGTGGGGGACGACCGTGCCGGAGATAAACAAAAATCCCGCCGCCAGGGTCGTGCTGTTGCGCGGCCTTGGCGGCGGGGTGTTTATGAATGCTCGGTCTCAGGGGCTGGAGGCGAGCCTGAGAGGGAGTGGAGATTAGCGGATGAAGAGAAGCTCGCGATACTTAGGCAGGGTCCACATCTCGTCCTCGACGATGAGCTCGAGCTTGTCGATATGGTAACGGATGCTGTCGAAGTAGGGGGCAATCTCGTCGTGGTAAGCGATGGCGAGTTCGCGGACGTTGGTGATCTTGTTGACCACCTTGCGCTTCTCGACCATGGCCTCTACGTTTTCGGCGATGAAACTCGTATGCTTGTTGATCTTCTCGATGAGGTCGATGTTGTAAGCCGTGAGCTCCTTGACCTTGACGGGATCGGAGAAGGCTGCCTGGATCTTGCTGACGTTGTCTACCAGTTCGCTCTGATACTTCGTAGCCACGGGGATGATGTGGTTCATGCAGAGGTCACCGAGGACACGGGCTTCGATCTGGATCTTCTTCTGATAAGTCTCCCACTTGATCTCGTCGCGTGCTTCGAGTTCGTGGCGGTTGAGCACGCCCTGAGCCTCAAACATCTTGACGCTTTCGTCGTCGAGGTAGCGGTCGAAGATGAGGGGACAGGAGGTCTCGCAGTCGAGGCCGCGGCGCTTGGCCTCTTCCTTCCACTCGTCGCTGTAGCCGTTGCCGTCGAAGTGGATGGGCTTGCAGGTCTTGATATCCTCACGTACCACTTCGAGAATGGCACCGATACGGCTCTCACCCTTGGCGATGAGGGCGTCGACACGCTCTTTGAAGGAGTCGAGAGCTTCGGCTACGGCCGTGTTGAGCACGATCATGGCGCTGGCGCAGTTGGCGATGGAGCCGACGGCACGGAACTCGAAACGGTTGCCCGTGAAGGCGAAGGGAGACGTGCGGTTGCGGTCCGTATTGTCGATCATCAGCTGGGGCACCTGGGGCACGTCGAGCTGTACGCCGTGCTTGCCCTCGAGGGTGAAGAGCTCTTCCTTGGTCGACGAAGCCACCTTGTCGAGGAGTTCGCTCACCTGCGAGCCGAGGAAGCTGGAGATGATTGCGGGAGGTGCCTCATTGGCGCCAAGACGGTGGGCGTTGGTGGCGCTCATAATGGAGGCCTTGAGCAGGCCGTTGTGCTTATAGACACCCATCAGCGTCTCGACGATGAAGACGATGAAGCGGAGGTTGTCCTCAGGCGTCTTGCCGGGAGCGTGGAGCAGGGCGCCTGTGTCGGTCGTGAGGCTCCAGTTGTTGTGCTTGCCCGAACCGTTGATACCGGCAAAGGGCTTCTCGTGGAGGAGGCAGCGGAAGCCGTGCTTACGCGCGATCTTGCGCATGAGCGACATGATGAGCATGTTGTGGTCGACGGCGAGGTTGCACTCCTCAAAGATCGGGGCGAGCTCAAACTGGTTGGGTGCTACCTCGTTGTGGCGCGTCTTGCAGGGGATGCCCAGTTCGAGGGCCTGGATCTCGAGGTCGCGCATGAACTCCTGCACGCGCTCGGGGATGGCGCCGAAGTAGTGGTCCTCCATCTGCTGATTCTTGGCGGAGTCGTGGCCCATGAGGGTGCGGCCCGTGAGCATCAGGTCGGGACGGGCGGCGTAGAGCCCTTCGTCAACGAGGAAGTACTCCTGCTCCCAGCCGAGGTTGGCGGTGACGCGCTTCACTTCGGGGTCGAAGTACTGGCAGACGGCCGTGGCTGCGCGGTCAACGGCGGCGAGCGCCTTCTTGAGCGGAGCCTTGTAGTCGAGTGCCTCGCCGGTGTAGCTGACGAAGATGGTCGGGATCATCAGCGTGTCGCCGATGATGAAGACGGGGGATGCGGGGTCCCAGGCGGAGTAACCACGAGCCTCGAAGGTAGAGCGGATACCGCCGTTGGGGAAGGAGGAAGCATCGGGCTCCTGCTGAACGAGTTCTTTACCCGAAAAGTCCTCGACCATGCCGCCCTTGAAGTCGTGCTCTACAAAGGCATCGTGCTTCTCGGCCGTGCCCTCGGTCAGGGGCTGGAACCAGTGGGTGCAGTGGGTGACGCCCATCTCGATGGCCCATTGCTTCATGCCCTTGGCTACATCGTTGGCTACGGAGAGGGGAAGGGGCGTGCCCTTCTCAATGACCTCACGCAGCTGGTGGTAGGTCTTGAGGGGCAGGTAGCGGAACATCTTCTCCTGGTTGAAGACGTACTTGCCGAAATATTCGGATGGGCGCTCCTTGGGAGCCTGCACTTCGACGGGGCGCTTCTTAAAGGCCTCTTCGACTACCTTAAATCTGAGGTTGCTCATAAGTATGTCGTTTTTGTAGAGTGTTGGTTTGTTGGGATGGGGGGGGGAATGGGGGAGAAGTTGGCGGCGGGCCGCGGGAGAGAGGATTTCGGGGATTAATAGAATCGGCTGAGGCGACGGCTTCTACCGAAAGCCGAACGCTCAGTGACTATCGGCTTAACTCCTTAACTCCTTAACTCCTTAACTCCTCTAACTTCTCAAAGGAATCAAAGGCTGTCCTTGAGTCGCTGCATGGCCTCTTCGCAATCGGCGCGGTCGCCGAAGGCAGTGAGGCGGATGTAGCCCTCGCCGGCGGGGCCGAAGCCTACGCCCGGGGTGCTGACCACGCCGAGCTGGTGGAGCAGGTGGTCAAAGAACTGCCATGAGCCGATGCCCTCAGGCGTCTTGAGCCAGATGTAGGGGGCGTCGATGCCGCCGTAGGTCGTCAGACCGGCCTCGGCCAGTGCCTCTCGCATGATGCGGGCATTGGTCATGTAATAGGCGATGGTCTCCTTGACCTGTGCGCGGCCTTCGGGGCTATAAATAGCCTCGGCGGCGCGCTGCACGATGTAGGCCGTGCCGTTGAACTTCGTGCACTGGCGGCGGTTCCAGAGCTGGTTGAGGCTGGCGGTCTCGCCGCTCTTCGTCTTGACGGTCAGCTGCTTGGGTACGACCGTGTAGCCGCAGCGCAAGCCGGTGAAGCCCGCCGTCTTGGAGAAGGAGTGGAACTCTACGGCGCACTCCTTCGCTCCCTCGATCTCATAGATGCTGTGGGGCACGCCCTCGCGGGTGATGTAAGCCTCGTAGGCTGCATCGTAGAGGATCAGGCTGCCGTGCTCGCGGGCATAGGCCACCCACTTCTCCAGTTCCTCGCGGCTGAGCGTGGTGCCCGTCGGGTTGTTGGGATAGCAGAGGTAGATCAGGTCTGCCGGCTTGGCGGGGAGGGCGGGCACGAAGCCGTTCTCAGCCGTGCAGGGGCAGTAGGTCACGCGGTTCCAAGCACCGTTGACAAATTCGCCGCAGCGGCCCGCCATGACGTTGGAGTCAATATAGACGGGGTAGATCGGGTCGGTGACGCAGAGCGTATTGTCGGCGCCAAGGATGTCGGGGAAGTTGCCCGTGTCGCTCTTCGCACCGTCGTTGATAAAGATCTCGTCAACGCCCAGATCGATGCCGCGCGGACGGAAGTCTCCCTCGACGATGGCCTGGCGGAGAAATTCGTAGCCGTGCTCCGGGCCGTAGCCGCGGAAGGTGGCCTCCGTGCCCATCTCATCGACGGCCTTGTGGAGAGCCTCGATGACTGCGGGCGCCAGGGGCTGCGTCACGTCGCCGATGCCGAGCCGGATGAGCTTCACCTCGGGATGGGCCTCGTGATAGGTCTGTACGCGCTGGGCGATGTCGGCAAAGAGATAGCTCTTTTGCAGCTTGAGGAAGTTGTCGTTGATGCTATACATAAATGTGTCAGGGGCTCTGAGCGTCCCCCAGTATTGGAAATGTAGTTAACGAAGGCAGCCGGCATGGGGAGCCGGCTGCACGTAGGTTGATTCTTATTGTTCGGTCTCGATGACCCCCTCAAAGACGCGGGTGGCGCCGCCGGTCATCATGACATGGCCCGTAGCCTCGCTCCACTCGATGCGGAGGGTGCCGCCGTCCATCACGATCTCTGACGTGCGGCCGCGTCGGTGGGTAAGGGCCGCAGCGACTGCCGTGGCGCAAGCACCTGTGCCACAGGCCATCGTGATGCCCGAACCTCGTTCCCAGACGCGCATGCGAATGCTGCCGTCGGGGCGGACGGTGGCAAACTCGATGTTGCATCGCTCGGGAAAGGCCGGCGCAAACTCCAGCGTGGGGCCTACCGTCGAGAGGGGGAGCGTCTCTACGTCTTCGACGAAGATGACGAAGTGGGGATTGCCCATCGAGACGAAGGTGCCGACAAAGCTCACACCCTCCGTGCTCACGACCTTGCCCTCCGTGAGGGAACCATCGCCGAGGGCCAGCTGGGCGGGATTTTTGAGCACCGGTTCGCCCATGTCTACCGTCACGCTGTCTACGTGATCCGTCTCGTCAACATGGAGCTTGAGGATCTTGATGCCCGAGAGGGTGGAGAGCCTCACCTCGTGCTCGCGGGTGAGCCCGTTGTCGTAGAGGTACTTGCCGATACACCGCGAGGCGTTGCCGCACATTTTGGCTTCCGACCCGTCGTTGTTGAAGATGCGCATCGTGAAGGCATCCTGCGCCTCGTCGCGGCCGATCAGCACAAGGCCGTCGGAGCCGACGCCCTTGTGGCGGTCGCTCCAGGCGACAGCCAGCCGCTCGGGATCGCTGATGGGGTCGGTCAGGGTGTTGACATAAATGTAGTCGTTACCTGCGCCGTGCATCTTCGTAAAGTGTATCTTTGTCAGCATAGTCATCGTAGGGTGTTTCCGTAAAGGCCGGCGCGGGTCACTGCCCCGTGGGCCGCCTTGCCGCCTTTTGACACTGCAAAAGTAGACATAAGCGGCCGTCTCACGAAGCTTTCGGGCGAAGAATGTGACCTAAAAGGCAAAGAAAGTACCAAAACGGCGTTGTTTGATACAACAAATAAACATTTTGCATAGAAAATACCCGCCACGCGACTCATTTTGTCTAATGCTAAACTTTCTCCTCTGACCATATGACAACCCTCTACCTCGTCCGCCACGGCGAAACGCTCGAGAACAGCCTCCACATCCTCCAGGGCACGATGCCCGGCCACCTTTCGGCTGAAGGTCGAAGACAGGCTGCGGCACTGCGCGACCGATTGGCCAGCGAAGGTTTTACGGCAGATCTCATGCTGGTGAGCGATCTACGCCGTACGCTCGACACGGCGCACATCCTCCGCGACGGCGACGGGACGGGGGCGGGACTCGCCATGCCCCTCATCCCCACGCCCCTGCTCCGTGAGCGTGACTGGGGCAGCCTGACAGGGGTTGCCATTGACTTGGCGCGTCAGACGACCTTCCCGCCCGATGTCGAGAGCGTCGAACATCTCTCGGCCCGCGTGCGCCGTTTCCTCCGCCGCACGCTTCTGCACTATCCCGACCGTCGCATCGTCGTAGTGAGCCACGGTCTCTTCCTCCGTTGTCTTCAGGCTGTCGTCTATGGCAAGACCATCCGCGACATTGCCCCCATGGCCAACGCCGAACTCCGCCCTCTTCCCCTCACGCCGGAGCTCCTCGCCCCCGTCCGCAGCGGGCGTTTGGCCAGCAGTGCGGACGGGGCCAGTGAAGCGTGAGGTCTTGCGGGTGAGGCGTGAGGAATGGGCCAGTGCAGCGTGAGGTTTCGTTGGTGAGGCATGAGGAAGGAGGCTCTGTGGGGCAAGGCCCGAACGGGGGCACGGTGCGGTGGGTAGCCCCAAAGGGGCATGAGGTAATAGCCTAGGGATTTATCCCTAGGTTCGTGTTCCCTTCTCTGACTCGCCGCCAATTCTGCCCATAATATGCGTTGATTGGCGGCGAGTAAATCAAAAATGCCCCTTGTCCTAGGGTTTCACCCTAGGCTATTGTCTGACGCCCCTTTGGGGCTGCCCTGAACGCTCATAAATACATAGGGGCTGCCCTGAACGCTCATAAATACATATAAGCGTCTCCCCGTCGCAACAGCAGGAAGCTGTCGCGGCGGGGAGGCTGTCATTAAATAAAGATGTGTCCCGGGATGGGATTAGAAGTCAATCTCCAGACCGATGCCGAAGACGTCGTTGGTGCGGCTGAAGCGGTCGGTGCCGGCGGTGTTCATCTGCGGCAGGGCCGTGGCGATGCCCTGTGCGGCGGCCAGTTCGGTGTTGAGCTGCTGAAGCTTGGCCTCGTAGGCACCGCGCATCTCGGGCGTGAGCTGCGGGTTCTGCAGTGCCTGGCTGACCTGGGCCTGACCGGCCTTGAGCTGCTGGCCGAGGGGGCCGACCATTGCCTCAAACTTCCCCTTGATGCCGTCGTAGTCGTCCATGTGCTTGTCGTAGTGACGGTAGAAGGTCTTGAAGTAGGCGAGGTTGAGGGCCACCTTCTTCTTCAGCTGGAAGCGGGCGCCGATGCCGACGGAGTTTGAGTTGGTGACGAAGCTCATGTCAGAGATGAATTTGCTGTCGTCGCCCAGACCGTAGTGGGTCGTCTGCCAGCCCGCGCTGATGGTCCAGCGGGGCGCGATGTCATACTCCGCACCGGCGAGCACCTCCCAGCCGCCGCCCTTGAGATGCTCCTGGCGGTCTTCATACTGGGTGGCCTGCTTGTCGAAGTAATAGTGGAAGCCCGTCGAGAGGCGGAGCTTTTCCGTAGCGTCCCACTTCGCGCCGAGGCTCAGGATGGCGGGGATGTCGGCGGCGATCTTCTTGCCGTCATCATACTCTGAGAGGCCGCTAGTGTTGAGACCGCTCTTGTTCTTGAGGCGGAGGCGGGTCTTAAACTCATAGCGGGCTGCAAGGTTGACGCGGCCTACCTGATAGTTGACGCTCACGATCGGGGTGAAGCCCCAGCCCGACTGGTCGCAGTTGAGTTCGCGGTTGGCCACGAGGGCGGTGAAGTCGGGCAGGCCGGCAGCCGTCAGAAATTGGTCGGCGGGCACCGTGGCACCTGCAGCGGTCACGACGCTGATGTCCTTGACGTAGCCGTAATAGTTACAGTCAGCATAGACCACGCGGCCGCCTACGCTGACGTTCAGGCGCGGCGTGATCTTATAGCCCACGCCGAACTGGCCGCCGTAGTAATACTGACGACCCTGCATGTGGGTGTTGATGCTGTAGCCCGTCACCTGGCCGGGAGCCACCACGCTCATCAGGGCCGGCAGCAGGGCCACCTGGCTCTCGAAGGATCCGAGGCCGTCGCTGAAGCTGCACTTGCCGCCACCGCCAGTGATGCCGAAGTGGAAGGAGGCAAACCAATGATCGCCGACGCGGGCGAGGTCGAACGAGGGGATGACCGGGGCCTTGGCCTTGCCGTCATACTTGCGCGTGGCGGAGCCGTTCTTCACACCGTTGACGATGCCCGTGGCGAAGTAGTTGCCAAAGGTCGACTCGATCGTACGCGTCTGGTAGGCGCTCTGCAGGTCAAAGGCAAAGTGCCATCCGGGGGCCATGAAGCCGAGGCCGGCGGGGTTGGCATAGGCCGCATCGATCGTGGTAAAGGCATCGCGTGCCGGATTGCGCAGGAAGGCTACGCTCTGGTTCGTATTCGTAAGGTAGCCACCAGCCTGTGCCTGGGGCAGTGCCGAGAGTGACAGCAGGGCCACGGCGGGGAAGAATTTTCTCATTTTTCGTATCTGTTGGTAAAAACGTCGGCAAAAGTACGGCGTCTTTGCACACCGCCCAAGGGTTTGTGCAGTTTTCTTCCCCTTCGCACCTCGCTGCCATCTCTAACACACAACCGCCGCCCATGAACAGGTCGGTTCGTGGGCGGCGGTTGCTTCTGCGATCGTTGCGCAGGGTGGAGGCTTACTGGTCATCGTTCTTGACGTAGCCCTGATATTTCTCGGGCAGGTCGGCCATGATGATGCGGTATGACTTGTCCATTGTCTCCTTGATGTCCTCGGGACTGTGCGAGGAGGGGAAGATCGGTTCGTGGATGACGAGGCGCATGCGGTGGCGGTGCACGAAGTTGATGCCCGCCATGCGGGTGAGCACGTCAAACGAGCCGTCGATCGTCAGCGGCACGACGGGGAGTTGCAGGTCGTCGGCCAGCTGGAAGGCGCCCTTGCGGAAAAGGCCCATGTGGCCGGTAAAGGTGCGTGACCCTTCGGGGAAGACGACGAGCGAGGTGCCGCCCTGCAGGGTGGCGCGGGCCTTGTCGATCGTTTCGCGGATGGCCTTCGGGCCCGACTTGTCCACGAAGATGTGGCGCGCCTTCTCACAGGCGTAGCCCACGAGGGGCGCCTTGCGCAGGGCCTTCTTCATCATCCACTTGAAGTTTCGCCCCAGAAAGCCGTAGATCAAGAAGATGTCCATCGGTCCCTGGTGGTTGGCCACGAAGACGTAGCTCTGGTGGTGATCAATATACTGGCGCCCTTCGACCTTGACGGGGAGGAGCAGCACGTAGCAGACGATCCTCGACCAGACCATACCGGGATAGTAGCCGAAGATGTGGGCGTTGAAGAGGCCGCCCACGATCGTCACCAGTGCCGTCAGCACGGTGGCCACCAGGATGATGGGTAGGGCGATGAAGAGTTGGTAAATCTTATAGAGCATGGGGTTAAGAGAGCAGAATGAAGGGAGGAGCGGTGCCTAGCGGTTGTAGCAGATGGCGCGGCCGCGATACTTCTCATCGGTGATGTGTCCGCGGTTGAAGATGGGGAAGCCGTTGACGAAGGTGCGCTCTACGCGCCAGCCGAAGGTGTGGCCTTCGAGGGGGCTCCAGTTGCAGAGGCTCTGGATGCGGTCGGGCGTCAGCGTCCAGGGAGCGTGGGGCTTGACGACCACGAGGTCGGCCATGTAGCCCTCGCGCAGGTAGCCGCGGTTTTCGATGCTGAAGAGTTCGGCGGGATTGTGCGCCATGAGGCATACGAGGTCTTCGAGCTCCAGCACGCCCTTGGAGCAGAGGTCAAGCATGGAGAGCAGGCCAAACTGCACCATCGGCATGCCCGAGGCGGCGCGGCAGCAACCGCCCATCTTGTCGCTGATGAGGTGAGGCGCATGGTCCGTGCCGATCGTGCGGATGCGGCCGTCGGTGAGCGCCTTGCGCAGGGCTTCGCGATCGTGGGGCGTCTTGATAGCGGGGTTGACCTTGATGCGGGCGCCCAGGCGGCGGTATTCGTCTGTCGAGAACAGCAGGTATCCCACGCAGGCCTCTGCCGTGATGTGACTGTCTGAAGGGGGTATGAGAGCCAGCTCGTCGGCTGTCGAGATGTGAGCGATATGAAGGCGGGCATTCGTCTCACGGGCTAGTTTGATAGCCAGCATCGTGGAGCGAACGCAGGCCTCGCGCGAACGGATCACGGAGTGCATCTCTACGGGCGGGTCGATGCCGTAGGCCTCCTGCGCCTTGAGCAGGTTAGCGGCGATCTCACGCGAGTCCTCACAGTGGGTCATCACCGGCAGGCCGGCTGTCGTCGCTCCTTCGAAGACCATGTGGAGATTTTCCTCATTCTCCACCAACATGCCGCCCGTCGAAGCTCCCATGAAGAGCTTCACACCCGCTACGCGGCGCGGATTGAGTTCGCACAGATCAGCGGCGTTGGCGCCGGTAGCGCCATAGAAGAGGCCGTAGTTGACCACGCTCTTACTCCGTGCGACCGCCATCTTCTCCTCGAGCGCCTCGGGGGTGGTGGTCTGCGGCATCGTGTTGGGCATGTCGAGCACCGTCGTCACACCGCCCGCCGCCGCAGCCTTACTCTCAGAGCAGAAGGTCGCCTTCTGCGTCAGCCCTGGGTCGCGGAAGTGGACGTGGTCATCGATCACGCCGGGCAGCAGGTAGCAGCCTCGGGCGTCGATCACCTCATCGACCGGCTGGAGGGGTTCGGCCCCTTCGCCCTCGAGAATCTCGTCGATGCGTTCGTCATCGATGACCAGCGAACCGACAAAGCGGCGCCTCTCGCTCACCAGCGTGGCGTCTTTGATAAGGATGCGCAGATGCATGTAGTCAAGTGTTTAAGGAAGTTATGGGAATGTGTGTACCGTCGCCCTACCCTGCGGCGCAAGCCTCTGCCGAGGGTGTCAGGCCTTGCGCGGCTTGATCTTGCCCGTCAGGGCGGCCCAGCGCAGACGCATCACGCCGAAAAGGGCTTCGCCGAAGATGCCGCCGCTCATCTTGCTCGTGCCGAGCTGGCGGTTGACGAAGATCACGGGCACCTCCTTGAGTTTGAAGCCCAGCTTATAGGCCGTAAACTTCATCTCGATCTGGAAGGCATAGCCCTTGAAGCGGATGGCGTCGAGGTCGATCGTTTCGAGCACGCGGCGCGTGTAGCACATGAAGCCGGCCGTCGTGTCGTGGATGGGCACGCCCGTGACGAGGCGCACGTACTTCGAGGCATAGTAGCTCATCAGCACGCGTCCCATGGGCCAGTTGACCACGTTCACACCGCTCACGTAGCGCGAACCGATGGCAGCGTCGTAGCCCTCCTCGCGGCATGCTTTGAGCAGTCGGGGCAGGTCTTTAGGGTCGTGTGAGAAGTCGGCATCCATCTCGAAGATATAGTCATAACCTTCGTTGAGTGCCCACTTAAAGCCGGCGATGTATGCCGTACCCAGTCCGAGTTTGCCTTTGCGCTCTATCAGGTGCAGTCGTCCGGCGTAAGTATTAGCCATGAGGTCTTTGACGATAGCCGCCGTCCCGTCGGGCGAGCCATCATCGATGACGAGGATGTCGAATGCATGTTCGGGCAGCGCCATCACCGCTGCGATGATCTGCGCGATATTCTCCTTTTCGTTGTACGTGGGTATGATCACCACGCTCTCGTGCTTCTGGTCTGTAGCCATTGTGCTTTTGAGGATATAGTTATTCCGCGGCAAAGTTAGTGCAAGGCGAGCGGAGAGGCGCGAGGAAAAGCTTGCTTTTTCTCATGACTCTCCCGAGCCGCAGCCTAACTTCGCGAAGCAGAATTAGTGCAACCCTTCCGTAAGCCGAAGGCAGAGGCAAACCTGTTTGACTATGCTGAGGCGAGGAAAGGTCGTGAAACAAGGTGAGAGGATAGTGGTGAGAAAGAGCTTGCTTTTTCGCACCACTAGCCCGAGCCGCAGCCTAACGTTGTCCTCCCAATCACCGACAAGCATTTGGTTGTCCTCACAGTCAGCTCAGGCGGTCTAAGACAAGCCTTTCCCCCCAATCCCCACACACCAACAGCCCGGGGCTGTGCACAAACCTGTGCCAGCTCCGGGCTGTCTGTATTTACTCTAAAGATTGATCGTCTTTACTTCACGATCACCTTCTTCCCGCCGATGATATAGAGGCCAGTGGGCAGGCCCTTGGTGGACTCAGCATTTACGCGGCGGCCATCGAGGGTGAAGATACCTTTGGCCTTGCCGGCTGCATCGTTAGCACCATCAGCCGTCACGCCAACAATAGCCGTGATGTTGCCTGATTCTTCAAGGGCGAAGCCGCGCACGTCGCCATATTGTGCCTTGGGCAGTGCGAGGTAAGCCTCGCCTGCTTTATTGACGTAGGCGCTACCGTCTTCGTTGACCCAGTAGAATCCGCGTGTTACGCCGTCTTCATCATAGCCAAGCTTGTAGAACACCGCCTCAATATCGTTGGGCGAAGCGGTGAGCGTGTCAATGGGAGTGCCTCGCAGCAAGTTCTGGCTGAGTCCCGTGGTGTCAGTCGTGAGGCCATTCGCGGGCAGCACATAGCGCTCATAGATCCCTGCATCGCCTTTCAGCAGTACGGGCGTTCCTGCCGGCACGAGGGCACCTGCCTGGTATTTGTAGTCTACCGCAAGTATTTCTCCTTCGTTGGCCTGAGTGATGATACCACCCGTGAGCCCTTCGGGAATGAGGAAAGATTCCTCGGGCGTATAGATTGTTGCATACGCCATATCCCCGATCTCCAGACTCTTCGTTGGCATGGCCTGGATGGAATTGTTGCTGAACTGGTTTCGGTAATTGCTCAGCACCTCATTGGGGACGTAGATCGTGGCGGTGAGAGGGGTAGTGATCTGCTGGTCGTTCGAGTCCCAACTAATAGAGGAGAATGCGTCAGGAGACCATTGCCATGTAAGGTTCGTACTTAGCGAATAGATGCTTGTAAGCCCCGAGCAGGACTCAAAAGCATTATCTCCGATGCTCTGCAGGCCCTGCGGCAGTGTAATGGTAGTAAGCCCCGAGCAGGACTCGAAAGCATAATCTCCGATGCTCTGCAGCCCCTCAGGCAGTGTAATGCTAGTAAGCCCCGAGCAGTCGGAGAAAGCCCTATCTCCGATGCTCTGCAGGCTCTGCGGCAGTATAATGCTTGTGAGCCCCCTGCAGCTTGAGAAAGCAAAAGATCCGATGCTCTGCAGGCCCTCAGGGAGTGTAATGCTTGTGAGCCCCGAGCAGAAGTGGAAAGCCCAATCTCCGATGCTCTGCAGGCTCTGCGGCAATGTAATGCTGGTAAGCCCATCGCACCTGTAGAAAGCCGAAGATCCGATGCTCTGCAGGCCCTCAGGCAATGTAATGCTAGTAAGCCCCGAGCAGTCGGAGAAAGCATTATCTCCGATGCTGTCTACGGTCTCAGGCACGACATAGGAAGAGTCTCCTTTAGCTATAGGATAAGCAATAAGCTTAGAGATTTCCTTATTAAAGAGCACACCGTCCTGAGCGGCGAAGTGCGTATTGCCTTCATCTACAGTAAAGGCCTTAAGCCCCTCGCAGCCAGAGAAAGCGTCATCTCCGATGCTCTGCAGGCTCTGCGGCAGTGTAATGCTTGTAAGCCCCGAGCAGTCTCTGAAAGCCCTATCTCCGATGCTCTGCAGGCCCTCAGGGAGTGTAATGCTTGTAAGCCCCTCGCAGCGAAAGAAAGCATTATCTCCGATGCTCTGCAGCCCCTGCGGCAGTGTAATGCTTGTAAGCCCCGAGCAGGACTCGAAAGCATAATCTCCGATGCTCTGCAGCCCCTCTGGCAGTGTAATGCTTTTAAGCCCCTCGCAGCCAGAGAAAGCGTCATCTCCGATGCTCTGCAGCCCCTGCGGCAGTGTAATGCTTGTAAGCCCATCGCACCTGTAGAAAGCCCGATCTCCGATGCTCTTCAGCCCCTCTGGCAGTGTAATGCTTGTAAGCCCCCAGCAGTCAGAGAAAGCAGACTCTCCGATGCTCTTCAGCCCCTCTGGCAGTGTAATGCTTGTAAGCCCGGAACAGGCAGAGAAGGCCCCACCAGCGATGCTGTCCACGCCCTCAGGCACGACATAGGAAGTGCTTCCTTTAGCTATAGGATAAGCAATGAGCTTAGAGAGGTTCTTGTTAAAGAGCACACCGTCCTGAGCGGCGAAGTGCGTATTACCCTCAGCTACAGTAAAGGCTATAACCCCCGAGCAGCCAGAGAAGGCCCCATCAGCGATGCTGTCCACGCCCTCAGGCAGTGTAATGCCAGTAAGGCCCGAGCAGTTCTTGAAAGCCTGATCTCCGATGCTCTGCAGCCCCTGCGGCAGTGTAATGCTTGTAAGCCCATCGCACCTGTAGAAAGCCCGATCTCCGATGCTCTGCAGCCCCTGCGGCAGTGTAATGCTTGTAAGCCCCCAGCAGTCGGAGAAAGCATTATCTCCGATGCTCTGCAGCCCCTGCGGCAGTGTAATGCTTGTAAGCCCTGAGCACCTGTAGAAAGCCGAAGATCCGATGCTCTTCAGCCCCTCTGGCAGTGTAATGCTTGTAAGCCCGGAACAGGCAGAGAAGGCCCCACCAGCGATGCTGTCCACGCCCTCAGGCACGACATAGGAAGCGCCTTTAGCATTAGGATAAGCAATGAGCTTAGAGAGTTTCTTGTTAAAGAGCACACCGTCCTGAGCAGCGAAGTGCGTATTACCTTCAGCTACAGTAAAGGCTATAACTCCCGAGCAACCAGAGAAGGCCCCACCAGCGATGCTGTCTACGCCCTCAGGCAGTGTAATGCTGGTAAGCCCCGAGCAGTAGCAGAAAGCCCTATCTCCGATGCTCTTCAGCCCCTGCGGCAGTGTAATGCCAGTAAGGCCCGAGCAGTAGTTGAAAGCCCAATCTCCGATTCTTGTAACTTTCACTTTAACGCCAGCGAAGGACACCTGCTCGGGTATGACGAGCTCCCCAGTAGGTTCATTGCCGTCATACCTAGTTACGGTCACGGTGTTGTCGTCATTGACTCCATACTCAAGTCCATTGTAGGTAAAGGTCTTGGAGTATTCCTTCACTGCGGACTTGGGCTTGCTGACCGCCATGACGGGGTCGGCGGCGGTGAGGGCCTGATGCTGCGCCAGCGCGGGTGAGGTCGAGAGTGCGGCGAGCATGGCCATCGTGTAGAGGTAATGTTTCTTCATAACGGTATATAGGATTGGTGAGACAATAATCTGAAGAGGAGGTTGAACGCAGCCGGCCCCGTACGGGCACAAGAGTGGCCGTACGGGGGATGGAGGCGTGAGCCCAATGAATAGTCGCTAAACTATGCGGGACGAGCCGTCTAGCGAAATTTATATTAACAACGGGGAGGGCAAAACGTAAGGGCAAGCTACCGCTAGTGGCCGTACCGCTCAAGGGAATGGCATAAGCTATTGTCACACAGTTGGCCACGGCTTCGCTCTTGGCGAGGCCGTCGTAAGCGGAAGCGCGAGGGTGTGACAGCGAATGATACATCTCTTACGTTCTTTTGTTTATCTGTGCAAGTTTAATGCTTTGCAGGGGAATGGGCAAGGAAGGGCGCGTATTTTTTGGGGGCGCAGGCGGGGAGCGAACACTTCGCTCGCCTGCAAACGTCTCTAACCCTACCCTTTGCACACATTTTTGGGGCTAGGCATACGCTCATGTTGCAGGTGGTCTTCAAGACAAGCAAGGATGCTTGTCCTCCCCCGTCACCTCCTGGTTTCCCCATCCTCCTCCGCCGCCTAACATTCAGTAATCAGCCAATCAGGACAATCTCCATCGGCCATAATTCGCGCAGAAGCCACGGGGCGGTCGGCGGGCTGGCAGTGGGAAAAAAATGATGGATTACGCCCCAAAGAGCGTAAACATCTAGGTATCAACAGGTAAGAGCGCAAAAGAGCGTTTGATGCGCCCCATCAAGCGTGATTATCCCCGTGATTGGGGGCGACGGAATACGTAGGAAGTTCGGACGGGAAACGTAGCTGGCGGAAATATAAGCGTTGTAGTTTGAACTAGATGCCTATCTAGTTTTCGCAGGCCTCAGATCGGGGGAAGAATGGGGCCGATCGGCGGGCGTTTTGGCTACGTTAACGGCTAGATGGGAGCGCTGAGCGGATCGGCGGGAGAGAGGAGAAATCCGCCTTTCGGGACAATTAGGAGCATCGCTTCAGGCTTTCTTTTCCGTTCGCCTTGCTCAAACGTTGTTGTCCCCGTCACCGCCCCGTTAAGACAGACTACGCCCCAAGATCACGGGGGACCTTGGGGCGTAGCTTTATGGATGAGGGGAGATAAAACAGCTCCCAGAAATCACGGCTTCAGCTTCTCCTGGAAGAAGCTGGTGAGGGTGCGGAAGAGGTGGAGACGCGACTGGCCACCCTGGATGAAGTGGTTGCGGTTGGTGTAGACCTGCTGGCGGAAGAGTTTGCCGGCCTGTACGTAGGCCTCGCTCACCTCAGTGAAGTTGCGGAAGTGCACATTGTCGTCAGCCGTGCCGTGGATGAGGAGGAGGTCGCCGCTCAGCTTGTCGGCACGCGAAATGGGGCAGTCGGCATAGCCCGTGGGGTTCTCCTGCGGCGTACGCATGTAGCGCTCGGTGTAGACGGTGTCGTAATATTTCCACGAACTCGGGGCGGCTACGGCCACACCGCAGCGGAAGACGGGATCGCCCTCGCTCATCGACATGAGGGTGTTGAACCCGCCGAAGGACCAGCCCCAGATGCCGATGCGGGCCTTGTCGACATAACTTTGCTGGCCTAGCCACTGGGCGGCATAGACCTGGTCTTTGCTCTCGAGCTGACCGAGGTGGAGATAGGTGCACTTCTCGAAGTCGGCACCGCGGGCTCCCGTGCCGCGTCCGTCGACGCAGGCAACGATGAAGCCCTGCTGCGTGAGGTAGCTCTCAAGCACGGCACCGGGGTAGAAGCCCATACCCCAGGCGTCTTTGACCTCCTGAGAGCCGGGACCGCTGTACTGATACATGATCACAGGGTAGCGCTTGGCGGCGTCGAAGTGCTGGGGCTTGACCATCCAGCCGTTGAGCTGCGTGCCCTCGGGGGTGGTGAAGGTGAAGAAGCTGCGCTCGCCGGCGAGGCTGTTGACCTGTGCGGTGAGGGCTTTGTTGTCGACCAGAGTGGTGAGCGCACGGCCCGAGCCCGACTCGCGGAGGGTGGTGACGGGGGCCTGCTGGGCGGTGGAGTGGACGGCGAGGAAATACTTCATCTGGCCCTTGCTGAAGATGCCCGTAGCGGTGCCCTCTTCGGGGGTGAGGCGGCGCTCCTTGCCGCTGCGGTCGGTGCTATAGACGGCCTGACGCAGGGGGCTATCCTTATGGGCGGCATAGTAGAAACGGCCGCTGGCGGCATCGTAGCCATAGAAGGCGCTCACGTCGTAGTTGCCCTTCGTGACCTGGCGGTCGAGCTGGCCGGTGAGGTTGTACCAATAGATGTGCTTGTAGCCCGAGCGGTCGGAAATGTAGCCGAAGTGGTCGCCCTCGAAGATGAGGGAGGCATAGGCCTGGTCGGTGACGTACTTGGGATTGTCCTCACGCACGGCGAGCTTGCACTCCGTCGAGCGGGGATTGGCCATGTAGATGTCCATGCGGCTCTGGCGGCGGTTGAGGGTGACGACGGCGAGCTTCGTGGGGTCGGAGGTAAACTTGATGCGGGGCACGTAGCCATCGCTGTCGAGGGGGAGCTTGAGGGTGCGGGTGACGCGGTCCTTGATGTCGAAGGTCATGACGCTCACGCTGCTGTTCTTAGCACCGGCCACGGGGTACTTGTAACGGTACTCGCCGGGGTACGCGTCATACTCCTCGCGGGTGGGATAGGCGCCCTTGTACTCCTGGATGGCATAGACGGGCACGGCCGACTCATCGTAGCGCACCCAGGCGAGCATCTTGCTGTCGGCAGAGAAGTCGAAGGAGCGGTTGGTGGAAAACTCCTCCTCGTTGACCCAGTCGGGGAGGCCGTTGATGACCTTGTTAAACTCTCCGTCCTTGGTCACCTGGCTCTCGGCATTGCCGAAGAGGAGCTTGACGAGGTAGAGGTTTCCCTCACGGACGAAGGCCACGAGGTTGCCGTCGGGGGAGAAGAGGGGCATCTGCTGCGGGCCGCCCTCGGAGAGGGCTTCAAACTTGCGGTTCTGGACGTCGTAGAGGTAATAGACGGCGGTGTAGCTGCGGCGGTAGATGGCCTTGGTCTGCGTGCGGAGGAGGATGCGGCGCTCGTCGGGCGACATGACGTAGCCGTCGATGCGGTCGAGCTTCACGGGGCCGCGGGCCGTCTTGGCGTCGAAGATGACGCCGAGCTCCTTGCCGTCCTTAAACGAGCGGCGGATGATGCGGCTGCCGTCGTCGGAGAGCTGGCTGTAGCTCTCACCATCGGCGAGGGGATTGACACCATATATATAGGCGGGGTTGTATTTGCCCGCCGTGATGTCTTCGAGCGTGAGCTTCTCGCCCTGCTGTGCCGCGGCGGGTGCCGCACCGGTGAGGGCGAAGAAGAGGGCCGAAGCCCAAAGGATAATGCGTTTCATACGAATCGTACGGATATGTGTTTGCCTCGCGAAGTTAGGGAAAGGGACGGGAATAGGCATGCTGCGAAGTGGCAGAACTTTCAAATCACCATTATGTAGTACCTTTGCACCCATCATGTCAATCCTCACTCACAAGACCGCCGCCTATCACACGCTGGGCTGCAAGCTCAACTTCGCCGAGACCGCTTCGCTCCGCGCCACGCTCGAACGCGAGGGGGTGCGCACCATCGGCAAGGGCGAACGGGCCGACATCTGCATCGTCAATACCTGCTCCGTCACCGACGTGGCCGACCACAAGTGTCGGCAGGCCATCCACCGCTTCACCCGCCAGCACCCCGGGGCGCTGGTCGTGGTGATGGGTTGCTACGCCCAGCTCAAGAGCGAGGAGATCGCGCAGTTTGAAGGCGTGGACCTGGTGCTCGGCATGGAGCAGAAGGGGCAGGTGGTGCACTATGTCGAGCAGCTCCTCGAGCGCCGCGCCGGGGGCATGGGCGATGCCTGCCACGAAGCCCACAGCGTGCCGACGCGGGAGATCAAGACCTTCGTGCCCTCATGCGCCCGAGGAGACCGCACACGGTGGTTCCTCAAGGTGCAGGACGGGTGCAACTATTACTGCACCTACTGCACCATCCCCATGGCCCGCGGCCGCTCACGCAACGCCCCCATCGCCGAACTCGTGGCCCAGGCCCAGAAGGTGGCCGACGAGGGGGGCAAGGAGATCGTGCTGACGGGAGTCAACACGGGCGATTTCGGACGCACCACGGGCGAGACCTTCATCGACCTCATCCGCGCCCTCGACGCCGTGGAGGGGATCGAGCGCTACCGCATCAGCAGCATCGAACCCAACCTCCTGACAGACGAGATCATTGACTTCTGCGCCGCTTCGCGGGCCTTCATGCCCCACTTCCACATCCCCCTCCAGAGCGGCTCTGACGAGGTGCTCCGCCTGATGAAACGCCACTATGACACGGCGCTCTTTGCGGAGAAGATCGCCCGCATCCGTGAGACGATCCCCGATGCCTTCATCGGCGTGGACGTCATCGTCGGCATGCGGGGCGAAACGGAGGAGGCCTTCGAAGCGGCCTACCGCTTCATCGAAGGGCTGGAAATCTCGCAGCTCCACGTGTTCCCCTACAGCGAACGGCCAAGCACCAAGGCGCTCGACATTCCCCTGACGGTGAGCCCCGAGGAGAAACACCGCCGCAGCCAGCGCCTCATAGCCCTCTCTGAGGAGAAGCGTCTGGCCCATTACCGCCGCTTCATCGGACAGACGCGCCCCGTCTTGTGGGAGCATGCACCCGCCGGCGAACCGATGCAGGGCTTTACGGACAACTATATCCGCGTGATCCAAGCCCCCGAGGCGCAGCCCGCCGACAACGAGATCACCCTCGTCACGCTGGGGAACTTCACGGCTGACGGGGCACAGCTGCAGCAGATCATCGGCTGAGACTGTAGCCCACTGACCGACACGCACACACCTTATATATATGTATCAGGGCCGCCACAGGCCCTCCCCACCCACCGCTATGATTCGCACAGAACAGATCGCCGTAGTCATCCTCAACTGGAACGGGCGCGAGATGATGCGCCGCTTCCTACCCTCCGTCATCGAGGGCTCTGCCCCCGAGGGCAAGGTCATCGTGGCCGACAACGGTTCGACCGACGGTTCGCTGGAGATGCTCGAGGCGGAATTTCCCGACGTCACCCGTCTCCCCCTGCCTCAGAACTACGGGTTTGCCGAGGGCTATAACCGCGCCCTGGCCGAGATCGACGCCCCCTACTACGTATTGCTCAACTCCGACATACGCACGCCGCAGGGCTGGCTCACGCCCCTGCTGCGCTATATGGAGGCCCACCCCGAGGTGGCGGCGGTGCAGCCGAAGTTGCTGAGCGAACAGGTACACGACCGCTTCGAGTATGCCGGGGCGGCGGGGGGCATGATCGACCACCTGGGGTACCCCTTCTGCCGCGGCCGCATCTTTGCCGAGGTGGAGGCCGACGAGGGGCAGTATGACCAGCCCTGTCCCCTGCTCTGGGCCACCGGGGCGGCGCTGATGATCCGCCGCGAGGACTGGCGCGAGAGCGGCGGACTCGACGGACGCTTCTTTGCCCACCAGGAAGAGATCGACCTCTGCTGGCGCCTCCGTGCCCGGGGCCGCATGATCACCTGCGTGAGCAGGAGCCACGTGTGGCACGTGGGCGGCGGGACGCTCGACGCCTCCAACCCGCGCAAGACCTTCCTCAACTTCCGCAACAACCTCCTCTTATTATATAAAAACCTGCCGGCGGACGAGCTGCGCCCCGTGATGCGCTGGCGCTGCCTGCTCGACGCCGTGGCCGCGGTGAAATTTCTCCTCACGGGCCACGTGGGCGACTTCCGCGCCGTGTGGCGCGGCCGGCGGGAGTATCGCCGCCTGAGGCCCGGCTTCACCGCCGACCGGGAGCGCAACCTCCGCCTTGCCATCGACGGCGGCAAACACATCGAGGGACGCATCCACGGTTCGCTCCTCTTCCTGCACTACTTCCGGGGCGTGAAACGCTTCAGTCAGCTCACGCCCGATGACCTGAAACCGTAAGAACCGGTAAAGAAAGCTGCGGCGAAGTGTGCACGTTTGCTAATACTTCCATACCTTTGCTTGCAAATTGTAACAAGTAGCCCTAGAGGGCGCACGCTCAATCGTGAAGAATTATCATCTCCCCGTAATCCTCCTCATTGTCTTCCTGCTGATCTCGGTGGGTTGGGCCGCCTTGTGGCTCAGACACACCTCGGCACGGGCCGAGACGGAGCAGACGCTGCGCATCCTGCGCTACGACCGGCTGGAGGAGGACTTTATCAGCACGGGGAGCGTGGCCGCCTGGCAACGGATGAACACGGAGTTTCCCCTCGAGACGCGCACCCTCATCGAGGACATCCTCCGGCTGGGGAAGGCCGACAGCGAGGGAATCGAAGACAGCCTCAGGCTGCTCTACAGCGACCCCGTGCTGCGCATCGTGCGGGCCGACGTGGCGCGGGAGTATACCGACATCAGTTCGACCGAGCGCCAGCTCGACCGCGCCTTTGACAACCTCCGCTGGGTCATCCCCGGATTCGTCACGCCGAAGGTCTACACCCAGCTTTCCGCCCTCCACGAGAGCATTGTCATCGGCGACAGCCTCATCGGCATCAGCCTCGACAAATATCTTGGTAGTGACTATCCGCTCTACCGCGCTTACTTCTCCGCCAACCAGCGAGCCACGATGGAGCGGCGGCGCATCGTGACCGATGCGCTGATCTTCTACCTCAGAGCCGCTTATCCTTATCTTGACTTCAAGCGGGGCGATCCGCCTACCCTGCTTGACGTCATGCTCGGCGAGGGCAAGATCGCCTGGATCACCGCCCGCGTAACGGGACGTACGCTGATGGACGTAGCGGCCTGCCAGCCCGCGACGAAACATTGGTATCGCATCTATGAGCGCGAAGCCTGGCGCGAGCTCCATGACGCCGGGCTGCTCACGATGACCGATCCCGACGAGATACACGCCGTCGTCTTCTCCAGCGACAACAGCCCCTATTTCCGCTACCCCAATTCCCGGGGCATCGGTTTGTGGATCGGCATGCGCATCATCGACCGCTACATGCTGACCCACCCCCAGACCACGATCAACGACTTGATCCACATGCACGACTACCGTGCCCTGCTCAATGCCTCCGGCTATTAATTCCCGCCTCTCTTCATGTCCGGTACGCTCTACCTTATCCCCGTCACCCTCGGCGAAACGCCGCATGACCATGTCCTGCCGTCCTATAATCGCGAGGTCATCGGTTCGCTGCGCCATTTCATCGTCGAAGAGGTGCGCACGGCCCGCCGCTTTCTCAAGGCGGTAGACCGCTCGATAGACATCGACGGCCTGACCTTCTACCCGATGGGCAAGCATGCCGACCACGACCGCTACGCCAGCTACCTCCAACCGCTGCGCCAAGGCGAGTCGATGGGGGTCATCAGCGAGGCAGGCTGTCCGGCCATCGCTGATCCGGGGGCCGACATCGTGGCCATCGCCCAACGCGAAGGGCTCAACGTCATGCCCCTCGTCGGGCCTTCATCGATCCTCCTTGCCGTGATGGGCTCGGGCTTCAACGGTCAGAGCTTTGCCTTCAACGGCTACCTGCCCATCGACGCCGCAGAGCGCACCAAGCGGCTCCGCACGCTCGAGAGCCGCTCAGCCGCAGAGCGCCAGACGCAGCTCTTCATCGAAACGCCCTACCGCAACGACAAACTCGTGCAACTGCTCCTCGCCACGCTGCGACCCGCCACCCGCTTGTGCATTGCCTGCGGCCTGACGACCGAAGCGCAATATCTCAAGACAAAAAGCATTGCCGAGTGGCGCCGTCAGGCGCCGCCTGTTTTGGGTAAAGTGCCCACCATCTTCGCCATCTACGCCGGATAGCCCTCATGGGGCTTCCGGCGCTTTTTATTTTCCGCAAAGGCCTCGGCAGAGATCGCCGGGGCGACGGCCCCCTTATTTTGGCACACCGCCTTACAGAGTGTGCACGTTTATTTACTATTACACAGCAAAAGGGGAGAAAGCCTTACACAAAGTCGCCCCCAACCAATATATTGCTTACATTTGCACCAATAAATACGACAATCTAGCGACAAACTCGGAGCTTCAACCTGTGCTCCGAGCCTCCTTTAGGACCATACATCCATGACCGATACACCACAATATAAGATTCCTCTGCGCAGCGCCTTCAGCACCCAAGGACGGCGCATGGCCGGCGCACGCGCCCTGTGGATCGCCACGGGAATGAAGCGTGAACAGTTCGGCAAGCCCATCATCGCCATAGCCAATTCCTTCACCCAGTTCGTCCCCGGTCACACCCACCTGCACGAGATCGGGCAAATGGTGCGGAGCGAGATCGAGAAGCTGGGCTGCTATGCGGCAGAGTTCAACACCATTGCCATCGACGACGGCATCGCCATGGGTCACGACGGCATGCTCTACTCTCTCCCCTCACGCGACCTCATCGCCGACTCGGTAGAGTATATGGTACAGGCCCACAAAGCCGATGCCCTCGTCTGCATCTCCAACTGCGACAAGATCACGCCGGGCATGCTTCTGGCCGCCATGCGCCTCAACATCCCGACCGTCTTCGTCAGCGGCGGACCGATGGAGGCCGGCCGCTACAAAGGGGAAAATGTCGACCTCATCACCGCCATGGTAAAGGGGGCCGACACATCGGTCAGCGACAGCGAATTGTCAGAGATCGAGGCTCGGGCCTGCCCGGGCTGCGGTTCCTGCTCGGGCATGTTTACGGCCAACTCGATGAACTGCCTCACCGAAGCACTCGGTCTCTCCCAGCCCGGCAACGGCACCATCCTTGCAACGCACAAAGAGCGTCTGAGCCTCTTCCGCGACGCCGCGAAGCTCATCGTCGAAAACGCTTATAAATATTACCGCGACGGCGACAGCTCCGTGCTGCCGCGCTCAATCGCCACACGGCCGGCCTTCCTCAACGCCATGACGCTCGACATCGCCATGGGCGGTTCGACCAACACGGTGCTCCACCTGCTGGCCGTAGCCCAGGAGGCGGGAGCAGACTTCAAGATGGCCGACATTGACCGTTTGAGCCGCCACGTGCCCTGCCTCTGCAAGCTCTCACCCAACACGCAGCGCTACTCGGTTCAGGAGTGCAACCGTGCCGGCGGCGTACTGGGCATTTTGGGCGAACTGGCCAAGGGCGACCTTCTCGACCTCTCAACGAAGCGCGTCAACGGCGCAACGCTGGGCGACGACATCAAGCGCTACAGCATCACGGGCGATGTGCTTGACCCCGATGCCGACCGCATCTACCACTGCGCCCCCTCAGGAAAGTTTTGCACCCAGATGGGCGCACAAGACACCCGCTGGCCGTCGCTCGACACAGACCGCGCTACGGGCTGCATCCGCGACCTAGCCCATGCCTATACCAAGGACGGCGGTCTGGCAGTGCTCTTCGGCAACATCGCCAAGGACGGCTGCGTAGTCAAGACGGCTGGCGTCGACGAGAGCCTCTGGCACTTCGAAGGCCCCGCCCGCGTCTACGACTCACAAGAGGCGGCTTGCGAAGGCATCCTCGGCGGAGAGGTCAAGGCGGGCGACGTGGTGGTCATCACCCATGAAGGGCCCAAGGGTGGCCCGGGCATGCAGGAGATGCTCTACCCCACCTCTTACATCAAGAGTCGCCATCTCGGCAAGGCCTGCGCCCTGATCACAGACGGTCGCTTCTCTGGCGGCACGTCGGGGCTGAGCATCGGTCACATCTCGCCCGAAGCCGCAGCAGGCGGCGCCATCGGCAAGATCGTCGACGGCGACATCATAGTCATCGACATTCCCTCGCGCACCATCAGCGTAAAGCTCAGCGACGACGAGCTGACCCGGCGCCCCATGCGTCCGCTCCAGCGCGATCGCCACGTCTCTCACGCCCTACGCGCCTATGCCTCGATGGTCAGCAGTGCCGACAAGGGCGGCATCCGCGTCATCGGCGACGAAGCCTGAGCGCCCTTTCCCTCTCTTCCCCCTCTCTAAAGCCAGCAAGCTATGCAACATGATAAGCCTATCTCAGGCGCTGAAATCCTCATGCGCGCCCTTCTCGACGAAGGCGTAGAGACGCTCTTCGGCTATCCCGGAGGTGCCATCATGCCCGTCTACGACGCGCTCTATGATTACCGCGACCGCCTCAATCATATCCTCGTCCGTCACGAACAGGCTGCCACCCATGCAGCCGAGGGCTATGCCCGCGTGAGCGGCCGCACGGGCGTTTGCCTTGTGACAAGCGGCCCTGGAGCGACCAACACGATCACGGGCATTGCCGACGCCATGATGGACAGCACGCCCATCGTCGTCATCACCGGCCAGGTGGGGGCACAGATGCTCGGCACCGACGCCTTCCAGGAGTGCGATGTCGTAGACATTACCCAGCCCATCAGCAAGTGGTCTTACCAGATACGTTCGGCCAAAGACGTGGCTTGGGCTGTCCACCGCGCCTTCTACATCGCCGGCAGCGGTCGGCCGGGTCCCGTGGTGCTCGACTTTACCAAGAATGCACAGCAGGAATTGGCGACCTACGTCCCTGGCACGATAGACTTCATCCGCAGCTACGTGCCCGTCCCCCCCACCGACCCCCAGAGCCTTACCGAGGCTGCAGCCCTCATCAACGAGTCGCAGCGCCCCCTCGTGCTCATCGGTCAGGGCGTCGAACTGGCCGGCGCGCAGGAAGAGGTGCGCACTTTCCTTGAGAAGGCCGACCTTCCCGCCGGCTGCACGCTCCTGGGACTCTCTGCACTCCCCACCGACCATCCCCTCAACGTCGGTATGCTCGGCATGCACGGCGCACTGAGCGTCAATAAGAAAACGCAGGAGTGCGACCTGCTCATCGCCATCGGCATGCGCTTCGACGACCGCATCACGGGCAAGCTCAGCACCTATGCCCGTCAGGCCCGTAAGATCCACTTCGACATCGATCCCTCGGAGATCAATAAGAATGTCCACGTCGACGTGGCCGTCCTCGGCAACTGCAAGGAGACGCTTGCCGCCGTGACGGCACTGCTTGAGAAAAAGGAACACAAGGCCTGGCGCGAGTCCTTCCGCCGATGGGACGATGAGGAGCAACGTGTCGTCATCGAGCCGCAGATTCACCCTGCCTCGGGCCCGCTCCGCATGGGCGAGGTGGTGCGCCGCGTGACGGAGCTCACCCACGACGAGGCGGTTCTCGTCACCGATGTAGGCCAAAACCAGATGATGGCGGCCCGTTACTTCCGCTTCTCTCGCCAGCGCAGCGTAGTCACTTCGGGCGGCATGGGCACGATGGGCTACGGCCTCCCCGCCGCCATCGGCGCTACCTTCGGATCCCCCGACCGCACGGTCTGCCTCTTCATCGGCGACGGGGGCCTGCAGATGACCATTGAGGAACTGGGCACCATCATGGAGCAGCACAGTCCCGTCAAGATCATCCTCCTCAACAACAACTACCTCGGCAACGTGCGCCAGTGGCAGCAGCTCTTCTTCCGTCATCGATACTCGTTCACGCCGATGATGAACCCCGACTACGAAAAGATCGCCGAGGCTTACGACATCCCTGCCCTCACCGTCACCGAACGGGCCTCACTTGACAATGCCATTGAGAAGATGCTCGCCACACCGGGCCCCTTCCTCTTACAGGCCGCCGTGCTCGAGGAAGACAACGTGCTGCCCATGTGCTGCCCGGGTCACGACGTCGACGACATGATGCTCACCGTAGAGCAAGGATAAAGTATTCTGGAAGTTAAGAAGCTGAAGTAAAATGACAGGAAACCCGCAACATACGCCCTCGCCTCAGGCCCACGAAGGGCTGACGCTCTATACGATCATCGTCTTCTCGGAAAACCTCGCCGGTGTGCTCAACCTCGTGACCAACGTCTTCACACGCCGACAGCTCAACATCGAGAGCCTCAACGTGTCGCCCTCAGGCGTGGAGAACATCCACCGCTACACCATCACGACCTACACCACCGAGCCCACCATACGCACCATCGTCAAGCAGCTGGAGAAGAAGATCGACGTCATCCAGGCACAATATTTCACCAGCGACGAGATCTTCGTCATGGACCAGGCGCTCTACAAGATCGCCACGGCGCGCCTCATCGAGAACCGCAACATCTCCAAGGCCATCCGCCTCTTCGACGGCAAGATCGTGGAGGTCAACTCGACCTATGCCATCGTCTCTAAGGAGGGACTCCCCGAAGAGACGCTCGCCCTTTACCACCGGCTCAAGGAGTACGGCTGCGTATTGCAGTATGTCAGCTCGGGCGTCGTGGCAGTCACCAAGAGCCGCCGCGAGGAACTCAACGAGTTTCTCCAGCTGCGCGAAGAGGAATATCGCGCCGGCCAGACGGCGAAGGCCGACATCTGATCACGCACACATTCATCAAACGCAATAATATCCAACCAAGCAGTCCGCCGGCCCTAGCGACCGGGCCGCGCTGCGCATAAACACCTACTAACGTTATGGCAAAATTGAATTTTGGCGGCGTCATCGAGGAAGTGATGACCCGCGAGGAGTTTCCCCTGGAGAAGGCACGCGAGGTGCTGAAGAATGAGACCATCGCCGTCCTCGGCTATGGCGTACAGGGCCCCGGCCAGGCTTGCAACCTGCGTGACAACGGCTTCAACGTCATCGTTGGCCAGCGTCAGGGCAAGACCTTTGAGAAGGCCAAGGCCGACGGATGGGTGCCCGGTGAGACGCTCTTCTCGCTCGAAGAGGCTGCCGAGAAGGGTACGATCGTATGCATGCTTCTCTCCGACGCTGCACAGATGCAGCTGTGGGACACCATCAAGCCCCACCTCACCACGGGCAAGACGCTCTACTTCTCCCATGGCTTCGCCATCACGTGGAACGATCGCACGGGCGTTGTTCCTCCCAAGGATATCGATGTCATCATGGTTGCCCCCAAAGGCTCCGGCACGTCACTCCGCCGCCTCTTCCTCGAGGGCCGTGGCATCAACTCTTCTTATGCCGTCTACCAGGACTACTCCGGCCACGCCGAGGAGAAGACGCTGGCTATCGGCGTAGGCATCGGCTCAGGCTACCTTTTCAAGACCGACTTCAAGCGTGAGGCTACCAGCGACCTCACCGGTGAGCGCGGTTCGCTGATGGGCGCCGTCCAGGGCCTCTTCCTCGCACAGTACGAGACACTCCGCGAACACGGCCACACGCCCTCCGAGGCCTTCAACGAGACGGTTGAGGAGTTTACCCAGTCTCTCATCCCCATGATCGGTGAGAACGGTATGGACTGGATGTATGCCAACTGCTCCACTACGGCACAGCGCGGCGCCCTCGACTGGATGGGCCCCTTCCACGATGCCATCAAGCCCGTCATGGAGAAGCTCTATCAGAGCGTAGCCTCCGGCAACGAGGCCCAGATTTCGATCGACAGCAACTCTAAGCCCGACTACCGCGAAGGCCTCGAGAAGGAGCTCAAAGCCCTCCACGAGAGTGAGATGTGGCGTGCCGGCGAGACCGTCCGCAAGCTCCGTCCCGAGAATAACTAAGGCTCACACGCTGTCACAGCTCAGGCTTTAGACGCCACTGCTGACAGCTGAACTACATAAGGATCCCCCGCCTTCAAGGCTATACCTTGAGGGCGGGGGATTCGTTTGGAGCGAAGAGATGAGTAGAGGTATAGACGTGATAAGGCAACACGCCCGATAGGTCGGAGGTCTTGCGTCCGCTCAGGGAGGAACGTGGGAGTTCTTCGCGAGTAACTGCGTCCTGCCATGATCTCCGCCGAGTCTGCCCTGCTGAAGCCGCCCGTACCGAGACTATTTTGCGCGATCATATAGGCCAACACCGTGCGGCCATAAGGCAAGGTGTCGGAGACGACTGCTTCATCTTTGTGACAACTTACAAGCGTTGCCAACATGGCGGGCAACAAGAATAAGAGGAGGAGGCTTCTCATCATGCTATATACTATGAGCGTGGGCGGAAAAGCAGAAACTAAATCCCCCCCTAGGAGGCAAAAATAAGGAAATGCCCGCGCCTGCTTCCAGCGCGATGAGGAAATTCTTGCCCATACGCGGCGTTTTTCGTTACTTTGTCACCCAAAACCCCATCCACCGAAAATGAAAATACGCACGCTGACGGTTCTCGCCACCCTCGCCTTTGCGCTCTTTACCGCTTCTTGCGGCGGAAAAGGCAAAGGCGGCCCGCAGACCGACACCACCCAGACTGCACAGCAAACCAAAGAACCTTACGCAGACTCTCCCCTCAACAACAACTATACAGCAAACCTCGGCGGCCATGCTTACGACATACGCATCGCACGCCATGCTGACAAGACGCTCCCCGTCGTACACGATGACATGGGAGCCGCCTACTATGACAACCGCGTAGACGTAACGATCACCCGCGACGGTGAAGCGTTCTTCTCCCACGCCTATACGAAAGAGGCCTTTGCCGACTTCCTCTCCGCCAACGAATCTCGCGGCACCGTGCTGCTCGGCATGGCCTACGACCCGGAGCGAAGCAACGCGCAAGCGATCCACATCGGCGCACAGATCGGCCAAATCGGCATCGAAGAGGGACCGGCCTTCAGCGTGGAGATTCCGCTAGACGGCGGTACCGCCAGCATCACACGCGATAAGAACCAAGACACGTCGGGCGACGATAGCATGGGAGACTAAAAGCTCCTCACCGTCTCCCATCCGACTAACGAAAAACAATGTGAGCGCGCGCTATCCTGATACAAGGACGGCGCGCGCTCACCGCTTTAAAGACGCGAAAACCGAGAAGGCGACTAGTTTTTTCTAGCCGCCTTCTCGAAATTTCGGCAAGGCGGCTCGGAATTTCTAGAAGGCGGCTCGTCGCAGCGCAAAAGCTCATCAGCAACATACCCCCATTTCCTGACAGCTCGCCAACAGGAGCCGGTACCACGAACGAGTCGATTTACATTGATTTTCAATAATATAAATCGAGTTTCAGGCAGTTTGACAGATCTTTTGCGCTAACGCGTTTATTGGGGGAGGCGCCTTCGCAGACATTCATATCAGGCGGGGCTTCGCCGAGAGTTTGCCCCCGCTTGCAAACCGGAGCGATTCTCTGCCGCAAACAAAAAAAACCTGCAGGACACGGTCCTACAGGTTTCAGTTTCTCTCGTTGTTCGCGAGTTTCGCTTAGCCTTTAATCAGGCTAGCTTACCGAGGCGGCTGTGATTAGGCAGCGGGCTCAGCAGCGGGAGCAGCAGCGCTATCAGCGGGAGCAGCAGCGGCGCTGTCCGTAGCGGCGCTATCGGTAGCGGTGCTGTCAACCGTGGTGGTGTCAGCGGTGCTGTCGGTAGCAACAGCGTCAGAAGTCTTGTTGCCGCAAGAAGCGAAAGAGATAGCAGCGAAAGCTACGAGTGCGAAAACTAACTTTTTCATTGTGTCAGTAAGTTTTTAGTAAAACAATCAATTGCCTTTTGAAAACGATGCAAAGGTACGGACTTTTCCCTTCCGCCAAAGAGGGGGCCCAACTTTTTTCGGGGAAATCGCTCTCTATTGACAATATTTCAACCGAGAAATGTCCTTTAGTCTTCTTAGCTGACAAATCTAGGCTATTCGGAGGCATCCGAGGCCATTTTCACCCCATCTCAACGGGCACGAGGTGCAAAAAAAAGGCGCGGCGAGCGTTTGGCACCCCTCATTTATTGTCTACCTTTGCTCTGCAAGCCTCCCTCACGAGGCGACCCCACACCATGGACCACAAGCTTAGCACCTATCCTTATAAGGTAGAACCCTTTTCGGAAGATTACCTCGGCGATCTGGCCTGGGGGACGCTGGGCAACCTCATCCTCCGCTGCGCCACCCTCCATGCTACGGAGCACGGCTTCGGTTACCGGCAAATGATCAAGGTGCACCATGCCTGGGTGCTCTCGCGCCTGGTCATAGAGATGGACACCGTGCCCCATACGGGCGACGACTTCTGCATCTCGACCTGGGTCGACAGACTCTACCGGCAGTTTACCGATCGCCACTTCGACATCACCCGCCCCGACGGCACACCCTACGGGCACGCCACGAGCATCTGGTCGCTCATCGACACGGCCTCACGCCAACCGGCGGATCTGACGCAGCTGCCCGACGGGGGCTTCACCTCAGTGCTCTTGCCCGAACGGCCGTCACCCATCGCTCCGATGGGGCGCATCAGGCTCAAGGCTCCCCATGAAGCGCTCACCCACCAGGCTGCCTACACCGACCTCGATCTCAACGGCCACGTCAACTCCATCCGCTACTTAGAGCTGCTCATCAACACCTACACCTCAGGCGAACTCAAGGCCCACCCGATCCACCGCATCGAGATGGCCTATTGCCTCGAAGCCTACGAGGGAGAACGGCTCACCGTGCTCACCGAAACCGACCCGGCCAACCCGCTGCGCCGCCTCTTCGAGATCGTGCGCGGCGAGGGAGCGGTGATCATCCGGGCGGCCATCACCCGCCGCTGACCCACCACACCTCTTATAATATATAAGGAGCATCCCCGGAAACGGAGGCGTACCCTATACGCTACACCTCTTTATATAGGATATGAGACCGGTATCATCCACCCAATCCTTACGCCCCATCGCTATGAGAACCTTTTGCACCCTGCTGCTCGCCGGCTTTTGCCTGACCGGCCTTCAGGCAGCGCCGCCCGAGGGCGATCCCGCCTTCGTCGGCCTATGGCAACAAGTGGAACGTTCACGCCACGACGGACACCTCATGCTCTTGCCTGTATGGAAGATGATACAGAGCGACGGCCGCTTCTGCACCTTCCTCATCGGCAACCGCTCGGGGCAGAGCGTCATCACCAACGAGGGCCGCTATGACGTGACCTCCGACTCGACGGTAACGGAATATGTCAGCGGCTCGATCACCGACCTCGACATTGCCGGCAAGAGCATCAAACTGACCTACCGCCTCGAGGGACGCGACAAACTGCACCTCACCTACCGCATACCCGGCGCCTCGCGCGACGGCTACGAGACATGGAAACGCGTTCGCCTCGAGGTGCCGGAGGCTGACCGCTAAGCTGCCGGCTCCGTTCCCGCACACCCTACAAGCTATATCCATCCATTCATCCTATACTGACGCATTATCATCATGGGAAAAGTACTCATCATCGGTGCCGGTGGCGTGGCCACCGTGGCCGCCCATAAGGTGGCCAAAAACGCCGATGTTTTCAGCGAGATCATGATCGCCAGCCGCACGAAGTCAAAGTGCGACGCCATCGCAGCTGACATTGCCGAGCGGGCCAAGACCGACAAGTCTTACGGCAACGCCCCGATCACCACGGCACAGGTCGATGCAGACAGCGTGGAGCAGCTCTGCAAGCTCTTCAACGAGTTCCGCCCCGACCTGGTCATGAACCTCGCCCTGCCCTATCAGGACCTCACGATCATGGAGGCCTGCCTGCAGTGTGGCTGCTCCTACCTCGACACGGCCAACTATGAGCCCAAGGACGAAGCCCACTTCGAATATTCCTGGCAGTGGGCCTTCAAAGACCGCTTCGAGAAGGCTGGCCTCACGGCCATCCTCGGCTGCGGCTTCGACCCGGGCGTTACGAGCATCTACACGGCTTATGCCGCCAAGCACCACTTCGACGAGATGCAGTATCTCGACATCGTAGACTGCAATGCCGGCGACCACCACAAGGCTTTCGCCACCAACTTCAACCCCGAGATCAACATCCGCGAGATCACGCAGAAGGGCCTCTACTGGGAGAACGGCAAGTGGGTAGAGACCGAACCGCTCGAGATCCACAAGCCCCTCACCTACCCCGGCATCGGCCCCAAGGAGAGCTACCTGCTCCACCACGAGGAAATAGAGAGTCTGGTGAAGAACTATCCCACGATCCGCCGCGCTCGCTTCTGGATGACCTTCGGCCAGGAATATCTCACCCACCTGCGCGTCATCCAGGACATCGGCATGGCCTCCATCAAACCCATCAACTATGAGGGCCACGAGATCGTGCCCCTGCAGTTCCTCAAGGCCGTGCTGCCCAACCCCCAAGACCTCGGTGCCAACTATGAGGGCGAGACGAGCATCGGCTGCCGCATCCGCGGCCTCAAAGACTGCAAGGAACACACCTACTACGTCTACAACAACTGCTCGCACCGCGCCGCCTACGAGGAGACGGGCATGCAGGGCGTGAGCTACACGACGGGCGTGCCGGCCTGCATCGGTGCCCGCATGTTTATGCTCGGCCTCTGGAAGCGCCCCGGCGTGTGGAACGTCGAGGAGTTCGACCCCGATCCCTTCATGACAGAGCTCAACAAGCAGGGACTCCCCTGGCACGAAATCTTCGACGGAGACCTCGAACTCTAAGGCTCGAACGGGTCCCGTCCCTATAAAGCAAAATCCGCCGCCAACCGATGCTACTTCTGCGTCGGCTGGCGGCGGATTTTTTGCTTTGTCATGAACTTACGAGCCGGAACGGGGCCGCCCCCGGACGTACAGCCATGACGAGGATGCGGAGGACGGCTTACTTCCAGGCTCCACGGATCTTGTCATCGAAGGCGGCGAGGGCTGCCTTGGCCCCTTCACCCATGGCGATGATGATCTGCTTGTAGGCCACATCACTCACATCTCCTGCGGCATAGACTCCCGGCAGGGCCGTGCGCCCGTTGCGGTCGGTCGTCTCGATCTCGCGGGCACGGTTGAGGGACAACACGTCGGCAAAGGGGGCGCTATTGGCCGTGAGACCGATCTGTACGAACACGCCGTCAAGCTTCTCAACCACTTCCTCTCCGCTCTGACGATCCTTGAGCCGAAGGGCGGTGAGTTTGCTGCCATCGCCGATGACTTCGGTCGTCTGCACCGAGGTGCGCACCGTAACGTTGGTCAGAGAGGCGAGCTTTTCCTGAAGTACGAAGTCGGCCTTGAGCGTGTCCATAAACTCTAAGACCAGCACGCTGCGGCAGATGCCGGCCAGGTCGATGGCCGCCTCGACGCCCGAGTTGCCGCCACCCACCACGGCCACGTCTTTCCCCTTATAGAAGGGGCCATCGCAATGAGGGCAGAAGGCTACGCCGCGACCTATGTAGTCGTTTTCACCCTCCACGCCGAGCCGACGCCATGAAGCCCCCGTGGCAATGATCACCTGCGGAGCCTCAAAGGCCTCGCCCGTAGCGGTGGTAAGGCGCTTCGTCCCCTCAGGGCCGACGGTGAGGGCTTCGATCTTACGGTTGTCGAAGAGGGCGATGTCGTAAGCCTCCATGTGTTTGCGCAGATCGCCGGCCAGGGCAGGCCCGGTCGTCTGAGGTACGGAGATGAGATTCTCAATCCCTTGCGTTTCATTGACCTGACCACCCGTGCGACCGGCAACGACGGCCACGCGCTGCCCCTTACGGGCGGCGTAGATGGCGGCGGCGCTACCTGCAGGACCGGCACCGGCCACCAGCAGGTCAAAGCTTTGGGGCGCTGCGGCAGTCACGGCCTCGTGGGGATATTTTGCCAAAAGCTTCTCGAGCAATACATTGAGCGCGCCACGCCCGATGTGAATCGTCTCACCGTCGGCCACCACCGTGGGAACGGCCTGCACGCCGAGGCGCTCCACTTCGTCGGTATAGAGTCCGCCGTCCACGGCCTCGTGCTTCACCGAGGGGTTGAGCAGGGCGATGACGTTGAGTGCCTGCACCACGTCGGGGCAGTTGGTGCAGCTGAGCGACATGTAGGTAGTGAGCTTCACCGGCCCGGTGATGGAGCGGATAACGCTTTGCGTGTGTTCGTCAGGGAGGTTCTTCCCCACCCCGTCGGCATTGAGCACGGCCAGGATGAGGGAGGTAAACTCATGGCCGCCGGGCACGGCACGGAAACTGACGCCCGTCTCCTGCCCGTCTTTGAGAAGATCGAGGCGAACGGGGGCGGCATCGCCGGCAACGGCCTCGATGTGGTCTGACGTAGCGGCCATCTCGGTGACCATCTCACTGAGTTCGCCGTGGGCGGGCGTATCGCCCGACGTGACGCGGAGCGTATAGTGGCTCTTCAGCCCGGCAAAGAGCGTGCGCAGCTGGGCGAGTAGATCTTTGTCTAACATAGCGTAGGAATAAAAAGAGGAAGAGTCTGGAAAGACTAAGCCCCGCCGCCACGATGCATCGCCCGATCAAGGGAGAATCCGAAGCTGACGGGACTTAGGAGAATAAGGCAAGTTATCGATAAACCATGGGCAGCGCCGAACTTGCCCCGGCTATGCCGTAGCATAGAGACGCAAGCTCGCAGATAAAGGTAATAGTGTTTTCTTTAGCGTATCGCTTACAGCGGTGTATCCATCTCGCTTGCGTCGGCACCGCTTCATTGGCCGGTCGGCTTTAGATCTTGCCTACGAGGTCGATGCTGGGCTTGAGCGTCTTGGCGCCTTCCTTCCACTTGGCGGGGCAAACCTCACCGTCGTGTGCGGCAACGAACTGGGCAGCCTCGACCTTGCGGAGAAGTTCGTCAGCATTGCGGCCGATGGCGTTGTCACCGATCTCGATGAGCTTGATCTGACCCTCGGGGTTTACCACGAAAGTGCCGCGATAGGCCACGCCCTCTGCCTCGTCCATGGCGCCGAGGGCACGAGTGAAGGCACCCGTGTGGTCGGCCAGCATGGTGTAGCGGATCTTCTTGATCGAATCGCTCGTGTCGTGCCATGCTTTGTGAGTGAACTGCGTATCGGTGCTGACGGAGTAGATCTCTACGCCGCGACTGGCAAACTCGTCATGCTTCTCGGCCATGTCAACCAGCTCGGTGGGGCAAACGAAGGTGAAGTCGGCGGGATAGAAGAAGAAGATGGCCCACTTGCCGCGGATCTCTTCGTTGGTGACAGTACGGAACTCGCCATTCTGGAAGGCGGGAAGGCTGAACTCGGGAATCTGAGTGTTGATGAGTGTCTGCATGATGTGAGAATCGTTTAGGTATGATGCTTCTATTGATTAGCTGTCTTGCACGGGGGAAACCTCAGCGGCGGACTGCAGCCGCGCCTTTAGTTCCACCTTGCGAGTACAAAAGTATTACGCAGTTGTAATCATTCCAAACATACAGCAATACAAATCCAACAATTACCCTATTCAGGTGGCTTGAAACACAGTCTTAACAAGATCATTCGAACGAAAGAATACCCACGATAACACGATGTGGGTATCTTACGCCCTCGTAACGCGCCTAGCGCATGGATAGTTGCTCAGCCGCGCCCGACAACCTGCGAAATCACGTCATCGGCGAGACAAGATAATAAAACATCTGCCGCCACTGAGCCAACAGTGACGGCAGAAGAACAGAGAGCGAGTCTCGCCATGGGATTGACATCCCTATCTGCTAAAGATAAAGCGATGAAAAGGGTGCCGGCGCTTTCTTACTCCGCCACCTTCTCAAAGACGTGCTTGCCATAGTTCACGCCCACGGCATCGTATAATGCCGATTCGCGCTGGAGACGCTTGAGAAAGTCAGGATAGCTGCGAAGCGTCTGGGGCGTCCAGCCCGCCTCGGCCACGGCAGCGAGACGCGGCAGGGTGAGGTACTCCACCGTAGCGGCATCCTCGACCCACTCCGTCCAGAAATTTGCCTGCACACCCAGGTAGCGCGAGGCCAGCGAATCAGGCACATTCGCCATCGGCACATAGTTATAGACAGCCTCGACCGTCTCCGTGCCATGGCCCTGCGAACGGGGCTCGGTCGGGAGTTTCGATTGGCGGCGATTGATATAATAAGGTATCTGGGGCGTAAGGATGGTATGGAAGCCACGCTGCGCGGCATCGAGGGCAGCCTTGTCGGCACCGATCCACGCCATCACGGTGATGTCCTTGCCCAGCGGTGCGGTATTGCCGTGGAGCACTTCATTCCAGAAGATCAGACGGCGGCGTTCGGCTGCGGGCTTCTTGGCGATGTGCTCCTCGAGCTGGCGGTAAAAGTCGATCTGCAGGTCGCGGTAATTGGTCGACCCGATCTCGCGGAGGCGCTGCTGACAGGTAGCGTTGGCCTCCCACTTCTGCGTGGGGCATTCGTCACCACCCAAATGGAGGTAGCCGTAGGGGAAAATGTCGGTGAGTTCGTCCACCACATCCTTTGCGAACTGTACGGCCCCGGGATTGGCCACATTGATCACGTCGGCCGACACGCCCTGCCAGAGCCATACGGAGTGGGGATTCTCCGGGTCACAGGCCAACAAGTCGGGATAGGCTGCCACCGCTGCCTGAGAGTGGCCGGGGATGTCGACCTCGGGCACGATCTCGATGAAACGGTCACGGGCGTACTGCACGATCTCGCGAGCATCGTCCTGCGTATAATAGCCGCCATAGCGCTGGCCGTCGGGCTTCGTATCGCCCCACCCGAGCACCTTGCTGTCACGCCAGGCACCGACGGAGGTCAACTTGGGATATTTCTTGATCTCCAGACGCCAGCCCTGATCTTCGGTGAGGTGCCAGTGGAAGCGGTTCATCTTATAAGCGGCCATCACGTCGAGGATGCGCTTGACCGCCTCCTTGCCAAAGTAGTGGCGTCCCTCGTCGAGCATGAAGCCGCGCCAGCCGAAGCGGGGACTATCGCTGATCGTCACGGCGGAAATCGTCTGGGGAGATGTGGCAACGCCCGCCTTACCACTCTGCAGGGCGCGAGTGGGCATGAGCTGTTCGAGCGTCTGGAGGGCATAGAAGAAGCCGGCCGGACGAGCCGCCGCAATCGTCATCCCCTCGGGCTTGACGACCAGCCTATAGGCCTCCGTCCCGAGACTGCGGTCAAGCATGAGGCGGAGCTGTGCCTTGGCGGCCTTTCCCTTCTTGCTCGGGCGCAAGGTGACGCCGGTCGTCGCCGTGAGCTTTTCACCGAAGCGATCGAGCAACATCCGGATGCTGTCGCCGGGATAAGCATCGGCAGCGGCGGTCAGCCGGGCAGGCAAGGTGAAGGAACCGGCTCCAGCCTCCATATGGGCAGGCAGGGGAATGACAGACGGCTGCGTCTGCGCCGAGAGGGTGAAGGAAACGGAGGCCAGCGACAACGCCAGCATTGCTCGTAGGGTCATACGGAAGAAGTAAAGTGTGGATGTGATAATGGGGAAACGATGCCCCGCTCGCCGCGTAGGGTCAAAGGCAAAGGGCATCACCTCACGCAAAGATAATGCAAGAAAGGGGAAAAAGGGGAAAGGAAGCTTCCCTTTGCCCCACGAACTGCAGGAAGCCCCCGACCGAAGCTTCCTCGGAAGAGATGTCACAGCCGAAAACGACAAACGGGCGCAGCCTCGCGGCTACACCCGTTCGTGAGATCGTCGGGAGAATTTATCGGTCGATATCCGTCAGCTGACCGTGCTTGTTAAACTCCAGTTCGGTGCGATCGGAGAGTTCGACATCGTAGCTGTCACGGTCGCGCGAGAGCTTGACCACACGGGTGGTGGGGGCGTGGTCTCGAACGTAGGCCTTGACAAAGGAGGGAACGAGGGCGGCAGGCACTCGTGAGCGCTTGCACTCGATGTCCTTCCACTCGCCACGCTTGTTAAACTCTATCTGCTCGCCATTGCTGAAGGTTACTTCGTAGTCGTGGCCCATGCCGTCACGATCTTTCGTCACGAGGATAGCCTTGTGCCCCTTGAAGTGAGCCTTGAGCGTCTGCTGCGCCTTGGCGGGCAGCTCGCTGAGGGTGATGGGCTTGCCGTCAGCGCAAGCCGTAGTGACCAGACCAAAGGTCAGGGTAAGCGCCATAAGCGCTTGGCGGATAAAGTGTTTCATACGGAATGTCGGTATTTGGGAATAATCGATGGAAGTCCGAAGCTTCTTTTGCGAAGATAATCATACGTTGGCCCAAATACCGACAAATCGCACATTTTTTCCGCTATTTGACGTTCATTCGCCCCCTCTAGGCTCGGTATCGCTGGGCATCAACCGACCTGTCGACGGAAGGTGAGCGGGCTGACGCCCTCGCGGCGCTTAAAGAGGCGGTTGAGGTGCTGGGGAAACTTAAAGCCAAGCTGCCACGCAATCTCGCTGACGCTCAGGTCGCTCTCGGTCAGGAGCGTCTTGGCGCGGTCGAGGATGGCGAGCTGGATCATTTCCTGCGCCGACTTGCCCGTTTCGCGCTTGACGAGATCGCCGAAATAGTTGGGGGAGAGACACACGGCGTCGGCGCAATATTTGACGGTCGGAAGACCCTCACGACGGGGCAATTCGCTCTCGAAATAGCCATTCAGCACGGCCTCGAAGCGATCGATCGCACTGCGGTTGGTTATCTCGCGGGTGACGAACTGACGGTCGTAGAATCGCACGCAATGATTGAGCAGGGCTTCGATGTAAGAGGCGACGATGGACTTCGTATGCTTATCGACACCTTGAGAGAGTTCGTCGCGTATCTCCTCGAAGCAATGCTTGATGACAGTGCGCTCGCGCTCGCTCATATGGAGGGCTTCGTTGCTCTCATATTTAAAGAAGGTATAGTCCTTCATCCGGCGCGCCAAGGGCGTTCCGTAGAGGAAGTCAGGGTGAAAGACGAGCGCATAGCCCTTAGGGTTGGGCGTGACCTTGCCGTCTGTGCCGCCGATGACCTGGCCGGGGGCGCTGAAGATCATCGTGCCGTCTTGGTAGTCATACTTCGTACGGCCATACGTCATCTCGCCGCAATATGCCTCTTTGAGGAATACGCAATAGAAACCCATGCGCCGCAGAACGTGGGGACGGGGCGTGAAGTCTGCGAAGTCGGCCACGCTCACAAGGGGATGGAGCGTCTCGATGCCATAGTAGTCGCAGTAGTCGCTCACGGTGGGAAACTCTTGGATGGGTGACGTCATAGAGATTGAGAAATAAAGGCTTGTATATCTGACTGCGAAGATAAAGAGAAGGCTGCAGCGTACCATCGCTCGCGGAAAGAAAAGGTGGATTGGGGTACAGACACAGGTAATCAAGGTAGGCCGATGGAGCGGAGCAGCCGCCCGTTAGGGGAAAAAGGTGTAACTTCGCGCCAACAACGTTCTCATCTTTTACTCTCTCTTAACTGGCTCGATATGTCCCACCCCCTCGACAATACGCGCGCGCTGGTTATCTTCAGCGGCGGCCAAGACTCTACGACCTGCCTCTTCTGGGCCAAGCGCCACTTTAAGGAGGTCTTTGCCCTCTCCTTCGTCTATGGTCAGAAACACGCCCACGAGGTAGACCTTGCCGAAGAGATAGCCCGCGAAGCCGGCGTCCACTTCGACCGAATGGATGTGAGCTTCATCGCCTCGCTGGCACACAACTCGCTCACCGATCAATCGATCGTGATGGATCAGGTAAAGCCTGCCGACGGCCCGCCCAACACATTCGTCCCCGGGCGCAACCTCTTCTTTATCAGCATCGCCGCCGTCTACGCCCGCGAGCGGGGCATCCGCCACTTGGTGACGGGCGTCTCTCAGACCGACTTCTCGGGCTATCCCGACTGCCGCGACTCGTTTATCCGCTCGCTCAATGTCACGCTCAACCTCGGCCTCGAGGAGCAATACGTCATCCATACGCCCTTGATGTGGATCGACAAGTGCGAGACTTGGGCGCTGGCAGACGAACTGGGCGTGCTCGACCTCGTACGCCATAAGACGCTCACCTGCTACAACGGCATCCCCGGCGACGGCTGCGGCCATTGTCCCGCCTGCCAGCTTCGACGCGAAGGACTTGAGCAATATCTCAAGCTCAAGGCCGCCGGCACGCCCCCCGTCATTCCGGTCTGATCCGGGAGAGCCCCAAAGGGGCGCAGGATAATAGCCAACGTTCCGCCCCGGGAAAG